>NZ_CAWNSE010000017.1:0-1871 GCF_963876935.1 Escherichia sp. MOD1-EC4550
ACGCTTTATAAAACCTCTTCAAATTTGCGGTGCAAATTTGGTAGGCCTGAGTGGACTTGAACCACCGACCTCACCCTTATCAGGGGTGCGCTCTAACCACCTGAGCTACAAGCCTGTAGAGGTTTTACTGCTCATTTTCATCAGACAATCTGTGTGAGCACTGCAAAGCACAGTTCTTTAAGGTAAGGAGGTGATCCAACCGCAGGTTCCCCTACGGTTACCTTGTTACGACTTCACCCCAGTCATGAATCACAAAGTGGTAAGCGCCCTCCCGAAGGTTAAGCTACCTACTTCTTTTGCAACCCACTCCCATGGTGTGACGGGCGGTGTGTACAAGGCCCGGGAACGTATTCACCGTGGCATTCTGATCCACGATTACTAGCGATTCCGACTTCATGGAGTCGAGTTGCAGACTCCAATCCGGACTACGACGCACTTTATGAGGTCCGCTTGCTCTCGCGAGGTCGCTTCTCTTTGTATGCGCCATTGTAGCACGTGTGTAGCCCTGGTCGTAAGGGCCATGATGACTTGACGTCATCCCCACCTTCCTCCAGTTTATCACTGGCAGTCTCCTTTGAGTTCCCGGCCGGACCGCTGGCAACAAAGGATAAGGGTTGCGCTCGTTGCGGGACTTAACCCAACATTTCACAACACGAGCTGACGACAGCCATGCAGCACCTGTCTCACGGTTCCCGAAGGCACATTCTCATCTCTGAAAACTTCCGTGGATGTCAAGACCAGGTAAGGTTCTTCGCGTTGCATCGAATTAAACCACATGCTCCACCGCTTGTGCGGGCCCCCGTCAATTCATTTGAGTTTTAACCTTGCGGCCGTACTCCCCAGGCGGTCGACTTAACGCGTTAGCTCCGGAAGCCACGCCTCAAGGGCACAACCTCCAAGTCGACATCGTTTACGGCGTGGACTACCAGGGTATCTAATCCTGTTTGCTCCCCACGCTTTCGCACCTGAGCGTCAGTCTTCGTCCAGGGGGCCGCCTTCGCCACCGGTATTCCTCCAGATCTCTACGCATTTCACCGCTACACCTGGAATTCTACCCCCCTCTACGAGACTCAAGCTTGCCAGTATCAGATGCAGTTCCCAGGTTGAGCCCGGGGATTTCACATCTGACTTAACAAACCGCCTGCGTGCGCTTTACGCCCAGTAATTCCGATTAACGCTTGCACCCTCCGTATTACCGCGGCTGCTGGCACGGAGTTAGCCGGTGCTTCTTCTGCGGGTAACGTCAATGAGCAAAGGTATTAACTTTACTCCCTTCCTCCCCGCTGAAAGTACTTTACAACCCGAAGGCCTTCTTCATACACGCGGCATGGCTGCATCAGGCTTGCGCCCATTGTGCAATATTCCCCACTGCTGCCTCCCGTAGGAGTCTGGACCGTGTCTCAGTTCCAGTGTGGCTGGTCATCCTCTCAGACCAGCTAGGGATCGTCGCCTAGGTGAGCCGTTACCCCACCTACTAGCTAATCCCATCTGGGCACATCCGATGGCAAGAGGCCCGAAGGTCCCCCTCTTTGGTCTTGCGACGTTATGCGGTATTAGCTACCGTTTCCAGTAGTTATCCCCCTCCATCAGGCAGTTTCCCAGACATTACTCACCCGTCCGCCACTCGTCAGCGAATCAGCAAGCTGATTCCTGTTACCGTTCGACTTGCATGTGTTAGGCCTGCCGCCAGCGTTCAATCTGAGCCATGATCAAACTCTTCAATTTAAAAGTTTGATGCTCAAAGAATTAAACTTCGTAATGAATTACGTGTTCACTCTTGAGACTTGGTATTCATTTTTCGTCTTGCGACGTTAAGAATCCGTATCTTCGAGTGCCCACACAGATTGTCTGATAAATTGTTAAAGAGCAGT
>NZ_CAWNSE010000018.1:0-142130 GCF_963876935.1 Escherichia sp. MOD1-EC4550
ACGCTTGAGACTTGGTATTCATTTTTCGTCTTGCGACGTTAAGAATCCGTATCTTCGAGTGCCCACACAGATTGTCTGATAAATTGTTAAAGAGCAGTGCCGCTTCGCTTTTTCTCAGCGGCGCGGGGTGTGCATAATACGCTTTCCCGCTACAGAGTCAAGCATTTTTTTTCTTTTCTCTGTCGAGATTCTCAGGAGAACCTCGCTGACCCGGCGGCGTGTTTGCCGTTGTTCCGTGTCAGTGGTGGCGCATTATAGGGAGTTATTCCGGCCTGACAAGAGGAAATTTAAAATAATTTTCCGACCGCGCAACATTCAACCAAATCAGTCTAAAACTGCCAGTTTTTCGAGCGTTTCGAAGCCGTAGCGCTGTAAAACGGGCAATAATTGTTCAGCTTCTGGCGTCATTGCCATACAAAAGGCAATATTCACATCGGCGGATTTTGCATCCGGGGCTTCATGCTCTAGCAACCAGGCCGTTCGGCGAGCAATCGCTGCGCCAGAATCCACCAGCCGTGTTCCCTCTGGCAGCACCTGTAGCAGTTCTTCTTGTAGTAGAGGGAAATGGGTACACCCCAGTACAACGGTATCTGGCGGCTCTTTCATTCTTAACCACGGACGCAAGATACGTTTTAGCGCATCCAGAGAAACATCTTCGCCATGCAGCTTCGCTTCAGCCAACTCAACCATCTCTGCCGAACCCAGCATTTCTATCTGGCATTCATTAGCGAAACGCGCGATCAGCTCATGAGTATAAGAACGTTTAACTGTTCCGCGGGTTGCCAGTAATCCGACAATGCCATTTGCCGTCAGACGTGCAGCAGGTTTAATCGCCGGCACGACTCCAACAACCGGGAAGTCGAACTTTTCGCGTAAGGCAGGAAGTGAAACGGTACTGGCGGTGTTGCAAGCGACCACTGCCAGCGCAAGGGGATAGCGTTCTTGCACTGCGGTGACAATTGCCACCACTCGCTCAACAATAAACTCTTCGCTTTTTTCGCCATACGGGAAAGCGACGTTATCGAAAGCATAAATGTAATGGAGATCCGGTAAGAGATGCCGGATCTCGTCATAGACCGACAACCCACCGACGCCGGAGTCAAACACCAGCACGGTGGGACGTGGTTCAGAAGGTGTAGCTGCCAGACAAGGTGTATTCCCGTCCTGCAGTTTGGTAGCCATAGACTGTCTCATAATCTTTGTCGAACAGGTTGGCTATTTTACCACGAACTGTCAGGTGAGAGGTGACCGGATACGCAACCGCAAGATCCCACAAGCTCACACCGCCCATTTTAACGGTTTGATAAGGATAAGATGAGTAATCCTTATCATAGCGAGTGCCTAAATACTGATAAGTAATACCCCAGTCGAAGTCATACAACTGCCAGTCGAGCTGGTATTTCACCTGCTGTTTAGCACGGCGTAACAACGGCGTGTCGGTAATTGCATTGCGCGCATCGACATAATCATAACTCACAGTATGCGTCAGTGGTCCGGTATCAAAATTGGCGGTCGCCTCGACGCCCTTAATCCGCGCTTTCCCTTCGTTGTAATATTTCAGGGTGTGATCATCATAATCTATCAAGTCACTGACATCGTTACGATATCCGGAAATACGCCAGTTCACCCCAGCGGTTAAGCCTTCAAACGCGCCTTCCCACTGTTTGCTTTTCTCCGGGTCCAGATTCGGATTTCCGTAGAAGCCATACAGTTGCCCAAGATTTGGTGCCTTATAAGATGTCCCGTAGGAAGCAATGAAGCGATAACCTTCGATAAATTCCCAACCGGCGCTGGTTTGCCAGGTTCCATGACGACCAAACTGTGAGTTATCGTCGCTGCGTGCTGCGCCTTCAAAGGTAAAATCGCCGACTTGTTGCAGCCCGGTCAGATAGATGCCGGTATTACGTTGATCATATCCATCCTCTACATAACCTGTACCCGGCGTTGTAGTCTGTTTCTGCCAGTCAACACCCGCACCAATACTACCGTGACCAACGATGACATTGTTTGCCCACTGGACGGTGTATTGCTTCATCTCATCAAGCGTCGCCGACGAATCATAACGACCATAATGCGGATCGTAGTTGTAATCTTTGCTATGGCTATAGCTGGTAATGAGTTGTGATTTAATCAGTTCGCCGTTATAGCGCAGCCCGGCGTCCCAACTTTGGCTATAGAGTTTACGGGTATCGAGCAACGGTGAGCCGGGAGAATAATATGCGTCATAATTGGTACGGTTATCATAGCCATAGCCGCGCACAAAACCGCTCCAGACATCAGTAAAGTTATGCTCCAGCGCGCCATAAAGCGTTTTACTTAAAAAACCATCGTTATCTGGCTGAGCTTGCGTTCCGGTATTACCATAGGCGACAACATCATAACCATGAGTATGGGCATAATCGCCCAACAGCGTTACCCGTGTCTTATCTCCCAGTTGTTGCTGTGTAGAAACATCATAGTTCTGATAGCTATTGCTTCCCCACCCTGCTGAAATTTCCGTTCCGGGTTGATCGCGCGTCGTGATGATATTCACGACCCCACCTATTGCATCGGAACCATAGACGGCGGAGCGCGGCCCACGGATATATTCAACACGCTGGACAAGCGCAATAGGGAACTGGCTAAGGTCGGCAGAACCACTCACCCCCGCCAGATTCAGGCGGACGCCATCAATTAACACCAACACATGACTGGCATTTGTACCGCGAATAAAAATAGATGAGAGCTGACCTGAACCGCCGTTTTGGGTGATATCGACACCCGGAAGACGGCGCAGCACATCATTGACCGAGGTCGACTGCCAGCGGTCGATATCCTGACGCGTCACAACGGTGGTTGGTGCAAGCACAGTGCTGCGCGGCTGTTCAAAACGGTTAGCAGTAACGACGAGAGTATCCGGGCTGGTATCCTGTGCCCAAGCAGAAAATGCCGTGACGGAACACGCCGTCAGCAGCGAAGCTTTTTTAATCATTGTAAAGCATCCACAATAGAAGAAGGATGCCGCAGGCTTCATCAATATTACGCGATGATGAGAACCAGATGCGACGTTAGCCGGCAGGTCTTCGGGCTTGGAGGGGTATATAAAATACTAAGAGATGATGACTTCCCACCGGATGGCAGTGTCCGCATAACGCAATCATCGCACCTTTCCTTACCGCTGCGCGTCAGCTCCAGATTTGCACTGGATTCCCTATTAACTCACAGGACCGGCGAGTGGATGCTACAGGTTGTAACAAGTTGCTGTCCAGACGTAGCTCACAAATAGGAATACATCAAGATCTGGACATCTGATGAGCAATCCCTACAATCGCCGCGTACATTTCATTTTCAGGATACATCATGACCCCCGAACACCTTCCAACAGAACAGTATGAAGCGCAGTTAGCCGAAAAAGTGGTACGTTTGCAAAGTATGATGGCGCCGTTTTCTGACCTGGTTCCGGAAGTGTTTCGCTCGCCGGTCAGTCATTACCGGATGCGTGCGGAGTTCCGCATCTGGCACGATGGCGATGACCTGTACCACATCATTTTCGATCAACAAACCAAAAGCCGTATCCGCGTGGATAGCTTCCCCGCCGCCAGTGAACTTATCAACCAGTTGATGACGGCGATGATTGCGGGTGTGCGTAATAATCCAGTTCTGCGCCACAAGCTATTCCAGATTGATTACCTCACTACGCTGAGTAATCAGGCGGTGGTTTCCCTGCTGTACCATAAAAAGCTGGATGACGAATGGCGTCAACATGCGGAAGCTCTGCGCGATGCGTTGCGCGCACAAAATTTAAATGTGCATCTGATTGGTCGGGCAACGAAAACCAAAATCGCGCTGGATCAAGATTACATCGACGAACGTCTGCCGGTCGCAGGGAAAGAGATGATCTACCGTCAGGTAGAAAACAGCTTTACCCAGCCGAACGCGGCGATGAATATTCAGATGCTGGAATGGGCGCTGGACGTCACCAAAGGCTCAAAAGGCGATTTACTGGAGCTGTACTGCGGCAACGGTAACTTCTCATTAGCCCTGGCGCGCAATTTTGATCGGGTATTAGCCACCGAAATCGCCAAGCCTTCGGTCGCTGCCGCGCAATACAACATTGCCGCTAACCATATTGATAACGTCCAAATTATTCGTATGGCGGCAGAAGAATTTACTCAGGCGATGAATGGTGTGCGCGAGTTTAATCGCCTGCAAGGGATCGACTTGAAGAGTTATCAGTGCGAAACCATTTTTGTCGACCCACCGCGCAGCGGTCTGGACAGTGAAACCGAGAAAATGGTGCAGGCGTATCCACGTATTCTGTATATCTCCTGCAATCCGGAAACGTTATGCAAGAATCTGGAAACATTAAGCCAGACGCACAAGGTTGAACGTCTGGCTCTGTTTGATCAGTTCCCCTACACGCACCATATGGAGTGCGGCGTATTACTGACCGCGAAGTAAAATCTATGCCGGATGCGCCAGCATCCGGCATGATACCGATTACTCAGCAACTTCCTGCTTACGGTTACGGTTACGGTTACGCATCTTCGCGCCAATCCAGAACACCATAATGACGGACAGTACTGCCGGGAAGAAGTTAGAGCCGATATCCGGATATTCCGCACGAACTACCGTGCTGTACAGCAGTACGCCGAGAATAAAACAAGCAGCAGCCAGACCCGGCAAGCCTACCGGCATAGTGCGATTAAGATAACGTTGATGCAGGCAGTAAACTGTCAGCACCAGGGAAATAATCGGGAATACAGAAAATGGCACAATGGAGCTAAACAGCGCTGCGAAAGTACCATTAATCGATAAGCCAGCCACCAGCGCCAGCAGCAGCGTACCTCTATCTTGATTTGCTTGTTTCATTACTCGTCCTTCACATTTCCCGGAATAATTGCGGTTTTCTCTTGTTCACGGCGATACCAGTAATAAGCCCCTTTCGAAATCATTCGCAGTTGCAGTACCAGTCGCTCTTCTAATTGCCGACGTTGTTCGACGCCGACGTCCAACGCCTCGGCACCCGCACTGAAGACAATCGTCACCATGGCTTCGGCTTGCGCTTCAGTAAACGCACGCGGCATATGGTTTTCGAGTTCCAGATAGTCCGCAAGTTCCGCAATGAAGTGCTGAATTTCACGCGCAACGGCGGCACGAAACGCAGCGGAGGTGCCGGAGCGTTCCCGCAATAATAACCGGAAGGCGTTAGGATTATTACCGATGAACTCCATAAATGTGGAGACCGAGGTGCGGATCACACTCCCGCCTTTGGCGATACGCTGACGCGCCTGGCGCATGAGTTGGCGCAGCATTAAACCGCTCTCATCAACCATGGTCAGACCGAGTTCGTCTACGTCGCGAAAATGCCGGTAAAAAGAGGTGGGAGCAATGCCCGCTTCACGCGCCACTTCACGCAAACTCAGGCTGGCGAAGCTGCGTTCAGCACTTAATTGGCTAAATGCGGCTTCCACCAACGAACGGCGGGTTTTTTCTTTTTGTTGCGCTCTTACGCCCATCACGATGTCTGAATCCTTGCCAAAAGTACTGCTGGCACTATACCAGAGAATGAACATACTGGATTGCTCCAGTGTTGTGAATGAACGGTAACGCAATAAAACATATTTACTGCAATTCTTTGGCCGGTTCTTTTACGAACAACGGAAACCTGCCACTTAAACGGTGAGTACTGGCGATAAAAATCCAATAAAACGTTCAAGGCAAAAGTAAGAAACAGACAAAGCAAAGGCCGCTCACGATATAGCCAGATAAATGACGGGGATCAATTGGCTTACCCGCGATAAAATGTTACCATTCTGTTGCTTTTATGTATAAGAACAGGTAAGCCCTACCATGCCACATTCCTACGATTACGATGCCATAGTAATAGGTTCCGGCCCCGGCGGCGAAGGCGCTGCAATGGGCCTGGTTAAGCAAGGTGCGCGCGTCGCAGTTATCGAGCGTTATCAAAATGTTGGCGGCGGTTGCACCCACTGGGGCACCATCCCGTCGAAAGCTCTCCGTCACGCCGTCAGCCGCATTATAGAATTCAATCAAAACCCACTTTACAGCGACCATTCCCGACTGCTCCGCTCTTCTTTTGCCGATATCCTTAACCATGCCGATAACGTGATTAATCAACAAACGCGCATGCGTCAGGGATTTTACGAACGTAATCACTGTGAAATATTGCAGGGGAACGCTCGCTTTGTTGACGAGCATACGTTGGCGCTGGATTGCCCGGACGGCAGCGTCGAAACACTAACCGCTGAAAAATTTGTTATTGCCTGTGGTTCTCGCCCTTATCATCCAACAGATGTTGATTTCACCCATCCACGCATTTATGACAGCGACTCAATTCTTAGCATGCACCACGAACCGCGCCATGTACTGATTTACGGTGCTGGAGTGATCGGCTGTGAATATGCGTCGATCTTCCGCGGTATGGATGTAAAAGTGGATCTGATCAATACCCGCGATCGCCTGCTGGCATTTCTCGATCAAGAGATGTCAGATTCTCTCTCCTATCACTTCTGGAACAGTGGCGTAGTGATTCGTCACAACGAAGAGTACGAAAAGATCGAAGGCTGTGACGACGGTGTGATTATGCATCTGAAGTCGGGCAAAAAGCTGAAAGCCGACTGTCTTCTCTATGCCAACGGTCGCACCGGTAATACCGATTCGCTGGCGTTACAGAACATTGGGCTGGAAACTGACAGTCGTGGACAGCTGAAGGTCAACAGCATGTATCAGACCGCACAGCCACACGTTTACGCGGTGGGCGACGTGATTGGTTATCCGAGCCTGGCGTCGGCGGCCTATGACCAGGGGCGCATTGCCGCGCAGGCGCTGGTGAAAGGCGAAGCCACCGCACATCTGATTGAAGATATCCCTACCGGTATTTACACCATCCCGGAAATCAGCTCTGTGGGCAAAACCGAACAGCAGCTGACCGCGATGAAAGTGCCATATGAAGTGGGCCGCGCCCAGTTCAAACATCTGGCACGCGCACAAATCGTCGGCATGAACGTGGGCACGCTGAAAATTTTGTTCCATCGGGAAACAAAAGAGATTCTGGGCATTCACTGCTTTGGCGAGCGCGCAGCCGAAATTATTCATATCGGTCAGGCGATTATGGAACAGAAAGGTGGCGGCAACACTATTGAGTACTTCGTCAACACCACCTTTAACTACCCGACGATGGCGGAAGCCTATCGGGTAGCCGCGTTAAACGGTTTAAACCGCCTGTTTTAACACTTTATCGAAATGGCCATCCATTCTTGCGCGGATGGCCTCTGCCAGCTGCTCATAGCGGCTGCGCAGCGGTGAGCCCGGACGATAAACCAGGCCAATAGTGCGGCGTGGTTCCGGCTTAATACACGGCAAATAAACAACCCCATCGCGTTTACGCTCCGGCGGCACAGCCAGCGCAGGCAGTAAAGTGATCCCGCTACCTGCCGCCACCATGTTGCGCAGAGTTTCCAGGCTGGTCGCGCGGAAGTGTGTATCTTCATCCGCCCCGGCTTCAAAGCAGAAACCCATTGCCTGATCGCGCAAACAGTGACCATCTTCCAGCATCAGCAGTTTTTCCCCTGCCAGATCGGCCATTGGTACGCATTCGCGGTTCGCCCACGGGTGATCTTCATAGATAGCCAGCAACATTGGCTCATCAAACAACGGCACTTCAATGAATGCTTCGCTCTCTTTCACCAGCGCGAGGATCACGCAATCGAGTTTGCCGCTGTCCAGTTGCGCCAGTAACTGGTGGGTCTGTGCTTCATGCAGATACATTTCCAGCTTTGGAAAGGTCTGGTGCAGCATCGGGATAATATGCGGTAACAGGTAAGGCCCAACCGTGGGAATCAAACCAATATGCAGCGGCCCGGACATTGTCTCGCCCTGCTGGCTTGCCATCTCTTTAAGGACTTTCACCTCACGCAGCACGGTACGCGCCTGATCCACCAGCAGCATTCCCGCCTGGGTGAATAACACTTTACGGCTGGTCCGCTCCAGCAACATCACGCCCAGCTCATCTTCCAGCTTACGAATTTGCCCGCTAAGCGTCGGCTGGCTAACGTGGCAGGAATCTGCCGCACGCCGAAAATGACGGTGTTCAGCCAATGCCACCAGGTACTCAAGATCACGAATATTCATTATCCATCCTCCATCGCCACGATAGTTCATGGCGATAGGTAGAATAGCAATGAACGATTATCCCTATCAAGCATTCTGACTGATAATTGCTCACAGAAACGGAGCGGCACCTCTTTTAACCCTTGAAGTCACTGCCCGTTTCGAGAGTTTCTCAACTCGAATAACTAAAGCCAACGTGAACTTTTGCGGATCTCCAGGATCCGCTTTTTTTTATTCTACAGGCCCACAGCAAGAGAGCCTGATAGTAACAGTTACTCAATCCGATCTTTGACAATAAAGAAGTAACACAGCGCCCCGGTGAACGTCACACAGGCCGCGATAACCAGCGCCAGATTAAACGAGTGCGTGGTATCCACTACCCAACCGGTTACGATCGGAGCAAAGGAAGCAAAAACAAAACTGCCAAAGTTTTGAATCCCGGCGATGGAAGCCACTTTTGTTTCTGACACCATCACCTGCACCAGTCCCCATGCAGATGTTCCCGCGAAATGCACGCAGAACAGCGCCATTGAGATAAACGCTACAGCCTGGGCTGGCGAGGAGGATTGCACGACCAGCAACGTGCCTAATGCCGACATCATCAAACCGCAGACAATAGCCGTTTTACGCGTCTTCGCCAGGTCGTAGCCTTTTTTCGCCAGCCGATCGACAACAATACCGTTAACCCACATCCCGACCGCCGCCGCGAGGAAAGGAATCGCCGCCACCCAACCGGTTTTCGCCAGACTGAAGCCTTGCTCGGCTTGTAAATAACCGGGTAACCACGCGATGTAGAGCCAACCGGTATAATTGACGCCAGAGAAACCTAAAATCATCCCCCAGGTTGTCCGATGCTTAAACAGCGCCAGCCACTCGCTAAATTGTAATTGTGGACGCGGTTTAACCGGCGCGGAGAGATAGGTCCGTTCTTCGTCGGTCAGGACAAACTGCGCCCGGTTGCGATACCACGCGTACCAACAGATCCCAACCAGAATCCCCGCCACGCCGATGATGACGAACATTGCCCGCCAGCCCCATGCCAGCTGCATCAATACAAGAGCAGGAGGCGCAATAGCCTGACCGATAACGGTAGATGAGTTAAAAATCCCCAGCGCCGTGCCGCGTTCTTTTTGCGCATACCAGTCGGTGATCGACTTTACTCCCGCAGGCATAAATGGCGCTTCGCCAATACCCAGACCGATACGCATTAAAATAAAGTGGCTAAAAGAATTAACCATTCCTGTTAATGCCTGCATTAATGACCAGAATATTAAGCCTGCACCTAAAACTATTCGTGGGCCAAAGCGGTCTAGCAAAATACCGGAAGGGAGTTGTGAAAAACCATAAGACAGAGAAAATGCAGAAAGCAAAACGCCAAATTCTGTCGCCGATAATCCTAACTCGCCACGAATCGCTTCGCCTGCCACGCTCAATGACGAACGGTCGAGGAAATTAACGATCCCCGCCATAAATAATAAAACCAGCGTTACTGTCTGAATACGACGAATCCGTTGCGGTTTATTACCCGCAACACTGGTTGACACATCAACGTCCATTTTTAGCTCCTTGAGCGGAATTAATCGATTTGCTGACTATTCAGAAAATAATTAAGCGAACCGTTATTACCAGTTCCACAATGTGCCATCTTCCAGTCGTGCGACGGGGAGATACGCCGGGTCATACGGATATTTCGCCGCCAGTTTCTCATCGAAAGAAATACCCAGCCCCGGTTCATCGCCTGGGTGCATATAACCTTCATCGAAGCGCCAGCTGTGCGGGAAGACTTCAAGCATTTGTTCGGAATAGCCCATGTACTCCTGAACACCAAAGTTTGGCACCCAGAGGTCAAAATGCAGCGCCGCCGCATGACAAACAGGCGATAAATCTGAAGGGCCATGCGAACCGGTACGTACCTGATAAAGCGATGCAAAATCGGCAATCCGTCGCATCCCGGTAATGCCGCCTGCATGGGTAATCGTCGTGCGAATATAGTCAATCAGCTGCTCTTCGATTAACTGCTTGCAGTCCCAGATACTGTTAAACACTTCACCGACCGCAATCGGCGTCACAGTATGCTGGCGAATCAGACGAAAACATTCCTGGTTCTCGGCAGGCGTCGGATCTTCCATCCAGAACAGGCGGTAATCCTCAATGCTCTTCCCAAAGCGCGCCGCTTCGATAGGAGTCAGGCGATGGTGCATGTCATGCAACAGATGTTCGTTAAAACCGAACTTATTACGCACCGCTTCAAATAACTTCGGTGTAAAATCGAGATACTTTTCTGAAGACCACAACTGCTCTTCCGGCCACAGGCCTTTGGTTGCCGGTTCATACGCCAGTCCTTTGCCCTTCGCCAGGCCATAAGTGGTTTGCATACCCGGTACACCGCACTGCACACGAATCGCCTTAAAGCCCATCTGCTGGTGCTTTGCATAGTCTTCAAGGACTTCATCAATCGTGCGCCCGGTGGTGTGGCAATAAACCATCACGCCTTCACGAGAAGCCCCACCAAGCAGTTGATACAATGGCATATTTGCCGCTTTGGCTTTGATATCCCACAACGCCATATCAATGGCAGAAATGGCCGACATTGTGACGGGGCCACGTCGCCAGTAAGCACCTTTATAAAAGAATTGCCAGATATCTTCGATACGGCTGGCATCGCGGCCAATTAATTGTGGACAAAGATGATCTTTCAGATAAGAAGCGACCGACAATTCGCGACCATTTAATGTGGCATCTCCCAATCCACAAAGTCCGCTTGCAGTGGTTATTTTAAGCGTAACGAAATTACGTCCTGGGCAAGTAACAAAAACATCTGCAGCAATAATTTTCATTATTGCAATCTCCTGTGTTGTAAATAGACGCTTCAAACTTAATTTTACGCCTACTACCATACAAGAGAGAAAGAGCGATTATTCAACCGTGATCACATTAAAAATAAAAATTTCCACCGAGGAGACCCCCCCCCTCAAAAACCACCTGAATAATTAACCATCATCGTTAAAACAACACGTTAAATAATCACATAACAAACTCCATTAATCATTAAAAATGAGCGCAGCAATAGAAATGAATTATATTCAATTAATTAAAATATGTATTGATTGATGTATTGAAAATATGATTTTCATGGGGAGAGTGAAGGTAAAGAAGACGCAAGAATAAAAAGGAATATGACAAATAATAGTTCTGGTTGGGCGTTAAATTTAAGGTCACCAGAATGCTGAAAAATTTCTGCCTGAGGCAGTCCGCCTACGTAGTGTCGCTACTTTATAGGCGTGGTAAGCTCCCCATTTTCAGGGGAGCAATATAAACCAATTACTCCAACCGCGCCTGCGCAAAAGCAATCGCCTGCGCCACCTGCTGCGGGGAGACGCCGCCTTTTGCTGCACGCTTGTCGAGGCACGATTGCAGCGACAGAATCGGATAGACATCTTCGCCAATCACCTGACTGAATTTCTGCAACTCACTGAGCGGCAGTTCTTCCAGCGGTTTGCCCTGACGAATGGCTTCCACCACCGCTTCACCAACAATATGGTGCGCCTCGCGGAACGGCACACCTTTCGCCACCAGGTAATCCGCCAGTTCAGTGGCGTTCGCATACCCCTGCTGCGCCGCTTCCTGACAACGTGGGCGTTTCACCTGAATCCCGTCCAGCACCAGCGCCGCCATATGCAGGCAGTCCAGCCAGGTATCGAGCGCGTCGAACAGACCTTCTTTGTCTTCCTGCATATCTTTGTTATAGGCCAACGGCAGACCTTTCAGCGTCATCATCATGCCGGTCAACGCGCCCTGAACACGACCGCATTTACCGCGAATCAGCTCCAGCGCATCCGGATTTTTCTTCTGCGGCATTAATGATGAACCGGAAGTCACGCGATCAGAAAGCTCCACAAAACCCGCTTCGCCGGTGTTAAAGAAAATCAGATCTTCGGCAAAACGCGACAAATGCACCATACCGATAGCGGCGGCAGAAAGCAGTTCCAGCACGTGGTCGCGGTCAGAAACGCTGTCGAGACTGTTACGGGTCGCCGAGGCAAAGCCCAGCCAGCCTGCTAACTGTTCACGGTCGATTTCATAAGCCGTTCCCGCCAGTGCGCCACAGCCTAACGGGCTGACATCCAGACGCTTAAGCGCATCCTGCAAACGGCTTTCATCACGCGCCAACATCTCAACATACGCCAGGCACCAGTGCGCGAACGTCACCGGCTGGGCGCGTTGCAGGTGAGTGTAACCTGGCATTACCGCGTCCTGATTGTTTTGTGCGGTTTCCACCAGCGCCGATTGCAGCTGCCGGTTAGCCGTCAGCAACTCGCTAACGGTATCTTTGCACCACAGTTTCAGGTCAGTCGCTACCTGATCATTACGGCTACGCCCGGTATGCAATTTTTTGCCTAACTGGCCCACTTTGTCGATCAGTTTGCCTTCCACCCAGCTATGGATATCTTCGGCGTCGCTTTCAAGAATTTGTTGTGGCCTGGCGCGAACATCTTCCAGCAGCACATTGAGCGCCTCTTCCAGTTGCACCTGTTCTTCTGCGGTTAACACGCCTACCGTTACCAGCGCTTTGGACCAGGCCACAGAGCCAACAATATCCTGCTCCGCCAGACGGTAATCAAAGCGCAGTGAGTCGTTGAATTGTTTGAACCGTTGATCTGCTGCCTGGGTAAAACGCCCGCCCCAAAGTGCCATAAATCTGTTTCCTTATTTTTAAATTCAATGCCAGAAAGCTACGTCTCCGGCCAACAAAACTTAAGCTAAAATCCGCGTACCCATCGGCATACCGTTAAACAGTGCCGGAAGTTGTTCCGCATGACGCCAGGAGGCGATATCTACCGGACGGCCGAGCGTGCGCGCAGCATCCAGCGCCGCGTTCACTTTCACTATCATGCCGTCAGTAATAATGCCCTGCTCAATCAGTTGTTCTGCTTTCGCGGCGGTCATTTCGGCAATACGTTGCCCTTTGCCGTCGAGAATACCGCTGACATCAGAGAGCAAAATCAGATCCGCGCCCAGCGTTGCCGCCAGCGCCGTCGCCGCCTGGTCGGCATTGACGTTCATCAGTTGCCCTTCGTCTGTTACGCCAATGGAGCTGACCACCGGCAGATAACCGTTTTCCAGCAATGTATTGATAAGCTTAGGCGAACCTGGCTGCGCCAGTCCAACATGGCCTAACTCTTCATCAAGCTGGATCACTTTGACGCTGTCGCCGTCACCGAGAAACAAACCTACGGACGCAATCTGATGTTTCTTCGCCCATGCCAGCAGGGTTTTGTTTGCCGTTCCCGCCAGTGCTCCGGTGATAATGTTTATCTGATCCGCAGGCGTCACCCGCAGGCCATTTTTCTTTTTCACCGGCAGATTCAGCCCTTTCATCAGCTCATCCACCACGCAGCCGCCGCCGTGGACAATCACCAGCGGACGCTGATGTGACTCGCGATAGTTCACCAGTGCGGTAAACAGACGTTCCAGCGCCTCTTCACTATCCAGCAGTACGCCGCCCAGTTTGATAATTAATGGATTCATCATTGCACCCCTAAATAAGAGACTGCGTTTCCGCATAGCCGAAACGAATATTGGCGCACTGTACCGCTTGTGCTGCCGCGCCTTTCAATAAGTTGTCTTCGGTCGCCACAATAATCAGATGTTCCCCCTGAACGGCAAAACCGATATCGCAGAACGGCAGCCCGACGACATTTTTCAGCGCCGGAACGCCTTTGTCATACAGCCGCACCAGCGGTTTATGGGCATACGCCTGCTGTAACGCTTGCGCGACTTGCGCCTGGGTCACACCCGGTTTCAGGCGGCAGGTAATGGTTTCGAGAATGCCGCGCGGGAAATTGCCCAGATGCGGGGTGAAGATAACTTCAGCACCGAGGTGTGTGGCGATCTCCGGCTGGTGGCGATGGGTAAAGACACCATACGGTTGCAGGCTAACTTCACAAAAACTATTTGAAATCGCTGCCTTACGTCCTGCTCCGCTCACACCACTGGTGGCGTTGATAACCGGCCACTGATTGAGGTCAAGAAGATCGGCATCAATCAACGGTTTCAGCGCCAATTGCGCCGCCGTCGGATAACAGCCAGGCACCGCAATTAAGTTCGCTTCTTTTAATTTATGACCGCACCACTCCGCCAGACCGTAAGCTGCCTGTTCCAACAGTTCCGGGTATTGATGGCTAAAGCCGTAATATTTTTCATAGAAGGTGGCGTCGTTAACACGAAACGCGCCGGAAAGGTCGAACACCACACAGCCCGCTTCAAGAAATTGTGGCGCTAAATCGTGACTAACTTCATGGGCAGTAGCAAGAAACACCACGTCCACCCCTGGGCTAAACTCACTGATATCCGACATCGGCTGCAACGGCAGATCAACGATGCCTTTTAGCTGCGGATGCAAATCGGAGATTAACTTTCCCGCATCATTGCTTTGCGCTGAAACAGTCAAAGCGGTTATGTTCATATGCGGATGGCGATTTACATAGGTCACTAGCTCTGCGCCAGCGTAACCGCTGGCGCCCACAATCAGCGTATTCAACATCGGGGCTATTCACCTTCTTATGTCTGGTTGCCTGGTTAAACGTAAAACATTCACCTTACGGCTGGTGGGTTTTATTACGCTCAACGTTAGTGTATTTTTATTCACAAATACTGCATGAATATTGATACTATCATGACCAGAGGTGTGTCAACAATGAAAAACAAATTACCGCCATTTATCGAGATTTACCGTGCTCTGATTGCCACACCTTCAATAAGCGCCACGGAAGAGGCACTCGATCAAAGCAATGCAGATTTAATCACTCTGCTGGCGGACTGGTTTAAAGATTTGGGCTTCAATGTGGAAGTGCAGCCCGTGCCGGGAACTCGCAACAAATTTAATATGCTAGCCAGTTGCGGACAGGGAGCTGGCGGTTTGCTGCTGGCGGGGCATACCGATACGGTGCCATTTGATGACGGCCGCTGGACGCGCGATCCGTTTACGCTGACGGAGCATGACGGCAAGCTTTACGGCTTAGGCACCGCCGACATGAAAGGCTTTTTTGCGTTTATCCTTGATGCGCTACGCGATGTCGACGTCACGAAACTGAAAAAACCACTCTACATTCTCGCAACTGCCGATGAAGAAACCAGTATGGCCGGAGCGCGATATTTTGCCGAAACTACCGCCCTGCGCCCGGATTGCGCCATCATTGGCGAACCGACGTCACTACAACCGGTACGCGCGCATAAAGGCCATATCTCGAACGCCATCCGTATTCAGGGCCAGTCGGGGCACTCCAGCGATCCAGCACGCGGAGTTAACGCGATCGAATTGATGCACGACGCCATCGGGCATATTTTGCAATTGCGCGATAATCTGAAAGAACGTTATCACTACGAAGCATTTACCGTGCCATACCCTACGCTCAACCTCGGGCATATTCACGGTGGCGATGCATCTAACCGTATTTGCGCTTGCTGTGAGTTGCATATGGATATTCGTCCGCTGCCAGGCATGACACTCAATGAACTTAATGGTTTGCTCAACGATGCATTGTCTCCGGTGAGCGAGCGCTGGCCGGGTCGTCTGACGGTCGACGAGCTGCATCCACCGATTCCTGGCTATGAATGCCCACCGAATCATCAACTGGTTGAAGTGGTTGAGAAATTGCTCGGAGCAAAGACCGAAGTAGTGAACTACTGTACCGAAGCGCCGTTTATTCAGACGTTATGCCCGACACTGGTGCTGGGACCTGGCTCAATTAATCAGGCTCATCAGCCTGATGAATACCTGGAGACACGGTTTATTAAGCCCACCCGCGAACTGATCACCCAGGTGATTCACCATTTCTGCTGGCATTAAAACGTAGGCCAAACAATGTCGGATGCGATGCTTGCGCATCTTATCCGACCTACACCTTTGGTGTTACTCAAGGCGATTTTTTAACATTTCCATAAGTTACGCTTATTTAAAGCGTCGTGTATTTAATGGCGTAAATTCCTGCTATTTATTCGTTTGCTGAAGCGATTTCGCAGCATTTGACGTCATCGCTTTTACGTGGCTTTATAAAAGACGACGAAAAGCAAAGCCCGAGCATATTCGCGCCAATGCGACGTGAAGGATACAGGGCTATCAAACGATAAGATGGGGTGTCTGGGGTAATATGAACGAACAATATTCCGCATTGCGTAGTAATGTCAGTATGCTCGGCAAAGTGCTGGGGGAAACCATCAAGGATGCGTTGGGAGAACACATTCTTGAACGCGTTGAAACTATCCGTAAGTTGTCCAAATCTTCACGCGCTGGCAATGATGCTAACCGCCAGGAGTTGCTCACCACTTTACAAAATTTGTCGAACGACGAGCTGCTGCCCGTTGCGCGTGCGTTTAGTCAGTTCCTGAATCTGGCTAACACCGCCGAGCAATACCATAGCATTTCGCCGAAAGGCGAAGCAGCCAGCAATCCGGAAGTGATCGCCCGCACCCTGCGTAAACTGAAAAACCAGCCGGAACTGAGCGAAGACACCATCAAAAAAGCAGTTGAATCGCTGTCGCTGGAACTGGTCCTCACGGCTCACCCAACCGAAATTACCCGTCGTACGCTGATCCACAAAATGGTGGAAGTGAACGCCTGCTTAAAACAGCTCGACAACAAAGATATCGCCGACTACGAACATAACCAACTGATGCGCCGCCTGCGCCAGTTGATCGCCCAGTCATGGCATACCGATGAAATCCGTAAGCTGCGCCCAAGCCCGGTAGATGAGGCCAAATGGGGCTTTGCCGTAGTAGAAAACAGCCTGTGGCAAGGCGTACCGAATTACCTGCGCGAACTGAACGAACAACTGGAAGAGAACCTCGGCTACAAACTACCCGTCGAATTTGTTCCGGTGCGTTTTACCTCGTGGATGGGCGGCGACCGCGACGGAAACCCGAACGTCACTGCCGATATCACCCGCCACGTCCTGCTGCTCAGCCGCTGGAAAGCCACCGATCTGTTCCTGAAAGATATTCAAGTTCTGGTTTCTGAACTGTCGATGGTTGAAGCAACTCCGGAACTGCTGGCGCTGGTCGGCGAAG
Organism: Escherichia sp. MOD1-EC4550; assembly: GCF_963876935.1. Classification (NCBI taxonomy): domain Bacteria; kingdom Pseudomonadati; phylum Pseudomonadota; class Gammaproteobacteria; order Enterobacterales; family Enterobacteriaceae; genus Escherichia; species Escherichia sp. MOD1-EC4550. The sequence continues at coordinate 17,179 of NZ_CAWNSE010000018.1, forward strand.
AAGGTGCCGCAGAACCGTATCGCTATCTGATGAAAAACCTGCGTTCCCGCTTGATGGCGACACAGGCATGGCTGGAAGCGCGCCTGAAAGGTGAAGAAGTACCAAAACCAGAGGGTCTGCTGACGCAGAACGAAGAACTGTGGGAGCCGCTCTACGCTTGCTACCAGTCCCTTCAGGCGTGTGGCATGGGTATTATTGCCAACGGCGATCTGCTCGACACCCTGCGCCGCGTGAAATGTTTCGGTGTACCGCTGGTCCGTATTGATATCCGTCAGGAGAGCACCCGTCATACCGAAGCGCTGGGCGAACTGACCCGCTACCTCGGCATCGGCGACTATGAAAGCTGGTCAGAGGCCGACAAACAGGCGTTCCTGATCCGCGAACTGAACTCCAAACGCCCTCTTCTGCCGCGTAACTGGCAACCGAGCGCCGAAACGCGCGAAGTACTTGATACCTGTCAGGTAATTGCTGAAGCACCGCAAGGTTCCATTGCCGCCTACGTGATCTCGATGGCAAAAACGCCGTCCGACGTACTGGCTGTACACCTGCTGCTGAAAGAAGCGGGTATTGGATTTGCGATGCCGGTTGCACCGCTGTTTGAAACCCTTGATGACCTGAACAACGCCAACGATGTCATGACCCAGTTGCTCAATATCGACTGGTATCGCGGCCTGATTCAGGGCAAACAGATGGTGATGATTGGCTATTCCGACTCAGCAAAAGATGCGGGGGTGATGGCGGCTTCCTGGGCGCAATATCAGGCACAGGATGCATTAATCAAAACCTGCGAAAAAGCGGGTATTGAACTGACGCTGTTCCACGGCCGCGGCGGTTCCATTGGTCGCGGCGGCGCACCTGCCCATGCGGCGCTGCTGTCACAACCGCCAGGAAGCCTGAAAGGCGGCCTTCGCGTGACCGAACAGGGCGAGATGATCCGCTTTAAATATGGTCTGCCAGAAATCACCGTTAGCAGCCTGTCGCTGTACACCGGGGCAATTCTGGAAGCCAACCTGCTGCCACCGCCGGAGCCGAAAGAGAGCTGGCGTCGCATTATGGATGAACTGTCAGTCATCTCCTGCGATCTCTACCGTGGCTACGTACGTGAAAACAAAGATTTTGTGCCGTACTTCCGCTCCGCTACGCCGGAACAAGAGCTTGGCAAACTGCCGTTGGGTTCACGTCCGGCGAAACGTCGCCCGACCGGCGGCGTCGAGTCACTGCGCGCCATTCCGTGGATTTTTGCCTGGACACAAAACCGCCTGATGCTCCCCGCCTGGCTGGGTGCAGGTACGGCGCTGCAAAAAGTGGTCGAAGATGGCAAGCAGAGCGAACTGGAAGCCATGTGCCGCGACTGGCCATTCTTCTCGACGCGTCTCGGCATGCTGGAGATGGTCTTCGCCAAAGCAGACCTGTGGCTGGCGGAATACTATGATCAACGTCTGGTAGACAAAGCATTATGGCCGTTAGGTAAAGAGTTACGTAATCTGCAAGAAGAAGACATCAAAGTGGTGCTGGCGATTGCCAACGATTCTCACCTGATGGCCGATCTGCCGTGGATTGCGGAGTCTATTCAGCTGCGAAATATTTACACCGACCCACTGAACGTATTGCAGGCCGAGTTGCTGCACCGCTCCCGCCAGGCAGAAAAAGAAGGCCAGGAACCGGATCCTCGCGTCGAGCAAGCGTTAATGGTTACTATTGCCGGGATTGCGGCAGGTATGCGTAATACCGGCTAATCTTCCCCTCCTGCAAACCCTCGTGCTTTTGCGCGAGGGTTTTCTGAAATACTTCTGTTCTAACACCCTCGTTTTCAATATATTTCTGTCTGCATTTTATTCAAATTCTGGATATCCCTTCAGATATCCTTAAGGAATTGTCGTTACATTCGGCGATATTTTTTCAAGACAGGTTCTTACTATGCATTCCACAGAAGTCCAGGCTAAACCTCTTTTTAGCTGGAAAGCCCTGGGTTGGGCACTGCTCTACTTTTGGTTTTTCTCTACTCTGCTACAGGCCATTATTTACATCAGTGGTTATAGTGGCACTAACGGCATTCGCGACTCGCTGTTATTCAGTTCGCTGTGGTTGATCCCGGTATTCCTCTTTCCGAAGCGGATTAAAATTATTGCCGCAGTAATCGGCGTGGTGCTATGGGCGGCCTCTCTGGCGGCGCTGTGCTACTACGTCATCTACGGTCAGGAGTTCTCGCAGAGCGTTCTGTTTGTGATGTTCGAAACCAACACCAACGAAGCCAGCGAGTATTTAAGCCAGTATTTCAGCCTGAAAATTGTGCTTATCGCGCTGGCCTATACGGCGGTGGCAGTTCTGCTGTGGACACGCCTGCGCCCGGTCTATATTCCAAAGCCGTGGCGTTATGTTGTCTCTTTTGCCCTGCTTTATGGCTTGATTCTGCATCCGATCGCCATGAATACGTTTATCAAAAACAAGCCGTTTGAGAAAACGTTGGATAACCTGGCATCGCGTATGGAGCCTGCCGCACCGTGGCAATTCCTGACCGGCTATTATCAGTATCGTCAGCAACTAAACTCGCTAACAAAGCTACTGAATGAAAATAATGCCTTGCCGCCGCTGGCTAATTTCAAAGATGAATCGGGTAACGAACCGCGCACCTTAGTGCTGGTGATTGGCGAGTCGACCCAGCGTGGACGCATGAGTCTGTACGGTTATCCGCGTGAAACCACGCCGGAGCTGGATGCGCTGCATAAAACCGATCCGAATCTGACCGTGTTTAATAACGTGGTGACGTCTCGTCCGTACACCATTGAAATCCTGCAACAGGCGCTGACTTTTGCCAATGAAAAGAACCCGGATCTGTATCTGACGCAGCCGTCGCTGATGAACATGATGAAACAGGCGGGTTATAAAACCTTCTGGATCACCAACCAGCAAACGATGACCGCCCGCAATACCATGCTGACGGTATTTTCGCGCCAGACCGACAAGCAGTACTACATGAACCAGCAACGTACGCAGAGTGCGCGTGAATACGACACCAACGTGCTGAAGCCGTTCCAGGAAGTGCTGAATGACCCTGCGCCGAAGAAACTGATCATCGTTCATCTGCTGGGTACGCATATCAAATACAAATACCGCTACCCGGAAAATCAGGGCAAGTTTGATGGCAATACCGATCATGTTCCGCCGGGACTAAGCGCAGAAGAGCTGGAGTCATATAACGATTATGATAACGCTAACCTGTATAACGATCATGTGGTTGCCAGCCTGATTAAAGACTTTAAAGCAGCAGACCCGAACGGTTTCCTGGTTTACTTCTCTGACCACGGTGAAGAGGTTTACGACACGCCGCCGCACAAAACTCAGGGGCGTAATGAGGACAACCCGACGCGTCATATGTACACCATTCCGTTCCTGCTGTGGACGTCAGAAAAATGGCAAGCGACTCATCCGCGTGATTTCTCGCAGGATGTTGATCGTAAATACAGCCTGGCGGAACTGATCCACACCTGGTCAGATTTGGCGGGCTTATCTTACGACGGTTACGATCCAACCCGTTCAGTGGTGAATCCGCAGTTCAAAGAAACTACCCGCTGGATTGGTAACCCGTACAAGAAAAACGCGCTGATCGATTACGACACTCTGCCGTATGGCGATCAGGTGGGTAATCAGTAAATGACCTTTGTATCGTGTCTGGCACTATTTGCCGGATGCGATACTGGCACAATGTTTACATCGAACTCCCATCAGGCCACACTTTTCAGGTGGCCTTTTTTCATAATGCCAGTTACTGTTTTCCCGTCTATGTACCTAAGGGAATAACATGTATCACGACGTCAGCTATCTGCTCTCCCGCCTGATAAACGGCCCGCTGTCGCTGCGCCAGATTTACTTTGCCAGCAGCAACGGTCCGGCGCCCGATCTTGCGTATCAGGTCGATTTTCCACGGCTGGAAATAGTGCTGGAAGGTGAATTTGTTGATACCGGCGCTGGCGCAACGTTAGTTCCCGGCGATGTGCTGTACGTTCCCGCTGGCGGCTGGAATTTCCCACAATGGCAAGCCCCCGCGACCACCTTTAGCGTGCTGTTTGGCAAACAGCAACTCGGTTTCAGCGTCGTGCAATGGGATGGCAAACAGTATCAAAATCTGGCGAAGCAACACGTCGCCCGACGCGGCCCGCGCATTGGTTCTTTTCTGCTACAAACGCTCAATGAAATGCAAATGCAGTCGCAAGAGCAGCAAACGGCAAGGCTTATCGTCGCCAGCCTGCTTAGCCACTGCCGCGATTTGCTTGGCAGCCAAATCCAGACCGCCTCACGCAGCCAGGCACTATTCGAAGCTATTCGCGATTATATCGACGAACGCTATGCCTCCGCGCTTACCCGCGAATCTGTCGCACAGGCATTCTATATTTCACCAAACTATCTCTCGCACCTGTTTCAAAAAACGGGGGCCATTGGTTTTAACGAATACCTGAATCACACGCGACTGGAGCACGCTAAGACGTTATTGAAAGGCTATGACCTGAAGGTAAAAGAAGTGGCGCACGCCTGCGGCTTTGTTGACAGCAACTACTTCTGCCGTCTGTTTCGTAAAAACACCGAACGCTCGCCGTCGGAATATCGTCGGCAATACCATAGCCAACTGACAGAAAAATCGACTACTCCAGAATAAGATGGGTTTGCTGCGGCGCAGAAAGCACTTTACGCACCGCGCTCATCACCCGCTGCGGCTCACGCAGGAACGCGTAGATGCTGCATTGCACGTAGCGGCAATGTTCAAATCGCTCAGCACCGGCAAGTTCAATATCCGTAATCAACAGCGCAACATCCGCCCGGCGGATATCCTCGTCCGCTAAACGATTCTCCGTTCCCAAAGCACCCTGAGTTTCAATGCTGACGCCCCACTTCTCTAACTGGCACAACTTTTCCAGCCGTTCCGCCGCCATATAAGTATGCGCCACGCCACTGACGCAGGCGGTTACTGCCACCAGGTATGCCATTTTAACCTCCCACGGTAACCTGAAATCCGGCCCGTTCTGCCATGTCACGCATCGTTGCCACATCAGCTGACGACGGCGCAGCAACATCTTTCATCGACCATGTTTTCCCCAGCAGACGGTATTTCGGTTCGCCGTACTGATGAAACGGCAACAGATGGATCTGCCTGATATTCAGCGGGATCAGCACGTCCAGCGCCTGCTGCATATTCTCCCGACTGAGCGTGAAACCTGGGATCAGCGGTAAACGCGGTATCACGTTGACACCCTCACTCACCAGCAAACGCAGGTTCTCCAGCACGCGCGGCAGGTTCATCTTCACCACATCCCGCGCCTGAGTTGCATCCATTATTTTTAAATCGAACAACACTTCATCGCACAATTTCGCCAGCGGTAACAGCTTGCTGGCTGGCGCGTCTCCGGCAGTTTCGATGGCGCATGACACGCCCCACAATCGCAGCCGTTGCAAAAAACGGGTAGCAAACTCCGCCTGCATTAGCACTTCACCGCCAGAAAGCGTGACGCCGCCGCCAGACGTGCGAAAGAAAATGTCATCTTTCATCACTTCCCGTTCCAGCGCGTCGAGGCTGATATCACGACCAATCCGTTCAAACGCGCCGGAGGGACATTCATCCGCATCGCGCAAACATTTCGCGCAGTGCAGACATTTCGCCTCTCTGCGTACCGTCTGGATTTTGCCGGAGATCGACTCCGGATTAGCACACCACGGGCAAAGATGCGGACAGCCTTTAAAAAATACCACCGTACGAATGCCCTCGCCGTCATTCAGTGAATAACGCTGAATGTTGAAAATGCGCGCCACATCATCGCGGCGCGTTTCCACAACGTTACAGCTGATGCGCTGTCCGGCGGATGATGTCATCCTGGATCTCCTTCGACAATTCGACAAAGAAGGCGCTGTATCCGGCTACGCGCACCACCAGCCCGGCATAGTCCTGTGGGCGCTGTTGGGCTTCCCGCAACGTGTCAGCGTTCACCACGTTAAACTGAATATGCTGCAACTTAAGCTGGGTAAATGCCCGTAAGAAGTCGGCTAGTTTGCGTAATCCCGCTTCACCTTCCAGGGTCGCCGGAGTGAATTTCACGTTCAGCAATGTACCGTTAGAAAGCAGCGTGTTATCGAGCTTGCTGACTGATTTCAGTACCGCCGTTGGTCCTTGTGCGTCCTGGCCCAGCATGGGTGACAAGCCTCCGTCTGCCAGTTGTTCCCCGGCAAAACGACCGTCTGGCGTCGCACCAACCACCGCTCCCAACGGGACATGAGCAGAAACGGTATACGATCCTGGCGTGAAGTAGCCACCGCGCGGGTTCTGGTATTTTTCCACTTCTTTGCAGTAATGACGCAGGAGTTCGGCGCTAATGTTATCCACCTCGTCGATATCGTTACCGTATTTCTCAAAGCGGTTAATTAAGCGAGCGCGGACTTTTTCGCCTTCTGGCGTTGCGAAGTTGGCTTTTAATACCGACAGCAATTCGTCAAAACTTAAACGCTGTTGCTCAAAAACCATCCCTTTCAACGCATGGAGAGAATCGCTCAGGTTGGCGATACCGATCCCCTGTACGCCGGAGAAGTTATAACGCGCGCCGCCATCGGTAATATCGCGGCCTTTTTCCAGACAATCGCTGATAAACGACGAGAGCAGCGGTACAGGGGCCCAGTCACGATGGCCGATATCACAAATATTGCTGCCTTCAACCATCAGGGTGATGTAGTGGCTGATCTTGACGCGGATCTGTTCCAGCAAACCTTCATAACTCAGCGCGGCATTGCCTTCATTTTCATGCAAGCAGATTTCCATCACTTTCAGCAGGTTAAACATCGCGATGTCATGCAAGCCGTAGGTTCTGCCGGGAATAGATAATTCCACGCAGCCCACTACGGAATAGTCGCGCGCATCTTCCAGCGAAACGCCACGGTTGAGGAACGCTGGCACCACCACTTCATCGTTAAAGATTTGCGGAATCCCCGTGCCGAGGCGGATGGTTTCTGCGGTTTTCATCAGGAAAGGCGTGTCGATCAAGGCGTTAGTGCGCACGCCAAGGTTCGGTTGCGGCAATTGCACGCTTTGATAAGCATCGAGACAGAGGAACGAAAGCACGTTCACTGCGCTACGTCCGTTCTCGGTTAACCCACCGAGCAGTGCGGTATAACCGGTCGGGAAACCTGCGAAATAGCGCGCACTGCTGGTGGAGCGTAACAGCACGATGTCATTGCATTTCACCCATAAAGATTCGAGCAGTTCTTTCAGGAACGCCGGATCTTCGCCCTGGGTTAATGATGCCTGATAGAATGGCAACATATACTGGTCGAAGCGCCCTAAAGACAGCGAGCTGGCGTTGGATTCGTATTGCAGAATGATGTTCATGTACCAGAACAACTGGCACGCTTGCCAGAACGTCTGCGGCTTATGTTCGGCGTTATGGCGGGAGATCTCCGCGATAGTCAGCAGTTCTTCGCGACGCTGGGCATCGGTGCAGTTTGCCGCCATCGTTTCCGCCAGTTCGGCGTAACGCAAAATGTGTTTCTGCGAGGCTTCGAGCAATAACAGCGCAGCCTGATAAAAGTGATTCTCCGGCTGTTGCTGGCAATGTTGCTGCATCTGCGCCACCAGCTCACCCAGCCCGTGATTCAGCAGGCGCGGGTAATCAATAATGATGTGCCCCTGGCCTTTATCTGTCTGGTTGATACTGAAAATCTGCGTGCTGGTCGCGACTTTTACTTCATCCGTCATCTGCCCGTTGATGAAATCTTTCATCGAACGTTTTTCCCAGTATGGGAACAACTCTTCGCGGTAGATACGTTTATCTTCTTCACTAATGGCGAAGCGGTCCTGCGGTCGCGTCGGAAATTGATCCAGCTCTTTCAGCAGCCAGTAAGGGTCCATTTCCGGCGACATAATCCCGGCGCGCGGTTTTACGGTGCGGTTACCGGCAATCAGTTCTTCATCACGAATCGAAATTTCAACATGTTCAAGGATATACGCTGTTGCTTTCGCCCGGCGCAATATCACCGGTTCGCCTTCGGTTTGCCGATGACTGGCGGTATAAAGCAGCGCCCGCTCCAGCGAGATTTCACGGGTATTGGCAAACAGTGCAGTTTTGAGGCGAGAGATACGATTCGTCATGAGGAACTCCTGTGGGAAAGCGACCCCGCCCTTGCGAGCGGGATAAGAACTTAAGCGGTTTGTGCCAGGTGAGCTTCAATTTTGCTCATAATGGCGTCAGCGCGTTTTACCGCGTCGCTGATGTTGACACGCACGATGGTCTTGCCAGCAAAACGCTCTTCAAACTTGATGCCGATATCTTTGGTCAGAATCACCATATCGGCGCTCGCCACGTCTTCCGCAGTCAGTTCATTTTCCAGACCAATCGAGCCCTGAGTTTCTACTTTCACTTCCCAACCTTTCGCTTTCGCAGCGCTTTCAAGCGCCTCTGCCGCCATATAAGTATGGGCAACACCAGATGGACATGCGGTTACTGCAATAATTTTCGTCATGGCTCGTTCCTCAATTAATTAATTTCAAAATCCAAATCCAGGTCGTCTTCTTTTTCATCAGTCGAAGACCCATTTTTACGCGCCAGACTTTTCAGCACGTTCACGCAGACTGCCGTCACCACTGCTCCGACAGCCACTGCGGCGATATAACCCAGCTTGCCTTCAACCACCGGCAGCACAATCAGACCACCCCAGCCTGCATAGCACTGCGCACCGACCAGCGCCGCAGTCACTGCACCACAAACTGAACCGACCATGATGGAAGGAATGACACGCAGCGGATCGGCAGCGGCGAAAGGAATCGCCCCTTCAGTAACACCAACGCACCCCATCACCAGCGCCGCTTTGCCGGTTTCGCGCTCTTCTGCAGAGAAGTTTTTACGACCAATCAGCGTCGCCAGCCCCATGCCCAACGGTGGAACACAAATCCCAACAGCGGCAATAGCCACCACGGTATAAACACCCTGAGCAACGCAAATCAGCATGAAGGCATAGGCCACTTTGTTAACCGGACCGCCCATATCGAACGCCAGCATCAGCCCCATGATCACCGCCAGCATAACAATGCTGCCCTGCTGCATCCCCTGTAGCCACTGAGTCAGGCTGTTGGTCAACGCACCCACCGGCTCGCCCAGTCCCCACATCATGACACCAGCGGTAATCAGTGTGCCGACGATCGGAATGATGAAGATTGGCATCACCGAGCGCAGAACTTTATGCACCGGAATTTTCTTCAGATAATGCACCACGATGCCGCCGATAATCCCTGCGATCAGCGCCCCAAAGAAGCCCGCGCCAAAGCTGTTACCAACCCAGGCACCGATGGCGCACGGAGCCAGCGCAGAACGTTCTGCAATGGAATAACCGATGTACGCTGCGAGGAAAGGCACCATCAGCGTCAACCCCGCAACGCCGATATCAAACAGTTTTTTCAGATTCGGATCGGCTACGGCATCCGGCACTGCGCCTTTGCCATACAACATGACGGAAACCGCCAGCAAAATACCGCCCGATACCACGAAGGGAATCATATGTGAAACGCCCGTCATTAAATGCTGACGGGTATTTTTCAGGATCTGCACCAACTCATTCATAAGCTGCTCCCGGGCTTGCAAAAGCCCATGTCCATATTTTTGATGGAGGAAACAATAGGCAATCGCAGGCGGAGCAAACAGTGGATAAAAAGGCCATTTACTGGACTTTTGTAATATCAGTACAAAAATGCGATCCGCCTCATAACTTGCGATAACCCGGAAGCATGCCGCAGAACGGCGTCTTGTGAGACGCGTCGCAAATTGACGGTTACATTACATTTGTCCAGCTTTTGGCAGATTTGTCACATGGCAGGCCGTTGCCGTGCGCTCTTATCCTGTAAACAGAGAACCGTACCGGGAGAAAGGCAATGGCCCTGATTGTGGAATTTATTTGTGAGCTACCTAACGGCGTACATGCCCGTCCGGCAAGCCACGTTGAAACGCTGTGTAATACTTTTTCATCACAAATTGAGTGGCATAACCTGCGCACTGACCGCAAGGGCAACGCCAAAAGCGCCCTTGCGCTGATTGGCACCGATACGCTGGTGGGCGATAGCTGCCAGTTACTGATTTCCGGGGCCGATGAACAGGAAGCGCATCAGCGTTTAAGCCAATGGCTGCGCGATGAATTTCCCCACTGCGACGCGCCGCTGGCGGAAATAAAATCTGACGAACTGGAGCCGCTGCCGGTATCATTAACCAACCTGAATCCGCGTATTATCCGCGCCCGCACCGTATGCAGTGGTAGCGCAGGCGGCATTCTGACGCCAATCTCTTCTTTAGATCTCAACGCGCTGGGTAACCTCCCCGCAACCAACGGCGTTGACGCCGAGCAATCCGCGCTGGAAAACGGCCTGACACTGGTACTGAAAAATATTGAGTTTCGTCTGCTGGATAGCGACGGTGCTACCAGCGCGATTCTGGAAGCTCACCGATCCCTGGCTGGCGATACTTCCCTGCGCGAACATTTACTGGCAGGCGTCAGCGCCGGATTAAGCTGCGCCGAAGCGATTGTCGCCAGTGCGAATCACTTTTGCGAAGAGTTTTCCCGTTCCAGCAGCAGCTACCTGCAAGAACGCGCGCTGGATGTGCGCGATGTCTGCTTCCAGTTACTCCAGCAAATCTACGGCGAGAAACGCTTTCCGGCACCGGGCAAACTGACGCAGCCCGCCATTTGTATGGCTGATGAACTGACCCCTAGCCAGTTCCTCGAACTGGATAAAAATCACCTCAAAGGATTGTTGCTCAAAAGCGGCGGCACCACCTCACACACGGTGATACTTGCCCGTTCGTTCAACATTCCGACGCTGGTTGGTGTGGATATTGATGCCCTTACTCCGTGGCAGCATCAAACGATTTATATCGACGGCAACGCTGGGGCGATTGTGGTTGAGCCTGGGGAAGCCGTTGCCCGTTATTATCAGCAAGAAGCCCGCGTACAGAACGCCCTGCGTGAGCAACAGCGTGTCTGGCTGACCCAACAAGCCCGTACCGCTGACGGTATCCGCATTGAAATTGCCGCTAACATCGCTCACTCCGTCGAAGCGCAGGCCGCATTCGGCAATGGTGCAGAAGGCGTTGGTTTGTTCCGCACTGAAATGCTCTATATGGATCGCACCAGTGCACCGGGCGAAAGCGAGCTGTACAACATTTTTTGTCAGGCGCTGGAGTCCGCCAACGGACGCAGCATTATTGTGCGCACTATGGATATTGGCGGTGACAAACCCGTTGATTATCTGAATATTCCCGCAGAGGCAAACCCGTTCCTCGGTTATCGCGCCGTGCGTATTTATGAAGAGTACGCGTCGTTATTTACCACGCAGCTACGATCGATCCTGCGCGCCTCCGCTCATGGTAGCCTGAAAATCATGATCCCGATGATCTCTTCAATGGAAGAGATCTTATGGGTGAAAGAAAAACTGGCAGAAGCTAAACAGCAGCTGCGTAACGAACACATTCCGTTTGATGAGAAGATCCAGCTCGGCATTATGCTGGAAGTGCCGTCAGTAATGTTCATCATCGATCAATGCTGTGAGGAGATTGATTTCTTTAGTATTGGTAGTAATGACCTGACGCAATATCTGCTGGCAGTGGATCGCGATAACGCTAAGGTAACTCGTCACTACAACAGCCTGAATCCGGCATTCTTACGAGCGCTTGATTACGCCGTGCAGGCAGTGCATCGCCAGGGCAAATGGATTGGTCTGTGCGGTGAACTGGGGGCGAAAGGTTCCGTGCTGCCGTTGCTGGTCGGTTTAGGGCTGGATGAGTTGAGCATGAGTGCACCGTCAATTCCGGCGGCGAAAGCGCGAATGGCGCAACTTGATAGCCGCGAATGCCGCCAGTTACTCAACCAGGCAATGGCCTGCCGTACTTCGCTGGAAGTGGAACACCTGCTGGCACAATTCCGCATGACGCAACAGGATGCACCGCTGGTCACCTCCGAGTGCATCACGCTGGAAAGCGACTGGCGCAGCAAAGAAGAAGTGCTCAAAGGCATGACCGATAACCTGCTGCTGGCGGGCCGCTGCCGCTATCCGCGTAAACTGGAAGCCGACTTGTGGGCGCGCGAGGCCGTTTTCTCTACCGGTCTGGGCTTTAGTTTTGCCATTCCACACAGCAAATCAGAACACATTGAGCAGTCCACCATCAGCGTGGCGCGTCTGCAAGCGCCAGTGCGCTGGGGAGATGATGAAGCACAATTCATCATTATGTTAACCCTGAACAAACACGCTGCCGGCGATCAGCATATGCGCATTTTCTCGCGCCTCGCTCGCCGCATCATGCACGAAGAATTCCGTAACGCGCTGGTTAACGCCGCCTCTGCCGACGCTATCGCCAGCCTGCTGCAACATGAACTGGAACTGTAAAAGGAAACATCATGGAACTGTATCTGGACACCGCTAACGTCGCAGAAGTCGAACGTCTGGCACGCATATTCCCGATTACCGGGGTAACAACTAACCCGAGCATTATCGCGGCCAGCAAGGAGTCCATCTGGGAAGTGCTGCCGCGTTTGCAAAAAGCGATTGGTGATGAGGGTATTCTGTTTGCTCAGACCATGAGTCGTGACGCGCAGGGTATGGTGGAAGAAGCGAAGCGCCTGCGCGACGCCATTCCGGGCATTGTGGTGAAAATCCCGGTAACTTCCGAAGGTCTGGCAGCAATTAAGATATTGAAAAAAGAGGGTATTACTACACTTGGCACCGCTGTATATAGCGCCGCACAAGGGTTATTAGCCGCGCTGGCAGGGGCAAAATATGTTGCTCCGTATGTTAACCGCGTCGACGCCCAGGGCGGTGACGGCATTCGTACGGTTCAGGAGCTGCAAGCGCTGTTGGAAATGCACGCGCCAGAAAGCATGGTGCTGGCTGCCAGCTTTAAAACACCGCGTCAGGCGCTGGATTGTTTGCTGGCAGGATGTGAGTCCATCACCCTACCCTTAGATGTAGCGCAACAAATGCTCAACACTCCTGCGGTAGAGTCGGCTATAGAGAAGTTTGAGCACGACTGGAATGCCGCATTTGGCACTACTCATCTCTAAAGGAGCAATTATGGACCGCATTATTCAATCACCGGGTAAATACATCCAGGGCGCAGATGTCATTAATCGTCTGGGCGAGTACCTGAAGCCGCTGGCAGAACGCTGGTTAGTGGTGGGTGACAAATTTGTTTTAGGTTTTGCTCAATCCACTGTCGAGAAAAGCTTTAAAGATGCTGGACTGGTAGTAGAAATTGCGCCGTTTGGCGGTGAATGTTCGCAAAATGAGATCGACCGTCTGCGTGGCATCGCGGAGACTGCGCAGTGTGGCGCAATTCTCGGTATCGGTGGCGGAAAAACCCTCGATACTGCCAAAGCGCTGGCACATTTCATGGGTGTTCCGGTAGCGATCGCACCGACTATTGCCTCTACCGACGCACCGTGCAGCGCGCTGTCTGTTATCTACACCGATGATGGTGAGTTTGACCGCTATTTGCTGTTGCCAAATAACCCGAATATGGTCATTGTCGACACCAAAATCGTCGCGGGCGCACCTGCACGTCTGTTAGCGGCGGGTATCGGCGATGCGCTGGCGACCTGGTTTGAAGCGCGTGCTTGCTCTCGTAGCGGTGCGACCACAATGGCGGGCGGTAAGTGTACTCAGGCAGCGCTGGCGCTGGCTGAACTGTGCTACAACACGCTGCTGGAAGAAGGCGAAAAAGCGATGCTTGCCGCCGAACAGCATGTAGTAACTCCAGCACTGGAACGCGTGATTGAAGCGAACACCTATTTGAGCGGCGTTGGCTTTGAAAGCGGTGGGCTGGCTGCGGCACACGCGGTGCATAACGGCCTGACTGCAATCCCTGATGCCCATCACTATTATCATGGTGAAAAAGTGGCATTCGGTACGCTGACGCAGCTGGTTCTGGAAAATGCGCCGGTGGAAGAAATCGAAACCGTAGCTGCACTTAGCCATGCGGTAGGTTTGCCAATAACCCTCGCTCAACTGGATATTAAAGAAGATGTCCCGGCGAAAATGCGGATTGTGGCAGAAGCGGCATGTGCAGAAGGTGAAACCATCCACAACATGCCTGGCGGCGCGACGCCAGATCAGGTTTACGCCGCACTGCTGGTAGCCGACCAGTACGGTCAGCGTTTCCTGCAAGAGTGGGAATAATCTATGCCAAACTCCCGGCTTGTCCGGGAGTTTGAACGCAAAATTGCCTGATGCGCTACGCTTATCAGGCCTACGAAATATCTGCAATGCATTGAATTTACGTGTTTTTTATGTCTGACAAGGCGTTCACGCCGCATCCGGCACTCTGTGCCATTAATCTGATACTCCCACGTTGTTCGGGAGTTTTTATCCGCTTCTGGACATTTTCTCCACAGAACAATCGTTAGCCCGGAAGGTCGAATCTGTGAATATTTTTTCACGGACGAAACAGATGAAAGCTTCACTGGCGTTGTTCAGTCTTCTGACGGTATTTACCAGTTACTCCTTAAAATCTCCCGCTGTTCCACCAACCGTGGTACAAATCCAGGCCAACACCAATCTTGCCATCGCAGACGGTGCCAGACAGCAAATTGGCAGCACGCTATTTTACGATCCGGCGTATGTGCAGCTTACTTATCCTGGCGGTGATGTCCCACAAGAACGCGGTGTATGTTCCGATGTGGTGATCCGCGCCCTGCGCAGCCAGAAGGTCGATTTGCAAAAACTGCTTCACGAAGATATGGCGAAGAATTTTGCCGATTATCCGCAAAAGTGGAAGTTAAAGCGCCCGGACAGCAACATCGATCACCGTCGGGTGCCTAATCTGGAAACCTGGTTTACCCGCCACGATAAAACACGCCCCACCAGCAAAAACGCCAGTGACTACCAAGCGGGCGATATTGTCTCCTGGCGATTAGATAATGGGCTGGCACATATTGGGGTGGTTTCAGATGGCTTCGCCCGCGACGGTACGCCGCTGGTGATACATAACATTGGCGCAGGCGCGCAGGAAGAAGACGTGCTGTTTAGCTGGCGGATGGTGGGGCACTATCGGTATTTTGCTAAATGAGCGCTCGCCCCACCTGTAAAAAATTCAGATCCTTTTTACGCTGACGGCTTCTTTTTTCTTACGGCTCACCAGCGCCAGTGCCAGCACAATCAGCACAATGCCGCTACCTTCAACGGCCCCCGGATTTTCACCGAGCAACCACCAGGAAAAGAGTACGCCGCAAACGGGAACCGCCAGTGTACTTAAGCTGGCAATACTGGCGGGCAAGTTTTTCAGCACAAACAGCCATAAGCTCCAGGCCAGCGCCGTCGCCAGAATCGCACTGTAGGCCAGCGCCCAGAATACGGTGGGCTGCCAGTCAATTTCACGTTGTGGCACCAGCCAAGCGACTACGCTCATCACCAGCGCCGCATACAACATCTGCCAGGATGTTAACGACAATAAATCCACGCGCGGATGACGGGCGTAAAGGCGTTTAGCGACAATGGCACTCGCCCCCCAACTGACACCAGAGAGGATCGCCAGCATGGCGCTTTTCATCGAAGAGAAATCGAGTTGCCACGGCTGCAACACCAAAAATAAGCCGAAAGCGGCAATCAGAATCGCCAAATATTGCCCGCGTCGCAGGCGTTCACCGAGAAACAACGCGGCGAAAATCACCACCCAGAATGGCATGGTATAGCTCAGGATTGCCACCTTCCCTGCTCCGCCGCTCACCAGCGCCCACTGCGCCAGGCCAACCATCCCGCAGGTTTGTAACAGGGCAATGGCTAAGGTGTATTTAAAGGGCGTCGGGCGCATTCCGCGACCACGTAATAAAAGGACGATGAATAAAACGAGAGCGCCGAAAATGCAGCGTAAAGCGGTAAAGTCGAAGGCACCGATGTAACTGGTGACTTGCTTCATGAAAATCCAGCTATAACTCCAGATAAGTGTGAGCACAACCAGGCCACTGATTGCCAGTGGGTTGCTCTTTCCTGCGGCAGACATGAGAGATCCAGTGTGTAGTTTTCCTGTGGACACTATACGCTGGTAAAGAAACTTCAGCGACTGCCAGACAGACAGTCGCTGAAGAAGGTCAGATTACAGCAGGTCAAAACGGTCGAGGTTCATCACTTTCACCCATGCCGCCACGAAGTCTTTAACAAATTTCTCGTGGGCATCACTGCTGGCATAAACTTCCGCCACCGCACGCAGGACTGAGTTAGAACCAAAGACCAGATCCGCACGGCTGGCCGTGTATTTCACTTCGCCGGTTTCACGGTCACGGCCTTCGAACAGCTCTTTCGATTCGTCGGTCGCTTTCCACTCGTAACGCATATCCAGCAAGTTCACGAAGAAGTCATTGCTCAATACACCAACGCGGTCAGTGAAGACACCGTTTTTGCTGCCATCGAAGTTGGCACCCAGTACACGCATCCCGCCCACCAGCGCGGTCATTTCCGGCGCGGTCAGTGTCAGTTGCTGGGCTTTATCAATCAGCAGTGACTCGGTGGTAGAAACATCCAGACGAGCGCGGTAGTTACGGAAACCGTCAGCAATTGGCTCCAGCAGTTCGAACATTTCAATGTCAGTCTGATCCTGACGCGCATCAACGCGACCCGGCGCAAACGGGACATGAATGCTCAAACCTGCGGCGCTTGCGGCTTTCTCTACGCCAACCACACCAGCCAGCACAATGATATCCGCCAGCGAAGCTTTGCCAGACTCTTTCTGAATTTTCTCCAGAACTGGCAGAGCACGAACGGCTGCGGCGTTCACATCCCAGTCGCGCTGCGGCATTAATGCCAGACGCGCACCGTTGGCACCACCGCGTTTGTCGCCACCACGGAAGGTAGAAGCAGACGCCCAGGCCACCGACACCAGTTCGCTGACAGACAGACCAGAATCCGCAATCGCGAATTTCAGATCGATAATGTCCTGCTCGGTCGGGTTATAGATCGGCTGCGGCAGCGGATCTTGCCAGATCAGATCTTCTTTCGGTACTTCCGGCCCGATGTAGCGAGATTTCGGTCCCATATCCCTGTGCGTCAGTTTGAACCAGGCACGGGCAAAAGCTTCGTTGAACGCCTGCGGATCGTTGAGGAAGCGACGAGAGATCTTCTCGAACTCAGGATCAAAACGCAGCGTCAGGTCGGTGACCAGCATTGTCGGTTTACGTTTCTTCGACGGATCGAACGGATCCGGGATAATTTCCGGTGCGTCTACCGCTTCGAACTGGATTGCGCCAGCCGGGCTGCGAGTCTGTACCCACTCATATTTGAACAGGTTCTCGAAGAAATAGTTGCTCCACTGGGTCGGTGTCTGGGTCCAGACCACTTCCAGACCAGAGGTGATGGCATCTGCGCCAACGCCGCTGCCGTAAGTGCTCGCCCAGCCTAAACCTTGTTCTTCAATCGGTGCAGCTTCTGGATCAGGACCTACGTTAGAAGTCGGACCGGCACCGTGGGTTTTACCCAGCGTATGACCACCCGCAATCAGCGCCACGGTTTCTTCGTCGTTCATACCCATGTTGCCGAAGGTCGCGCGGATAGCCGCAGCCGCAGAGAGCGGTTCACCGCTGTGATCCGGGCCTTCCGGGTTAACGTAAATCAGGCCCATCTCGGTTGCGCCCAGCGGTGCTTTCGCCAGCGCTTCCGGATGACGGTGAGTCAGCCAGGCTTTTTCATCACCCCAGTTAACGTCCAGATCCGGTTCCCAGACGTCTTCACGACCGGCACCAAAACCGAAGGTACGGAAGCCGGAGTTTTCCAGCGCCACGTTACCCGCGAGGATAAACAGGTCTGCCCAGGAGATTTTCTGACCATATTTCTGTTTGATTGGCCACAGCAGGCGACGCGCTTTATCGAGGCTTACGTTATCCGGCCAGGAGTTCAGCGGTGCAAAACGTTGCTGACCACGACCCGCGCCGCCGCGTCCGTCGATGGAACGGTAAGTACCCGCGCCGTGCCAGGCCATACGAATAAACAGACCGGCGTAGCTGCCCCAGTCGGCAGGCCACCACGGCTGAGATTCTGTCAGCAGGGCTTTCAGATCTTTTTTCAGGCCGTAGTAATCTAATTTGCTGAATTCTTTGCGGTAGTCAAAGTCCTCACCCAGCGGGTTAGAACGATTAGAATGTTGGTTTAACAGGTCAACACGGAGTTGATTTGGCCACCAGTCGCGCGTGGTTGTGCCTCCACCCGCGCTCTGGTCGTGACCGCCCTGATGGAACGGGCATTTGCCAGTGGCTGTCGTGTTATGGATATCGTCTGACGTGCTCATCAATGTGCTCCCCTCTACAGTGTTACCGTTACGATACACAGCGTTAGAGAGAAGTTATAATTGAATTAATCCACGGATGCGATAGTTGAGATCTTACATATTGTTGGTTAAAGAGATGTAGATCAAATTGATCGTAATTAAGACTTTTTGATTATGTCCGATTTCGGACAAATGCTTTATAAAAAAGGTTTTAGCTTCGTATTCTTCAAGAAATGAGGGAGAAAACAAGGCTGACTACCTTATTTTCTCACTCGCATTTCGAGGCAGCATTTTGTGCTCTGTTTAAAATTTGTGATCACAGTGTGATTTTCACAAAAGGCACACTATTTATAAACCAGGACGAACACCCAGCGTATGGCAAATCGCATAACTCATTTCAGCGCGGTTAAGCGTATAGAAGTGGAAATCTTTCACTCCTTCACGGCTTAAAATCTTCACCATATCCATGGCAATATTCGCGCCCACCAGCTTGCGGGTTTCAGCGTCGTCGTCCAGCCCGTCAAACATTTGCGCCATCCACGCCGGAATACGCACGTTGGTCATGTCAGCGAATTTCTTCGCCTGTTTAAAGTTAGATACCGGCAAAATTCCCGGAATAATCTCCACATCAATGCCCGCCGATACGCAGCGATCGCGAAAACGCAGGTAGCTTTCGACATCAAAGAAGAACTGAGTAATCGCGCGGTTGGCTCCGGCATCGACTTTGCGTTTCAGGTTGAGCAAATCCGCCTGAGCGCTTTTCGCTTCCGGATGCACTTCCGGATACGCCGCCACGGAGATATCGAAATCCGCGACCTCTTTTAACAACGTCACCAGGTCAGAAGCATACATTTCTGGCTTACCACTTCCCGGCGGCAGGTCGCCACGCAGCGCCACGATATGGCGAATACCGTTGTTCCAGTAGTCGCGTGCAATGGTGCGCAGCTCGTCGGGCGTCGCATCAATACAGGTAAGATGTGGTGCTGCTTCCAGACCAGTGCGATCTTTAATGCCTTTAATAATGCTGTGCGTACGGTCGCGCTCGCCGGAGTTCGCGCCATAGGTCACCGATACAAACTTCGGTTTCAGACTGCTAAGGCGATCGATGGAGTTCCACAGGGTCTGCTCCATTTCACTGGTACGCGGCGGGAAAAACTCGAACGAAACGTTAATCTGCCCCTGGACTTCAGCCAGACTCTGATTCAGGGCATCCCGCTGGCTGGCGTGAAAAAAGCTCATACCTTACCTCATCAATCGCTTGTAGTTATATGTTGTGTTGTGCACATCTATCCGTTTAGACGTCCAGATGTAAAGATGAAGGAAAAGCTGAAGGGCGTCAACCGAAAAATGACCAATGATGGTGAGGAAAAATCAGGGAAGATGAAAAAAACTCATCTTAATTAGAGGTAATAAAGAGATTTCTTTATAGCGCAATCAACCTCACTCGTTTTGACTGATATACAGGCAACACAACGGCACCTGTTCTCATTCGAAAAACAACGCCCTGCCACCGGATGGTGATGCTAAAGCATCTGATTCGGCCTGCGCTCTCGTGTAGGCCGAATACAGAATCTGCGAAATCAACGGGTAACAAACAGTAGAGTCAACTCAGTGCGTACTTTTATTTAATATCTTTCACGCGCATACCGTTGATCTGTTCATCCGTGATGGTGTTACCCGCTTTAAAGTAATCAACCACCGCGTGATAAACGTAATAACCGCCCATCGTATTGCGCGCTTTACCCTCGGTAAACGCGGTAAAACCATCTCCACCATCAGCAAGGAAACTCTGAGTGGCAATGTGGTAAACTGTCGCATCTTCAATCGGTTTGCCATTCAGCGTCAGCGAGATAACCCGCTGACCAACCGGCTTGCTGCTGTCGTACTTCATTTCCAGGCCTTTCGATACCTGTAAAACGCCATTACTTAAACTTGCGCCGTGTTCCATCAAACCGCGTAATTGTTTACCCGTGAGTTCCATCGTCACCAGTTCGTTGGGGAACGGGAAGGTACTGATGACGCCACCCATCGTAATTGCACCCGCCGGGATCTCATTGCGAATCCCACCAGAGTTGGTTAACGCCAACTGGGTATTTTTACCCGCCGCTGCCAGCAAAGCGTCCGCCGCCAGGTTCCCGAGGGAAGCCGATTCACCATAGGCACGTTTTAATTCAACCGGCGATTGCGCCACCGTTTGCTGCACGACTTCATCCAGCTTTTTGTTCCAACTATCAATCACCTGTTTCGTTTGCGGATCGGGCTTCCACTCATCGGCGTAAAGGGTTTTAAGCTCGAAGTTTTTCACCGTAAAAGTGTGCGGCTTCTCTTTGTAGTCGAGAACCAGTTTACCCACATCAATCCCGCCGCTGTCAGTGGAGAGGATTAACGTATTGCCGACTTTAATCGGTTCCGGCGTACCCACATGTGCATGCCCGGTGATCAAAATATCCAGCCCTTTCACCTGACTTGCCGTCTGAATATCTTTATCCAGCGCGCGACGCACATCTGTGCCTCCCATACTGGACTGGCGGGCCGGAACACCTTCGTGGATCAGGGCAACGGTCAAATCAACCTTGCCTTTGAGTTCATCGATATAACGTTGTAGCCATTTAATTTCATCACGCGCCTCAATACCCACTCGCGTTGCCGCAGATACCGTATCATTAAAGGCAAATACACCGTGCAAACCAATCACGCCAATTTTCACACCGTCTTTTTCAATGATGGTATAGGGCTTATCCCAGAATGATTTACTGCTGTTCTGATAAAAAACATTACCCTGCACAATCGGGAATTTTGCCTGACTCAACTGTAATAACGTATTGTCCCAGCCGTGATCAAATTCATGATTACCTATAGTGACCGCATCGAATGGCATGGTATTCATAATATCGATAATCGCCTTGCCTTTAGTCAGGCTGCTGATATACGGCCCGGTAAAATAGTCACCCGCATCAAAAAACCAGGTCGCTTTGTTTTTAGCTTTTTCTTGTTTAACAAGCGTAGTGATATTTGCCCAGCCGCCAATATCTCGTTTACCGTCAGCAATCCACGGCACTTTATAAGGCTCTACATGTGCATGGAGGTCGTTGGTATAAATGATGGTGACATCTTTGGCGCAAGCCCAAAACGGCAGTGTTAATGCGATACCCGCAGCAAGCATTTTAATTTTCATAAACAATCCCTTCCAGTGAGATAAAGGATTGCTACATTACGTTCTGAAAGGCTTTTTTATGTGAGAATACTCACATCCAGAGGCGATAACCGTAGGACAAAATCAACGACCTTATGAAATCGTTGGTGATATATGTCAAATCTGTTTGCGATTAATGTCTGTAAAACGTTCGGTTGTCGAAATTTGGGATTGGCCTCATCGGAAGATTACAGTTGGCCAGACTATAAACTGGGTTTTCCGGCACTGCACTGCCAGGCATGCGGAAGTTACCCCCCTTTGTTTGATGAACAACAATTTCGTGACTGGTTGTCAGTTCACATGACTGCGTGTGCCATAGAAACAGGGCATTTTTGTCCATCATGCTATTGTAAAGAAAAGATTTTTTATGGTCACAACCCGCAGGGAACACAACGCGTTCAATGCCGTTCATGCAAAAAAGTCTGGACTCCGAAACAGCAGCCAGCAAGAGAAATTACGTATCCCCAGTCCATTGAAACCGTTCAACTGTTCATGCCCTTTCAAGGAGCCAGCGCAGTACAAAAGCTCTATGTTTTAGTCAGTCTTGACGCCACTCGTGGCAACATCCTTCATCTCTCCACGAATTATACGCAACATCAGACAGGAGACAGTCTGCGGTACAGTTACAGAGGCAATACAGAACCAACTGAGCACCATAGCGATATTGTGCAGAGGGTAGATATGCGTGAAGCGCAATTCTTGCGCCGGAGCCAGTTCGATGAAATTCAGTATGGCAGTGCTGTGCTCAAGCGCAACGGCAAGGGAGCCATACTACGCCCGGTTATCACGGCACACGGGCATTTCAGAATACTGAAAATCCGCTTTCCACATGTCAAAACGCATATAATTTCACACGAATGTTTTCTGAGAGGCGCAATTATTACAGCCTGGGCAGATCAGTTCCGCCAACAACAAGGCGAACTTTGGTTCGTAGAAGAAGAAATCAGCGACCGTAACGCTGATATTCCCTGGCATTTTCAGGGAACGACATACCATGGTTGGTGGCAAAATCAGTGGCAACGCTGGGGGCAGGGGAATAACAGCAAGATGGTCTGCCTGCTCACAGGAGTCTCCTTAGAAAGGGGCGCAAATGTTTCTCTGGCAACCAGTCGTTGCTTTATCACATGGCTGACAGACCAACACGACTTTACCCAAAGCGCGTTATTATCCGCAGGTCGCGTAACGAAAATGCTGACCTCACTGGCGTTAAAATACAATGAATCGCTCACTCCATCTTGTTAGTCAATACACTCGACAAACGACCATAAATTAATGGGATCACTATTTCTCATTTAATTAAATATATGAATGTATGACTGAAAAATATAATCGCAGTCAATGTTTAATTAATAACATTATTTGTTACTAAGATCACATAATACTTTCCTGACCTATGCTCTTATAAAAATAAGACACGGTGTTCCTTTTATTTAAATAATTCAACCAATGTAACAACCCCTATCAAGGAGGGATGATGAGAACTGTATTTACGACTTTATCAGTCATATTCAGCGTGATGTTTTCTCACAGTATACTAGCTCAGGACGTTACTATTTATTATACGAATGATATTCACGCACATGTCAATCCGGCAAAAATTCCCGCTGTTGATAAGAACAGACTTGTAGGTGGTATGGCTAATATTGCAGGCATCGTTAATGAAGCGAAGAAAAAAAACAAAGATGTCTTTTTCTTTGATGCAGGCGACTATTTTACCGGTCCGTATATCAGTACCCTGACCAAAGGTGAAGCTATTATTGATATCATGAACACCATGCCCTTTGATGCGGTGTCCGTTGGTAATCACGAGTTCGATCACGGCGTGCCCAATATGGTATCTCAGTTATCAAAAGCAAAATTCCCCATTCTGCTGGGAAATATTTACTACACCGATACAAATAAACCAGTTTGGGATCATCCGTGGACCATTATCGAAAAAGATGGTTTAAAGATTGGTGTGATTGGATTGCATGGTGCATTCGCTTTCTATGATACAGTCGCGGCAAAAGCACGTGAAGGCGTAGAAGCCAGAGACGAAATTAAATATTTAAATAAAGCACTTGCAGAATTAAAAGGTAAAGTCGACATTACCGTTTTGCTAATTCACGAAGGTGTTCCGGCGCGTCAATCAAGCTTTGGTAGTAAAGATGTGGAGCGGCTACTACAGGCAGATATTGAGACAGCTAAAAAAGTGAATGGTGTTGATGTCTTAATTACCGGTCACGCACATGTCGGAACACCGCAACCAATAAAAGTTAATAACACATTAATTGTATCTACCGATGCATACGGCACCGACATCGGAAAACTTGTGCTTGATTACAATCCGAAAACAAAGAAAATTGATAGTTATAATGGTGAGTTAATCACCATCTTTGCAGATCAATTTAAACCTGACACCATCGTTCAAAATACTATCGATAAATGGAGCGTAAAGCTTAACAAAATAACACAGGAAGTTGTCGGCCATTCTCCCGTAGTTTTAACACGTGAGTATGGCAGTTCTTCTTCTACCGGTAACCTTATTCTAGATGCAATGATGGAAAAAACACCTGATGCCATTGCCGGATTTCAAAATAGCGGTGGGATGCGAGCTGATTTTCCTAAAGGTGATATCACACTGGGAGATGTTATTAGCACATTCCCCTTTAATAATGACCTCATCGAGATGGATTTGACGGGCCGCGATCTCAAATCATTGATGACGCATGCAACCAATCTAACTAACGGTGTGTTACAGGTTTCAAAAAGCGTTGCGGTTGTCTATGACAGCAAAAAACCACTCAACCAACGGTTAATCTCTTTCACCATTAACGGCAAACCCGTGGAAGATAATCAAACATATCGTATTGCCACGCACTCCTTTTGTGCCAGTGGTGGTGACGGTTTTGAAGCATTTTTGAATGGAAAAAATGTGAAGACGATACCGGGAACAACCTCGGCGGAATCTATCATCGATTATTTCAAAAATCATAAACCTGTCACCCCAGACTTAACTAAACGAGTCATGGACGTCGCCAAATAAAATATCATTTATCAGTCTATTTATTTAACAAGGAATGCGAATGAAAACAGTGCAGCGTACTTTACTTTCCGCAACATTGCTGACTATTTTTTCGGTCTCAGTCATGGCGCAGGATGTCACGATTATTTATACAAATGATCTTCACGCTCATGTGGATTCTTATAAAGTGCCGTATATCGCAGACGGAAAACGCGACATTGGCGGCTTTGCCAATATATCTACTTTAGTAAAACAAGAGAAAGCGAAAAATAAAGCCACCTTTTATTTTGATGCTGGAGACTATTTCACCGGCCCTTATATCAGCAGTCTGACAAAGGGCGAAGCAATAATTGACATTATGAATACCATGCCTTTTGACGCAGTATCAATCGGTAATCATGAGTTTGACCATGGCTGGGATAATGCCCTGCGACAATTAAGCAAAGCGAATTTTCCTGTTTTATTGGGCAATGTTTATCATAAAGAGAGTGAGAAACCCTTCTGGAACAAGCCCTACACCATCCTGGAAAAAGATGGCATCAAGATTGGTATTATTGGGCTACACGGCGTATTTGCATTTAATGATACGGTCTCGGAGCTCTCTCTCCAGGGACTCGATAATGACAATAATAACCGCTTTGATAAATCTTCCGAGACCCTTAAGAATCAGGGGATTGAAGCACGTGATGAAGTGAAGTATTTGCAGCATTATATCGACGAGTTACGTGATAAGGTTGACCTCACTGTGGCGCTGGTTCATGAAGGCGTTCCGGCGCGTCAGTCCAGCATTGGCAATACAGATGTTAGACGCGCTCTTGATAAAGATATTCAAACCGCTAGCAAGGTGAAAGGATTGGATATTCTGATTACCGGGCATGCCCACGTCGGGACGCCAGAACCAATCAAAGTCGGCAACACCTTAATCCTTTCAACTGATAGTGGCGGTATCGATATTGGTAAATTAGTCCTTGATGTCAACCCTACAGCTCGTACCCATAAAATGAAGAGCTTTGAGCTGAAAACAGTTTATGCCGATGAATGGATACCCGATCCAACGACACAAAAAGTTATCAATGGCTGGAATAAAAAACTGGCGGATATTGTACGCCAACCAGTAGGTGAATCATCGATTGCATTAACTCGCGCCTATGGTGAGTCATCGCAACTAGGCAACCTGTTTACCGATGCAATGCTTGTCGCTGCTCCGACTGCACAGATTGCATTGATAAACTCCGGCAGCTTACGTGCGGATATAAATGCAGGCACGATTACCTTTGGCGACATTACCAGTACATTCCCCTTCAAGAATGAACTTACTGAAATGGATCTCAGCGGTAAGGATCTGCGTAACCTACTGGAACACGGGGCATCGCTTACCAATGGCATCCTGCAAATGTCAAAAGGCGCAGAAATGCGCTATACCCCGCAGAAACCAGTAGGTCAGCGCATAGTATCTTTTAAAATTAATGGTGAAGAGATCGTTGATACGAATATTTACCATGTTGCAACAACGACTTTCCTTGCACTGGGGGGCGATGGTTTTCTGGCATTCAAAGAAGGGAAAAATGTTCAGGTCCGCGCCGGAAATAACATGTCCGATGTCGTGATCGATTATTTGAAGAAAGGCCACAAGATTACGCCTGCACAGGTAAATGAAATGCGGGTGGACGTTAGCAAATAATAAAAAAATTATAATGCCATTCATTCACTGAATGGCATTATTTTTCTCTAAATCAACAATAAATAATGAGATATATTTATGTGTATAAAAAAGCACGGGATAGCTTTATCGATTCTATTAATACCTTGCATTGGAAACGCTCAGGAAATTAAAAGTGAGGAAGGCTGGTTACATCAAAGCTTGAATGTCATTGGTCGCACAGACTCTCGCTTTGGCCCAAGACTGACTAACGACCTCTACCCTGAATATACTGTAGCAGGAAGAAAAGACTGGTTTGATTTTTATGGTTATGTTGATCTACCAAAATTCTTTGGCGTCGGCAGTCACTATGATGTTGGGATCTGGGATGAGGGCTCACCACTATTTACGGAAATAGAACCTCGGTTTTCCATTGACAAATTGACCGGATTAAATCTTGCGTTCGGCCCTTTTAAAGAATGGTTCATTGCAAACAACTATGTCTATGATATGGGTGACAACCAGTCATCCCGGCAAAGTACATGGTATATGGGGCTTGGTACAGATATCGACACGGGTCTACCAATTAAGCTTTCTGCCAATATATACGCCAAGTATCAGTGGCAAAACTATGGTGCCGCTAATGAAAATGAATGGGACGGATATCGATTCAAAATAAAATATAGCATTCCTCTTACCCATTTATTCGGAGGGCGATTGGTATACAATAGTTTTACTAACTTTGATTTTGGCTCCGATCTTGCGGACAAATCACACAATAATAAACGAACCAGTAATGCTATTGCTTCAAGCCATATCCTTTCCCTGCTATATGAACACTGGAAATTTGCATTTACACTACGTTATTTTCACAACGGTGGACAATGGAATGCTGGGGAGAAAGTTAACTTCGGAGATGGTCCATTTGAATTAAAAAACACAGGATGGGGAACCTATACTACTATTGGTTATCAATTTTAAATCAGGTGATGTTTTAGATATTTTTACTTAATGCCATTTTGTAATTGTCATAAATAACTTCACCATTCACACTGTGAATTCATCGCTCAACACAAAAGCCCCCTTATTACCGGGGCACTGACCAAAGGCAAAATGACAATCAATCACCACCTCCGCAGGAGGTGGTTTAGAGGTGACAACAAAAGCTGGCAACTGCCAGCTTTTGTTCAATAATCACTACAACAACTGCGCCAGACGGTTAATATCCGACTGAATCGCCCCGGCGGTGACGTCGCGCCCTGCACCTGGCCCGCGGATCACCAGCGGGTTGTCGCGATACCAGCGGCTTTCGATGGCAAAGACGTTATCGCACGGTAGTAGTGATGCCAGCGGATGGTCTTCACGCACCGCTTCCACGCCCACTCGCGCTTTGCCGTTGGCATCGAAACGCGCCACGTAGCGCAACACCAGCCCCATTTCGCGGGCCGCTTCCAGTCGTTGCACCATCTGCTCATTAAGTTCATCGCCATTTTCAAAGAAATGGTCGATGCTTCCACCTTCGCAATGGGTAGGTACCAGTGATTCAACACGCACCTGGTCCGGTTCGATGTTGTAACCCGCTTCACGCGCCAGAATCACCAGCTTGCGCATCACGTCTTTGCCGGAGAGGTCATCACGCGGGTCAGGCTCGGTTAAGCCCTGCTGCCACGCCTGATCCACCAGCTCGGTAAACGGCACGCTACCGTCGAATTGCAGGAACAGCCAGGAGAGTGTGCCGGAGAAGATCCCGCTGATCGACAAAATAGTGTCGCCGCTGTCGATCAGATCGCGCACGGTATGGTTGATCGGCAAACCTGCGCCGACGGTGGCGTTGTATAGCCAGTGACGCCCGGTTTTTTCGAACGCGTCGTGGATCTGGCGATATTTATTGCTGTCGCTCGCTCCCGCCAGTTTGTTGGCACTGATGACGTGGAAACCGTGGCTGGCGAAATCGAGGTATTGATCGGCCAGTTGCTGACTGGCGGTAACGTCCAGCACCACTAAATCATCATACGGATGGGCACGCATCCACAGGAATAGCGACTCTTCATCCTGCTCGACGGCTTCATCATTAAAGAAGGCTAGCGCGCGGCTGGCGTCCAGCCCGTCATAGCTCAACAGGCTACGGCGGCTGTCCACCACGCCTGCCAGCACAAATTCAAAGCCGGTGCGCGCCGAGAGCGTGCTCTGCTCACGGGCGAACAGTTCCAGCCAGCGGGAACCGATATTGCCCTTACCGAACAATACCAGGCCGATGCGTTTTTCTGCGCGGAAGACGGACTGATGCAGCCCCTGAATCAGGCTTTCGGTCGGCCCGGTGCGCAGTACTGCCACCAGGCTGATGCCGTCATCGGACTGCCAGGTAAACTCGACCGGCTGGCCTTTCAGTTGCTGCCAGAAGCGGTGGCAATGCAGCGGGTTACGGGTGACGCCTGCACCAACCATCGCCACCAGCGCCAGCCCCTGACGCAGGCGCAGTTCGCCGGGTAATCCCGCTTCGTCGAGGATTTTCAGCGCACTGTCGGCCACTTCCGAGGTGTAGCAAAATTGCAGCAACTGGCGATCGTTATGCACGCCAACTGCCAGTGGGCGCACCTGAGCACGTTTCAGGATTTGGTCGATCTCTTTATGCGCCAGTTTAAAATCCTGACTGGCGGGCACCTGAAACTCAATCAAACAGACATCATCGTGGCTGGTGACAATACGCGCGCCAGTACCTGAGGCCAGCACGCGTTCAATGCGCGTGGAACCTTGATCCGGCGTGTAGCTACAGCGCAGCTGCAGGTCGATTTCGCTGCCAGAAACTGGCTGTAAAGTACGGGCGTGAAGAACGGGGGCCGCCAGACGCGCCAGTTCGCTGGCTTCATCCAGACGCAGCAACGGCAGCAGGCAGGCGTCTTTCACTTTACGCGGGTCGGCGCTATATACCCCGGCGACGTCGCTCCAGATGGTTACGCGGGAAACTCCCGCCAGCGCACCGATTTGTGTCGCGGAATAGTCGGAACCGTTACGCCCCAGCAGCACCGTTTCACCGGCGTTGTTACGGCTGATAAACCCGGTCACCACCAGACGTTTGCCCGGATGTTGTACCAGTAGCTGTTGCAGCAACGGGTAAGAAAGCCCTTCATCAACCTGCGGCTGCGCGGCGCGTTCAGCGCGTAAAAACTCGCGGGCATCAAGCCAGGCCGCTGGCAGCCCTTGTTGATTAAGTACCGCAGACATCAGGCGCGCCGACCACACTTCACCGTGGCCCACCACTTCCGCATACACCGCATCGTTAATACCGCTGTCGAGCAGCGCCGCCAGGCGTTCCAGATCGCTGACAAAAGCGCTAATGAGGCTATCGGCTTCTTCAGCGGGTAGCAGGCCGCTAATCAGATCGCACTGATAGCGACGCAGCGTTTGTTGAACCTGATGCGCAGAGAGACGATCGGTCTGGCTTAGTTTCAACCAGTTAATCAACTGGTTAGTGGTGCTACCGGCGGCGGAAACCACCATCATATCGTCAGGCTGAGAGTACTCCGCCATAATGCCCGCGACACGCAAATAACACTTCACATCAGCCAGACTACTGCCACCAAATTTATGCAGTTGACGACCTTTCGCCCCTGCCTGCGCAATCACACTCATTTTTACCCCTTGTTTGCAGCCCGGAAGCCATTTTCCAGGTCGGCAATTAAATCTTCGCCATCTTCAATACCGGTGGAGATACGCAGCAGCGTCTCGGAGATCCCGGCGGCAGCACGCGCTTCTGGTGCCATGCCTGCATGTGTCATGGTTGCGGCGTGAGAGATTAAACTTTCCACTCCCCCTAATGATTCCGCCAGCGTAAACAACGACAACCCGCCCAGGAAACGACGCAGCGTCTGCTCATCGCCATCCAGTTCAAAACTCAACATTGCGCCAAAGCCTTTTTGCTGGCGCGCGGCAATTTCATGCCCCTGATTTTCCGGCAGCGACGGGTGATACAGTTTTTTCACCAACGGCTGGGTTTGCAGATATTTCACAATCGTCTGCGCGTTGCGCTGCGCCAGCTCCATACGCGGCACCAGCGTTCGCAAACCGCGTAGCAGCAGATAGCTGTCAAACGCGCCGCCCGTCACGCCAATATTGTTTGCCCACCAGGCCAGTTCGGTGACAACGTCCGGGTCTTTAGCAATCACCACGCCAGCCACTACATCTGAGTGACCGTTCAGATATTTCGTGCATGAATGCAACACCAGATCGGCACCTAATGCCAGTGGATTTTGTAATGCCGGGCTTAAGAAGGTGTTATCCACCACGCTCACCGCCCCGACTTCCCTTGCCAGATGGCAGATTTTCGCAATATCCACGACGCGTAACAATGGATTACTTGGGCTTTCTACCAGTACCAGTTTGGGTTTTTCTGCCAGTGCAGCCTGCAATGCCTGCTCATCTCCTTGATCAACAAACAGCACGCGATAACAGCCGCGTTTCGCCAGGCTGTCGAATAGGCGATAGCTGCCGCCGTAGCAGTCGTGCGGCGCAACCAGCAAATCGCCAGGTTTCAAAAAGACGGTCGTTACTAGGTGAATCGCGGACATGCCGGTATTAGTAAGTACTGCACCCGCACCGCCTTCCAGTTCTGCCAGCGCACGCTGAACCACATCGCGCGTTGGGTTGCCGCGACGCGAGTAATCATGCGCGCGCGGTTCATTAAATCCGGTAAAGTTATAGGTGCTGGAAAGATGGATGGGAGGGACAACGCAACCATACTGTTCGTCGTCATTTAACCCGCTACGCACTGCAATGGTGGCCTGTTTACGCGTCATGTGATGAAGTTCCCTGGGCTTGGTCGGTGAAATGTCAGGCACCAGAGTAAACATTGTGTTAATGGACGTCAATACATCTGGACATCTAAACTTCTTTGCGTATAGATTGAGCAAATCCCAAATAGCCGTTAAAATTATATGCATTATCACGCCGACAGGTGCATTACACGATGTCACGGTAACGCCTGTACGGTAAACTATGCGGGTTTACGGTCAGTACCCACATAAATTGTGTGGTCTGGTCTCAATTTATTGACGAAGAGGATTAAGTATCTCATGGCTGAATGGAGCGGCGAATATATCAGCCCATACGCTGAGCACGGCAAGAAGAGTGAACAAGTCAAAAAGATTACGGTTTCCATTCCTCTTAAGGTGTTAAAAATCCTCACCGATGAACGCACGCGTCGTCAGGTGAACAACCTGCGTCACGCTACCAACAGCGAGCTGCTGTGCGAAGCGTTTCTGCATGCCTTTACCGGGCAACCTCTGCCGGATGATGCCGACCTGCGTAAAGAGCGCAGCGACGAAATCCCGGAAGCGGCAAAAGAGATCATGCGTGAGATGGGGATTAACCCGGAAACGTGGGAATACTAAAGCGGAAAAGAGCGGCGCGGAGTTAACCAGCCGCTTTTTTCATACATGGACGTTTAACTATGAAATACAGGCTACTGATCCTCAGCATGCTGGTTTCTGTGCCTGCCCTTGCCTGGCAGCCGGAAACTGGCGACATCATCTTTCAGATCTCTCGCTCATCGCAAAGTAAAGCAATCCAACTGGCGACCCATTCCGATTACAGCCACACCGGTATGCTGGTGATGCGTAACAAAAAGCCCTACGTTTTTGAAGCGGTCGGCCCGGTGAAATACACCCCGCTCAAGCAGTGGATCGCCCATGGTGAAAAGGGCAAATACGTTGTTCGCCGCGTTGAAGGCGGACTGAGCGTTGAACAACAGCAAAAACTGGCGCAAACGGCAAAACGTTATCTCGGCAAACCGTACGATTTCAGCTTCTCGTGGAGTGACAATCGCCAGTACTGTTCGGAAGTAGTGTGGAAGGTTTACCAGAACGCACTGGGAATGCGCGTGGGTGAACAGCAAAAACTGAAAGAGTTCGATCTCAGCAACCCGCTGGTTCAGGCGAAGCTCAAAGAACGTTACGGGAAAAATATTCCGCTTGAGGAAACGGTGGTCTCGCCACAAGCCGTTTTCGATGCGCCACAACTCACCACAGTCGCCAAAGAATGGCCGCTGTTTTCGTGGTAATACGACCAAAATTCAGACACAAAAAAAGCGCCGTGCGGCGCTTTTTTCGGAAATCCGGTCTTATTTGCTGCCCGGGATGTTGAAACGCTTGTTGAAGCGGTCAACACGGCCACCGGTAGCAACATCACGCTGTTTGCCAGTGAAGAACGGGTGGCACTTGCTGCACACGTCGAGGTTCAGATCATGACCAACGGTGGAGCGGATTTTCATTACGTTACCGCAAGAGCAGCTAGCAGTAATTTCTTCGTATTTCGGGTGAATATCTTTTTTCATGGGAAAACCTCGGTTTAAGGCCGCGTCGCTCTTCCAGCCCTAACGCCAGACACCACGCGATGTTAAAAGTATAGCTTCAATACGATCATTTCGTACGAAGGCGCGAAATCATACAGAAATTAACCAGCGTATGCAAACTGATCCGCACTCTTCTACGGCAATGTGTATACTAACCCACCGAATTTCAAGTCAGGATGATGCTATGCCCGTTGCCCACGTTGCCTTGCCCGTTCCGCTTCCTCGTACCTTTGACTATCTGCTGCCAGAAGGCATGACGGTTAAAGCCGGGTGTCGCGTGCGCGTGCCGTTTGGCAAACAGCAGGAGCGTATCGGGGTTGTGGTGTCAGTTAGCGACATCAGCGAGCTGCCGCTTAACGAGCTGAAAGCGGTAGTAGAAGTGCTGGACGTTGAGCCGGTATTTACTCACTCCGTCTGGCGATTACTGCTATGGGCCGCGGATTACTATCATCATCCGATTGGCGATGTGCTGTTTCATGCCTTGCCGATTTTACTGCGCCAGGGGCGGCCTGCGGCGAACGCGCCGATGTGGTATTGGTTTGCCACTGAACAAGGTCAGGCAGTGGATCTGAACAGCCTGAAACGCTCACCCAAGCAACAACAGGCGCTGGCAGCGTTACGGCAAGGCAAAATCTGGCGTGATCAGGTTGCCACGCTCGAATTTAATGATGCCGCGTTGCAGGCGCTGCGCAAAAAAGGTCTGTGTGATTTAGCAAGTGAAACGCCAGAGTTTAGCGACTGGCGCACGAACTATGCCGTTTCTGGCGAGCGGTTGCGATTGAATACTGAACAGGCCACCGCCGTTGGCGCCATCCATAGCGCAGCGGATACCTTCTCTGCCTGGCTGCTGGCGGGTGTTACCGGTTCCGGTAAAACGGAAGTCTATTTAAGCGTGCTGGAAAACGTGCTCGCTCAGGGCAAACAGGCGCTGGTGATGGTGCCGGAAATCGGCCTGACGCCGCAAACTATCGCCCGTTTTCGTGAACGTTTTAATGCGCCCGTAGAAGTTCTGCATTCCGGCCTGAACGACAGTGAGCGCCTTTTAGCGTGGCTGAAAGCGAAAAATGGAGAGGCGGCGATTGTGATCGGCACTCGCTCCGCACTGTTTACGCCGTTTAAAAATCTCGGTGTGATTGTCATTGATGAAGAGCACGACAGTTCCTATAAACAGCAGGAAGGCTGGCGCTACCATGCCCGCGACCTGGCGGTGTACCGTGCGCACAGCGAGCAAATCCCGATTATTCTTGGTTCCGCAACGCCCGCGCTGGAAACGTTGTGCAACGTGCAGCAGAAAAAATACCGCCTGCTGCGCCTGACCCGTCGGGCAGGCAATGCGCGCCCCGCAATTCAACATGTGCTGGATTTAAAAGGTCAGAAGGTGCAGGCGGGGCTGGCTCCGGCATTGATCACCCGAATGCGCCAACATTTACAGGCCGACAATCAGGTTATCCTCTTCCTTAACCGCCGGGGTTTTGCACCTGCCCTGCTGTGCCATGACTGCGGCTGGATAGCCGAATGCCCGCGTTGCGATCACTACTACACGCTACATCAGGCGCAACAGCATCTGCGCTGTCACCACTGTGACAGTCAGCGTCCGGTACCGCGCCAGTGCCCTTCCTGCGGCTCCACGCACCTGGTACCCGTGGGGCTGGGCACCGAACAGCTTGAACAGACGCTCGCGCCAATGTTCCCTGGTGTGCCCATTTCTCGTATCGACCGCGATACCACCAGCCGCAAAGGGGCGCTTGAACAACAACTGGCGGAAGTACATCGCGGCGGTGCGAGGATTTTGATCGGCACGCAAATGCTGGCGAAAGGTCACCACTTTCCGGATGTGACGCTGGTGGCATTACTGGACGTAGACGGCGCGCTGTTTTCTGCCGATTTTCGCTCGGCAGAGCGTTTCGCCCAGCTTTACACCCAGGTCGCCGGTCGTGCCGGGCGTGCGGGTAAACAGGGTGAAGTGGTGCTGCAAACGCACCATCCTGAACATCCGCTGTTGCAAACGTTGCTCTATAAAGGCTACGACGCTTTTGCCGAACAGGCGCTGGCTGAACGACGCATGATGCAACTGCCGCCGTGGACCAGCCATGTGATTGTGCGTGCGGAAGATC
The DNA here is from genome assembly GCF_963876935.1 of Escherichia sp. MOD1-EC4550. NCBI lineage: Bacteria > Pseudomonadati > Pseudomonadota > Gammaproteobacteria > Enterobacterales > Enterobacteriaceae > Escherichia > Escherichia sp. MOD1-EC4550. Next base: position 51,732 of record NZ_CAWNSE010000018.1, read on the forward strand.
ATAACAATCAGCACGCGCCATTGTTCCTGCAACAACTGCGTAATCTCATCCTCTCCAGCCCACTGGCGGACGACAAACTCTGGGTTCTCGGCCCAGTTCCGGCGCTGGCTCCGAAACGTGGCGGTCGCTGGCGCTGGCAAATTTTGTTGCAGCACCCTTCCCGCGTGCGCTTACAGCACATCATCAATGGTACGCTGGCGCTCATCAATACAATACCGGATTCCCGTAAAGTGAAATGGGTGCTGGATGTTGATCCGATTGAGGGTTAAACCGCTCACGATGCGAGGCGGATCGAAAAATTCAATATTCATCACACTTTTCATGAAAATTCTGTAACCGTTTTCACGCGCTATCTGCTAAAAATGTTGCCGATGTGAAGTAAACATGGAAGTAGTACGCCTGCCGTGCCGGGCGAGGAGTGAGTGTGAAAGCGAAGAAGCAGGAAACTGCCGCGACCATGAAAGACGTTGCCCTCAAGGCAAAAGTCTCTACAGCGACCGTCTCCCGAGCATTAATGAATCCCGATAAAGTCTCCCAGGCCACCCGTAATCGGGTTGAAAAAGCGGCCCGGGAAGTGGGTTATTTACCGCAGCCTATGGGGCGCAACGTCAAGCGTAATGAATCCCGTACCATTCTGGTGATTGTCCCGGATATCTGCGATCCCTTCTTTAGCGAAATTATTCGCGGTATCGAAGTTACGGCGGCAAATCACGGATATCTGGTGCTGATTGGCGACTGTGCGCATCAAAATCAGCAGGAAAAAACCTTTATCGATTTGATCATCACCAAGCAAATTGATGGCATGTTGCTGCTGGGTTCAAGGCTGCCGTTTGATGCCAGCATTGAGGAACAGCGTAATCTGCCGCCGATGGTGATGGCGAACGAATTTGCACCGGAACTGGAGCTGCCTACAGTTCATATCGACAATCTGACCGCCGCATTTGATGCAGTAAATTATTTATATGAGCAAGGTCATAAACGGATTGGCTGTATAGCCGGTCCCGAAGAGATGCCGCTGTGTCACTACCGCCTGCAAGGCTACGTTCAGGCGCTGCGTCGCTGCGGCATTATGGTTGATCCGCAATACATCGCCCGGGGCGACTTCTCCTTTGAAGCCGGAAGCAACGCGATGCAACAGCTGCTTGCTCTTCCGCAACCGCCTACTGCTGTCTTCTGCCATAGCGATGTAATGGCGCTCGGCGCACTTTCTCAGGCAAAACGCCAGGGGCTGAAAGTCCCGGATGATCTGTCCATAATCGGTTTTGATAACATCGACCTGACGCAATTTTGTGATCCGCCGCTGACAACCATCGCGCAGCCGCGTTACGAAATCGGTCGGGAAGCTATGCTGTTATTGCTTGATCAAATGCAGGGGCAACACGTTGGCAGTGGCTCTCGTTTAATGGACTGCGAACTTATCATCCGGGGATCAACGCGCGCGTTACCTTAAAGTAAACCTTTAAGACTGCCGTGACTGGTCAAAGGCCCGCCGCTTAAGTAACATGGCGGGCTGACGAACGAATAAATACAGCGAAACGATAGTGGCACAACGAGATTATGTACGCCGCAGCCAACCGGCACCTTCGCGGCGAAAAAAAAGCACCTCACGGAAAAAGCAACGAAATCTGCCTGCGGTTTCTCCCGCAATGGTCGCTATTGCTGCCGCCGTTCTTGTGACCTTTATCGGTGGTCTGTACTTCATTACGCATCACAAGAAAGAAGAGTCCGAGACGCTGCAAAGCCAGAAAGTGACCGGAAACGGATTACCACCGAAACCAGAAGAACGCTGGCGCTACATTAAAGAGCTGGAAAGTCGCCAGCCGGGTGTGCGTGCACCAACAGAACCTTCTGCCGGTGGTGAAGTGAAAACGCCGGAACAACTGACACCAGAACAACGTCAGCTTCTTGAACAAATGCAGGCTGATATGCGCCAGCAACCAACGCAACTGGTTGAAGTCCCATGGAATGAACAGACGCCGGAACAGCGTCAGCAAACGCTTCAACGTCAGGCACAACAGCGTCAGATTCAGGCGGCTCAACAGCAGCAGCGTCAGGCTGAGCAGGCATATCAACAACCGCGTACCGCGCAAGCGCAGCAACCACCGCGCCAGACGCAGCAGACTCGCCAGGCGGCTCAGCAGCCGTACCAGGATCTCCTGCAAACGCCAGCACACACTGCCGCGGCGCAGCCGAAGTCACAGCAAGTCGCGCCTGTTAGCCGGGCCGCTGACGCGCCAAAACCGACGGCGGAGAAAAAAGACGAGCGGCGCTGGATGGTACAGTGCGGTTCGTTCCGAGGCGCGGAACAGGCAGAGACGGTACGAGCTCAGCTGGCGTTCGAAGGCTTTGACTCGAAAATTACCACCAACAATGGCTGGAATCGTGTGGTGATTGGCCCGATTAAAGGGAAAGAAAATGCCGACGGCACCCTGAATCGCCTGAAGATGGCGGGTCATACAAACTGTATTCGACTCGCTACCGGGGGTTGAAACCCTCAAAATCCCCCCCATCTATAATTGCATTATGCCCCGTACTTTTGTACGGGGTTTGTACTCTGTATTCGTAACCAAGGGGTCAGCTCGTGACAACTATAGTAAGCGTACGCCGTAACGGCCATGTGGTCATCGCTGGTGATGGTCAGGCCACGTTGGGCAATACCGTAATGAAAGGTAACGTGAAAAAGGTCCGCCGTCTGTACAACGACAAAGTCATCGCGGGCTTTGCGGGCGGTACTGCGGATGCTTTTACGCTGTTCGAACTGTTTGAACGTAAACTGGAAATGCATCAGGGCCATCTGGTCAAAGCCGCCGTTGAGCTGGCAAAAGACTGGCGTACCGATCGCATGTTACGCAAACTTGAAGCACTGCTGGCAGTCGCGGATGAAACCGCTTCACTGATCATCACCGGTAACGGTGACGTGGTGCAGCCAGAAAACGATCTTATTGCTATCGGCTCCGGCGGCCCTTACGCCCAGGCTGCGGCGCGCGCGCTGTTAGAAAACACTGAACTAAGCGCCCGTGAAATTGCTGAAAAGGCGTTGGATATTGCAGGCGACATTTGCATCTATACCAACCATTTCCACACCATCGAAGAATTAAGCTACAAAGCGTAAGGATCTCCCATGTCTGAAATGACCCCACGCGAAATCGTCAGCGAACTGGATAAACACATCATCGGCCAGGATAACGCCAAGCGTTCCGTGGCGATTGCACTGCGTAACCGCTGGCGTCGCATGCAGCTTAACGAAGAGCTGCGCCATGAAGTGACCCCGAAAAATATCCTGATGATCGGCCCGACCGGTGTCGGTAAAACTGAAATCGCTCGTCGTCTGGCTAAGCTGGCGAATGCGCCGTTCATTAAAGTTGAAGCGACCAAATTCACCGAAGTGGGCTATGTAGGTAAGGAAGTGGATTCTATTATCCGCGATCTGACCGATGCCGCCGTGAAAATGGTACGCGTCCAGGCTATTGAGAAAAACCGTTATCGCGCTGAAGAACTGGCAGAAGAACGTATTCTCGACGTGCTGATCCCACCGGCTAAAAACAACTGGGGACAGACCGAACAACAGCAGGAACCGTCCGCTGCTCGTCAGGCATTCCGCAAAAAACTGCGTGAAGGCCAGCTCGATGACAAAGAAATCGAGATCGATCTTGCCGCAGCACCGATGGGCGTTGAAATTATGGCGCCTCCGGGAATGGAAGAGATGACCAGCCAGCTGCAGTCCATGTTCCAGAACCTGGGTGGTCAGAAACAAAAAGCGCGTAAGCTGAAAATCAAAGACGCCATGAAGCTGCTGATTGAAGAAGAAGCGGCGAAACTGGTGAATCCGGAAGAGCTGAAGCAAGACGCTATCGACGCTGTTGAGCAGCACGGGATCGTGTTTATCGACGAAATCGACAAAATCTGTAAGCGCGGCGAGTCTTCCGGTCCGGATGTTTCTCGTGAAGGTGTTCAGCGTGACCTGCTGCCGCTGGTAGAAGGTTGCACCGTTTCCACCAAACACGGGATGGTCAAAACTGACCACATTCTGTTTATCGCTTCTGGCGCGTTCCAGATTGCGAAACCGTCTGACCTGATCCCGGAACTGCAAGGTCGTCTGCCAATCCGAGTTGAACTGCAGGCACTGACCACCAGCGACTTCGAGCGTATTCTGACCGAACCGAATGCCTCTATCACCGTGCAGTACAAAGCACTGATGGCGACTGAAGGCGTAAATATCGAGTTCACCGACTCCGGTATTAAGCGGATCGCGGAAGCAGCATGGCAGGTGAACGAATCTACCGAAAACATCGGTGCTCGTCGTTTACATACTGTTCTGGAGCGTTTAATGGAAGAGATTTCCTACGACGCCAGCGATTTAAGCGGTCAAACCATCACTATTGACGCAGATTATGTGAGCAAACATCTGGATGCGTTGGTGGCAGATGAAGATCTGAGCCGTTTTATCCTATAATCGCGTTCAATCATTTTCATCATTGTTTGATGGGGCTGAAAGGCCCCATTTTTATTGGCGCGTATTATGACTGAACAACAAATTAGCCGAACTCAGGCGTGGCTGGAAAGTTTACGACCTAAAACCCTCCCCCTCGCCTTTGCTGCAATTATCGTCGGGACGGCGCTGGCATGGTGGCAAGGTCACTTCGATCCGCTGGTCGCCCTGCTGGCACTGATTACCGCCGGACTGCTTCAAATTCTCTCTAACCTCGCTAATGATTACGGCGATGCAGTAAAAGGCAGCGATAAACCTGACCGTATCGGACCGCTACGCGGCATGCAAAAAGGGGTCATTACCCAGCAAGAGATGAAACGGGCGCTCATTATTACCGTCGTGCTCATCTGTCTCTCCGGGCTGGCACTGGTTGCAGTGGCGTGCCATACGCTGGCCGATTTTGTCGGTTTCCTGATTCTTGGCGGGTTGTCGATCATTGCCGCTATCACCTACACCGTGGGCAATCGTCCTTATGGTTATATCGGTTTGGGTGATATTTCCGTACTGGTTTTCTTTGGCTGGTTGAGCGTCATGGGCAGCTGGTATTTACAGGCTCATACGTTGATTCCGGCGTTGATCCTTCCGGCGACCGCCTGTGGCCTGCTGGCAACAGCGGTTCTGAACATTAATAACCTGCGTGATATCAATAGCGACCGCGAGAATGGCAAAAACACGCTGGTAGTGCGCTTAGGTGAAGTGAACGCGCGTCGTTACCATGCCTGCCTGCTGATGGGCTCTCTGGTGTGTCTGGCGCTGTTTAATCTCTTTTCACTGCATAGCCTGTGGGGCTGGCTGTTCCTGCTGGCGGCACCATTACTGGTGAAGCAAGCCCGTTATGTGATGCGGGAAATGGACCCGGTGGCGATGCGACCGATGCTGGAACGCACTGTCAAGGGAGCGTTACTGACTAACCTGCTGTTTGTTTTAGGGATATTCCTAAGCCAGTGGGCAGCATAACTGACAAATATCAATTAACAATTGATGATTTTGCCAACAGCCCACATAGCGCGATATACTGAAAATTCTCGCAGCAACTGAATGTTAAGCCTATGAAATACGATACTTCCGAGCTTTGTGACATCTATCAAGAAGATGTTAACGTCGTGGAACCGCTGTTCTCCAACTTTGGCGGACGGGCGTCGTTTGGCGGACAAATAATCACGGTAAAATGTTTCGAGGACAACGGGTTGCTGTACGATCTGCTCGAACAGAATGGCCGTGGTCGTGTTCTCGTCGTTGATGGCGGTGGTTCTGTTCGTCGCGCACTGGTCGATGCTGAGCTGGCGCGTCTGGCAGTACAAAATGAATGGGAAGGCCTGGTCATTTACGGCGCGGTGCGTCAGGTAGATGACCTGGAAGAGCTGGATATCGGCATCCAGGCGATGGCAGCAATTCCAGTCGGTGCCGCTGGCGAAGGCATTGGCGAAAGCGATGTCCGCGTTAATTTTGGCGGCGTCACCTTCTTCTCCGGTGACCATCTTTATGCCGACAATACCGGAATTATTCTTTCAGAAGATCCGCTGGATATTGAATAAGTACCTGCCATGCGTTAAAAGGGGAATTAAATTCCCCTTTTTTATATGCAAAATATTCATAAAGACTATCGTTTGTTTTTATTTAATTCATTTTAAATATCAATAGTTCACATCTGACAATATAAATTAATTATCGATAAATCATTTCATAAAAATATGCAGCATTAAAAATTAATGCTATATGGTAAATTAACTATTCTGGGAATAGGGATATGAATCATCGTTAGTAGCGAACGTATTATATAATAAGGGATTGATATGAGATACGTTATCTTATTAATACTATGGATAATAACTACTTTTCTTAGTCATCTTCAGCACAGCAACCTACTGTCTGGAGATCCTGGCATGGTTGGCGAGTATATCGGTTCAGTATTTCTGGGGCCGTTGTTACTTCCCGTGCTTGTGTCAGGTATTCTGTGCGCATTTATTAAAAAAAAACGTAACTTCGCCAGTTTTACTCGCGGGTGCTGTTGGGTATTGGGAATCCTGCTTTTATCCAAAGTCGGCAATACGTTTCGTATGTTTACCCCGTGGCAATATACCTTTGAGAATGCTGCGATAACCGTGACTATCCCGAACCGACACTGGAATACGGTTTCCATTAGTACTAATAAAACCATTGATATAAGAAGTGAGGATAATAGCGTCTTCATTTCTGCTTTCCGCCTGCCCGCAGGACGTAGCGCCGATGACCCGCTGGAAGCGTTAAAGAAGAAGCAGCGAGACAATCTCAAGGATCAATACAATGAGGAAGCCTTCCAGTTTCATGATTGTAATGCCAAACATTTCACCTGTAAGTATCAGGATGTGTTGATAAATTTTGATGGTCAGCAGAAAAGAACCATCAGTGTTTATCTTGAAGACACCCCCAGGGCTGTGGGGATCATTGCATTAATGGCGCCAGATACGGCAGATAAATATCGCCAACAGGCGATGGAGATTATGCTTTCCGCTAAAAATGCAGTGAAGTAAAAAATAAGGCGCCTTGCGGCGCCTCTGCGTGGAAGAGATTAAACCTCTTCCATGCGACCCAGCAGGGCCTGCAGACGTTCCTGCCAGCCGTTCTGCTGTTCTTTCAGATGGTTGTTCTCACGCTCCAGCTCTTCGCGCTGATGCTGGGCATTTTGAACTTCCTGCGACAGTGAGTTGTTTTTTTCTTTCAGCTCTTCGATTTCCATCTGCAACAGAGTGATGGTATCAATCGCCTGCTGTACTTTTGCTTCCAGTTTCTCAAACACTTCTAATGACATTGTCATACCTCTCCTGAATTGCAAGGCGTTGATGGATAAAAATCCTCGTCCCGATTACCGGTGACGCCTTAATAAATACGAGCGCACTTTAGTTAGCTCCGATTGTATGAAGCCGCGCCATCGCTGTCCAGCGGCACGCCTTGCAGATTACGGTTTGCCACACTTTTCATCCTTCTCCTGGAGACATAATCCACGCAAATCGAAAATGTTAATAAATTTGTTGCGCGAATGATCTAACAAACATGCATCATGTACAATCAGATGGAATAAATGGCGCGATAACGCTCATTTTATGACGAAGCACACACATTTTAAGTTCGATATTTCTCGTTTTTGCTCGTTAACGATAAGTTTACAGCATGCCTACAAGCATCGTGGAGGTCCGTGACTTTCACGCATACAACAAACATTAACTCTTCAGGATCCGATTATGAGTCAAACATCAACCTTGAAAGGCCAGTGCATTGCTGAATTCCTCGGTACCGGGTTGTTGATTTTTTTCGGTGTGGGTTGCGTTGCAGCACTAAAAGTCGCTGGTGCGTCTTTTGGTCAGTGGGAAATCAGTGTCATTTGGGGACTGGGGGTGGCAATGGCCATCTACCTGACCGCAGGGGTTTCCGGCGCGCATCTTAACCCCGCTGTTACCATTGCATTGTGGCTGTTTGCCTGTTTCGACAAGCGCAAAGTTATTCCTTTTATCGTTTCACAAGTTGCCGGCGCTTTCTGCGCTGCGGCTTTAGTTTACGGGCTTTACTACAATTTATTTTTCGACTTCGAACAGACTCATCACATTGTTCGCGGCAGCGTTGAAAGTGTTGATCTGGCTGGCACTTTCTCTACTTACCCGAATCCTCATATCAATTTTGTGCAGGCTTTCGCAGTTGAGATGGTGATTACCGCTATTCTGATGGGGCTGATCCTGGCGTTAACGGACGATGGCAACGGTGTACCACGCGGCCCTTTGGCTCCCTTGCTGATTGGTCTACTGATTGCGGTCATTGGCGCATCTATGGGCCCATTGACGGGCTTTGCCATGAACCCAGCGCGTGACTTCGGTCCGAAAGTCTTTGCCTGGCTGGCGGGCTGGGGCAATGTCGCCTTTACCGGCGGCAGAGACATTCCTTACTTCCTGGTGCCGCTTTTTGGCCCTATCGTTGGCGCGATTGTAGGTGCATTTGCCTATCGCAAACTGATTGGTCGCCATTTGCCTTGCGATATCTGTGTTGTGGAAGAAAAGGAGACCACAACTCCTTCAGAACAAAAAGCTTCGCTGTAATATGACTACGGGACAATTAAACATGACTGAAAAAAAATATATCGTTGCGCTCGACCAGGGCACCACCAGCTCCCGCGCGGTCGTAATGGATCACGATGCCAATATCATTAGCGTGTCACAGCGCGAATTTGAGCAAATCTACCCAAAACCAGGCTGGGTAGAACACGACCCAATGGAAATCTGGGCCACCCAAAGCTCCACGCTGGTAGAAGTGCTGGCGAAAGCCGATATCAGTTCCGATCAAATTGCAGCTATCGGTATTACGAATCAGCGTGAAACCACTATTGTCTGGGAAAAAGAAACCGGCAAGCCTATCTATAACGCTATTGTCTGGCAGTGTCGTCGTACCGCCGAGATCTGCGAGCATCTCAAGCGCGATGGCATGGAAGAATACATTCGAAGCAATACCGGTCTGGTGATTGACCCGTACTTCTCTGGCACCAAAGTGAAGTGGATCCTCGACCATGTGGAAGGCTCTCGCGAGCGTGCTAAGCGCGGCGAACTGCTGTTTGGCACCGTTGATACCTGGCTTATCTGGAAAATGACTCAGGGCCGTGTCCACGTCACCGATTACACCAACGCCTCTCGTACCATGTTGTTCAACATCCATACCCTGGACTGGGACGACAAAATGCTGGAGGTGCTGGATATTCCGCGCGAGATGCTGCCAGAAGTGCGTCGTTCTTCCGAAGTGTACGGTCAGACTAACATTGGTGGTAAAGGCGGCACGCGTATTCCAATCTCCGGGATCGCCGGTGACCAGCAGGCGGCGCTGTTCGGTCAGTTGTGCGTGAAAGAAGGGATGGCGAAGAACACCTATGGCACTGGCTGCTTTATGCTGATGAACACCGGCGAGAAAGCGGTGAAATCAGAAAACGGCCTGCTGACCACCATCGCCTGTGGCCCAACTGGCGAAGTAAACTATGCGCTGGAAGGTGCGGTGTTTATGGCGGGCGCATCCATTCAGTGGCTGCGTGATGAGATGAAGTTGATTAACGACGCCTACGATTCCGAATATTTCGCCACCAAAGTGCAAAACACCAACGGTGTGTATGTGGTTCCGGCCTTTACCGGGCTGGGTGCGCCGTACTGGGATCCGTATGCGCGCGGGGCGATTTTCGGTCTGACTCGTGGAGTGAACGCTAACCACATTATACGCGCGACGCTGGAGTCTATTGCTTATCAGACGCGTGACGTGCTGGAAGCGATGCAGGCCGATTCTGGTATTCGTCTACACGCCCTGCGCGTGGATGGCGGCGCAGTGGCGAACAATTTCCTGATGCAGTTCCAGTCCGATATTCTCGGCACGCGCGTTGAGCGCCCGGAAGTGCGCGAAGTCACCGCATTGGGTGCGGCCTATCTTGCTGGTCTGGCGGTAGGCTTCTGGCAGAACCTCGACGAGCTGCAAGAGAAAGCGGTGATTGAGCGCGAGTTCCGTCCTGGCATTGAAACCACCGAGCGTAATTACCGTTACGCTGGCTGGAAAAAAGCGGTCAAACGCGCGATGGCGTGGGAAGAACACGACGAGTAATATCAGGCATCTGAACCAATTGCCTGATACTGATCGCCTGATGCGACGCTTACGCGTCTTATCAGGCCTACGAGCCGATGCCATTTTGTGTAGGCCGGATAAGGCGTTCACGCCGCATCCGGCATGTCGTAGACTCTGAAATCGTGCGGGGGCAACCCCCGCACACATCAATAATCCTGCCCTTCCCCTGTGCTACACTTCGCGCCATTCCTTACTGCTTAGAGTTTGCTATGAGACGAGAACTTGCCATCGAATTTTCCCGCGTCACCGAATCTGCGGCGCTGGCTGGCTACAAATGGTTAGGACGCGGCGATAAAAACACCGCGGACGGCGCAGCGGTTAACGCCATGCGCATTATGCTCAACCAGGTCAACATTGACGGTACCATCGTCATTGGTGAAGGTGAAATCGACGAAGCGCCGATGCTCTACATTGGTGAAAAAGTCGGTACCGGTCGCGGCGATGCGGTAGATATTGCTGTTGATCCGATTGAAGGCACGCGCATGACGGCGATGGGCCAGGCTAACGCGCTGGCGGTGCTGGCAGTAGGCGATAAAGGCTGCTTCCTCAACGCGCCGGATATGTATATGGAGAAGCTGATCGTCGGACCGGGAGCCAAAGGCACCATTGACCTGAATCTGCCACTGGCAGATAACCTGCGCAATGTTGCGGCGGCGCTCGGCAAACCGTTGAGCGAACTGACGGTAACGATTCTGGCTAAACCACGCCACGATGCCGTTATCGCAGAAATGCAGCAACTCGGCGTGCGCGTGTTTGCCATTCCGGATGGTGACGTTGCGGCCTCGATTCTCACCTGTATGCCAGACAGCGAAGTTGACGTGCTGTATGGCATTGGTGGCGCGCCGGAAGGCGTGGTTTCTGCGGCGGTGATCCGCGCATTAGATGGCGACATGAATGGTCGTCTGCTGGCACGTCATGACGTCAAAGGCGACAACGAAGAAAATCGCCGCATTGGTGAGCAGGAGCTGGTGCGCTGCAAAGCGATGGGTATCGAAGCGGGTAAAGTGTTGCGTCTGGGCGATATGGCGCGCAGCGACAACGTCATCTTTTCTGCCACTGGCATCACCAAAGGTGATCTGCTGGAAGGTATTAGCCGCAAAGGCAATATCGCCACCACCGAAACACTGCTGATCCGCGGCAAGTCACGCACCATTCGCCGCATTCAGTCCATCCACTATCTGGATCGTAAAGACCCGGAAATGCAGGTGCACATTCTCTGAGTGATTTGATCGATTGAGCCTTCCAGTCCTTCGGGACTGGAATTTTTTTGTTCGGAGAACGAAGATAAGGCAAGTCAATCAAAACAGGAGAAAAACATGGCTGATTGGGTAACAGGCAAAGTCACTAAAGTGCAGAACTGGACCGACGCCCTGTTTAGTCTCACCGTTCACGCTCCCGTGCTTCCATTTACTGCCGGGCAATTTACCAAACTAGGCCTTGAAATTGACGGCGAACGCGTCCAGCGTGCCTATTCCTACGTTAACTCTCCTGATAATCCCGATCTGGAGTTTTACCTGGTGACCGTGCCCGATGGAAAATTAAGCCCACGATTAGCGGCACTGAAACCGGGCGATGAAGTACAGGTGGTTAGCGAAGCAGCTGGCTTCTTTGTGCTGGATGAGGTCCCTGACTGCGAAACACTGTGGATGCTGGCAACCGGTACAGCGATTGGCCCTTATTTATCAATTCTGCAACTGGGCAAAGATTTAGATCGCTTCAAAAGTCTGGTTCTGGTTCACGCCGCACGTTATGCCGCCGACTTAAGCTATTTGCCACTGATGCAAGAACTGGAAAAACGCTACGAAGGGAAACTGCGCATTCAGACGGTGGTCAGTCGGGAAACGGCGGCGGGTTCGCTCACCGGGCGAATACCGGCGTTAATTGAAAGTGGTGAACTGGAAAGTGCGGTGGGCTTGCCGATGGATAAAGAAACCAGCCATGTGATGCTGTGCGGCAATCCACAGATGGTTCGCGATACGCAACAGTTGCTAAAAGAAACCCGGCAGATGACGAAACATTTACGTCGTCGACCGGGCCATATGACAGCGGAGCATTACTGGTAAGCGGTTACTTATCGATAAACGGCACGATGAGCAGATCCGCTTTCAACTTATTGATCATCCCGCGGTATGCCGGCATCAAACGGTTGATAAATGAGTGGTGATGACCACAGACAAGGAGGTCGCACTGCTCTTGTTGCATAATATCCAGCAGTGTTTCCGGCATTTCCCCACGTTCAATACGCAGTTTTGTCTTCGGCCATTGAATATTTTTCGTCAGTTTATACAGCTTGTTATCCGACTTATTCTTCAACAATTGAAGAATATCCTCTGTTGCAGGGAAGTAGATACCCGGATACAACTCGCTTAAGCCATCATCAATATGAATTAACGTCAGGTGAGCGTCATTATGTCTGGCGAGCTCCAGGGCTTTATTCACCAGTAAGGCATCTTCTTCATTCCCGGAAATTGCCACGCCAATGTGTTTATAAGCCATGTTTAACTCCTTCTAAAGCAACTCCATCAAGCTAACGAACGCAGTGATAACTCAAAAATAATCATCTCGGCCTGGCATGAGAAGGTGAAGGCCGCATCAAGCTCAACTTGCCCCTCCAGATCCTTAATCTTATAGGCCACGCTGGCCCCTTCATCCGCAGAGGATGCAGCGGCGGCAAGCTCTTTCAGTTTAGTCATAAAGGACTCTGCTTCTTCGCGGGTGGCAAAAAAGCGCGAAAACTTACTGGTACAGTTGTCGTTATCAATCACCGTACCGATATCAATCGCACATCCTTTAGTACTGCATTTATCTACGACATCTTTCATAGGGCACCTCTGTATATTCGCCTCTCTGTCGATTACGACTTAAGAATAATGCGCCGTTAAGGGAAGAACAAACAAGTAATGATCTTATGGATTACCATTTTTTTTGATATTGCTTAAGGTGAAGAGATCAGAAGGATTTTCCGGGCATTGTCATTTTCAACGTGGAAATAACAAACCCGGAAAAAAATAGCAGTAAGAGATATATTAAAGGTTAATTACTTGATTTATTGTCGGCTTTATACTTCACATCCTCGGTATCTTTACCATATTTATTTTCGCCTTGTGTGCCAACAAACGCACCAAGATCGATAAGCATCATCACCAGAATCAACGTCGGGACAAAACGCCCCACCGCCCATTGCCAGACACCAGGTAAAATCGCCCAGTTACCCGCCAGCAGCATCCACGCCACAATCATCAGAAATGCCCATGCGCCGGAACGCCCGCGATCATGCAAGCGCTTAACGGTTACTGCCGCTGTTGGCCAAAGCAAGCACACAAGGCAAAACGCCGCGGTCTGAATATCGAGTAAATTTTTACCCGCCAGTGAGAAAAGCACCAACATGCCTGCGAACCACAGGCCTATCCAAATCCAGAAATCACGGCGTCCAATACGCCCTTTAAATGAGAATAACCATTGCTGTATGGTCATGTAAGTTCCTTGATGGTTGTCTTTTCCAGGATTCTACCCTTTTGACAAGGGCGACAGATATCGTTTTAATCGGAGCCAGTCATAACAAAAGGTACTGTCAATGAAGCCAGGGTGTACGCTGTTTTTTCTCTTATGTTCTGCATTAACCGTTACAACAACGGTGCATGCACAAACACCAGATACGGCAACGACCGCGCCTTATCTGCTGGCTGGAGCTCCTACTTTCGATCTCTCCATCAGCCAGTTTCGAGAAGACTTTAACAGCCAGAATCCCAACCTGCCACTGAACGAATTTCGTGCCATCGACAGTAGCCCCGACAAAGCCAATCTCACTCGCGCTGCCAGTAAAATTAATGAGAACTTGTATGCTTCTACAGCACTGGAGCGCGGCACCTTAAAAATCAAAAGTATTCAAATGACCTGGCTACCTATCCAGGGGCCAGAGCAAAAAGCCGCGAAAGCGAAAGCACAGGAATACATGGCGGCGGTGATCCGCACACTCACCCCATTAATGACTAAAACACAAAGCCAGAAAAAGCTGCAGTCACTGCTAACGGCGGGGAAAAACAAACGTTATTACACCGAGACTGAAGGTGCACTACGCTATGTTGTCGCGGATAACGGCGAAAAGGGGCTGACCTTCGCTGTTGAACCGATTAAGCTGGCGCTATCTGAATCGCTTGAAGGTTTGAATAAATGACAAAAAGCAAAGCCTTTGTGCCGATGAATCTCTATACTGTTTCACAGACCTGCTGCCCTGCGGGGCGGCCATCTTCCTTTATTCGCTTATAAGCGTGGAGAATTAAAATGCGACATCCTTTAGTGATGGGTAACTGGAAACTGAACGGCAGCCGCCACATGGTTCACGAGCTGGTTTCTAACCTGCGTAAAGAGCTGGCAGGTGTTGCTGGCTGTGCGGTTGCAATCGCACCACCGGAAATGTACATCGATATGGCGAAGCGCGAAGCTGAAGGCAGCCACATCATGCTGGGTGCGCAAAACGTGGACCTGAACCTGTCCGGCGCATTCACCGGTGAAACCTCTGCTGCTATGCTGAAAGACATCGGCGCACAGTACATCATCATCGGCCACTCTGAACGTCGTACTTACCACAAAGAGTCTGACGAACTGATCGCGAAAAAATTCGCGGTGCTGAAAGAGCAGGGTCTGACTCCGGTTCTGTGCATCGGTGAAACCGAAGCTGAAAACGAAGCGGGCAAAACTGAAGAAGTTTGTGCACGTCAGATCGACGCGGTACTGAAAACTCAGGGTGCTGCAGCATTCGAAGGTGCGGTAATCGCTTACGAACCAGTATGGGCAATCGGTACTGGCAAATCGGCAACTCCGGCGCAGGCACAGGCTGTTCACAAATTCATCCGTGACCACATCGCTAAAGTTGACGCTAACATCGCTGAACAAGTGATCATCCAGTACGGCGGCTCTGTAAACGCGTCTAACGCTGCAGAACTGTTTGCTCAGCCAGACATCGACGGCGCGCTGGTTGGCGGTGCTTCTCTGAAAGCTGACGCTTTCGCAGTGATCGTTAAAGCTGCAGAAGCGGCTAAACAGGCTTAAGTCTGACAGGTGCCGGATTTCATATCCGGCACTTACTTTCCTTAACTCCTCGCCTTAACGCAAAATCTCACACTGATGATCCTGGATTTCCTCGGCTGAAGCACGGTTCAGCGTCAGTAGATTTCGTTGTGTCGCCAGCAACACAAACGAATTATCACTCTGCCGCACCATCGCCAGCCCGTAGCTTCCCATATGTTCCCGCGCCTCAGGCACTTCTTCTGCAAGCATCAT
Source organism: Escherichia sp. MOD1-EC4550 (assembly GCF_963876935.1). Lineage (NCBI taxonomy): Bacteria > Pseudomonadati > Pseudomonadota > Gammaproteobacteria > Enterobacterales > Enterobacteriaceae > Escherichia > Escherichia sp. MOD1-EC4550. The sequence goes on from NZ_CAWNSE010000018.1 coordinate 67,117, forward strand.
AAATGGGCTGCGTTGTACCAGTTCGCTTTCCGTTACCCGACGCGCCAGGTATTCATGCCCGCGCAAGCCACCTGGCAGCGGCAACCAGCGACTGCTGATGTTCGCCAGATTATTATCCAGCTGTTCGCGCACATCAGGGCGAATACAAGAGATATGAATATGAAAATGGTTTTGCGTACGTCCGGTGCGGGAGTTGATCGCCAAAGAAACCGCGCGATCGGGAACCGGCTGGCCGTATTTTTTGCTCATAAAATCACGCGCCTGCCAGGCCAACCAAAAGAAGTTCGGCGTTGAAGGATCGGTCAACAAAGGACTTTCAGTACCGTTAATACGATACGTTGGCATCAACAGATATTGCAGTGGGCTATTAAGATCTTTTAAAACCACGTATCCGGCATTAGGTTTGACTTCCGCACATGGCGAAGGATTTTGATTTTGCTGCTGATTGGGCAAACATTCCTCAAGGACAATCTTACGTAATGTATCCGACTCTTCACCGGTTAATTTCCAGTAACCAATACCGGCAGCCACAACGGCGATAACTATCATCACCAAAAAAAGAAGACCCGCTTTTTTCATATTTTTTTCCCTGTACCTCAAAGAGATGCAAGGGTAACGCAAAATCGTGACAAATAAAAAACCCGGCCGCGAGAAACCACCGGGGTTGATAATTATCCTGGGGAAATCAGCGTTTGCTGATCTGATCGAACGTACCGCCGTTAGCAAAATGCTCTTTTTGCGCTTTCGTCCAGCCGCCGAACTCTTCATCAATGGTGAATAACTTCAATTTTGGAAACGCATTTTCGTACTTTTTCGCTACCTCAGCGTCGCGCGGACGGTAGTAGTTTTTCGCGGCAATTTCCTGACCTTCTGGCGAGTAGAGATATTTCAGGTAGGCTTCCGCCACCTCTTTAGTACCTTTTTTCTCAACCACTTTATCGACCACCGACACGGTTGGCTCTGCGAGGATAGACTCACTCGGCGTGACGATTTCGAATTTATCTTTCCCCAGTTCATTCGCTGCCAGCAGAGCTTCGTTTTCCCAGGCAATCAGTACATCGCCAATTCCGCGCTCGACAAAAGTGTTAGTGGAGCCGCGCGCGCCAGAATCCAGAACTTCGACGTTTTTATACAGTGCCCGAACAAAATCCTGCGCTTTTGCCTGATCGTTGTTGTTGTGGTGCAGCGCGTAGCCCCAGGCAGCCAGATAGTTCCAGCGCGCGCCACCAGAGCTTTTCGGATTAGGCGTGATCACCGAAACACCCGGTTTAATCAGATCGTTCCAGTCATGGATCTGCTTCGGATTGCCCTTACGTACCAGGAAAACAATGGTGGAAGTGTACGGTGCGGAGTTATCCGGCAGACGTTTGATCCACTCTTTATCAATCCGCCCGCGTTCCGCAATTGCGTCCACGTCATAGGCCAGAGCCAGAGTGACAACATCAGCTTCAATACCATTGATTACCGACGTCGCTTGTTTGCCTGAACCACCGTGTGACTGACGAATCACCACGTTATCGCCAGTTTGCTGTTTCCAGTGGGCACTGAATGCTTTGTTGTACTGTTCGTACAATTCGCGCGTTGGATCATATGAAACGTTAAGAAGCTGAATATCCTTCGCCAAAACGCTGGTTGCCGCCAGCAAAAATGTTAACCCTACGCCCCACTTGTTCATCGCCCGACTCTCTTATGTTGTGTTGTGATGAGCAAAGCGTGCCAGAAGGTTAACCAAACATTAAAGAATAAAAAAAGATTGGCTATAACTTGCGGGTATATGCTGGGGGATTAAAAAGGCGGAAGAAATCCGCCTCATATTGCTGACAAAGTGCGCTTTGTCCATGCCATATGCGGCGCGAACGCCTTATACGGCCTACAAAAGTTTGCAAATTCAATAAATTGCAGAATTCATGTAGGCCTGATAAGCGAAGCGCATCAGGCATTTTGCTTCTGTCATCGGTTTCAGGCTAAAGGAATCTGCCTTTTTCCGAAATCATTAATACAGTTTTTTCGCGCAGTCCAGCCAGTCGCCTTTGAACGGACGCTTCATGTTTTCGATAGCGTCGATGATGTCGTGGTGAACCAGCTGTTCGTTCTGGATACCTACACAACGACCGCCGTAACCTGCCAGCAGCAGTTCAATGGCGTAAGCACCCATACGGGAAGCCAGAATACGGTCGTAAGGCACCGGAGAACCACCACGCTGAATGTGGCCCAACACAGTTGCACGGGTTTCACGACCAGTTTCTTTCTCGATGAAATGCGCCAGTTCGTCAACATCACACATGTGTTCGGTAATCGCCACAATGGCGTGTTTCTTACCTTTCGCGATACCCGCTTTGATTTCGTTTACCAGGTCTTCACGGCTGAATTCAACTTCCGGAACCACAACGAATTCACAACCACCGGCGATGGCCGCAGCCAGCGTCAGATCGCCACAGTAACGCCCCATCACTTCCACCACGGAAATACGCTGGTGAGAAGAAGAGGTGTCACGCAGGCGGTCGATCGCTTCTACAACGGTGCTCAGCGCAGTGAAGAAACCGATAGTGTAGTCAGTGCCTTTGATGTCGTTGTCGATAGTGCCCGGCAGGCCGATGCACGGGAAGCCCATTTCGGTCAGACGCATTGCACCCATGTAGGAACCGTCACCGCCGATAACCACCAGCGCGTCGATACCACGTTTTTTCAGGTTTTCGATAGCCACGGCGCGGATGTTCTCGTCGCGGAATTCCGGGAAACGCGCAGAACCGAGGAACGTACCGCCACGGTTGATCATGTCAGACACGCTGTAACGGTCTAGCTGTACCATACGGTCTTCATACAGACCCAGATAGCCGTCATAAATACCCATTACTTCCAGACCTTCTGTCAGCGCAGAACGAACAACCCCGCGAATTGCGGCGTTCATGCCTGGCGCATCACCGCCGCTTGTCAACACACCGATTTTCTTAATCATGACTACCTCTGAACTTTGGAATGCAAAATGAAATCTGTTGCCGGAAGTCTTCTTGCACATCGAAGTGATCCAACGAATGTGCAAATAGTATAACAATCACTTCCTGCTGAATTGATTCAGGTCAGGCCAAATGGCGGTATTTTATACACAAAATGCGGGTCTGGCTCTCTTTTATACTGATTATGAAAGCATAGACCGTTTACCCTCCCTGGGTACGACGGAACAGGGGTCCTGATGGATAATCACATCCGATCCCGGAAAACGCCGTAAAATAGCCTGCTCTACCTGATCCGCCACCATATGTGCCTGAACCAAAGGCAGAGAGTCTTCCATTTCCAAATGAATCTGAATAAAGCGGGTCGGCCCTGACTGCCGCGTGCGAAGATCGTGAGCGCCGCTAACACCCGGCCAGGAAGTCACGATATCAATAATTTCTTGCCGTTCCTCATCAGGTAATGCGCGATCCAGTAATGACTGTACCGCCTCATATCCCATGCGTAACGCGCTATATAAAATATAGATGCCGATTCCCAATGCAAACAGAGCATCGGCGCGATGCCAGCCGTACCAGGACAACCCCAGCGCCAGCAGAATTGCGCCGTTCATCATAACATCAGACTGGTAATGTAGCATATCAGCCCGCACCGCCTGGCTTTGCGTCCGGCGCACCACCCACCGCTGAAACGAGACAAGGATAATCGTACAAATTAGCGCCACAATTGTCACGATAACCCCGACGCCTGGATCTGTCATCGGTGTTGGAGATACCAGATGTTGAATACCCGTCAAAAACAGGAATAGTGCCGAACCGGAGATAAACATACTTTGCGCCAGCGCCGCGAGGGACTCAGCTTTACCGTGACCAAACGAGTGATTATCGTCGGCAGGTTGCAGGGAATATCGCACCACCAGTAAATTCGTCAACGACGCGCCGATATCCACCAGCGAATCCACCAGCGCGGCGAGAATACTCACCGACCCGGTATACCACCATGCAAAAATTTTAATCAGCAATAGCAGCGAAGCCATCGCCGTTGCAGCAATCGCCGCCCGACTGACCAGCCGTCCATAAGATTGATTCATAAATACTCCCGCTATCAACTGACGGTAGTATAACGGAAGCAAATCATCTGCAATGCATTAAGCAGTAGGCAAATTGAGGATAAAAAAAACCCCCACATCATGTGGGGGAAGACAGGGATGGTGTCTATGGCAAGGAAAACAGGGTTTACTACTGGGAACGTGAGTTGCTACTACTCAATAGCTTCAACGATGAACTTTTTTGCCATTGCGTCACGTCGCGCAACTGCTCCATTCGTTGTTGATGTTTCTCGTTTAAAACCGCTTGCTGCTCCGGCGTTAACAGGCGATACATTTGGTTGCGGACTTTTGCCATCTCAACCTGACGAGCAATTTGCTCATTCGCCATTTTTTCTGCCTGTGCGCGCACAGCGTTTTCATCAAAATTTTCTGCGGTGACAAGGCGATGCATTGTCTCCAGTTCGCTAACATTAACAGGAGGCTGTTCGTGCCGGGCCTGTTGCATAAGATCTCGCATCTGCTGACGCTGATGTTCGGTTAAACTTATGCCGTCGAACATATGGCTCTGCGTACTGCGCTGCGTAAGTTCTTCACCCGGATGCCAGTTATCGCCTGAACCGACTTCAGCAGCGTGGCTTAATGAACTGACTGCCAGCGTTGAGGCCATGACGGCAGCGGTAACTATGCGCATCATTTGCTCCCAAAATCTTTCTGTCGCGATTCAACGATAGAGAGTTTACGATTCAGGCTGCAAACATGCGTCAGGGGGTGTAAAACAACGTAAAGTCATGGATTAGCGACGTCTGATGACGTAATTTCTGCCTCGGAGGTATTTAAACAATGAATAAAATCCTGTTAGTTGATGATGACCGAGAGCTGACTTCCCTGTTAAAGGAGCTGCTCGAGATGGAAGGCTTCAACGTGATTGTTGCCCACGATGGGGAACAGGCGCTTGATCTTCTGGACGACAGCATTGATTTACTTTTGCTTGATGTCATGATGCCGAAGAAAAATGGTATCGACACATTAAAAGCACTTCGCCAGACACACCAGACGCCTGTCATTATGTTGACGGCGCGCGGCAGTGAACTTGATCGCGTTCTCGGCCTTGAGCTGGGCGCAGATGACTATCTCCCGAAACCGTTTAATGATCGTGAGCTGGTGGCACGTATTCGCGCGATCCTGCGCCGTTCGCACTGGAGCGAGCAACAGCAAAACAACGACAACGGTTCACCGACACTGGAAGTTGATGCTTTAGTGCTGAATCCAGGCCGTCAGGAAGCCAGCTTCGACGGGCAAACGCTGGAGTTAACCGGCACTGAGTTTACCCTGCTCTATTTGCTGGCACAGCATCTGGGTCAGGTGGTTTCCCGTGAGCATTTAAGCCAGGAAGTGCTGGGCAAACGCCTGACGCCTTTCGACCGCGCTATCGATATGCACATTTCCAACCTGCGTCGTAAACTGCCGGATCGTAAAGATGGTCACCCGTGGTTTAAAACCTTGCGTGGTCGCGGCTATCTGATGGTTTCTGCTTCATGATAGGCAGCTTAACCGCGCGCATCTTCGCCATCTTCTGGCTGACGCTGGCGCTGGTGTTGATGTTGGTTTTGATGTTACCCAAGCTCGATTCACGCCAGATGACCGAGCTTCTGGATAGCGAACAGCGTCAGGGGCTGATGATTGAGCAGCATGTCGAAGCGGAACTGGCGAACGATCCGCCCAACGATTTAATGTGGTGGCGGCGTCTGTTCCGGGCGATTGATAAGTGGGCACCGCCAGGACAGCGTTTGTTATTGGTGACCACCGAGGGCCGCGTGATCGGCGCTGAACGCAGCGAAATGCAGATCATTCGCAACTTTATTGGCCAGGCCGATAACGCCGATCATCCGCAGAAGAAAAAGTATGGCCGCGTGGAACTGGTCGGTCCGTTCTCCGTGCGTGATGGCGAAGATAATTACCAACTGTATCTGATTCGTCCGGCCAGCAGTTCTCAATCCGATTTCATTAACTTACTGTTTGACCGCCCGCTATTACTGCTGATTGTCACCATGCTGGTCAGTACGCCGCTGCTGTTGTGGTTGGCCTGGAGTCTGGCAAAACCGGCGCGTAAGCTGAAAAACGCGGCCGATGAAGTTGCCCAGGGAAACTTACGCCAGCACCCGGAACTTGAAGCGGGGCCACAGGAATTTCTTGCCGCTGGTGCCAGTTTTAACCAGATGGTCACCGCGCTGGAGCGCATGATGACCTCTCAGCAGCGTCTGCTTTCTGATATCTCTCACGAACTGCGCACGCCACTGACGCGCCTGCAACTGGGTACGGCGTTATTGCGCCGTCGTAGTGGTGAAAGCAAGGAACTGGAGCGTATTGAAACCGAAGCCCAGCGTCTGGACAGCATGATCAACGACCTGTTGGTGATGTCACGTAATCAGCAGAAAAACGCGCTGGTGAGCGAGACATTGAAAGCTAACCAGTTGTGGGGTGAAGTGCTGGATAACGCGGCGTTCGAAGCGGAACAAATGGGCAAGTCGTTTACGGTTAACTTCCCGCCTGGGCCGTGGCCTCTGTATGGCAACCCGAACGCTCTGGAAAGTGCGCTGGAAAACATTGTTCGTAATGCTCTGCGTTATTCCCATACGAAGATTGAGGTGGGCTTTGCGGTAGATAAAGATGGTATCACCATTACGGTGGACGACGATGGTCCTGGCGTTAGCCCGGAAGATCGCGAGCAGATTTTCCGTCCGTTCTATCGCACCGATGAAGCGCGCGATCGTGAATCTGGCGGTACGGGCTTAGGGCTGGCGATTGTCGAAACAGCTATCCAGCAGCACCGTGGTTGGGTGAAGGCAGAAGACAGCCCGCTGGGCGGTTTGCGGCTGGTGATTTGGCTGCCGCTGTATAAGCGGAGTTAAACTCCGCATTTGTAGGCCAGATAAGGCGTTACGCCGCATCCGGCATCTGAGCATGATGCCTGATGCGACGCTAGTCGCGTCTTATCAGGCCTACTCTCCGGGGGTTATTTTCCCCACAACCGCCGTGAAAAATCTTCGATTTTGCCGCTCAGTCGGCGTTTCTGCATCGTCCGCGTCCAGCTTTTCGATAACCCGGCAGCGGAGAGTAAACGGTGATACTGCTCGTCATCAAACGGCATATGCCATGCGATGGCAGCAGCCTCCTGCACGGTCACATCACTGACACGGGAAACCAACTCCAGCGGCGCATCAGCAGATACCAACCCTGGCGCAATCACGCTATACAACCACCCCACTTTACCCGTGTTTTGCATCAACTGCGCTATGTCGCTGATATCAAAATGGTAATTGAGTTTATAGCAAGGTGAGCGTGGCTGGCTGACCTGAATTAATGCCTCTCCCCAGCGGAAAATATCACCAATATAAACATTACTTTCCGTCAGACCGTCGGTTGAGAGATTTTCGCCAAACGCAGGCGCAACAAACAGCTCCGCCTGTTCCGGAAATTCCCGCGCCCAGTAGAGATAATGCTCACGAGGATAATGACACAGCGCTCTGTCTGGCCCGCCGTGGATCTTTTTCTCCGCCTGTTCGTCACCTTCCAGCCCCAGCTCCGTCAGCATCAACTCACCATCAACCTGGATTTTGGCAATTGCGCTGGGTTTGCCTTCGGGATAAGCCTGAATCTTGCCTGTGTATACATCAACCGGATATCGCATCTGTTCCCTCTCCACGAGAAATTTCCCCATTAGACCATATTTATTTTATGTCAGGCGTGCTGTTTTCGCGGTATGTATCCAGGCAGGAGCTCAATCGCAAACCGGACGAACGTTAGTTCATCCGGCTGTGGGGATTAAGGAAGCAGGTTTATTTTACCGTGCCTAAAATTTCGATTTTCGCCACTCTGGCTTTGACTTTACGTGACCAGATAGAGGTAAGAATTGGCACCAGAATCGAAGTCACAATGACCGCCGTCGCGACCAGGGAAGTTGCTGCCGGAGCCATCGGTTTAAACGCAGGCACCATTTCTGCAATCAGCACAGGTGTCGCTACCGCGGCCCCTGCGGAACTGGAAGCGGCAATTCCGGCAGTGCCATCGCCACCGCCAATCAATTTATCGGCGATAATCAACGGAATACCGGTCACGATAATTACTGCCACACCCAACAGGATCCCCAGCAAACCTGTCTGGGCAATTACAGTCAAATCAATGGTATTGCCCAGCGCGAAGGCAAAGAATGGAATCAGCGTCTGCACCGCTTTGCTGAAAAATTCTCGTAATTCAGGGTCAAGGTTCCCAAGGGCAAAGCCCACCAGGAACGGTAATACTGCGCCGACGAAAACATGCGGTTCAAACGAGGCAATCCCGGCAGTGCCCAGAATAATCATCGTCATGAGCGGCCCGGACTCCAATGACATCAACACAAATGCCCCAGCTTCTTCTTTCGTACCGTACTGCTGCATGATGGAAGCGTAAAGTCCGCCGTTGGTCATATCCATCGCCGCCACCAGCGCCAGCGTTGAAAGTCCGGCAAAGAATCCAACTTCAACACCATGTTCCGGAAGAATGCGCGAGGCAATTGCCGCAACCACCCACGCGACGGCAATTTTTGTTACCACCAGCGTACCGGATTTACGCAATACCGTTCCCGTCGCGCTTAATTTTATTGACGCCCCCATGCAAAAAAACCACACCGCCAGAATGGGCACCGTACCGGTAATCATCCCGTTGGTGAATGATCCAAAATATTTCCCCGCCCCCGGCGAGAAGGTGTGGCACAGTGCGCCAAGGAATAGCGGGACGAGCATCATCCCCCCCGGGATTTTTTCAATCGAGCGTTTTATCTGCATTTCCATCACCTGTCGGCATATTTTTAAGGGCTGATGCGTAATTCCTCAACGGAGCATCAGTGTTGATGAAAACGAAGATAGACATTCATTTAATCAATAAAAGTGATCAAAACCACATCAATTGAAACACTGTTTTATTTTTATCGGATCATTGTTTTTATTTTGAAATTGATCACAAAAAAACCACCGCCGTTGGCGATGGTTCATTTTTTAAGCTGATATGCGGCGTAAACGCCTCATTGCAGCAGGCGGCAAATGATTATTTTTTCGCCGCAAAACGTGCCGCTGCTTCATCCCAGTTCACCACGTTCCAGAACTCTTTGATGTAGTCCGGGCGGCGGTTCTGGAATTTCAGGTAGTAAGCGTGTTCCCACACATCCAGGCCCAGAATCGGGAAGCCGGAAGCGCCAGAAATGGCTTCACCCATCAGCGGGGAGTCCTGGTTAGCAGTAGAAACCACCGCCAGTTTATCGCCTTTCAGTACCAGCCACGCCCAGCCGGAACCAAAGCGGGAAGCTGCCGCTTTCTCAAATTCTGCTTTGAAGTTATCAACGGAGCCGAAGTCACGTTCGATAGCCGCTTTCAGGTCACCCTGTAAGGTGGTGCCTTTTTTCAGACCTTTCCAGAACAGGCTGTGGTTAGCGTGACCGCCAGCGTTGTTGCGCAGTACGGTTTTCTTGTCTGCTGGCAGCTGGTCCAGTTTGGTGATCAGCTCTTCAACCGGCAGGTTGGCAAATTCTGGCAGGCTTTCCAGCGCCGCGTTGGCGTTGTTGACGTAGGTCTGATGGTGTTTGGTGTGGTGGATTTCCATGGTCTGCTTATCGAAGTGCGGTTCCAGGGCATCGTAAGCATACGGCAGGGATGGCAGGGTATAGCTCATATTCATCTCCAGTATTGTCGGGCGGCCGATTGTTAATGCCGCGTAAGCAGTTGGTTCATTATAGTTAATTAAATGATATTGAAAATGATTATCAATGCCGTACTTTTCGTAAGGGTATGGTTTTGCAGGAAAATGCCCGAGATGTGAAGCGAATCACCCACTTAATGCCGTGATTGCCAGTAAATCGACAACGGCGGCAACAGGCGAAAGGTTAATCGACAGCACGATTTTTACACTCATCTCGTCGGAGATGTGACGCGACGAAAAATGATGAGGATAAGAAGATGAGTAACGCGATTACGATGGGGATATTTTGGCATTTGATCGGCGCGGCCAGTGCAGCCTGTTTTTACGCGCCGTTCAAAAAAGTAAAGAAATGGTCATGGGAAACCATGTGGTCAGTCGGTGGGATTGTTTCGTGGATTATTCTGCCGTGGGCCATCAGCGCCCTGTTACTACCGAATTTCTGGGCGTATTACAGCTCGTTTAGTCTCTCTACACTGCTGCCTGTTTTTCTGTTCGGTGCTATGTGGGGGATCGGTAATATCAACTACGGCCTGACCATGCGTTATCTCGGCATGTCGATGGGAATTGGCATCGCCATTGGCATTACGTTGATTGTTGGTACGCTGATGACGCCAATTATCAACGGCAATTTCGATGTTCTGATTAATACTGAAGGCGGACGCATGACGTTGCTCGGCGTTCTGGTAGCGCTGATTGGTGTAGGGATTGTGACCCGTGCCGGGCAGTTAAAAGAGCGCAAAATGGGCATTAAAGCCGAAGAGTTCAATCTGAAAAAAGGGCTGCTGCTGGCGGTGATGTGCGGCATTTTCTCTGCCGGGATGTCCTTTGCGATGAACGCCGCAAAACCGATGCATGAAGCCGCTGCCGCACTGGGCGTCGATCCACTGTATGTCGCTCTGCCAAGCTATGTTGTCATCATGGGAGGCGGCGCGATCATCAACCTCGGTTTCTGCTTCATTCGTCTGGCAAAAGTGAAGGATTTGTCGCTAAAAGCCGACTTTTCGCTGGCAAAACCGCTGATCATTCACAACGTGTTACTCTCGGCACTGGGCGGTTTGATGTGGTATCTGCAATTCTTTTTCTATGCCTGGGGCCACGCCCGCATTCCGGCGCAGTATGACTACATCAGCTGGATGCTGCATATGAGCTTCTATGTATTGTGCGGCGGTATCGTCGGGCTGGTGCTGAAAGAGTGGAACAATGCAGGTCGCCATCCGGTAACGGTGTTGAGCCTCGGTTGTGTGGTGATTATTGTCGCCGCCAACATCGTCGGCATGGGCATGGCGAATTAATCTTTCTGCGAATTGAGATGACGCCACTGGCTGGGCGTCATCCCGGTTTCCCGGGTAAACACCACCGAAAAATAGTTACTATCTTCAAAGCCACATTCGGTTGAAATATCACTGATTAACAGGCGGCTATGCTGGAGAAGATATTGCGCATGACACACTCTGACCTGCCGCAGATATTGATTGATGGTCATTCCAGTCTGCTGGCGAAATTGCTGACGCAAAACGCGCTCACTGCACGATGCCTCATCACAAAATTCATCCAGCGCAAAGGGACTTTTCAGGCTAGCCGCCAGCCGGGTAATCAGCTTATCCAGCAACGTTTCGCTGGATGTTGGCGGCAACGAATCACTGGTGTAACGATGGCGATTCAGCAACATCACCAACTGCCCGAACAGCAACTCTGCCATTTCGTTAGCAAACGGCACATGCTGACTACTTTCATGCTCAAGCTGACCGATAACCTGCCGCGCCTGTGCCATCCCCATGCTACCTAAGCGCCAGTGTGGTTGCCCTGCGCTGGCGCTAAATCCCGGAATCGCCCCCTGCCAGTCAAGATTCAGCTTCAGCCGCTCCGGGCAATAAATAATATTCTGCAAAACCAGATCGTTAACGGAAGCGTAGGAGTGTTTATCGTCAGCATGAATGTAAAAGAGATCGCCACGGGTAATGCGATAAGGGCGATCGTTGAGTACATGCAGACCATTACCGCGCCAGACAATTACCAGCTCACAAAAATCATGTGTATGTTCAGCAAAGACATCTTGCGGATAACGGTCAGCCACAGCGACTGCCTGCTGGTCGCTGGCAAAAAAATCATCTTTGAGAAGTTTTAACTGATGCGCCACCGTGGCTACCTCGGCCAGAGAACGAAGTTGATTATTCGCAATATGGCGTACAAATACGTTGAGAAGATTCGCGTTATTGCAGAAAGCCATCCCGTCCCTGGCGAATATCACGCGGTGACCAGTTAAACTCTCGGCGAAAAAGCGTCGAAAAGTGGTTACTGTCACTAAATCCGCAGCGATAGGCGATGTCAGTAACGCTGGCCTCGCTGTGGCGTAGCAGATGTCGGGCTTTCATCAGTCGCAGGCGGTTCAGGTAACGCTGAGGCGTCAGTCCCGTTTTCTGCTTAAGCTGCCGATGTAGCGTACGCAGCGAAAGAGAAAATTGATCCGCCACGGCATCCCAATTTACCTCATCGGCAAAATGGTCCTCCAGCCAGGCCAGAAGCAAGTTGAGACGTGATGCGCTGTTTTCCAGGTTCTCCTGCAAACTGCTTTTACGCAGCAAGAGCAGTAATTGCATAAACAAGATCTCGCGACTGGCGGTCGAGGGTAAATCATTTTCCCCTTCCTGCTGTTCCATCTGTGCAACCAGCTGTCGCACCTGCTGCAACACGCTGTGGTTAACGCGCCAGTGAGACGGATACTGCCCATCCTGCTCTTGTGGCAGCAACTGATTCAGCCCGGCGAGAAACTGAAATCGATCCGGCGAGCGATACAGCACATTGGTCAGACACAGATTATCGGTATGTTCATACAGATGCCGATCATGATCGCGTACGAAACAGACCGTCCCACCGGTGATGGTATAGGGCTGCCCATTAAACACATGAATACCCGTGCCATGTTCGACAATCACAATTTCATGAAAATCATGATGATGTTCAGGAAAATCCGCCTGCGGGAGCCGGGGTTCTATCGCCACGGACGCGTTACCAGACGGAAAAAAATCCACACTATGTAATACGGTCATACTGGCCTCCTGATGTCGTCAACACGGCGAAATAGTAATCACGAGGTCAGGTTCTTACCTTAAATTTTCGACGGAAAACCACGTAAAAAACGTCGATTTTTCAAGATACAGCGTGAATTTTCAGGAAATGCGGTAAGCATCACATCACCACAATTCAGCAAATTGTGAACATCATCACGTTCATCTTTCCCTGGTTGCCAATGGCCCATTTTCCTGTCAGTAACGAGAAGGTCGCGAATTCAGGCGCTTTTTAGACTGGTCGTAATGAAATTCAGCAGGATCACATTATGACCTTTCGCAATTGTGTCGCCGTCGATCTCGGCGCATCCAGTGGGCGCGTGATGCTGGCGCGTTACGAGCGTGAATGCCGCAGCCTGACGCTGCGCGAAATCCATCGTTTTAACAATGGCCTGCATAGCCAGAACGGTTATGTCACCTGGGATGTGGATAGCCTGGAAAGTGCCATTCGCCTTGGATTAAACAAGGTGTGCGAGCAAGGGATTCGTATCGATAGCATTGGGATTGATACCTGGGGCGTGGACTTTGTGCTGCTCGACCTACAGGGTAAGCGTGTGGGTCTGCCCGTTGCTTATCGCGATAGCCGCACCCATGGTCTGATGACGCAGGCACAACAGCAACTCGGCAAACGCGATATTTATCAGCGTAGCGGCATACAATTTCTACCCTTCAATACGCTTTATCAGTTGCGTGCGCTGACGGAGCAACAACCTGAACTTATTCCACACATTGCTCACGCTCTGCTGATGCCGGATTACTTTAGTTATCGCCTGACCGGCAAGATGAACTGGGAGTATACCAACGCCACCACCACGCAACTGGTCAATATCAATAGCGACGACTGGGACGAAACGCTACTGGCGTGGAGCGGGGCCAACAAAGCCTGGTTTGGTCGCCCGACGCATCCGGGTAATGTCATTGGTCACTGGATTTGCCCGCAAGGTAATGCAATTCCTGTCGTCGCCGTTGCCAGCCATGATACCGCCAGCGCGGTTATCGCCTCGCCGTTAAATGGTTCACGCGCCGCTTATCTCTCTTCTGGCACCTGGTCATTGATGGGCTTCGAAAGCCAGACGCCATTTACCAATGACACGGCGCTGGCAGCCAACATCACCAATGAAGGTGGGGCGGAAGGTCGCTATCGGGTGCTGAAAAATATCATGGGCTTATGGCTGCTTCAGCGGGTGCTTCAGGAGCGGCAAATCAACGATCTTCCGGCGCTTATCGCCGCGACACAGGCACTCCCGGCCTGCCGCTTTATCATCAATCCCAATGACGATCGCTTTATTAATCCTGACGAGATGTGCAGCGAAATTCAGGCTGCGTGTCGGGAAACGGCGCAACCGATCCCGGAAAGTGATGCTGAGCTGGCGCGCTGTATTTTCGACAGTCTGGCGCTGCTGTATGCCGATGTGTTGCATGAGCTGGCGCAACTGCGCGGTGAAGATTTCTCGCAACTGCATATTGTCGGCGGCGGCTGCCAGAACACGCTGCTCAATCAGCTATGTGCCGATGCCTGCGGTATTCGGGTGATTGCCGGGCCTGTTGAAGCCTCGACGCTCGGCAATATCGGCATCCAGTTAATGACGCTGGATGAACTCAACAATGTGGATGATTTCCGTCAGGTCGTCAGCACCACCGCGAATCTGACCACCTTTACCCCTAATCCTGACAGTGAAATTGCCCACTATGTGGCGCAGATTCACTCTACACGACAGACAAAGGAGCTTTGCGCATGACCACTCAACTGGAACAGGCCTGGGAGCTGGCGAAACAGCGTTTCGCGGCAGTAGGGATTGATGTCGAGGAGGCGCTGCGCCAACTTGATCGTTTACCCGTTTCAATGCACTGCTGGCAGGGCGATGATGTTTCCGGTTTTGAAAACCCGGAAGGTTCGCTGACCGGTGGGATTCAGGCTACTGGCAATTATCCGGGCAAAGCGCGTAATGCCAGCGAGCTACGTGCCGATCTGGAACAGGCGATGCGGCTGATTCCGGGGCCGAAACGGCTGAATTTACATGCCATCTATCTGGAATCAGACACGCCAGTCTCGCGCGACCAAATCAAACCAGAGCACTTCAAAAACTGGGTTGAATGGGCGAAAACCAATCAGCTCGGTCTGGATTTTAACCCCTCCTGTTTTTCGCATCCGCTAAGCGCCGATGGCTTTACGCTTTCCCATGCCGACGACAGCATTCGCCAGTTCTGGATTGATCACTGCAAAGCCAGCCGCCGTGTTTCAGCCTATTTTGGCGAGCAACTCGGCACACCGTCGGTGATGAACATCTGGATCCCGGATGGCATGAAAGATATCACCGTTGACCGTCTCGCCCCGCGCCAGCGTTTACTGGCAGCACTGGATGAAGTGATCAGCGAGAAGCTGGATCCTGCGCACCATATCGACGCCGTTGAGAGCAAATTGTTTGGTATTGGCGCGGAGAGCTACACGGTTGGCTCCAATGAGTTTTACATGGGGTATGCCACCAGCCGCCAGACGGCGCTGTGCCTGGATGCCGGACATTTCCACCCAACTGAAGTGATTTCCGACAAGATTTCCGCCGCCATGCTGTATGTGCCGCAGTTGCTGCTGCACGTCAGCCGTCCGGTTCGCTGGGACAGCGATCACGTAGTGCTACTGGATGATGAAACTCAGGCGATTGCCAGTGAGATTGTTCGTCACGATCTGTTCGACCGGGTACATATCGGTCTCGATTTCTTTGATGCCTCTATCAACCGCATTGCCGCGTGGGTCATTGGTACACGCAATATGAAAAAAGCCCTGCTGCGTGCGTTGCTGGAACCTACCGCTGAGCTGCGCAAGCTGGAAGCAGCTGGCGATTACACTGCGCGTCTGGCGCTACTGGAAGAGCAGAAATCGTTGCCGTGGCAGGCGGTGTGGGAAATGTATTGTCAGCGTCACGATACCCCAGCGGGTAGCGAATGGCTGGAAAGCGTGCGGGCTTATGAAAAAGAAATTTTGAGCCAGCGTGGGTAAACACTGCCGGATGCGGCGCGAGCGCCTTATCCGGCCTACGGGTCGTGCATCCGACAACACCGAATTTACAGGAACACAGAATATGCAAAACATTACCCAGTCCTGGTTTCTCCAGGGAATGATCAAAGCCACCACCGACGCCTGGCTGAAAGGCTGGGACGAGCGCAATGGTGGTAACCTGACGCTGCGCCTGGATGACGCCGATATCGCACCGTATCACGACAACTTTCATGCACAACCGCGCTATATCCCGCTCAGCCAGCCCATGCCTTTACTGGCAAATACACCGTTTATTGTCACCGGCTCCGGCAAATTCTTCCGTAACGTCCAGCTTGATCCTGCGGCTAACTTAGGCGTCGTAAAAGTCGACAGCGACGGCGCGGGCTACCACATTCTCTGGGGGCTAACTCACGAAGCCGTTCCAACCTCTGAACTTCCGGCTCACTTCCTTTCCCACTGCGAGCGCATTAAAGCCACCAACGGTAAAGATCGGGTGATCATGCACTGCCACGCCACCAACCTGATCGCCCTTACCTACGTACTGGAAAACGACACCGCGCTCTTCACTCGCCAGCTTTGGGAAGGCAGCACCGAGTGTCTGGTAGTGTTCCCGGATGGCGTCGGCATTTTGCCGTGGATGGTGCCCGGCACGGACGAAATCGGCCAGGCGACCGCACAGGAAATGCAAAAACATTCGCTGGTGTTGTGGCCCTTCCACGGCGTCTTCGGCAGCGGTCCGACACTGGATGAAACATTCGGTTTAATCGACACCGCAGAAAAATCAGCACAAGTATTAGTGAAGGTTTATTCGATGGGCGGCATGAAACAGACCATCAGTCGTGAAGAGCTGATAGCACTCGGCCAGCGTTTCGGCGTTACACCACTTGCCAGTGCGCTGGCGCTGTAAGGAGCAAATATGATCCGCAAAGCCTTTGTCATGCAGGTTAACCCCGACGCCCACGAAGAGTATCAGCGTCGGCATAATCCAATCTGGCCGGAACTGGAAGCAGTGTTGAAATCTCACGGTGCGCATAACTACGCCATTTACCTCGACAAAGCGCGTAATCTGCTGTTTGCCACGGTAGAGATTGAATCTGAAGAACGGTGGAATGCGGTAGCCAGTACTGATGTTTGCCAACGTTGGTGGAAGTATATGACCGACGTTATGCCAGCTAACCCGGATAACAGCCCAGTCAGTAGCGAGCTGCAAGAAGTGTTTTACCTGCCGTAATTGCCCAATGTGCCGGAGATGCCTCCGGCACAATACTTTTAATTTCTACTTAAAAAAATAAACATATTGCACCTTCAATGAGTATATCCAGGCAAGTTATATTTCCCCGATACATTATGAGCAAATCACAAAAATAATGAATAACTCATTAATGATTCATGTCGTTTATTTAAATAACCATTATTTGCATTACTCCGCAAACCTGACCTTTCCCTCTATCTCAAATTGTCATCGTTTGCCGACATATCGACTCTCATCACTTAGTCGCTCCACCATTACAATGGGTTAAAATATATTTTATGGAGTTCGATTAATGGCTGCTCTTACTGCAAGCTGTATTCCCTTGAATATTCAGGGCAATAGCGATTATTCCATTCTGAGACAGCTGGCTACAATAGCATGTCAAAATGGTTTCATTACCGATTCTCATACGTTTCTGCAGATCCTACTGCGACGCGAAAAAATGCACTCCACGGGATTTGGTTCTGGCATTGCCGTACCACACGGTAAAAGCGCCTGCGTTAAACTACCCTTCGTGTTATTCGCCCGCAAAGCACAGGCCATTAACTGGAAAGCCAGCGACGGCGAAGGCGAAAACCTGATTGTTAATCGTCTCGCCATCCCACATGGCTGGAGCGAACAGGAACGCCGTTTTCGTGGATTTTTTATTACCCTCGCCCAACCGCTCGAGGTGAATAACGAAGTCATTAACCATGTGTTGATCGCCTGTGCCGCCGCTGATGCGCGCCACGAGTTGAAAATATTCAGCTCTCTGGCAAGCGTACTATGTACGTATCCGGCGGAGACTATTGCCGGGCTAACGGGATATGAAGGGTGTATAGCGTTACTTCGTCAGGAGTGAATGATGTCGGATCCACGTTTGACACGGCTTAACGACGTGTAGGTCGGATAAAGCGTTTACGCCGCATCCGACCTTGTATTTCTCAGCAAAAATAAAAACGTTTAACGCAGGCGATTATAATCATCGACCATTTCGTTGTACTCGCGTAACGCTCGCGGAAATGAGTCGTCGACCATCCAGCTTGTGTTTGCATCCTGAAGTTGCTCTTTATCCCAGTCAGAATACGGAACTTTATCTCTGACGCGGCGAACATATTTTTTAGCCTCGAGTTGATACTGGTCTGCCGAATTAATGAACGAGAAATTCATACCGCCTTTATCCGCTTCTTTGGCCTGCGCCACCAGCGTTTCCAGTTCAGAGACTTTCTTCATTGCCGCATCAACATCAAACTTATCTTGCGATATCAGGTTATTAATTTGTTTCGCTGAAATCATGACTGCCAGGGAGTAGTAGTGGAATGTTTTTCCTTCTGTTTCTTCAATATTTTTCAGTTCCGCAAGCTGACGCTTATCGTTAATTTCCTGAATCGCCGCATGATAAGATTCTGCTACAGGTTCAAAGGCTTCAAGATTTTTTAAGAATGTCTGGTGCAGCGTTTTCCCTTTCGCAAACGCATCGTCTTTATAATTTTCCTGGGTGTAATATTTATCCATTTCGTTAATGGTATTACCCAACGCCACAGCAGCATCGATATAACTCACCGCCACGCCATCAATAGGTTGCAGCGCAGGCGTTAATGCCACGACTCTTTTTATTCCTTTTTCACACTCAGAGAGATTCGATTCACTAATACTGTAGATGCCATAAACAGTACGCTCTTCACCGGTAGGCCCCTGTTTAAAATCTTTCAGCCAGTCAGCATAACGCGCCAGACTGCTCTGTACCGGGATCTGTAACTTGTTGTAGCACTTGATATAGACATCCATTTTTTCGTCGAAAACCGCTTGTTCATCGACCACCGGTTGCGCAGGTGTTTCAGGTTTAGCTTCTGCTTTTGCAACGGGAGCTTCAGTAGGTTTCGCTTCAGGAGTTGGTGCGGCAGGTTGACTATTGGCAGGCGGGGGAGTTTCTGTTTCGGATTTTTTATCGTCACAACCAGTGATACCGAGGGCCATTATGGCGACTATAATAGCGGAAGATAATAAATTCCTTTTCATTTAATTGCCTTATAAATAGATAAATAAGAGAGTGAATATAATAAATGAAAAAAGAAAATGTCACTACACGCGTTTTGTTTATAAATAAATCGATAATATTCATAAAATGAATAAGTCCTGTAATTTAATTTCTAAATCACAGGACTTATTTTAATTAACGGCACAACCTTTGCGGGAGGGAGTGTCATGTCCCCCACCATTAATCATGCACTACATCCCGTAGCGTTCGGCAATAGCAGCATGTTTCTCTTCATTCGCCCCGGCTTCTTTGGCAAGACGCCACCAGCACAACGGATGTTCCCAGTCAGCGGTCAATTCGTGCAAGGTCTTATCGATATCACCTTTAGAAATTGAACGCGGCGCACTGATAACAAAGTAGAATGCGGGAAGTGGCTGCGCATCTTCACCCTGATGACTGTCCGTTAACGTATAGTCGTCATTACTGTTGCTCCAGTAGTACCAGTTTCGTTCACGAAGCGCCTCACGGAAAGTATTAAACTCTTCTTCACCAGGCATGACTCCTTCACAGAACCAGGACTCGCCGTACTCGGTGGGGATAATGGTTTGCAGGCAGGCATAAAGTGGCGTGAAATTCTTCTGCTCTTCTTCGTCTTCGGGGCGGGTGTTTAACATTTCTGCATCGAATACCACAACCTCATCAACATGTTGCGGATAATCGGTGCGGTAAGTCGGCTCAATGATCCTTGCTGTTACCGGCCCAATACGTTGAGCATAGTAATATCGATATTCATAATTTTCCCGGAAGCGAATGTTTAGCAGCCCCCATTTTTCGTCAATAAAACCTTCGCCTTCTATGAGCTCGATTTCCAGTTCAGCGGCAATAGCACGAACCAAATCCCATTGTTGCAGGATGCTGGCGGTCGCCATGATATCCCACTGGAGATTGCGAATATCTTCTTCACGGCTAATCATCAGTTGCTGCAATTGTTGTAAATAATCCAGCTGTCGATCCCAGGCTTCCTGTTTTTGTGCTGCCCAGGAGCACATGCGATAAACGCCAACCCACTCACGCCCTTTTTCGTGTTGCAGCAACTGGTGTCCAATCGACTCGAGTTCACTCCAGTCTTCCTGTTGGTTGATCACTCGCGCACGGAACCACAAGGCCATATGTAGCAGCCCCGCCTGTTCATACTGCTTCGCCAGGTGCTCAATGGTTTGCAGATCGTCACGGTGGAGCAATAAATCCAACAGCTCGAAGCAAAGACCATTATCTTCCTGGATGTGGCTTTCGACGTAGCGTTGCAGAAGTTCAATCGACTCATCAATCGCATTACAGGCGTTTAACGCATTGACCAGTTTGCCCAGCAATTCCGCATCATCTGGCGCGTTCAGGTAAGCGCGGCGGAATGTTTCGACGTCTTTTTCTGGATCTGGTTGCGTTTCTTCATCGCTATTTTCAGGTACTTCTACAACCGGACGAGCAAGCAACTCTGCTTCTTTGGCGGCGATTTTTTCACTCAGTTCGAGAAACTCACGATCAACCTCCAGTAACACGCGTAATTTTGGCATGTGTCGCTGGGCCAGTTTCATCGCTATTTTGGCAACCCAGACGGATTCACGCTCCAGCGCCAGGGTAATTTGCAGTTTCGCCAGATCAACCACTTTGCGGTGCGCTCCGGCCTGCGAGCGGTGCTCCAGCATTTTTTGGATGATGCGCGCCAGTTGCCAGTTGTTTCTTTGTGGATGACGGGGAAGTAACACAGTAATGATTTTCAGCCATGACCCCCATGAATGGGGAGTCAGATCTGACCAACGCGGTAATTCCTCCCAGACTTCTTCGTCCTGCCCGCATAACGCCATGATGTACAGTTTTTTGAGGTGATTACTAATGCGGTCGCGGCCCCAGTAATCATTGGCTTCTGTCAGCTCATCAATCAGTATGCGTGCTTCATCATAACGCTGAAGTTCAATCAGAATATCGGCACGAGTATAAAGTAATGCATCAATATCATCTTCCCCGGCTGCTTTAACTGCGTCGATTTGTCGATCCAGATAAGCCAATGCCTCCTCTATTCTTTTGGAATCTATCAGTGCACTGGCATATTCAGTGGACAAACACTGAAAACAGCTCCAGGTCGGATCAATCCGCGCGATGGTTTCTTCACATACCGCCATACGTTCATTCGCCCAGCCAGGTGCATCAATATTTTCGTAGCAGGCGGATAAATCCTGGGTAACGCAGATAGATTGTGGGCAATCTTTTGTCTCTTCCCGGTGCGCTTTTTCAAACAGCGCCACTACGTCAGGCAGTACTTTTTCACCTTCTTCGCGGTTAGTCAGGCGATGGCGCATTTCCCAGTGACCAATAAAAATCTCCAGCCACGGATTTTTTGCCACCTGGGTAAGTGCTTTTACTTCAGGTAACAGCGAATCGCACTTTTCCATTTGCAGGTGCATAACGCCTTCCGAATAATCATCGATAAGTTGCGGAATATACTCCTGCCCGGCATCGCGTAACTCCTTAGTATATTTGTGATACCACTCCCATATATCCATTTTATTTTCCTTGATTAATTAAGACAGGAATAACCTGAGTAAAATCTTCCAGTGCCTGATGTAAATCCCACTGCTGTTCTTTATTACCACTGGAGCACAAAATCACTTTCAGCGATTTTAATAACCGTAATGCTGCCGCTGGCTGTTGATGGTGTTGTAATGCCGTCACCAGTTGCATGACACAGGGGTTATTAAGATTGATATACAGACTTGAAGTTTTAGTCTTTTGGATTTGCGAGGTAAATTGCCGCGCCAGCATTAACGCTGCGGTGCTGATGCGTTTATCTGCGTCATCCTGTTCGAGAATTTGTTTTAATTCTGCTTCGCGGTCTGGCGTGACCACGAGCGGTAAAACCGCTGGTTCGAAGCGGGAGATAATTAATTGCTCGCCGTCGCAAAGATGCTCTTCCAGATAAGCAACCTGCTCTTCAGGTAATTCTGCCAGGCTGAACAACTGCTCATTACCCGTTTGCGTACCGACTTCGATAATCCGGCAGTGATATAACAGCGCCCAACGACGTAAAAATGGCACCACCGCATAGCGATCGCCACGGGCAACGGGCCGTTGCAGAATGTGGAACAACATCTCTTCAAAACCGCCGTCGCGGCTTAACAGAATATGAATGCTGTTATTAACGCGTAAATCCTTCGCCAGCAACGCCCCTTTTGACGTTGGCACCTGCAAGCGATCTTTGAGCAAATCAAACAGACGGTCATCACATAATGCCGCACCGAGCAACGCTTCGTTGTGGCGCATTAATACACGCCGCCAGATTTCTGGCTGATTTTGTGCGAGATCGGACAAACCAGAAATCAGCGCCTCCTTTAACGCCTCCTGCACCGCAACCCAGGTTTCGTCCCGCTGGAGATCTTCCCGGCTCGCCGTAGGCGTTAGTTTCGATGACTCAATCACGCCGCCAATAAATCCGGCCCAGGGAGGTAACAACTCACGCGCTTCATCATCCAGTAACATACCGCGCAAAAACAGCGACAGGTTGCGGTTATCGCTGGTGCCGTAGGTTGCGCCATCCTGAATCCATAAAATCCCAACCGCGTCGCTCATCCCCACGGGCACCACCGGAATGGTGCAAATCGGTTCGAAGGAGGATTCAAACTGTGCGGCAAAGGCGAGATTTTTACGCTGTACCAGCGCGCGGTGCATGGTTACGCCTTCAGGGGCAACTTCACGCCACGGTGGTTGCAGTTTATTCACCGGCTCGCTGGCATCACCGACATAGACTGGTTCGTGCAGTAATATGCAATAGCGTGAAAGAACGCGGTTCAGCAAATTGTTACTCGCCAGATGGCTGTACTCTTCTTTGAGCGTCAGAATCACCTGCGTACCCGTTTCCGAGGACTGATGCGGCGTAACGGTATATTTTTGCCCGTCGGTAGAGTGGTATTTCCAGCTCTGATCCGGCGTTTGCCAGGATGTGGTCAACACCGTGACCTCTTTTGCCAGTACAAAGGCCGACAAAAAACCGAGGCCGAACATACCAATTAAACCGGTGTTGTCATCCTGCTGGCGCAACATTCGGGTATAACCCACGCCCACTGTAGCAAGGAAGCCGTGAATTTCGCTTTCTGTCAGACCCGCACCGGTATCAGTAATAGTGATAGTGGACTTCGCCACGTCAGCCACCACACGAATTTGGTTATCCTTTGGCGCATCGGGCTGCTCAATCCTGCGACGCACAATCGCATCATGGCCGTTCTGCACCAGCTCGCGCACGGCAACTACGGGAGTGGAGTAAAGATGCTTACTAAGCACCTCAATTAAACCGTTTAAATTAACTTCTGTAGAATATGAACTGCCAGGTAACTGTAATGTACTCATTTTTCAATACTCATAATCCATCACCTACTATTGAAAATACATTGCTGTTTTTTACAACCGGTGCAAGGTTTGTTATTTGCATTCACTCATCGGAAACATTTATTTATTGACGCGATGATTAAAACAAAATGTCTTATATAAATAATGATTAATTCTTAAAGGATTAATGCGACTGGAGTATATCGATATAACCCGGATTTAACGAGATAATTTCTTGTGGTGAAATTATTATTTGAATGCTGAATAATATATTGAGGATTATTTAATAGAAAAATAAAACCGCAATCCAGAATCAGAATTGCGGTATTTCTTTAATTATGAATCAATCGCTGCGGATGAGTATAAACCGTTGCCCGACCCGGCTTACAAAAGCCCACCAGCGTCAAATTACAACGCTCAGCCACTTCTACGGCAAGCGTGGTCGCGGCAGACACCGCAAACAAAATCTCGACGCCGCACATCGCTGACTTTTGCACCATTTCATAACTGGCACGACTGGAAACCAGCACCGCACCTTGCAGCCAGCTTTCCCCTTCTTGTGACCGGCGGCCTAACAGTTTATCCAGCGCCACATGGCGACCCACGTCTTCATGCCCGCCTACCAGTTCGCCAGATGGCAACATCCAGGCAGCGGCGTGAGTACAACCAGTCAGTTGCCCCACTGGCTGGAAATCATTGAGATGGCGTAATGCATCATCCAGTTTGTTGAGATCAAATGTCTGAGTGAACGGCAGCGGCTGAACCGGTTTACCGATGTCATTAAGTTGCTCCACGCCGCACACGCCACAGCCCGTACGCCCCGCCAGCGCCCGACGACGCTCCTTCAACCCCATAAAGCGGCGGCTGGAAAGCTCAATTTGCACTTCCAGACCATTACAGGAAGGAACGACATCCATACCGAAGATATCGCGCGGACTTTCGATAATCCCCTCGGAAAGCGAAAAACCGAGCGCAAAGTATTCAAGGTCTTTGGGCGACGCCATCATCACCACATGCGAAATGCCGTTGTAGACCAGCGCAACGGGAACCTCTTCCGCCACCTCATCTAACCGTGGGTGTTGTAAATCGTCACGCCGCCATAACTCAATTTGACGAACACCTGTGACATTTGTCACATTTTTGATTTCTTTTTGCTGTGTTTTTTTCACTTTCTATTAACCGGATAAGAACACACACACCAACATTATGGTATTCTGTTACAAACCCTTCCTGGATGGAGGGAAATTGAGCCAATTCTGGACCTTTGCGGCCCCTTCCGCAAAGAAAAATAACTCCCACTCCCTGCACACGCAGCAAGCGAATGTAAATGGGACGTGACAATGTCGAAACAAGGAGCAATCCATGCAGGTCAGCAGAAGGCAGTTCTTTAAGATCTGCGCTGGCGGTATGGCAGGCACCACGGCAGCGGCACTGGGTTTTGCACCCAGCGTAGCACTCGCGGAAACCCGGCAGTATAAACTGCTGCGCACCCGCGAAACCCGTAATACCTGCACCTATTGTTCCGTAGGCTGTGGGCTGTTGATGTACAGCCTCGGTGACGGAGCAAAAAACGCCAAAGCATCTATCTTCCATATCGAAGGTGACCCGGATCACCCGGTCAACCGCGGTGCACTTTGTCCGAAAGGCGCTGGCCTGGTGGATTTCATCCACTCCGAAAGCCGTCTGAAGTTTCCGGAATACCGTGCGCCAGGTTCTGATAAATGGCAGCAAATCAGTTGGGAAGAGGCGTTTGATCGCATTGCCAAACTGATGAAAGAAGACCGCGATGCTAACTACATTGCGCAAAACGCCGAAGGCGTGACTGTTAACCGCTGGCTCTCCACCGGGATGTTGTGTGCTTCCGCGTCGAGTAACGAAACCGGCTATTTAACGCAAAAATTCTCCCGCGCGCTGGGTATGCTCGCGGTCGACAACCAGGCGCGTGTCTGACACGGACCAACGGTAGCAAGTCTTGCTCCAACATTTGGTCGCGGTGCGATGACCAACCACTGGGTCGACATCAAGAACGCCAACCTCGTCGTGGTGATGGGCGGTAACGCCGCTGAAGCACACCCGGTCGGGTTCCGCTGGGCGATGGAAGCCAAAATTCACAACGGCGCGAAGCTGATTGTGATCGATCCTCGCTTTACGCGTACGGCGGCGGTGGCTGACTACTATGCCCCTATTCGTTCCGGTACTGACATTGCTTTCCTGTCAGGCGTATTGCTGTACCTGCTGAACAATGAAAAATTCAACCGCGAATACACCGAAGCCTATACCAACGCCAGCCTGATCGTGCGTGAGGATTACGGCTTTGAAGATGGCCTGTTCACCGGCTACGACGCGGAAAAACGCAAGTACGATAAATCCTCCTGGACTTACGAACTGGACGAAAACGGCTTCGCCAAACGCGATACCACGCTGCAACATCCGCGCTGCGTGTGGAACTTGCTGAAACAGCACGTTTCCCGTTATACGCCAGATGTGGTTGAAAACATCTGTGGTACGCCGAAAGACGCGTTCCTGAAAGTCTGCGAATACATCGCAGAGACCAGTGCTCACGATAAAACTGCCTCGTTCCTTTACGCGCTCGGCTGGACTCAACACTCCGTTGGCGCGCAGAACATTCGTACGATGGCGATGATCCAGCTACTGCTCGGCAATATGGGGATGGCAGGCGGCGGCGTTAACGCCCTGCGCGGTCACTCCAACATTCAGGGGCTGACGGACCTGGGGCTGCTGTCGCAGAGCCTGCCAGGTTACATGACGCTGCCAAGCGAGAAGCAGACCGATCTGCAAACCTACCTTGCCGCCAATACGCCGAAACCGCTGCTGGAAGGCCAGGTTAACTACTGGGGCAATTACCCGAAATTCTTCGTCTCCATGATGAAGGCCTTCTTTGGTGATAAAGCGACGGCAGAAAACAGCTGGGGCTTTGACTGGTTGCCGAAGTGGGATAAAGGCTACGACGTCCTGCAATACTTCGAGATGATGAAAGAGGGCAAGGTCAATGGCTATATCTGCCAGGGCTTTAACCCTGTTGCCTCATTCCCGAACAAAAACAAAGTGATCGGTTGTCTGTCGAAACTGAAGTTCCTCGTCACTATCGACCCGCTGAACACTGAAACCTCTAACTTCTGGCAGAACCACGGTGAGCTGAACGAAGTGGACTCGTCGAAGATCCAGACCGAAGTGTTCCGTCTGCCATCGACCTGCTTCGCGGAAGAGAACGGTTCAATCGTTAACTCCGGTCGCTGGTTGCAGTGGCACTGGAAAGGTGCGGACGCCCCGGGGATTGCGCTGACTGATGGCGAGATCCTCTCTGGTATCTTCCTGCGCTTGCGCAAGATGTACGCCGAACAGGGTGGCGCGAACCCGGACCAAGTGCTGAACATGACCTGGAACTACGCCATCCCGCATGAGCCGAAGTCGGAAGAAGTGGCGATGGAGAGCAACGGTAAGGCGCTGGCCGATATTACCGATCCGGCAACCGGTGCGGTTATCGTCAAGAAAGGCCAACAACTTAGCTCGTTCGCTCAACTGCGCGATGACGGCACCACCTCCTGTGGCTGCTGGATTTTCGCCGGTAGCTGGACGCCGGAAGGCAACCAGATGGCGCGTCGTGATAACGCCGATCCGTCTGGCCTCGGTAACACGCTGGGCTGGGCATGGGCATGGCCGCTTAACCGCCGCATTCTGTATAACCGCGCCTCCGCAGATCCGCAGGGTAACCCGTGGGATCCGAAGCGTCAGTTGCTGAAATGGGACGGCACCAAATGGACCGGCTGGGATATTCCGGACTACAGCGCAGCGCCTCCGGGCAGTGGCGTCGGGCCGTTTATCATGCAGCAGGAAGGCATGGGGCGTCTGTTTGCCCTCGATAAGATGGCGGAAGGTCCGTTCCCGGAACACTACGAGCCGTTTGAAACGCCGCTGGGAACTAACCCACTGCATCCAAACGTTATCTCGAACCCGGCTGCGCGAATCTTTAAAGACGATGCCGAAGCATTGGGTAAAGCCGATAAGTTCCCGTATGTCGGAACCACCTATCGTCTGACCGAGCACTTCCACTACTGGACCAAACACGCGCTGTTGAATGCGATTTTGCAGCCAGAGCAGTTTGTGGAAATCGGGGAGTCGTTGGCGAATAAACTTGGCATTGCCCAGGGCGATACCGTGAAAGTCTCCTCCAACCGTGGCTATATCAAAGCCAAAGCGGTGGTGACCAAACGTATTCGCACGCTGAAAGCGAATGGCAAAGATATCGATACCATCGGTATTCCGATTCACTGGGGCTATGAAGGTGTTGCGAAAAAAGGCTTTATTGCCAACACGTTAACGCCATTCGTCGGTGATGCGAACACGCAGACGCCGGAGTTTAAGTCCTTCCTTGTGAATGTGGAAAAGGTGTAACGGAGACGACATATGGCTTATCAATCTCAAGATATCATTCGTCGTTCCGCGACTAACGGTCTGACCCCCGCGCCTCAGGCGCGGGACTTCCAGGAAGAAGTGGCGAAACTCATCGACGTCACCACCTGTATCGGCTGTAAAGCCTGTCAGGTGGCGTGTTCAGAGTGGAACGACATTCGCGATACCGTCGGCAATAACATTGGGGTGTACGACAACCCCAATGATTTAAGCGCCAAATCGTGGACGGTGATGCGCTTCTCGGAAGTGGAGCAGAACGACAAACTGGAATGGCTGATCCGTAAAGACGGCTGTATGCACTGTTCCGATCCAGGCTGCCTGAAAGCGTGTCCGGCGGAAGGGGCAATTATTCAGTATGCCAACGGTATCGTCGACTTCCAGTCTGAGCAGTGCATTGGTTGCGGTTATTGCATTGCGGGCTGTCCGTTCGACATTCCGCGCCTCAACCCGGAAGACAACCGCGTTTACAAATGTACGCTGTGCGTTGACCGCGTGGTGGTTGGGCAAGAACCGGCCTGTGTGAAAACCTGCCCGACGGGTGCGATTCACTTCGGTACGAAAGAGTCGATGAAAACGCTGGCGAGCGAGCGCGTGGCTGAGCTGAAAACCCGTGGTTACGACAATGCGGGTCTGTACGATCCGGCAGGCGTGGGTGGTACACACGTTATGTACGTGCTGCACCATGCTGACAAGCCGAATCTGTATCATGGCTTGCCGGAGAACCCGGAAATCAGCGAAACCGTGAAATTCTGGAAAGGCATCTGGAAACCGCTCGCAGCTGTTGGCTTTGCGGCTACCTTCGCAGCCAGTATCTTCCACTACGTGGGTGTCGGTCCGAACCGTGCGGATGAGGAAGAGAATAATCTGCACGAAGAGAAAGACGAGGAGCGCAAATGAAACGACG
The DNA here is from genome assembly GCF_963876935.1 of Escherichia sp. MOD1-EC4550. Lineage (NCBI taxonomy): Bacteria > Pseudomonadati > Pseudomonadota > Gammaproteobacteria > Enterobacterales > Enterobacteriaceae > Escherichia > Escherichia sp. MOD1-EC4550. The sequence goes on from NZ_CAWNSE010000018.1 coordinate 95,819, forward strand.
TGACACCATCGTGCGCTACACCGCGCCGGAACGTATCAACCACTGGATCACCGCCTTCTGCTTCATCCTGGCGGCGGTGAGCGGGCTGGGCTTTTTGTTCCCTTCCTTCAACTGGTTGATGCAAATCATGGGCACACCGCAGCTGGCGCGCATTCTGCACCCGTTTGTCGGCGTGGTTATGTTTGCCTCGTTCATCATCATGTTTTTCCGTTACTGGCATCACAACCTAATCAATCGGGATGATATCTTTTGGGCGAAGAATATTCGTAAGATCGTCGTCAACGAGGAAGTAGGTGACACCGGGCGTTATAACTTCGGTCAGAAATGCGTTTTCTGGGCGGCGATTATTTTCCTGGTCCTGCTGCTGGTGAGCGGTGTGATTATCTGGCGTCCTTATTTTGCGCCTGCTTTCTCAATCCCGGTGATCCGATTCGCGTTAATGCTGCATTCATTTGCCGCAGTGGCGTTAATTGTGGTTATCATGGTGCATATCTACGCCGCCCTTTGGGTGAAAGGCACGATTACCGCCATGGTGGAAGGATGGGTTACCAGCGCCTGGGCGAAGAAACATCACCCGCGCTGGTACCGTGAGGTCCGCAAGACAACGGAAAAGAAAGCTGAATGAGTATTCGCATAATCCCGCAAGATGAGCTGGGTTCGAGCGAGAAACGTACGGCGGATATGATTCCGCCGTTATTGTTCCCTCGGCTCAAAAATTTATACAACCGCCGCGCTGAACGTCTGCGCGAGCTGGCAGAAAATAATCCGCTGGGTGATTATCTGCGCTTTGCTGCGCTTATCGCCCACGCCCAGGAAGTGGTGCTGTACGACCATCCGCTGGAGATGGATCTGACCGCGCGCATTAAAGAAGCCAGCGCACAAGGCAAGCCACCGCTGGATATTCACGTTTTGCCGCGTGATAAGCACTGGCAAAAGCTGCTGATGGCAATGATTGCTGAGCTGAAACCTGAAATGAGCGGCCCGGCGCTGGCAGTGATTGAGAATCTGGAGAAGGCATCAAGCCAGGAGCTGGAAGATATGGCCAGCGCGCTGTTCGCCTCTGATTTCTCGTCCGTCAGCAGCGATAAAGCGCCGTTTATCTGGGCCGCACTGTCGCTCTACTGGGCGCAGATGGCCAATCTGATCCCCGGCAAAGCCCGCGCTGAATACGGCGAACAACGTCAATATTGCCCGGTTTGTGGTTCTATGCCGGTGTCCAGTATGGTGCAAATTGGCACCACTCAGGGTCTGCGTTACCTGCACTGCAACCTGTGTGAAACTGAATGGCACGTAGTGCGCGTAAAATGCAGCAACTGTGAACAGAGCGGCAAACTGCATTACTGGTCGCTGGATGACGAACAGGCCGCGATTAAAGCCGAAAGCTGCGATGACTGTGGCACTTACCTGAAGATTCTTTATCAGGAAAAAGAGCCGAAAGTTGAAGCCGTGGCAGATGACCTCGCCTCTCTGGTACTGGATGCGCGAATGGAGCAAGAAGGCTACGCCCGCAGTTCCATTAACCCGTTCCTGTTTCCGGGTGAAGGGGAGTAATCTCTGACGTTTTCCGGGTGGCGCAGGTCGCCCGGATTACAGCTCATAGGGTATGACGACACCATCTCTCGTATTCCGCGTTACCCATTCAAGACCATGCTGTTAGTGCCTGTTTGGCCTCATTCTTCCCGCCAACACATCGATAAGGTTATTGGTATGTCACTGATGACAAGCGTAAGATTGCCTGATGCGCTGCGCTTATCAGGCCTACCAATAAACTGCAATATGTTGAATTTTCACGACTTTGTAGGACGGATAAGGCGTTCACGCCGCATCCGGCATGTACAACTCGCACGTTGTCAGCAATCTGATTGATATCATTTTTTCCCATTACCATTCCTCGCGCAGCTTACGCTGGTATTCGACACCATCTTCCTCACATCCTTGCCAGATGCCAAAAGCACTGGTTCTTGCTGTTTGCGATTGATTTACCAGGTATTGTTCTACCGCTTCTCGTAATAGGTCTGCACGCGGAAGATTACGCTGACCTCGAGATCATCAAGTTGCTTAATCACCTCATTCGATAAATCGAGTAAAATTCTGCTCATATCCATACCTGCCAGAGAGTTCATAAATATCTCGCCAATATCATTTTTGAATCTATAGAGAGAAAAGTACTCTTGCCGAATCTTTAAAGAAAGCGCATTTACGCATCACTTTTTATTTTTGCGAGGCGTTTTCCAGATACGATGTAACAATTGCAGTTATTATAAGTTCAAGTAAAACAACCTTGTATTAATACCAGAATAAGGACATCTGGTTTTTTATATTCAAGAATAAAAAATTTTTTGTCATTCCTTATGCTCCTTACACTGATCATCGACACCCACTGTCTCCCCCTTTTGCCTGCCTCCCTTTGCTTTACGCACCGGGAATTGCTGACGTTCCAGATATTGCTCTACCGCTTCGCGTAAAATTGCAGATCGTGAAACCTTACGCCAGCCCCTAAGCTTGTTCAGCCGTTTAATTGCCTCTTCTGATAAATGAAGAAAAACCGTATTCATCACCATTACCAATACCTTACATATATTACTCATTAATGTATGTGCGAAAATTACGCCGAAAAATCATTTAAAAAAAGCGGATTTTTGCATGCTGTTTTGTTTTTGCGAGACGTTTTCCAGAAATAATAAGAACGTTGCAGTTGTTTCATTTGTTAATCAAAAATGGTTTGGTTATCGCCCAGGATGAGATATGGGTGCTATAAATATATTATATTCAGGGATATTTATTTTTTGATTGGGTCTTCATTTGCATAATCTGAATGGTGTACCCGAAAAACGTCAGCATCCTAACAGCACCAGGATTTAAGGTGAAATTTAACATCCATCACAGACCGGTCAATGCTGCCACCAACCGGTCTTTACTTGCTCGTCGTTATAATTTTGTGGGTAACAGTTCGGGAAACAAGGAATTCCTTCCGGAACACCCCGGTATCATCCGATAGCATTGACGTCAATCATCAGCGCGACGGTGAGTTTTTTTAATCGAATCATAGGATGGTAACGTTAAGCACGATTACGGGTCATAGTAAAACTCCTGAGCAGGCGGCACTATGCCGCTTTCACAGGAGTTCTGAATGCTGGTGCTTTCTGTATGGCATAACCATGCCCCTCGCGGCTAAGTGCCTGCACACTTCTCTCTTTGTATGTCATTTTTGCAATGCATTGGCCGAATTCTGGTAATTCAAATGAGTTTTACTCTTCAGACTCCCATCCCTACGGTATACGAGTTAGATTCATGAATGAAATCGACATTTTTAAAAAACGAATCTTGTAAAACATCCGTGTTGATATTACCTTGCAACCCAACATTAAATTTGTTAGAGAGATGAAGAACTCGAATATCAAAAAGGTCTTTTAACATCATTAATTCTTCAGCTGTTAATGACTCGCAACTAAAATATCCCTGTTGATCAAAAAGGTTTTCAATTTCTCCACCATAGGCGAGGCGTTTTTCAATGAGTGTTTGCAACATCGAGTTGCCAAGAACAATGGATATCGTTCGATCTTTCGCAGATTTACACCCCATCACAACGGCAACATTCGTATCCCCCTCTGGGGTTTCATTTAACGCTGTTGCTAAAATGGTGGTCAAACACGCAAACGGTACTGTATTTCTTTCGTGGTTTAATTTATCTACCAATTCATTCCATTTATCAAAAACCGGCCGATATTTTGTTTGTACAGAATTACCCATGTGGTTAAATAATCCAGCCATACGATTTTTTATCATCTCGATATCCGGAGAGTCAGAAATACTTTTCGCATAATACGGGCCTGATGATGTTGCATACATTAAAGCAGCGCCCACACCTGTCACCATGATAGGTGCAACCACGGTTTTGGCAAAGGCGACGCTGCGATGGCTATGCGCTTCACAGTCTAAAGGAATATATTCCACTGGCTGCGGTAAATCCTGGCATGCCTCCCTCATCATTGCGGTATGTTTTACAAACAACGGTTTTTCATTGCCAAAAAAAACTTTCTGCTTAATTGCACTAAGAAAACGCAAATCAAAAATGATTGTTTTTGGTTTATTATTTTTTGGCACATTTCCTATTATCCCGCTAAGAACTTTCCTTGCTGCATGGAGATTTTTTTGCACAGCACATAACACAATTGACGAAGCCTTCTCTACTTCGTTATTGATTTTAATTTTAAAATCTGCCCGATATACGTTGACGGGCAATGTAAGTATATCTGGACTTACATCTTTGGCTGAGTATTTATTGGTGATCGACGGTCGTGAATCCACGAGAAAACTTAGCTGCAAATTATGCTCTATATTATCAGCTGTTTTTGTGGTGTGGTTAAACATAGAGATGCCACCTCTCATTCTTTCACACATATCCTCAACTTTTTCACTTCGTTCTTGTGGCAATTTGGCTTTAACGTTAATTTGATGATTTTTACCGGTGCATTCCTTTACTACAAGAGGAACGTTATCTAAAGTGCCATATAGGCTAATAACGTCACCAGGGTTTTTATCATGTAAGTAAGTTTGATTAATACTCGAGGCATTCACAAAGAGGTCAATATTATAACTGTTTATAACTTCACCTACATCAAATGTGTAGTGCTTACTCTGGAGGCTGCCATCCTTATTTAATTGTATATCAATCAATATATCCCCTGACTTTGTCACCATATCTTTGCCATAAACCATTTGCATAGCCATTTCGAGGAGGTTTTTATCTAACTGATTGCGGGCGTTGAGTAAGCGACTACCAAATAATTTATATACTGTTCCCGTCATTGCCAGCGCTGCGCTTTCTGGTACTTTGCGTTTCCACAGTGAGGTTTCTCTATTTTTGAACAGGTCATATTCATTATTACTCGACAACCCGAGTTTCAGTTCGTTAACACAATCGCACAGTTGCTCCTCACCTTCCATTTTAAGGCAAAGTGAAAAATGATTTAATAGCGTTTGCTTCGGTGATTCATTACTCGTTAGTTGTTTTTCTAAATTAACAATAGAATAACTTTCTTGTTTAATGAGATTAATATTGGCAACCATTACAGCCTCCTTCCCACGGTTTAAGAGCAAACATGCAACATAATTATTTATAACATCCAGAGCAGTAAATGAATGATACTGACAATGATACCAGTCCATTATCTTTGCATAATGTTTGTTAGCTATAGATTTTAAAAATATTTATGAGAAAAGTATGGTACCAGAGGGGGTTTTGGCTATCAAAAATCGCTCAAACCTGAAGTAAGATGATGAATTAAGCATTATCGGCGATAATTGCCACTCACCTCTACAAATAATATTTAAATGCTCCTGAACAGTGATGTAGCAAGACACGTATGGTGCCAACGAAGAATAAAAATTTATAGCGTTCTTATTCAATATAACCGGAATAGTCAGGGGCTGATGTAAATGACCTGAATGAGTGAGAGAGGCTACACCGCCCCTCTCCATCAGCTACTCTTCTTCGTTCCCGCCCTCTTCATACGGGCCAAATGGCTTCGCGGGCAGAACGATATACGTGCCTTCAAACACCGCCCCCGGCGTCTCGTCGCCAAAGATTTCGACCAGCATCTGCACCCGTGCTTTACGTCCGCGCGCCAGACGGTCGAGATCGCCGCTTAAGGCACCGAGGTCGGCTACCGCGTGTGGTTTACCGCTGATTGGTTTGCTGTAACGGATATGCGCATCGGCCAGAATAATGGTTCCGCCGAGATGGCGTTCGCGCAGCATTAGCCAGATAAGCCCCCAACCGGTGAGCGTAGCCAGCGAGAATAAACTCCCGGCAAACAGCGTGTGGTGCGGATTCTGATTGCCGGTTTCCGGCATGGTGGTGATAAATTTTTGCCCGGTATATTGCTGAATGCGCACGCCCATTTTTTCGCTTAGCGGGATATGTTCGTACCACGCCTGTTGCAGCTGCGCGCACCAGTCGCCGCGATGCAGAATGTCATCCAGAGTGGCGACAGGTTTTATCATCAAAAAATGGCGAATCGGCGTGGTGGTTGGCGTGGTGATTTCTCCCTGATTAACAAACCCCAGCTTGGCGAAAAACTCCACCGCGTCTTCGCGGGCGCTACAGGTCACGCGCTTAACACCTTCCTGACGCGCCACCGACTCCAGAGTCATCGCCATCAGCGTTCCTAACCCTTTGTCCTGCACGTCGGGATGAACGGCCATAAAACGGATGGACGCTTCGTTATCGGCATTAATATACAGCCGCCCTACTGCCACCAGATTACCCTGCTCGTCGACGACCATCTGGTGATGCGCCATCGCATCCCACGCGTCGCGTTCCGAACCTTTTGGTTGATGCAAGGGCTTACGCAACATTTCCCAGCGAAACTGATAGTAACGCTCTAATTCTTCTTCTGTTTGTGGAACCCGAAGGTGATACATAGCGATACTCTCTCTTGTTTCCCGTGACAACCCTGGAAGCTGGCTCATACCTGCAACCAGAATGTTACGGGGCCATCATTGACCAGCGATACCTGCATATCCGCAGCGAAGCGTCCTGTTTGCGTGTTCATCTCTTGCTGACGGCAGCGTTCGACGAAATAGTCATATAACGCCTCTGCGCGATCCGGTGATGCGCCTTTGGAGAAACTTGGACGCATCCCCCGTTCGGTATCTGCGGCGAGGGTAAACTGGGAAACCACCAGCACACTGCCGCCCGCCTGTTGCACGTTGAGGTTCATCTTGCCTTCGGCATCGCTAAAGATGCGATAGCCGAGCACACGCTCGCACAGACGGTTTGCTTTCTGTTCGTCGTCATCCTTTTCGACACCCAATAACACCAAAAGTCCCGCGCCAATTTCGCCCGTCACTTCTCCCTCCACGGTGACGCTGGCACGGGTTACGCGTTGAATTAATGCAATCATGGTTCGTCGTCTTCTTCTTGTTCAGCTGCTTGTTTTAGTTTGCGGTATTCCCCGAGAGTGACAGTAATTTCCGCACCAAGCAAGACGATACACCATGTCCAGTAGACCCAGACAAAGAGAATGGGGATCACCGCCAGCACGCCGTAAATGAGCTGGTATGACGGGAACATGGTGATATAAAGCGCGAAACCTTTTTTTCCTGCTTCGAACAGGAGTGCGGCGACAAACGCACCGACAATCGCGTCGCGGTTAGGTACGCGGATGGTAGGAACAATGCTGTACAGCAACCAAAAGGAGATCCACGACAACAACAGCGGAAAAATACGCAACACATTGTCGATGACCGTATTGAGATCGCTTGCCCAGCGCAGGGAGAGCAAATAGGAACTGATCGCCAGACTGGCCCCTGCCAGCAGCGGCCCCAGCGTTAAAATCATCCAGTACACGGCAAACGAGTAAATTTTTGGTCGCGCTCGTTTACTGCGCCAGATGGTATTCAATGCGCTATCGATGGAGTACATCAGCAATAATGCTGTGACGATCAGCCCGCACGCCCCAACGGCGGTCATCTTGTTGGAATTGGCAACAAATTGTTCGATATATCGCTGAATAACATCGCCAGTTGCGGGCAGAAAGTTGGCAAAAATGAAGTGACGCAACTGAATACTGACGTCGGAAAACATGGGAAACGCGGCGAAAAGCGCAAAAACAACGGCAACCAGCGGCACAAGAGAGAGCAACGACACATAGGCAAGATTACCTGCCAGGGTTGTCATGTTGTCCTCATCAATGCGTTGCCAGAGTAGTTTTAGCCAGGCCCATAGTGGACGGGTACGGTGCCTGGCTTTGTCCTGAATGTTTTTTAGCATAACACCTTCGCGAAATAGTCCGGGATGGTGGTTTTATCTTTCACCAGAATACTGGTAATACCTAGCTGATTTGCTCCTTCTATATTATCGGCGTTGTCATCGAAAAAGACCGTATCGCTGGCTGAAAAACCTTCCGCCTGCAAAACATGCTGGTAAATTCGTGCTTCAGGTTTGCGCATCCCCAGATCTTGCGACAGATAGATATGGTCAGCAGCAGCACGGATTTCCGGGTATTCTTCCGGCCAGAAGGTGGTATGCAGGCGGTTGGTATTGGAAAGCACCACCACGCGATGCCCCTGCTCACGCAGTTTATGCATGATGGCGATCACTTCCGGGCGCAGCGCGACAAACACCGCCTGCCAGCCGTGAGAGAATTGCTCGTAGCTTAGCGGCAGGGCCATCCCATGACACAGCGCCTCTGCGAACGCTTCGTCGCTAATTTCCCCACGCTCATGCTGATGAAACGCCTCGCCCATGTGGAAACTCTTCTTAAGCGTAGCCAGGGGAACACGCGTTAAATCGCTCCAGGCTCCCAGCACACGGTTAAAGTCGATATCGACAATCACATTACCTAAATCAAAGATATAGAGCATTTTTGCCTCCTTTCGCGCCACAAGAAATTAACTGTAGCGGGAAAGGATGGGTTTGGCTATGTGGTCAGGTATGAAGCAAGGTCAACGGTCACAAAATTCTACGCGTCTTCCTGGGGAAGGATGATTTCAATTTGGCTGTCTTGTAAACGTGATTTTAGCGCAGCGGGCGGCAGCTCGTCGGTAAAGAGCGCAGTGACCTGTGCCACATTACCAATTTCAACCGCCGCCGAAGCATGATACTTAGTGTGATCGGCGACCAGCAGAATATTTCTCGCGTGCGCCATCATCGTTTTCACCACGTTAGCTTCGTTAACATCAAACTCCATCAACGCGCCATCGCTCTCAATCGCCCCAACGCTTGTTACCAGATAATCAGCCCGAAAATCGGCCACAAAGGACGCCGCTGAAGGGCCAATGATCCCGCTATTATGAGAGCGCAATGTACCGCCGGGCACCATCACTTCAAAGCGCGGGTTGTGGTACAGAATATGCGCCACACGCAGGCTGTTCGTGATTATCCGCAAATGATTATGGTTAAGTAACGCCCGGGCGACATGTTCGACAGTCGTACCGATGGTGATAAATATTGTCGATCCATCAGGAATATAGTCTGCCACCGCTTCGGCAATCGCTTTTTTCTCTTCAGTTTGCGAAACCTCACGCTGTTCGAACGCCGTATTAACGACGCTGGAGGCCCGACCCGCGCCACCGTGATGGCGCGTGATCAGCCCTTGCTCGCTTAATTTACGAATATCCCGGCGGACCGTCTGCGTGGAAACATCCAGCAGATTTGCCAGCTCATCAATATTCATATACCCACGCTCGGCGATCAGCATGAGGAGTTGGTCGTGCCGCGGGTTACCGGTTAGTTCGGTAAGGCTCATGAAAATTCCTCGAAAAACCATCACCCTGGCATTTTATACAAAAAGTGACAAAAAAGATCGGGTTTGATCACAGTCAGGGATCCCGGCACGCCCACCGGGACGCGTGCATTTTAACGCCGCCACACCGCTGGCAAAGCGGACGGAATCCGCTAAATCTCCACCTGTTGCCAGCGCCACCGCCAATGCGCCGTGAAAAACATCGCCCGCACCGGTAGTATCTACCACATCAACTTTGAAAGCTGGCTGATGCTGTCGCCCGCCATTCTCCAGCCAGTCACAGCCTGCACTGCCCTGAGTAACATAGACATGTCCATTTGTGAGCATTTGTGCCTGTTTTAGGGCACTCGCCATCTCTTTCACGCCCGTTAGCCGCGCCAGACCCGGTTCTGAAAAAGCAGCATGATCGCTTAACGCCACCAGCTCACTGATATCCTGCGGCGTAATATCACCGTCCAGCACGGTCATCACGCCCACCTGCCGGGCCAGGGTGAAGGCTTTTTTCGCGCCGTCGTGCCAGCGTACATCTGCCAGCACCACGTCCCACTGAGAGAAATCAATTTCCTCCAACCACTCTGCATCAGGCAGCAGGTCTGGGCTGGGATAATTAATGATGATTCGCTCTCCTTTGGCATCCACCATGATGGCGGATTGCGAAGATTTCGCCTGGTTATACCGTTTGGTGTAACGGGTGTTAACGCCCCAGGATTCCAGCTCTGCCAGCAGGCTGTTGCCCGTGTCGTCGTCACCGACGCGACCAATAAAATCGACCTGCGCACCTAGTCTGGCCGCCGCAACTGCTGCTGTAGCCGCTGGCCCGCCGCCGACTTCCGTATAATTTTTCGCCACGTATTTACCGCTCTCCGTCGGCAACCCTTCCACGTAATAGATGCGATCCATCACGGTAATTCCTACACAAGCAACACGAATCATGGTCATTCCTTAAGCATTTTGGGATGCGTTCATTTTAATTTCATCAATTGTTTAAAAAGTGACGGCTGTCAATTTTTTGACGATAAATTACAAATACGATCAAAAACAGACAAGCAAGACATGTCATAAATGACAAAAAGTGACATCACTGTATTCAGGAGAGGGTTATGGCAGCAATCGCGTTTATCGGTTTAGGGCAAATGGGTTCGCCAATGGCGAGCAATTTATTGCAGCAAGGGCTTCAACTTTGCGTCTTCGATGTGAATGCCGAAGCCGTACAGCATCTGGTAGACAAAGGGGCGACTCCCGCTGCTAACCCAGCGCAGGCCGCTAAAGGTGCCGAATTTATCATTACCATGTTGCCGAATGGCGATCTGGTGCGTCACGTGTTGTTCGGTGAAAACGGTGTCTGTGAGAGCTTATCTTCCGATGCGCTGGTCATTGATATGTCGACCATCCACCCGCTGCAAACCGATAAATTGATTGCTGATATGCAGGCCAGAGGCTTCAGCATGATGGATGTTCCGGTTGGCCGTACTTCCGCAAATGCCATTACCGGTACTCTGCTCCTGTTGGCTGGCGGCACTGCTGAACAAGTTGAACGCGCCACGCCGATCCTGATGGCGATGGGCAGCGAGTTGATCAACGCGGGCGGTCCGGGCATGGGGATCCGCGTTAAGCTTATCAACAACTACATGAGCATCGCGCTCAATGCGTTGTCGGCAGAAGCCGCCGTTTTGTGCGAAGCCCTCAATCTTCCCTTCGATGTTGCCGTCAAGGTAATGAGCGGTACTGCCGCCGGTAAAGGCCACTTCACCACTTCCTGGCCGAACAAAGTCCTCAGTGGAGATCTCTCTCCCGCCTTCATGATCGATCTTGCCCATAAGGATCTTGGCATCGCCCTCGATGTCGCCAACCAGTTGCATGTGCCGATGCCGCTGGGGGCCGCCTCACGGGAGGTTTATAGCCAGGCGCGCGCAGCGGGTCGAGGTCGCCAGGACTGGTCCGCCATTCTGGAGCAGGTCCGTGTCAGTGCCGGGATGACTGCCAAAGTAAAAATGTAACGACTGGATAAAGGAATAAATGAATGAATAAGTACACCATCAACGACATTACGCGCGCATCGGGCGGTTTTGCCATGCTGGCGGTCGATCAGCGCGAAGCCATGCGCATGATGTTTGCCGCGGCTGGCGCACCCGCTCCAGTAGCCGATAGCGTTTTAACTGATTTCAAAGTTAACGCCGCGAAGACGCTTTCACCTTATGCATCGGCGATTCTGGTAGATCAACAATTCTGCTACCGCCAGGTGGTTGAGCAAAACGCGATTGCCAAAAGTTGCGCCATGATTGTCGCCGCCGATGAGTTCATCCCTGGCAACGGTATTCCGGTAGATAGCGTAGTCATTGACCGCAAAATCAACCCGCTACAAATCAAACAAGACGGCGGTAAAGCCTTAAAACTGCTGGTGCTGTGGCGTAGTGATGAAGATGCGCAGCAACGCCTGGATATGGTGAAAGAGTTCAATGAACTGTGCCACTCACACGGTCTGGTGAGCATCATTGAGCCAGTCGTCCGCCCACCGCGTCGTGGCGATAAATTCGATCGCGAACAAGCGATCATCGATGCCGCTAAAGAGCTGGGCGACAGTGGCGCTGACCTCTACAAAGTTGAAATGCCGCTTTATGGCAAAGGTCCGCAACAAGAGCTTCTCAGTGCTTCACAACGTCTGAATGACCATATCAATATGCCGTGGGTGATCCTCTCATCCGGCGTCGACGAAAAACTGTTCCCGCGTGCCGTACGCGTGGCAATGACAGCGGGTGCATCGGGCTTCCTGGCTGGTCGTGCCGTCTGGGCATCGGTCGTCGGTTTACCAGACAACGAACTGATGCTGCGTGACGTTTGCGCACCGAAATTACAACAACTTGGCGATATCGTCGACGAAATGATGGCTAAACGCCGTTAAGATGAGGATACAAAAATGAAATGGTTTAACACCTTAAGTCACAACCGTTGGCTGGAACAGGAAACCGATCGCATCTTTGATTTTGGTAAAAATTCCGTAGTACCGACTGGCTTTGGCTGGTTAGGCAATAAAGGGCAAATCAAAGAAGAGATGGGCACCCATCTGTGGATCACCGCCCGTATGTTGCACGTGTATTCCGTTGCTGCGGCGATGGGTCGACCTGGCGCTTACTCGCTGGTTGATCATGGTATCAAAGCCATGAACGGCGCACTGCGCGATAAAAAATATGGCGGCTGGTATGCCTGTGTCAATGACGAGGGCGTGGTGGATGCCTCCAAACAGGGCTATCAACATTTCTTTGCCCTGCTGGGTGCCGCCAGTGCCGTCACAACGGGTCACCCGGAAGCGCGTAAGCTGCTCGATTACACCATTGAAATTATCGAGAAATACTTCTGGAGCGAAGAAGAGCAGATGTGCCTGGAATCCTGGGACGAAGCCTTCAGCAAAACCGAAGAGTACCGCGGCGGCAATGCCAATATGCACGCGGTGGAAGCTTTCTTGATTGTTTATGACGTAACGCATGACAAAAAATGGCTGGATCGCGCGATTCGCGTGGCTTCCGTCATTATCCACGACGTCGCCAGAAATAATCATTATCGCGTTAACGAGCACTTCGATACCCAGTGGAATCCGCTGCCGGATTACAACAAAGATAACCCGGCGCACCGCTTCCGCGCATTCGGAGGCACGCCGGGCCACTGGATCGAATGGGGCCGTTTAATGCTGCATATCCACGCTGCCCTGGAAGCCCGTTGCGAACAGCCTCCGGCCTGGTTGCTAGAAGATGCCAAAGGTCTGTTCAACGCTACCGTGCGCGATGCCTGGGCGCCCGATGGTGCCGACGGGATTGTTTATACCGTTGACTGGGAAGGCAAACCGGTGGTCCGCGAACGTGTGCGTTGGCCTATCGTAGAAGCGATGGGTACGGCTTACGCGCTCTACACCGTTACCGGCGATCGCCAGTACGAAACCTGGTATCAGACATGGTGGGACTACTGCATTAAGTACCTGATGGACTATGAAAATGGTTCCTGGTGGCAGGAGCTGGATGCGGACAATAAGGTCACCACCAAAGTCTGGGACGGTAAACAGGATATTTATCACCTGCTGCATTGCCTGGTGATCCCGCGTATCCCGTTAGCACCAGGCCTGGCACCGGCTGTTGCGGCGGGTCTGCTGGACGTGAATGCCAAATAACTGACTGAAAACCCTAACCCTCTCCCCAAAGGGGAGAGGGGACCGCCCGGCGCAGTTTTTTGGTTTGACATCAGCCTCATGGGAGGCTGTATGCCGTTTTTTAATTAAGGTGCCTCGTATGCAAATCACCAACATGCATTGCAGTGGACAAACCGTTTCACTTGCCGCGGGGGATTATCACGCGACTATCGTGACGGTTGGTGCTGGTCTGGCTGAATTAACTTTTCAGGGTTGTCATTTAGTCATCCCGCACAAACCCGAAGAGATGCCGCTGGCGCATCTGGGTAAAGTGCTTATTCCGTGGCCGAACCGGATCGCCAACGGCTGTTACCGCTATCAGGGACAGGAATATCAGTTACCCATTAATGAACATAGTTCAAAAGCCGCTATTCACGGGCTGCTTGCCTGGCGAGACTGGCAAATTAGCGAATTAACCGCCACCAGCGTTACCCTGACAGCTTTTCTACCGCCCAGTTACGGCTATCCGTTTATGCTGGCTTCGCAGGTTGTTTATTCGCTCAATGCTCGCACGGGCCTTTCCGTTGAGATCGCAAGCCAGAATATTGGTACTGTGACCGCACCTTATGGTGTGGGTATTCATCCTTATTTAACCTGCAACTTAACATCTGTTGATGACTATCTTTTCCAGCTTCCGGCAGAACAGGTTTATGCCGTCGATGAGCACGCAAATCCGACAACGCTTCACCACGTTGATGAGCTGAATTTAAATTTCACGCGGGCGACAAAAATAGCCGCGACAAAAATAGACCATACCTTTAAAACCGCTAATGATCTGTGGGAAATGACCATTACCCATCCACAGCAGGCACTTTCGGTGAGTCTTTGTTCCGATCAACCCTGGGTGCAGGTTTATAGCGGCGAAAAATTACAGCGTCAGGGACTGGCAGTTGAACCTATGAGTTGCCCGCCTAACGCCTTTAATTCCGGCACCGATTTATTATTACTGGAACCAGGAATAACGCATCGCCTGTTTTTTAATATTCACGGGCAGCACAATTAATTTCATTAAGAAAAAAACGAGATCATTGTTTAGGGTTGTATTTACACAACAGGAAATATTATGGACTTTTTTACGTTATTTTCGCCAGATGGGGCCATGCTGGAAACAAACGTGGTATGTATCGTTATCGCGTTGATGTTTCTTTATACCTTTGTGGGGATATGCGCGGGATTTGGTGGCGGTTTAACCACCATGCCACTCGTCACGTTAATGCTCCCCGTTAAAATGGCAACACCACTTTCGGTAATTGTCGGCACCGCAACCGCCTTGTACGCCACCTGGCTATCACGCAAAGAAACGGATTGGCGCTCGGCAATGGTGCTGATTATTTTCTCATTTTTGGGAATACCCGTCGGTTTATATGCGCTGTCATATTTACCCGACCATTTTATGAAAGTGGGCTTAGGTGGATTTCTTATCCTCTACTCCTTTTACAGCATGTTTATTCCTCGCTTGCCGATTTATGACCGTAACTGGATCGCCGCACCTATCGGCGCAGTAGCTGGCGCATTAGGCGCGGCGTTCTCAACCAACGGGCCGCCGATGGTTATCTACGGGATGCTGCGTAACTTAGGTCCGGCGGCATTTCGCGGCACACTGAACGCCTTCTTCACCGCAAACAACATCGCGGTGATCGGCGGGCTGGCGACCAGCGGAATTTTGACTGTTTCTATCTTTAAACTGGTGCTGTTTTGTATTCCCACCATGATCCTCGGTTCACTGATTGGACAATATGTGCATAAACGCATTTCGGTCAAAGTGTTCCGTGTGATGGTCTTTTTGTTGCTGATTGCCTCCGGTTCCATGTTGATAAAAGGCGCGCTGGGAATTCCCGCCGCTGCCGCACTTCTGCCTCCGTTTACCTTGTTAGTTATACTGCAACTGGCATTTGGTAAAAAAGTGGCGGCAATCCGCCGGGCTGAAGAAAGTAAATAATCATTATGCGGGTTTTAATTTATACCTTCACACATTCTTTAATTAATGAAACCTGTAATAACAGGATGGCATGAAATATTAATTTTATACTCTATGGAGATTATTTATGGATACGCCACGCCCACAGTTATTAGATTTTCAACTTCATCAGAATAACGACAGTTTTACTCTACGTTTTCAAGACCGTCTTATTTTAATCCATAGCAAAGATAATCCTTGCTTATCGATTGGCTCAGGTATAGCGGATATCGATATGTTCCGCGGTAATTTCAGCATTAAAGATAAATTGCAGGAGAAGATTGCGCTCACCGACGCCATCGTCAGCCAGTCACCGGATGGCTGGTTAATCCATTTCAGCCGTGGTTCTGACATTAGCGCCACGCTGCGTATCTCTGCCGACGATCAGGGCCGTTTATTGCTGGAACTACAAAACGACAACCATCACCACAACCGCATCTGGCTGCGTCTTGCCGCACAACCAGAGGACCATATCTACGGCTGCGGCGAACAATTCTCCTACTTTGATCTGCGCGGCAAACCGTTCCCGCTATGGACCAGTGAACAAGGCGTTGGTCGCAACAAACAAACCTATGTCACCTGGCAGGCCGACTGCAAAGAGAACGCGGGCGGCGACTATTACTGGACTTTCTTCCCGCAGCCTACTTTTGTCAGCACGCAGAAGTATTACTGCCATGTCGATAACAGCTGCTATATGAACTTCGACTTCAGTGCTCCGGAATACCATGAACTGGCATTGTGGGAAGACAATGCCACCCTGCGTTTTGAATGTGCGGACACATACATCTCCCTGTTGGAAAAATTAACCGCCCTGCTGGGACGTCAGCCAGAACTGCCCGACTGGATTTATGACGGGGTAACGCTAGGTATTCAGGGCGGGACAGATGTATGCCAGAAGAAACTGGACACCATGCGTAACGCGGGCGTGAAGGTCAACGGCATCTGGGCGCAGGACTGGTCCGGGATCCGTATGACCTCTTTTGGCAAACGTGTGATGTGGAACTGGAAGTGGAACAGTGAAAACTACCCACAGTTAGATTCCCGCATCAAGCAATGGAAAGAAGAAGGCGTGCAGTTCCTCGCCTACATCAACCCGTATGTTGCCAGCGATAAAGATCTCTGCGAAGAAGCGGCGCAACATGGCTATCTGGCAAAAGATGCCTCTGGCGGTGACTATCTGGTGGAATTTGGGGAGTTTTACGGCGGCGTTGTCGATTTGACCAATCCTGAAGCATATTCCTGGTTCAAAGAAGTCATCAAGAAAAACATGATCGAATTGGGCTGCGGCGGCTGGATGGCAGATTTTGGCGAATACTTGCCGACCGATACGTATCTGCATAACGGCGTTAGCGCCGAAATTATGCATAACGCCTGGCCCGCACTGTGGGCGAAATGTAACTACGAAGCCCTTGAAGAAACGGGCAAGCTTGGCGAGATCCTTTTCTTTATGCGCGCCGGTTCTACCGGTAGCCAGAAATACTCCACCATGATGTGGGCGGGCGACCAGAACGTCGACTGGAGTCTGGACGATGGCCTGGCGTCGGTTGTTCCGGCGGCGCTCTCGCTGGCGATGACCGGGCATGGCCTGCATCACAGTGACATTGGCGGTTACACCACCCTGTTTGAGATGAAGCGCAGCAAAGAGCTGCTGCTGCGCTGGTGCGATTTCAGCGCCTTCACGCCGATGATGCGCACCCACGAAGGTAACCGTCCTGGCGACAACTGGCAGTTTGACGGCGACGCGGAAACCATCGCCCATTTTGCCCGTATGACCACCGTCTTCACCACCCTGAAACCTTACCTCAAAGACGCCGTCGCGCAGAACGCGAAGTCCGGTCTGCCCGTTATGCGCCCGCTGTTCCTGCATTACGAAGACGATGCACACACCTACACCCTGAAATATCAGTACCTGCTGGGCCGCGACATTCTGGTCGCTCCGGTGCACGAGCAAGGTCGCAGCGACTGGACGCTCTATCTGCCAGAGGATAACTGGGTCCACACCTGGAGCGGAGAAACCTTCCACGGTGGAGAAGTCACCGTTGAAGCGCCCATCGGCAAACCGCCGGTCTTTTATCGCGCCGACAGCGAATGGGCTGCACTGTTCGCCTCGTTAAAAAGCATCTAATCACGTCCGCCCGTGGGGAAACTCACGGGCACAGGGAGAACAACGATGAGTCACATCACAACGGAAGATCCGGCTACTTTACGCCTGCCCTTTAAAGAGAAACTCTCTTACGGTATCGGCGATCTGGCCTCTAACATCCTGCTGGATATCGGCACGCTTTATCTTTTGAAGTTTTATACCGACGTTCTGGGGCTGCCTGGTACCTATGGCGGCATTATCTTTTTGATTTCGAAGTTCTTTACTGCGTTTACCGATATGGGTACCGGCATCATGCTCGATTCCCGACGCAAGATCGGTCCAAAAGGTAAGTTCCGTCCTTTTATTCTGTATGCGTCATTCCCGGTCACCTTACTGGCGATCGCCAACTTTGTCGGCACACCGTTTGATGTCACCGGTAAAACGGTGATGGCCACTATCCTGTTTATGCTCTACGGGCTGTTTTTCAGCATGATGAACTGCTCTTATGGCGCAATGGTCCCCGCTATTACCAAAAACCCCAACGAACGCGCATCACTGGCGGCATGGCGTCAGGGTGGCGCTACATTGGGCCTGCTGCTTTGTACGGTGGGATTCGTGCCGGTTATGAATCTTATCGAGGGTAATCAGCAACTTGGCTATATCTTCGCCGCCACGCTGTTTTCACTGTTCGGCCTGCTGTTTATGTGGATCTGCTATTCGGGCGTGAAAGAGCGTTATGTCGAAACGCAACCTGCAAATCCGGCGCAAAAGCCAGGCTTGTTGCAATCTTTCCGTGCGATTGCCGGTAACCGCCCGCTGTTCATTTTGTGCATTGCTAACCTCTGTACCTTAGGGGCATTTAACGTCAAGCTCGCCATTCAGGTCTATTACACCCAGTACGTGCTTAACGATCCCATCCTGTTGTCGTATATGGGATTTTTCAGCATGGGCTGTATTTTCATCGGCGTGTTCCTGATGCCTGGTGCAGTCAGACGTTTTGGTAAGAAGAAAGTCTATATCGGCGGTCTGCTGATCTGGGTGCTGGGCGATCTGCTCAACTATTTCTTCGGCGGCGGCTCGGTCAGCTTTGTGGCGTTCTCCTGCCTGGCGTTCTTCGGCTCAGCGTTTGTTAACAGCCTGAACTGGGCGCTGGTTTCTGACACCGTCGAGTACGGCGAGTGGCGCACCGGCGTTCGTTCGGAAGGTACGGTCTACACCGGCTTCACCTTCTTTCGCAAAGTATCTCAGGCGCTGGCAGGTTTCTTCCCAGGCTGGATGCTGACGCAAATCGGCTATGTGCCAAACGTGGCGCAGGCTGACCATACCATCGAAGGTTTACGCCAGCTGATCTTCATCTACCCAAGCGCACTGGCGGTAGTCACCATTGTTGCGATGGGTTGCTTCTACAGTCTGAACGAGAAAATGTACGTCCGCATTGTTGAAGAAATAGAAGCCCGTAAACGCACGGCATAAATAATAAACAACGCCCTGCGGGGCGTTATAAGGAGTGATTATGTCTGACCATAATCCACTGACATTAAAACTGAATCTGCGGGAAAAAATCGCTTATGGCATGGGCGACGTCGGTTCGAATTTAATGCTTAGCATCGGCACTCTGTATCTCCTCAAATTTTATACCGATGAATTAGGGATGCCTGCTTACTATGGCGGGATTATCTTTCTGGTGGCGAAATTCTTTACCGCGTTTACCGATATGCTCACCGGATTTTTACTCGACTCGCGGAAAAATATTGGGCCTAAAGGCAAATTTCGTCCCTTTATTTTATATGCAGCGGTTCCGGCGGCGTTAATTGCAACGCTCCAGTTTATCGCCACCACTTTTAGTTTGCCGATTAAAACGACGATTGCCACCGCGCTGTTTATGATGTTTGGACTTTCATACAGTCTGATGAACTGCTCGTATGGCGCGATGATCCCAGCAATTACCAAAAACCCCAATGAGCGCGCGCAGCTTGCGGCTTACCGCCAGGGTGGTGCAACCATAGGGCTATTGATTTGTACCGTGGCGTTTATTCCGTTGCAGTCGCTATTTTCTGACTCCACCGTCGGTTACGCCTGCGCGGCACTGATGTTCTCCATTGGTGGCTTTATTTTTATGATGCTGTGCTACAGAGGCGTCAAAGAGCATTATGTGGACACGACGCCAACCGGACATAAAGCCAGTATTCTCAAATCTTTTTGCGCGATATTTCGTAATCCGCCATTGCTGGTTTTATGCATTGCTAACCTGTGTACCCTGGCGGCATTTAATATCAAACTGGCAATTCAGGTCTATTACACCCAGTATGTGCTGAATGATATTAATTTATTGTCGTGGATGGGATTCTTCAGTATGGGATGCATCCTCATCGGCGTATTGCTGGTGCCATTAACTGTAAAATGTTTTGGTAAAAAACAGGTTTATTTAGCTGGCATGGTGCTGTGGGCGGTGGGGGATATCCTGAATTATTTCTGGGGCAGTAACTCTTTCACTTTCGTCATGTTCTCTTGTGTCGCCTTTTTTGGTACGGCCTTTGTAAACAGCCTGAACTGGGCGCTGGTACCGGATACCGTAGATTATGGTGAATGGAAAACCGGTATTCGTGCCGAAGGTTCTGTTTATACCGGTTATACCTTTTTTCGTAAAATTTCAGCCGCACTTGCTGGCTTCTTGCCAGGCATTATGCTGACGCAAATAGGTTATGTTCCCAACATCGCGCAAAGCGATGCAACATTACAGGGTTTGCGTCAGCTCATTTTTATCTGGCCTTGTGCGCTGGCGATAATTGCTGCATTGACGATGGGATTTTTTTACACGCTCAATGAAAAACGTTTTGCGTTAATTATTGAGGACATCAACCAACGTAAAAATAAAGAGATTGAGACAAAAGAAAAAACTGCTTCTGTAACGTTATAAATGTCAATAGCCGCTATTTCCATCCTGATGGGTGGCGGCCCCCCTACGTTAAAAAAATGGACTTATTATGAAAAAGATTAATGCAATAATTTTATTATCTTCTCTGACCTCTGCCTCGGTATTTGCTGGCGCATACGTCGAAAACAGGGAGGCATATAATCTCGCCTCCGATCAGGCAGAAATTATGCTACGTGTAGGTTATAACTTCGATATGGGCGCGGGTATCATGTTAACCAATACCTATAATTTTCAGAGAGAAGATGAGCTTAAACATGGCTACAATGAAATTGAAGGTTGGTATCCGTTATTCAAACCAACTGATAAATTAACCATCCAGCCCGGTGGCTTAATTAATGATAAAAGCACCGGTTCCGGTGGTGCAGTATATCTGGACGTCAACTATAAATTTGTACCATGGTTTAATCTGACAGTGCGAAATCGCTATAACCATAATAACTACAGTTCAACAGATTTGAACGGGGAGCTGGATAATAATGACACCTATGAAATTGGTACCTACTGGAATTTCAAAATCACCGATAAATTCTCCTATACATTTGAGCCACATTATTTTATACGCGTAAATGACTTTAATAGCAGCAATGGAAAAGATCATCATTGGGAAATCACTAATACCTTCCGTTACCGTATTAATGAACACTGGCTGCCTTATTTCGAATTACGCTGGTTAGACCGCAACGTCGAGCCGTACCACCGCGAGCAAAACCAGATCCGTATCGGGACGAAGTATTTCTTCTGATGTAAAAATGTAAAAAGCCGCTTAGCATGAACTGTCCAACTTTAGGGGGGGCAGTCCAAAAATTTGAGCGGCTTTTTACCCAAACATTCACAATATAAATAACTTCACATAATTATATAATTGTACTGATTATAAAATATTCCTCATCCTCTCTATCAAAGCCATTGACTACCCGGTAAGATCTTTTCCACTGCAACACCCACAAGGAATGAGAAAATGGAAAAGAAATTTTTTATGGATTGGGATGAGGATGATGAAACCCAGCAAGAAGAATTTATCAATAATATTTTAGCCGATGAAGACCTGCCCAACATTCGCTCTCTGATTATTGGCAGTTGGGGTGAATGCTGGGATGAGGGAAGTAGCCAACCGATAATCGACATGTTTGCTGAACATGCGGAACGCTTTGCTCATCTTGAGTCCCTGTTTATCGGCGATATGGAAAGCGAAGAGTGTGAGATTTCATGGATCCAACAAGGCGATTATTCCCGTCTGTATGCTGCGCTGCCGAACCTGAAAAAGTTGACGATTAAAGGTACTCAGGGCCTGGAACTGGGAGAAATCGCTCACGACAAACTGGAGCATCTGGAAATCATCTCTGGCGGTACGCCATGTGGCGTGTTCGCGTCATTGCAAAACTCTCAGCTGCCTGCGTTAAAAACACTTATCGTTTATATTGGCGTTGAGGATTATGGTTTTGATGCATCGATGGATATCGTGATGAATCTGGCGTCGAAATCTCTCTTCCCGAGCCTGACACATCTTGGCCTGGTTAACAGTAAAGCACAGAACGAAATCGCCCGCCGCGTACTGGAGAGCGATATTCTTCCACAACTGGAAGTGCTGGAACTCTCTTGGGGTACACTCACCGACGAAGGTGCAGAGCATCTTCTCAAACATGCCGATCGCCTTAGCCATCTGAAACTGCTGGATTTGCAGCATCATTATCTGACAGAAAAAATGCAGGAAAAATTGCAGAAAACGCTACCGATCGAAGTGGATGCCTCATACAGAAATAAACCGCGTACTTATAGTGATAGAGTTTATATGACTCCCATGTTTACCGAATAAACTGCCTATAACAGGAGATGGTAACATCTCCTGTTATTTATCACAGAAAAGGAATTCTTCGTGATTACGTTAATTGGTCATCCTGAAAGCAAACGCACATTTTATTTTTGCCAGGCAGCGTCACGCTTACAGGAACCTATCAACGTGGTAAGCTATGATCAAGCGCTTACCCTGCCCTTAAATAAAGGCATGGTAAAAATTGATCCCCCCTTACATCAGGAAACAGATATTCGCTTAATTAATACAGTTAGCCAAAACTATATTAGTTTTTTACAAAAAATGGCTACCAGAAGGGAAATCCATTTTATTAACTCACCAAAAGGTATTATTCATCTTCTGGATAAACGCCATTGTAAACACCGATTAATCGAGCACGCGATCCCGACACCGCCAATATTAGCGGATGATGTCCGTAGCAACGATCAACTGATCGCCTGTATGCGCAACGAGAAGGTTTATCGCGTGTTTATTAAGCCGAATTTCGGATCAGGGGCCGCTGGGGTGCTGGCATTGAGTTTACATCCCGGCGATAACCGTCAGGTGCTTTATTGCGCCATCCAGGTTGCAGGTAACAGGCTGGTGAACAGTAAACACATTATCCGCTATGAAAACAGCGATGATATTACGTTGATTGTGAATACTATTTTGCAACAAGACAATATTATCGAACGCTGGCTGGCAAAAGCCAGGGTGGGCAATAAAAACTACGATTTACGCATAGTGTACGTTAATGGTGAAATCGTCTGGCGGGTTGTCAGAACATCATCACAGCCGATCACCAATTTGCATCTGCAAAATGAAGCCATTCGTTTTGCCGATCTTAATTTACCCGCAGAAAAAGTGGCTGACATTGACACGCTTTGTCTCAACGCCATGAAACTCTACCCGGACGTACACATTGCCGGGCTTGATGTATTACTCACGCAAAACTTAACCCCCTATATTATCGAAATTAACGGCCAGGGCGATCTTATTTATCAGGACACCTGCGAACAAAATATGATTTATCAACGCCAGATTCAGGTAATGAGAGAACACCATGTATAACGTAACAGACGAAGTCCCGGAAAATACCCGCACGGCAATCCATTCCTGCGATGGCGAAATCAATATGAATGATTTGATAGCCAGGGAGGCGAATGTTCTGTTTGTAGTGCTTGATTCCCTGCGTTTTGATATTGCGTTTCAGGAACAAGAGGCGGGCAATACGCCGAACATTAACCGCTATGGTCGCTGGATAAAGTGCGAAGCCGCTGGCAATTTTACCTGGCCTTCGCATCATTCGATGTTTTCTGGTTTTATGCCTAAGCCGCTGGAAGCCGCACCGGGCCATTCAATGCTCTTTTTTCCCAAAGATATTGGTTTAGGGCGTTTAGGGCCAAAAAATGCGTTCGCATTCAGCGAAGAGACGTGGATTAAGGGGCTGGAAAACAAAGGTTACCGCACTATCTGCGTGGGTGGCGTCTCCTTTTTTAATAACCGTTCAGGGATGGGGAAAGTGTTCCCGGCGATGTTTAAAGAGAGTTACTGGTATCCTAATTTCTCCTGCACGGTAAAAGAGAGCATGGATAATCAGCTCACCTTAATTAATAAAAAGGTGAACGCTGAACAGCCGCTGATGATGTATATCAATATCGACACCATTCATTATCCGAATCATTTTTATATTGAAAATGCCAAGCCTGGCGATACGGTAGAAACTCACGCCGCTGCCCTGCATTATATTGATGCGAGAATCGAAAAACTTTTCGACACCTTCCGGCAAACCGGAAGAGAGACGTTAGTTATTCTCTGTTCCGATCATGGCACTTGCTACGGGGAAGACGGAAAATATTTCCACAGTTTTAACCATCCGATTGTGAATACCGTACCCTATTTTCACTTTGTGTTAGATGGCAAAACCGATGAATAATGAATCGATTTATCAGCAATATATGTACAGTTACCCGCATAAGACCGCTTATCGGGAATTAAACAATATTGCTTTTGCGGATGTGAAGTCGCGTATTTACGAGCATAAAACACATCTCTATATTCATATGCCCTTTTGCCAGAGCCGCTGCGGGTTTTGTAATCTCTTTACCTGCACGGGAGCAGACAATGCCTTTATCGACAACTACATAGAGGCGATTATTGTCCAGGCCCGGCAAATGCAACTTGCGCCTGTAGACTGGGCCAGTTTTACCATTGGCGGCGGTACGCCATTGCTGCTTAATGTCGGGCAGCTGTGGCGGTTGTTTTGCGGGGTGTTTGATGAATTACAGGTCGATACGCAGATTTTTAAGGCAATTGAAACATCGCCTTCCGATACCACCGCCGAAAAGGTCGCGTTATTGCGCCAGCTTGCGGTAAGCCGCGTCAGTATTGGTGTTCAGAGTTTTAACGATCTGGAACTTGCCACATTACACCGCCGCCATAGCGCGGTAAATGCCCATCGGGCGCTGGGGCTACTGCGCAGGGGTAATTTCCCGATAATCAATATTGATATTATTTACGGTATTCCTGGTCAAACAGCCGCAAGTTTAATGGCGTCGCTTAATCAGGCATTAGATTATCAGCCTGACGAACTTTTTTTGTACCCGCTGTATAACATGCCGCGCCAGCCGGATATGTATAGCCTCTATATTGAAGCCCGCGATCGCTTATTGCATGAAGGTTATACGCAAACGTCAATGCGCCGTTTTGTGCGGGTAAATAATGATTCGGCGGCTGAAAGTTGTGGCTTTGAAAATTCGCTGGCGCTTGGCGCGGGCGGGCGCAGTTATCTTGGCAATTTACATTACTGCACGCCGTGGTCGCAAAACCAGCCCGCATCGCGGCAAATTGTCACGGATTTTATCGCCCGACCAGATAAGACCCAAATTAACCACGGCTATGTACTTTCACAAGCAGAAATGAAGCGGCGTTTTATTATCAAGAATCTCTTTTTCTATAAGGGGCTTTCGTTACGGGATTATCAGCATCAGTTCTTCTCTGAGGTATTAAGCGATTTTCCCCTGCTGGGAGATTTCATCAAACAAGATTACTGCCACCAGCAGGATAATCGTATTCTGCTCACCGCGCAGGGTTTAGCGCTTTCGGACCAGCTTGGCCCGCTGTTTATCTCCCCGGAAGTTCGCAGGCTGGAGACGCATAAACGATGACGCTCAAGCAGATCCAGACGCTGATTTATCGCGGCGAGATAAAGTCGTGTAATTATCGCTGTGGTTATTGCCCTTTTCATAAACAAGACCGCAATGATAAACAGCAGGATGAAGCGGCATTATGGCGCATGGTTGAACATTTACCGGCGCTGGGTTCACCATTAAATGTATTTATTACGCCCTACGGCGAAGCATTGCGTTATCGTTATTATATGGCGGCGATGGCGGAAATCAGCCGCTATTCCCATGTGCAGGCGGTGGGTATTCAGACCAACGCCTCGTTTAATTTATCCTCGTTGATAGCGACTATTCAGGATAATCAGGGGGATCTGGCAAAGCTGCGGCTATGGTGTTCGTTTCATCCTTCCCAGGTTAGTAAAGAAGTTTTCCTTAAACAAATACTGGCAATTAAGGACGCGGGGATTACTTGTTCTGTGGGGGCCGTTGCCAGCGTAGACAACTACGACACATTCCAGTGGTTACGCGCGCATCTTCCTGCCGATATCTATTTCTGGCTAAACGCCAATGAGCGCGATAAAAGGCCCACCAGCGACGAAAGAAATAGCCAGTTTCAGTTGCTGGACCCGCTTTATCATCTGGAAACCAGCCTCTGGCCTGCCAATGTCGAGTTTTGTCTGGGCGGCAAAAAGAGCGTGTTTATGAATGCTGATGGCGATCTCTTCGCCTGTAATATCAGCAAAATTAAGATTGGCAATTTATATCAACAGCAACTTTCATCTCCGGCTTGTATGTCCAGGCACTGTCACTGTTATCTGGCTTATCACCTGCGTGAGGATATTCCGGCCCTCTCACAATTTGATGCTGAACGCTGCTTTCGGATCTTCTCGTTATGATCTGCCGGTTAATCGCGCTCGATTTAGACGGCACATTGCTGAACAGCAAGAAAATGATTTCCCCTGCGTCTGTTTCTGCACTGCAAAGCGCGCAACAGGCAGGTGTGAAGATTATCCTCGCCACCGGACGTTCGCACAGCGAAGCCCTGCCTTATTACCAACAATTGCAGTTAACCGAGCCGATGATTTGCTGTAACGGCAGCTATCTTTATCATCCGCGCCAGCGGCAAATATTGCGTCCGCTGGCGCTTGATATCCACAAGGTGGAAAGGCTACGACTCTGGTTTTCACAACAAATATTGCAGCCAAATATTTATACGTACGATGATTTTGTTTTGCAGATTAGCCTGATACACCGCAAGGCTTCGTTATTGCGCCAGACAGAGGAATTTGCCCGACAAGAATTATCGCTGGCCTGTAGCTGGTCCTGGCATCATCAACTGGATATTACACAGGTGGGGTGCGATAAAGGCAAAAGTCTGCTCTGGTATGCCCAGCAGCAAAATATCGCACTGGATGAAATTATTGCCTTTGGCGACAACGATAATGATGCGGGGATGCTGCGGATGGTAGGCAAAGGGATTGCGATGGGCAATGGCAGTTCGCTGGCAAAAGTCAGTGCTGACCGCGTTATTGGTCACAACAACACAGATGCTATTGCGGATTTTCTTGATGCACAGGGTTTCAGATGACGCCTGATACGATGCTTACGCATCTTATCAGGCCTACAAAAGCAAAAAACCTGCCATCGCTGGCAGGTTTTTTATGACTAAAAAACGAAATTAATCGTCTTTCGGTGCGCGGTTGGCGCGACGACGATCGTTTTCCGTCAGGTGACGTTTACGAATACGGATAGAGGTCGGAGTCACTTCTACCAGTTCGTCATCATCGATGAACTCCAGAGCTTGTTCCAGAGTCATGCGGATAGGCGGAACCAGAACAACGGCTTCGTCAGTACCGGAAGCACGCATGTTGGTCAGTTTCTTACCGGTCAGGCAGTTTACAGTCAGGTCGTTAGAGCGGCTGTGAATACCGATAATCTGACCTTCGTAAACTTCTGCACCGTGACCGAGGAACAGCTTACCACGGTCCTGCAGACCGAACAGCGCGAACGCTACCGCTTTACCCTGACCGTTAGAGATCAGCACGCCGTTCTGACGCTGACCCACTTCACCCGGACGTACGTCGTCATAGTGGCTGAAGGTGGAGTACAACAGACCCGTACCAGAGGTCATGGTCATGAACTCAGAACGGAAGCCAATCAGACCACGGCTTGGGATCACATAGTCGAGACGTACGCGGCCTTTACCGTCTGGATTCATGTTTTTCAGGTCGCCTTTACGTTCGCCCAGCGCCTGCATTACAGAACCCTGATGCTGTTCTTCAACGTCCAGCGTCACGTTTTCATACGGCTCTTGTTTACGACCGTCGATTTCACGGAAGATAACTTTCGGACGGGATACCGCCAGTTCGAAACCTTCACGACGCATGTTTTCGATCAGAACAGACAGGTGCAGTTCGCCACGACCAGAAACGCGGAACGCATCGGCGTCTTCGGTTTCTTCTACGCGCAGCGCAACGTTGTGTACCAGTTCTTTGTTCAGACGATCGAGGATCTGACGAGACGTTACGAACTTACCTTCTTTACCGCAGAACGGCGAGGTGTTAACGCAGAAGAACATAGAAACGGTCGGCTCATCAACGGAGAGTGCCGGCAGCGCTTCAACGTTTTGCGTGTCGCAAACGGTGTCAGAAATATTCAGTTCGCCCAGGCCCGTGATCGCCACGATATCGCCAGCTTCCGCCAGATCGGTTTCGATACGTTCCAGACCGAGGTGGCCCAGCACTTTACCGACTTTCGCGTTGCGGGTTTTGCCTTCGCTATCGATGATAGTAACTTGCTGGTTCGGCTTCACTTTACCGCGCTTGATGCGGCCAATGCCGATAACGCCAACATAGCTGTTGTAATCGAGCTGAGAAATCTGCATCTGGAACGGACCGTCAAGGTCAACGTCCGGCGCAGGAACGTGGTCAACAATTGCCTGATACAGCGGGGTCATGTCTTCCGCCATATCTTCGTGGTCCAGACCGGCGATACCGTTCAGCGCAGAAGCGTAAACGATCGGGAAGTCCAGCTGCTCGTCAGTCGCGTCGAGGTTAACGAACAGGTCGAATACCTGATCCACAACCCAGTCAGGACGCGCGCCAGGACGGTCAACTTTGTTGATAACAACAATTGGCTTCAGGCCGTAAGCAAACGCTTTTTTGGTTACGAAGCGCGTTTGCGGCATCGGGCCGTCAAATGCGTCAACCACCAGCAGCACTGAGTCTACCATGGACATTACACGTTCAACTTCACCACCGAAGTCGGCGTGCCCCGGGGTATCAACGATGTTGATACGGTAATCATTCCATTTGATAGCGGTGTTTTTCGCGAGGATGGTAATCCCACGCTCTTTCTCCAAATCGTTGGAGTCCATCACGCGCTCTTGGGTTTCGGCACGAGAGTCGAACGTACCAGATTGTTGGAGCAGCTTGTCTACCAGGGTGGTTTTACCATGGTCTACGTGCGCGATGATGGCGATATTACGCAATTTTTCGATCACAACTTTGCCTCAGGCATTAGAAATAGCGCGTTATTGTACACGGATTAATCGCACTACAAAACAGGATCACAAACATCCTCCGCAAACAAGTATTGCAGAGTCCCTTTGTGATCGCTTTCACGGAGCATAAAAAGGGTTATCCAAAGGTCATTGCACCAATATGGTGCTTAATGTTTCCATTGAAGCACTATATTGGTGCAACATTAACATCGTGGTGCAGCCCTTTTGCACGATGGTGCGCATGATAACGCCTTTTAGGGGCAATTTAAAAGTTGGCACAGTTTTCGCTTTATCTTTTTTACGGCGACACGGCCAAAATAATTGCAGATTTCGTTACCACGACGACCATGACCAATCCAGGAGAGTTAAAGTATGTCCGCTGAACACGTACTGACGATGCTGAACGAGCACGAAGTGAAGTTTGTTGATTTGCGCTTCACCGACACCAAAGGTAAAGAACAGCACGTCACTATCCCTGCTCATCAGGTGAATGCTGAATTCTTCGAAGAAGGCAAAATGTTTGACGGCTCCTCGATTGGCGGCTGGAAAGGCATTAACGAATCCGACATGGTGCTGATGCCAGACGCATCCACCGCAGTGATTGACCCGTTCTTCGCGGACTCTACCCTGATTATCCGTTGCGATATCCTTGAACCAGGCACCCTGCAAGGCTATGACCGTGACCCGCGTTCCATCGCGAAGCGCGCTGAAGATTACCTGCGTTCTACTGGCATTGCCGACACCGTACTGTTCGGGCCAGAACCTGAATTCTTCCTGTTCGATGACATCCGTTTCGGATCTTCTATCTCCGGTTCCCACGTTGCTATCGACGATATCGAAGGCGCATGGAACTCCTCCACCCAATACGAAGGTGGTAACAAAGGTCACCGTCCGGCAGTGAAAGGCGGTTACTTCCCGGTGCCACCAGTAGACTCTGCTCAGGATATTCGTTCTGAAATGTGTCTGGTGATGGAACAGATGGGTCTGGTGGTTGAAGCCCATCACCACGAAGTAGCGACTGCTGGTCAGAACGAAGTGGCTACCCGCTTCAATACCATGACCAAAAAAGCTGACGAAATTCAGATCTACAAATATGTTGTGCACAACGTAGCGCACCGCTTCGGTAAAACTGCGACCTTTATGCCAAAACCGATGTTCGGTGATAACGGCTCCGGTATGCACTGCCACATGTCGCTGTCTAAAAACGGCGTTAACCTGTTCGCAGGCGACAAATACGCAGGTCTGTCTGAGCAGGCGCTGTACTACATTGGCGGTGTAATCAAACACGCTAAAGCGATTAACGCCCTGGCAAACCCGACCACCAACTCTTACAAGCGTCTGGTCCCGGGCTACGAAGCACCAGTAATGCTGGCTTACTCTGCGCGTAACCGTTCTGCGTCTATCCGTATTCCAGTGGTTTCTTCTCCGAAAGCACGTCGTATCGAAGTCCGTTTCCCGGACCCAGCGGCTAACCCGTACCTGTGCTTTGCTGCCCTGCTGATGGCCGGTCTTGATGGTATCAAGAACAAGATCCACCCAGGCGAAGCCATGGACAAAAACCTGTATGACCTGCCGCCAGAAGAAGCGAAAGAGATCTCACAGGTTGCAGGCTCTCTGGAAGAAGCACTGAACGAACTGGATCTGGACCGCGAGTTCCTGAAAGCCGGTGGCGTGTTCACTGACGAAGCCATTGATGCGTACATCGCTCTGCGTCGCGAAGAAAATGACCGCGTGCGTATGACTCCGCATCCGGTAGAGTTTGAGCTGTACTACAGCGTCTAATAGTTGAAGTTGTACTACCCGGTGCTAAGAAGGCCGGGATTTAGTTGCCGTGGAAACTTTCAGCCCATCTCTGCATGGGCTTTTTTCTCCGTAACTTCTTTGATGCTTCGCGCTTTTTATCCGTAAAAAGCTATAATGCACTAAAATGGTGCAACCTGTTCAGGAGACTGCTTTATGGCAACAGGCACGCAGCCCGATGCTGGGCAGATCCTCAACTCGCTGATTAACAGTATTTTGTTAATTGATGACAACCTGGCAATCCATTACGCCAACCCCGCCGCGCAACAACTGCTCGCCCAAAGCTCCCGCAAATTGTTTGGTACGCCGTTACCGGAACTGTTGAGCTACTTCTCATTAAATATCGAGCTGATGCAAGAAAGTCTGGAGGCGGGGCAAGGTTTTACCGATAACGAAGTGACGCTGGTGATCGACGGTCGCTCGCATATCCTTTCTGTGACGGCCCAGCGTATGCCGGACGGCATGATCCTGCTGGAGATGGCACCGATGGATAACCAGCGCCGCTTAAGTCAGGAACAGCTACAGCACGCCCAGCAGGTTGCTGCCCGTGATTTAGTGCGCGGCCTGGCGCATGAGATTAAAAATCCGCTTGGCGGTTTACGTGGTGCAGCGCAGTTGCTCAGCAAAGCATTACCTGACCCGTCACTGCTGGAATATACCAAAGTGATTATTGAACAGGCGGATCGGCTGCGAAATCTGGTCGACCGTCTGTTGGGGCCGCAACTGCCCGGTACGCGCGTTACCGAAAGTATTCACAAAGTGGCTGAACGCGTGGTGACGCTGGTGTCGATGGAACTGCCGGACAACGTGCGGTTGATTCGTGATTACGACCCCAGCCTGCCGGAACTGGCGCACGACCCGGATCAAATTGAACAGGTATTGCTGAATATTGTGCGCAATGCGCTACAGGCGCTGGGGCCGGAAGGTGGTGAAATCATTCTGCGTACCCGCACCGCGTTTCAACTGACCTTACACGGCGAGCGCTATCGGCTGGCAGCGCGGATTGATGTGGAAGATAACGGGCCAGGCATTCCGCCTCATTTGCAGGATACGCTGTTTTACCCGATGGTCAGCGGCCGCGAAGGTGGCACCGGGCTTGGCTTATCCATCGCCCGTAATTTGATTGATCAGCATTCAGGCAAAATTGAATTTACCAGTTGGCCAGGTCATACCGAGTTCTCGGTTTACCTGCCTATCAGGAAATAAAGGTGACGTTTATGCAACGAGGGATAGTCTGGGTAGTCGATGACGATAGTTCCATCCGTTGGGTGCTTGAACGTGCGCTCGCTGGAGCGGGTTTAACCTGTACGACATTTGAGAACGGCGCGGAAGTACTGGAGGCGCTGGCGAGCAAAACGCCGGATGTGCTGCTTTCAGATATCCGTATGCCGGGAATGGACGGGCTTGCGCTGCTCAAGCAGATTAAACAGCGCCATCCGATGCTTCCGGTCATCATTATGACCGCACATTCCGATCTGGATGCTGCCGTCAGCGCCTATCAACAAGGGGCGTTTGATTATCTGCCCAAACCGTTTGATATCGACGAAGCCGTGGCGCTGGTTGAGCGCGCCATCAGCCATTATCAGGAACAGCAGCAACCGCGTAATGTTCAGCTTAACGGCCCGACGACCGATATCATCGGCGAAGCGCCAGCCATGCAGGACGTGTTCCGGATTATCGGTCGGCTTTCACGTTCTTCTATTAGCGTGCTGATTAACGGCGAATCCGGCACCGGTAAAGAACTGGTCGCTCATGCCCTGCATCGCCACAGTCCTCGAGCCAAAGCGCCGTTTATCGCGCTGAATATGGCGGCTATCCCGAAGGATTTGATCGAATCAGAACTGTTCGGTCACGAGAAAGGCGCGTTTACCGGCGCGAATACTATTCGTCAGGGGCGTTTTGAACAGGCCGATGGCGGCACTTTATTCCTCGATGAAATTGGCGATATGCCGCTCGATGTGCAGACGCGTTTGCTGCGCGTGCTGGCAGACGGTCAGTTTTATCGCGTTGGCGGCTATGCGCCGGTGAAAGTGGATGTGCGGATTATCGCTGCAACCCACCAGAATCTCGAACAGCGGGTACAGGAAGGCAAGTTCCGTGAGGATTTGTTCCACCGCCTGAACGTTATCCGCGTTCATCTGCCGCCGCTGCGCGAGCGTCGGGAAGATATTCCCCGTCTGGCGCGCCATTTCCTGCAGGTTGCCGCGCGCGAACTGGGCGTAGAAGCGAAGTTGCTGCATCCGGAAACCGAAGCCGCGCTGACGCGTCTGGCGTGGCCGGGTAACGTACGCCAGCTGGAAAACACCTGTCGCTGGCTAACGGTGATGGCCGCCGGGCAGGAAGTGTTGATTCAGGATTTGCCTGGCGAACTGTTTGAATCAACGGTTGCGGAGAGTACTTCGCAAATGCAACCGGACAGTTGGGCAACGCTGTTAGCGCAGTGGGCAGACAGAGCGCTGCGTTCCGGTCATCAAAATCTGCTTTCCGAAGCGCAGCCTGAGCTTGAGCGGACGTTACTGACGACCGCGTTGCGACATACGCAGGGGCATAAACAAGAAGCGGCGCGGTTGCTTGGCTGGGGTCGCAACACCCTGACGCGTAAGTTAAAAGAGCTGGGGATGGAGTGATTCACGGCTTGTGTGTAAAGATTGATTATTGAGCGCAAATTGCTGGTATTTTGCGCTTTACTGTTCCGATAAGTTCAGTATGATCTTGCCCGGAAAACGGGGAGAGTCATTATGCTGGAATCAATAATTAATCTCGTATCGAGTGGCGCAGTTGACAGCCATACACCGCAAACTGCTGTTGCTGCCGTGCTGTGTGCCGCGATGATTGGGCTGTTTAGCTGAAGCTCGTTGTTTATGCCGGATGCGGAGAAAGTCGTAGGCCTGATAAGACGCGACCAGCGTCGCATCAGGCATCATGCTCAGATGCCGGATGCAGCGTAAACGCCTTATCCGGCCTACAAAAGCAATAATTTCAACAGGTTTTCTTAACCAGCGCATCAAGCAATCTTGTTCTCAGCACATTGATGGCGCTTTCGTTTTCTACTTTGTAAACGAAGCGCCATTCACCATTTAAATCACCCGTGAGAACTGCTGCATCCGCGCTTTCTGGCGCAGATAGGTATCAAAGCACATGCAAATGTTGCGGATCAGCAGGCGACCTTTCGCCGTTACCTGAATCCCCTTCTCATCCACATCCACCAGCCCATCTTTTGCTAACGGGGCAAGCAGCTTGAGATCTTCTGCAAAGTAATCAGCGAAGTGCAAATCCCACTGTTGCTCAATGGGGGCGTAATCCAGACGGAAGTTGCAGATGAGCGACTTAATCACATCGCGGCGAATACAGTCATCACGCGTTAGCGCAATACCACGCCACAGCGCATTGCCTTGTTCATCCACTTGCTGATAGTACTGCTTCAACTCTTTCTGGTTCTGCGCGTAGCAGTCGCCAATCATGCTGATGGCGGAAACGCCCATCCCCAGCAGATCGGTATCGCCCTGAGTGGTGTAGCCCTGGAAGTTACGATGCAGCACGCCTTCACGCTGGGCCACCGCCAGCTCGTCATCCGGGCGAGCAAAGTGATCCATACCGATAAACTGATAGCCCGATTGTGTCAGGAAGGCGATGGTTTCCTGCAGGATATCGAGTTTTTGCTGTGGACTCGGCAGGTCAGCATCTTTGATTTTTCGCTGAGCAGCAAAAATGGTCGGCAGATGCGCATAGTTAAAGACGCTCAGACGATCGGGGTTCAGCTCCGCCACGCGTTTCAGGGTAAAGGCGAAACTCTCCGGCGTCTGTTTCGGCAGGCCGTAAATCAGGTCGATGTTGGTGGAGGTAAAGCCAATCTCACGCGCATGGTTAAGCAGTGCAAAGATGAACTCTTCATCCTGCTCGCGGTTAACCAGACGTTGCACTTCTTTGTTGAAGTCCTGCACGCCCATGCTCAGGCGATTAAAGCCTTCGGCGCGTAAATGATCGAGTACATCCAGTTCGATTTCCCGCGGATCGACTTCGATCGAAATCTCCGCATCGGCATTGAACTGGAAGTTTTCGCGCAGCAACTTCATCAGTCGGCTGATTTGCGCTTTGTTCAGATACGTCGGCGTACCACCGCCCCAGTGCAATTGGCTGACGTGACGCCCGGCGAACAGCGGTGCACGATGGACGATTTCTTGCTCCAGCGCGTCCAGATACTGATCGGCCTTGTGCTGCTGGCGAGTAACAATCTTATTGCAACCGCAGAAGTAACAAAGCTTATGGCAGAACGGGATATGTACGTAGAGAGATAATGGACGCTCAGGATAGCGCGCCACGGCTTGTAAAAACGCCTGTTCGCCGAAGTCTTCTGAAAACTCCAGCGCGGTCGGGTACGAGGTGTATCGTGGCCCGGAATAGTTATATTTCTGGATCAGGGCCAGATCCCAGTCGATTTGCTGTACAGACATGCTCACTCCTTCCGATGGCGTCTCTGGCGGCTACGGCGTACCGGCGGATGCCCGTTTCGAGTCATCAGCCGGTTGCGCAGCCACTTTTGTCGCCGCGACAACCGCTGTAGTTTAACGAATAACCACACCAGATAACATATAACCGGAAGGGTTATCAGCAGAACGGGAAGGCCCACGGCGGCAATCCGTTAGTTGCCCCGCAGCAGACGCATCATGTCTTCTTGCTTCTCGTCTTCTTCCTCTTCTTCGTCATCGTCATAAGAGAGGCCGAGTTTCTGCATCAACTCATCAATACGATCCAGTTTGGCATCCACCCAGGATTGCTCTTCGGCGCTCAGGGTTTCGCCTGCCTCCAGACGTTCCAGCAGCGCATCCAGACGCTCATCCGTTTCCAGTAACTCCAACTCCGCCTGCGGTGAAAGCATAGGTTTCTCACTCTTCGGTTTGTGCTGTTTGGTGACTTTTTCAGTCACGCCCAATGGAATAGGGGTTTTACTGCCAATACGTGGATCTTTCGGTGCGTTCTGGCCTTTGCTGCCTGACGTGGTGTTACCGCCCGCTGCGCGGCTGCCCGGCGCATGACCACGACGTTTTTTCTGACGCTTGCGGTCACGAGCTTCCTGATCCAGCTCCTCGCGTGTTTTTCGACGCGCTTTTGCATGACCTTTGCTGCGTGAGTTTGAAGATGATGGTTTCATAATGGTTCGTCTTTTAGCCGTTTTATTCAGTATAGATTTGCGGCGGAATCTAACAGAAAGCAAGCAAAGAAAAAAGGCGACAGATTACTCTGTCGCCTTTTTTCCTGACTCATAACCCTTAACGGGTCTTACAATCCTTGCAGGCCGCCAACACACCCTGTTTTTCCATTAGCCGGAACAATCCGTGTTGATTCCATTTCCGTTTAATTACGTCTCCGGACGTTTGTCTTCCTGACAATCCTCTGTCTTCGCCTCCTGGCGCTCCTGACCCTCATCCTGAGTCATTGTTCCTGTTAGCGTCCTCGCTCTATGGGTGCTACTTTACGCCTTTGCTTTAAACAAACAATCAACCGCCATCAGTATTTGCACATTTTCAGAGTTTTATATAAAAGCAATTAACTGATTTATATAGCTTATTTGACATGCATCGCAGAATTTTCTCTGCTATTTCGCATAAAGACTATCGGCAATGTCTCACAAAGCGTATGGCTTTTACTTACAACGCTCACGCCGAAAAATCCGCCTTTTATTATGGTTCAGGTATAATCGCCGCAAAGCTTTGACTGACGGAGACGACCGCTTTGACTAATTTGAATTATCAACAGACGCATTTTGTGATGAGTGCGCCTGATATTCGCCACCTACCTTCCGATACCGGAATTGAAGTGGCTTTTGCAGGCCGTTCCAACGCAGGTAAATCCAGCGCGCTGAACACGCTGACTAACCAGAAAAGCCTGGCGCGGACCTCAAAAACCCCAGGGCGCACCCAGCTTATCAACCTGTTTGAAGTGGCTGACGGCAAGCGTCTGGTTGACCTGCCCGGCTATGGCTACGCGGAAGTCC
Source organism: Escherichia sp. MOD1-EC4550 (assembly GCF_963876935.1). Taxonomy (NCBI): domain Bacteria; kingdom Pseudomonadati; phylum Pseudomonadota; class Gammaproteobacteria; order Enterobacterales; family Enterobacteriaceae; genus Escherichia; species Escherichia sp. MOD1-EC4550. The sequence goes on from NZ_CAWNSE010000018.1 coordinate 132,427, forward strand.
CGGAAGAGATGAAGCGCAAATGGCAACGCGCGCTCGGCGAATACCTCGAAAAACGTCAGAGCCTGCAAGGTCTGGTGGTGCTAATGGATATTCGCCATCCGCTGAAAGATTTGGATCAGCAGATGATTGAGTGGGCGGTAGACAGTAATATCGCCGTTCTGGTGCTGCTGACCAAAGCGGACAAACTGGCAAGCGGCGCACGTAAAGCACAATTGAATATGGTGCGTGAAGCAGTGCTGGCGTTTAACGGTGATGTGCAGGTTGAAACGTTCTCTTCACTGAAGAAACAAGGCGTGGACAAGCTGCGGCAGAAACTGGATACCTGGTTTAGCGAGATGCAGCCTGTAGAAGAAACGCAGGACGGCGAATAATTTTCTTGCCTTAATGCTTGTGCCGGATGTGGCGTATCCGGCTCTGGCATAGGCCTGAGAAGCATCAGGCATTACGATCTTTTCTTTCGCCCAATAAAAAACGCCCCAGTCATTACTGACTGGGGCGGCTAAAATATTCAGCCAAATCCGATTACGTGAAGTAAAAGGTCTGAAAGATAGAACATCTTACCTCTGTACCCTACGCGACTAACTTTACTCTTTTTTGTTCAGTTCAGAAAGCATTTTTTGTAATTTTTTTTCAGTTGTTGCATAGGAATTTCTAATAGCCATCACAAAACGTGACAGCTTATGTTGCTTACTTACGAAAAAAGGGCATGTTCAGGCGAATCTTAGTGCGCCTGATCCCAGTTTTCGCCACTCCCCACTTCCACCAGCAACGGCACATCCAGACGGGTACAGTTTTCCATTAGTTGATGAATCTGCTTCGCGACGGCATCGACATCATCTTTATGAACTTCAAATACCAGTTCATCGTGTACCTGCATAATCATACGCACACGCGGTTGCTCAGCTTGTAACCACGCATCAACGGCAATCATCGCTCGTTTGATAATGTCGGCGGCGGTTCCCTGCATTGGCGCGTTAATGGCTGCACGTTCAGCCGCTGCACGACGAGCACCATTGCTGGATTTGATATCCGGCAGATACAGACGGCGTCCGTCCAGCGTTTCAACGTAGCCCTGCTCTTTCGCCTGAGCACGGGTGCGTTCCATATACTCCAGCACGCCAGGGTAGCGTTCGAAGTAAAGGTCCATGTACTTCTGCGCTTCTTTACGTGGAATGTTCAATTGCCGCGCCAGACCGAAAGCACTCATGCCATAAATCAGACCAAAGTTGATCGCTTTCGCGCTACGGCGTTGCTCGCTGCTGACGGTTTCCAGTGGCAAACCAAACACTTCTGCCGCCGTAGCCCGGTGGATATCTTTTCCTTCCGCGAATGCGGTCAGCAAGCCTTTGTCACGCGAGAGATGCGCCATAATGCGCAGTTCAATCTGCGAGTAGTCCGCCGAGACAATCACATAATCTTCTGGCGCAATAAACGCCTGGCGGATACGGCGACCTTCTTCGTTACGCACGGGTATGTTTTGCAGGTTAGGATCGGTTGACGATAAACGTCCCGTTGCGGTTACTGCCTGGTGATAAGAGGTATGTACACGCCCGGTTTTCGGATTGATCATCAGCGGCAGCTTGTCGGTGTAGGTCGATTTCAGCTTCGCCAGACCACGATACTCCAGAATCACTTTTGGCAACGGATAGTCCAGCGCCAGTTCTTCCAGTACCTCTTCCGACGTTGACGGCGCGCCACCCGGTGTTTTCTTCAGCGGCTTAATACCCTGTTTTTCAAACAGAATGGTTTGCAACTGCTTGGTGGAAGAAAGGTTAAATTCTTCACCTGCAATTTCATGCGCTTTCTTTTCCAGCTCAGCCAGACGTAGAGTGAGCTCTTCAGAATGATTATGAAGCACTTTCGGATCGATCTTCACACCGTTACGTTCAATGCGTGAAAGCACCGGCACCAAAGGCATTTCGATATTCTCGAAGACGTTCAACGGCCCTTTGTGTTTTTGCAGATCCGGCCACATTTTCAGATGCAACTGCAAGGTGACATCTGCATCTTCGGCGGCGTAACGTCCGGCCTCTTCGAGGGCAATCTGGTTAAAGGTCAGTTGATTTTTGCCTTTACCCGCAATCTCTTCAAAAGTGATGGTTTTGTGCTTCAACCAACGTTCCGCGAGGCTGTCCATATCGTGACGTCCGGCAACGCTATTGAGAATGTAGGACTCCAGCATGGTATCAAACGCAATCCCACGTAGTTCAATGCCGTAGTTCGCCAGAATACCGCGATCGTATTTCAGGTTTTGCCCGACCTTCAGCGCCTTTTCATCTTCCAGCAGCGGTTTTAGCAACTCGAGTGCACGCCCGCGAGAGATTTGATCGGGCGCATCAAGATAATCATGAGCAACCGGAATATATGCCGCTACGCCTGGCTCGATAGCAAAAGAAAGCCCGATCAGGTTGGCAGAGATGTTATCGAGGCTGTCGGTTTCGGTATCAAATGCAAATACCGGCGCTTTTTCCAGCTTCGCAATCCACGCTTTCAGTGTTACTTCATCAAGGATGGTGACGTAGTTGTCATAAGAAATCACCGTTGCCGTCACTTCTGGCGCTTCGTCTGCAACACTGGTTTCCTGCGGCTTCGCGGCTGGTTTTTCCCCTTTAGCCTGTAACCATTTGCCCGCTTCGACATCAGCAGTCCAGCGTTTGAACTCATACTTTTTGAACAGCCCCAACAACTCTTCCGCCGCCGGTTGCTGCACTTCCAGTTGTTCACAGGTCAGCTCCAGTTCAACGTCGGTTTTAATCGTCGCCAGCTGGTAAGAGAGATAAGCCACTTCTTTGTTTTGCTCGAGCTTCGCCGCCATTGTTTTCGCGCCACGGAAGCTCAACCCAGCAATTTTTTCTGGCTCGGCATACAGCGTATCCAGTCCGCCAAGACCTTGTAGCAATGCTTGCGCGGTTTTTTCACCGACGCCCGGTACGCCAGGGATGTTATCAGAGGAGTCACCCATCAGCGCCAGGAAGTCGATGATCAGTTCTGGCGGCACGCCGTACTTATTCACCACCTCTTCCGGGCCGAGGATGGTATTCGTCATGGTATTGATAAGCGTAATATTTGGCGTCACCAGCTGCGCCATATCTTTATCGCCTGTGCTTATCAGCACCGGACGCCCGGCTTTTTCGGCTTCGCGCGCCAGAGTACCGATAACGTCGTCCGCTTCTACGCCAGAAACCGCCAGCAGCGGCAGTCCCATCGCTTTAACCATCGCGTGCAGAGGTTCGATTTGTGCTCGCAGATCGTCCGGCATTGGCGGACGATGTGATTTGTAATGTTCAAACAGTTCATCACGAAAGGTTTTTCCCTTGGCGTCAAAGACCACCGCTGCATGCGTCGGTTTATATTGCATGATTAGACTGCGCAGCATGTTGAGGACACCATACATCGCACCGGTCGGCTCGCCTGCGCTGTTAGTCAGCGGGGGAAACGCGTGATAGGCGCGATAAAGATAAGATGAACCATCTACAAGGATAAGTGGATTTTGGGGGATCTGAACCATAATGTCCGTGCCTGTTTATCAGATTATGGGTAAAGGATGCCACAGACAGGATGAAAACATGAGTTTTTCACCGCTTTTCGTGAAAATCTTTTGTAGATCTTCTGGATCGCTCGCAAATCGTCATGTGGATAACTTTGTGCATAAATTATTTACATCGCTTTTAATTTATTATCATGCTTTTTACAGCATGATGTTTGTCTTTGCTTTTCATACAGTTAAATATAAAGCCATCCCTAATAATTGTGATAATGGGATTTTTTCTAATGTGGATAGATATGAATTATTTTTCTCCTTAAGGATCATCCGTTATTTGGGGCGTTTTCTGCTAAAATCGGCGCCTTGCGCTTCTTTAGCGCACTGTCTATGGCTAACCTTTTGAATAAATTCATTATGACGAGAATACTCGCTGCGATAACCCTTTTGCTGAGTATCGTATTGACCATTTTGGTCACTATTTTTTGCTCCGTCCCGATCATCATTGCCGGGATTGTAAAACTATTGCTACCTGTGCCAGTCATTTGGCGAAAGGTTTCGCGTTTTTGTGATTTTATGATGTATTGCTGGTGTGAAAGTCTGGCGGTATTACTGCATCTGAACCCACACCTGCAATGGGAAGTTCACGGGCTGGAAGGGTTAAGTAAGAAGAACTGGTATCTGCTTATTTGTAACCACCGTAGTTGGGCAGATATTGTCGTACTGTGCGTGCTGTTTCGTAAGCACATTCCGATGAATAAATATTTCCTCAAGCAGCAGCTTGCCTGGGTGCCATTTCTTGGCCTGGCATGCTGGGCGCTGGATATGCCGTTTATGAAGCGTTATTCCCGCGCTTATTTATTACGTCATCCGGAGAGACGTGGTAAAGATGTTGAAACCACACGGCGTTCTTGTGAAAAGTTTCGCCTGCACCCCACCACCATTGTCAATTTCGTTGAAGGCTCCCGTTTCACGCAAGAAAAACATCAGCAAACCCACTCCACTTTTCAAAACTTGTTGCCACCAAAGGCGGCAGGCATTGCGATGGCGCTAAATGTACTGGGTAAACAATTCGATAAACTGCTTAATGTTACGCTGTGTTATCCCGACAATAACCGTCAGCCGTTCTTCGATATGTTAAGCGGTAAACTGACGCGAATTGTCGTACATGTGGATTTACAGCCTATTGCCGATGAGTTACATGGCGACTACATCAATGACAAAAGCTTTAAGCGCCATTTTCAGCAATGGCTGAACTCACTGTGGCAGGAAAAAGACCGACTTCTGACGTCGTTGATGTCATCACAGCGTCAGAATAAGTAAGTTTTACTCGCCTCTGAATGAGCAGAGGCGAGTGAGTATTTTAATGAACAAAACGTCCGGCACGAGACATAAATTCTTCTTCGCTCATTTCCTGTCCGTTAAAAACAACTTTACCCGGTGTATAACGCAGTTGCAGCGAGGCGGTATTGTTGTCAATCGTGATTAACTGAAACATCTGACCTAATGTCATCATCCCGCTGATTTGTTTATCAGCCTGCTTTTGCGCTTTTTCAGCATCCATTCCTTCAGATAAATTAAGCTGTTTTGCGGTTTCTGTGACGACATTAAGCGGTAACTTCACATCAAAAATGAGCGATTTAATATCTTTGTTTGTGGATGATGAGGATTTGGCTGGGTCGGCAATACTGATATCCAGATTGGCATTTAGTTCGCCGAGTGCGTTCTTCCATCTTACCGGTTGTTTAATGGTCGGCTCACTTTTTTGTAATAACGGTAAATACTCTTTGAACAATGCAGCATTCACTTCTTGCAGAGCAACTTCATCGTTTGCTAACTCAGGGTGTGCAGCAAGCTGCTTCTGCATCGCAATGTTATACTGAATGATAAATTGGCGCACCGCTGAGGGATCAATAGATTCCGCAATCAAGGACCACTCACCACTACCGAGTTGCTGATTTCCTTTTGTTAACTTATCAAGTTCGTAGGTCAGATTGACATTGATATAATCTTTGTCTTTAACGCGATCCAGCCTGGTTTTTGCAACGAAAGCATCGATTTGGGCAACGTCTTCTCCCTGATTGATAATGTTAATCTGATTGAATTTCGACTCGCTTTCGCCAACCGGAAATTTCTTTTCTTCTAATCGCGTTAGAGAATCAATGGTAAAACTTTTCGCCGTTACTTGGTTCAATGGCGATAATTCCAGAACAATATCTTCGACTTTGCCTTCAATATCCAGGTTAGACAATGAGCTACCATCACCATTAAAAGTAAACTGGCCTTCACCAAAAGAAAACTTTCCATATTTTGCAGGGGCAACATCTAATGTCGTGGAGAATGAGCCACCAAACGCGAATCGCAATGTCGCTTCCACAGGCGATTTATTTTTTGCGGCGATAAATAGCGGTTGTGTCAGTTCATTATTCACTAAGTTCACTTTTGCCGCTGCCAGTGCGGGGATGACATTACCACGCATTAACATTGTGATGGGCAACGGACCGTGCTCAACATCCACATCAAATGCAACTTTCTGGCCTGGCTTGATATTGAGATCGGGTGCACCGTTATCAAATGTCATTTGCATTTGAAAATGAGAATTAAAAAAGCCTTTGTCAAAGTTTTTATAACTTAACGTCATATCGTAGGCATGTTCACCTTTCTTTTTAGCATCGTTAAAATCTTTAATGAACTTTTCGACACCAGGCTGAATTTGCGTACCTGTGTACCATGTGCCACCACCCCAGATTACGGCTAACGCAACAATAACACCTGTAGCTGACTTACGTATCATATAAATATTCCCTGATAAAACAGCAAAACTTTGAATATCCACTTATGCTGAAATAATGTCCAGCGGCAGGACGCATTATCAGAATGTATTTATATTTATTAAATAATAAAAAAAGCCCGTGAATATTCACGGGCCTTATGTAATTCACAATGAATTATTTTTTCTCGGACAGATATTTCACAGTATCAGCATACTGCTGAACAAAAACATCCATATTGCTGGTATCCATACCCTGCGGATTCAGCTGATATTTACCGTTAACAAACATCGCCGGAACGCCACGCAATTGCACGTCAGCTGCGGCTTTTTCCTGCTGAGCGACCAGAGATTTCACCACGAAGCTGTTCCACGCCGCGTCGTACTCTTCACCTTTAATACCTGCGTTGATAAATACATCGCGGATATCAGATGCTGAACGAATGGTCTGGGTTTTCTGTACGCCTTCAAACAGCGGAACAGTGACTTTGTCTTCCACGCCCAGCGCCATCGCCACTGCCCATGCCTGAGTCAGATCTTTGCCCAGGTCACCCCCCATGAAGTTGACGTGGTATTTAGTCATCTTCACGCCTTCCGGCAGTTTTTTCTTCACGTTATCAGAAATATGCAGAACTTCTTCAAACTGATAGCAGTGCGGGCAGAAGAAAGAGAAAAACTCCAGCACTTGCGGCGCGCCAGCAACTGGTTTTTCCAGGGTAGTGTACTGTTTACCATCTTCATACTGCGCCGCCGATGCGCTAAACGCTAAAACTAAACCAGCCAGCGCCAGCCAAATCTTTTTCATGATCTACTCTCTCCGATTAATACATAGGTGTTAATTGTAAAGGGGGTTCTTGTAGAACTTTTACCTGTTCTATAAAAGTCGCCGTCTGTCGCAGCCAGTAATCTTCCCCGGTTAACCACGGAAAATTTTTCGGGAACGCGGGATCAGCCCAACGCCGCATTAGCCAGGCAAGATAATAAACCAAACGCATGGCGCGTAAAGGTTCAATCAGTCCGATTTCAGCGGTGTCGAACTCGCTAAATTCTTCATAAGCCTCAATAATAGTTTCCAGTTGCATCCGCTGCTCAGCTTTATCGCCATTGAGCAACATCCACAAATCCTGAATAGCCGGACCATTACGTGCATCATCCAGATCAACGAACATTGGACCATCGCGCCAGAGAATATTCCCGGCGTGGCAGTCTCCATGTAGCCGCAGAACGGTAAAATCTTCCCGCCAGTGTGCTGTAACGGCGGCGATCAGCTCATCTGTCGCTTTCAGGAATGCCGCTTTTAACCCGGAAGGTATCAATGTAGCGTCCTCAAACAGCTTGCGTGGCTCAATGAGGTATTCATTCAGACCGATGGTCGGGCGATGGATAAAAAGCTGTTTGCGCCCCGTCTGGTGCATACGCCCTAAATAACGCCCAACCGCTTCCATCTGATCGATATTATCAGCTTCGAACTGGCGACCACCGACGCTTGGAAAAACAGCGAAATAAAATCCCTGATGATTCAATAAAGTCTGACCATTAAAGGCCACAGGTGCTGCGACCGGAACTTCATCGTTAACCAGCTGCAACGCAAATTGATGTTCTTCGAGGATTTGATCGGCTGTCCAACGTTCAGGGCGATAAAATTTGACGACAAAACGTCGACGCTCTTCGTCCTGAAATTGATAGACACGGTTTTCATAGCTGTTAAGCGGGGTAAGACCGGAATCCACCCGGATCCCATGCTCAAACAGAGCGTCCATGATGGTATCCGGGTGTAGTGTCTGGAAAGTAAAAGCGCTGTTGTTCATCCCATCATCCGGAAAACATTACGAATGATGAAGGATATCATTTCACGATGATTTTGGTTGCGCCGCTTACAAGCTTTTACTCTTTAATTACGCCACGTGCGCGTAATAGCGCCGTTTTGAAATCTTCTTCATAATCTTTCTGCAAACCCGGGATCACCGCATCTTTCGCGGAATCACGCATTTTCAGGTGATAGATCAGAATGTCATCCGTCAAATCCGCCAGTTCGCCGTCAAAACCTGACTCTTTCGCCAGTTTCTGCAAAAATTGCAGCAGGTTAAGGTCTGGCTCTTTTTGCCAGGCTGGCTGGAGGAGTTCAATAACTTCATTCAGACGTTTACATTTCATAGTGATGCTCCTTACTCTTGAGACAGACACGTTAGCAGGGTCAATCCCACAATAAAAGAGGCGATATCGGTGAATCTGATGACGACGATAACAGGCGTTGTGCTGGCGGGCGGTAAAGCCAGACGAATGGGCGGCGTAGATAAAGGATTGCTTGAATTAAACGGCAAACCATTATGGCAACATGTCGCTGACGCGCTTATGACGCAGCTCTCTCACGTCGTGGTTAATGCTAATCGTCATCAGGAAATCTATCAGGCAAGCGGTCTGAAAGTGATTGAAGATTCACTGGCGGATTACCCAGGCCCTCTGGCAGGAATGCTTTCAGTAATGCAGCAGGAACCTGGTGAGTGGTTTTTGTTTTGTCCATGCGATACGCCTTACATTCCCCATGATTTAGCCGCCAGGCTTAATCATCAGCGCAAAGATGCGCCTGTCGTGTGGGTCCACGACGGTGAACGCGATCACCCGACTATTGCTCTGGTAAACCGCGCAATTGAGCCTTTATTACTGGAATATCTGCAAGCAGGAGAACGCCGGGTAATGGCATTTATGCGTCTGGCTGGCGGTCACGCGGTCGATTTCAGCGATCATAAAGATGCATTTGTAAACGTGAATACGCCAGAGGAGCTTGCCCGATGGCAGGAAAAACGATGATACCGTTACTCGCCTTTGCCGCGTGGAGCGGCACTGGAAAAACTACGCTGCTGAAAAAACTGATCCCGGCATTATGCGCCAGAGGGATCCGTCCGGGACTGATTAAGCATACGCATCATGATATGGATGTTGATAAGCCAGGCAAAGATAGCTATGAACTGCGCAAGGCTGGCGCGGCGCAAACCATCGTTGCCAGCCAGCAACGATGGGCTTTGATGACGGAAACGCCAGACGAAGAAGAGCTGGATCTACATTTTCTCGCAAGCCGGATGGATACCTCAAAGCTGGATTTGATTCTGGTCGAAGGGTTTAAGCATGAAGAGATCGCAAAGATTGTGCTGTTTCGCGATGGAGCCGGACATCGACCGGAAGAATTAGTGATAGACAGACATGTTATTGCTGTAGCCAGTGATGTGCCGCTTAATCTTGATGTCGCGTTACTGGATATTAATGATGTTGAGGGGCTGGCTGATTTTGTGGTGGAGTGGATGCAAAATCAGGACGGATAAGCAAGAGTAGTCTGGATCAGACGCGCCAGCGTCGCATCCGACCTTTTTCTGCACCAGCGCAAAAAGGCCATCCTGACGGATGGCCTTCTGCTTAATTTGATGCCTGGCAGTTCCCTACTCTCGCATGGGGAGACCC
>NZ_CAWNSE010000019.1:0-76928 GCF_963876935.1 Escherichia sp. MOD1-EC4550
AGCAGCAAGTTTCCAGCGATGGCAGTGCCGTGGACACCACCATTAACGGGGGACTGCAGACAGTTTTCGGGGGCGGAAGTGTCTCCGGGACTCTCATTAATAACGGGGAGCAGCGAGTCTCCAGCGGTGGCAGTGCCGTGGACACCACCATTAACGGGGGACTGCAGACGGTTTTCGGTGGTGGAAGTGTCTCCGGGACTCTCATTAATAACGGGGAGCAGCGAGTCTCCAGTGGTGGCAGTGCTATTGACACAACCATTAACAATGGAGGGACAATGAGTATTGCCGCAGGTGGTAGTGGAACGGGAATAATTCAAAACAATGGTGGCGCTATCAGAGCGAACACATCGGCCATCCTGAGTGGAACGAACGTAAATGGTAGCTTCAGCATTACTAATGGTAGCGCCAGAAATATGTTGTTAGAAAATGGTGGACTCCTGATGGTTCTGCAAGGCCATCAGGCTATAGATACCCAGGTATCTAAAGGTGGTGAATTACAGGTTGAGAGCGGTTCTGAGCTATTGGGTACAACCTTGATTAAAGACGATGGCAAACTGTCTGGCAACCAGATAACCAATAATGGGGTTCTGCATTTTCTCGACAATAGTTCAGCAAACTATAGCGGCACACTGGATGGTACCGGTAGTCTGAATCTGGATGGGGGAAAATTAACTCTCAGTGGTAATTTTTCTCAGGATAGCGGTATTTTTATCCAAAATCATGGAACAATGATAATGGATAATCTACGGGCTATGGCAAATGTGACAATCGAGCCTGATGCAACTCTGCGCTTAGAGAATGGTAGCCTCCTGGCTGGACGCATTACTGGGGATGGGAAGAAAAGTGGAAATCTGATAGTGGCTGACTCTGTCTGGAAATTATCCGGAGACTCTACTATTAACTCATTAGACATGAGTAATGGAACCGTGGATTTTCATTCAATACAGTCCCCTACGTTTAAAACAAAACTTGAGGGAGTAACGTTAAATATCGGACAGTTATCAGGAAATGGCACCTTCTTGATGAATACTGATATTGCATCATATACTGGTGATAAATTAAACATCACAGGGGATGCAAACGGTAATTTTGTTTTGAATATCAAAAATACCGGTCAGGAGCCTGTATCCCCGGGTAACCCATTACCAGTGGTTTATACCGGTGGAGGAGATGCTGTATTTACAGTAAACGGAGGAAAAGTGGATGCAGGAGTTTGGGAATATTATCTGAGTAAAGATAATACTAACTGGTATCTAAAATCTGATACTACACAACCAGGTAATCCGGAACCGGGTATACCCAATCCTCCAGTACGGCACACCACAAAGTCTACTGATGCTGTACTGAATATGGCAAGCGCTCCGACATATATCTTTAACAGTGAATTACAAGGGCTGCGATTCCGTAACAGTGAAAAATCAGAAAACTCACGTACTTCTGGGGGAGTATGGGGGCACTATATAGGATCAGATAAACACATCAGCAGCAAAGGAGCGGGTTACTCCCTGACCCAATACGGAATAGTGACGGGCGGAGATAAGCGTTTTGACCTAAGCGATGGGGTGTTGTCATTAGGGGCATTTGTTTCCTTCTCTGATAACAATATCAGGCATAATCGAGGAGGGAAAAGTTCTATTGATAGTAAAAGTGTTGGCTTGTACATGACGTATGATACTCACGGATACTATATAGATGGTGTACTCAAATTCAACCGTTTCAAAAATGAGTTGCGTACCCATATGAGTGATGGAACTATGGTTTCGGGAGATTATCATCAAAATGGTTTCGGTGGTAGCCTGGAGGTGGGCAAGTATTTTTCTCTGAATGAGAATACCTGGTTACTTCCTTATGCCCGAACAACAGCTCTTGCTGTGAATGATGACAATATCAGTCTATCTAATGGAATGAAGGCTGAAATAAACACAACACATTCTTTCCAGGGTGAGGTTGGTGTTAATTTAGGGATGGACCTTGATGTTGGTAAAACCAAAATAAGGCCCTACCTGACCGCAGGAGTCAGTCATGAATTTTCAAATCATAATAAGGTTAAAATCAATAAAGCCTATGATTTTACTAACGACATATCCGGGACAACCGGAAAGTACGGTTTGGGTATGGATGTTCAGCTAACATCAAATGCCAGTATATGGGGAGAGGCTAATTATTTAAAAGGTAACAATGTAGAGTCACCGGTAACAGGGACTGTTGGCTTCAAGATAAACTTTTAACGCCTGATGTGCATCAGATGCCCGACCATATCGGTTGGGCATCTGAATTACTAATTATTAGAAAAGACTATAAGTATATACAATAACAAGAAAATGTTGCTCCACAAATCGTTGTGGTGAGTCTTGTGAGCATCCCGGAATTTCATTGATGAATAGAACCTCATTGGCTAAGTCTGAATATGCTCACCTTCAACTTCAGTAAAGCACTTACAGAAGGTTTAGGGAGCACAGGTTCAAAACAGTTACAAATCACCGTCAGATAACTGGCGTTTACGAAAAATACGAGTAAATTAATAAGATGATTTTTTATGATGAAAAAAACATTTCTATTGGAGAATTAATCGACCACATTTCCAGACTTCAGAACGACGTAAATACTCTAATGATCGCATTTTCATATCTCGCATTTTCGCTATCCAGAGAACAAATGCTACCAACACTGGCATCAATCCATTTCGAGTCACTTAATGTCAAATGGTCGCCAGAACAACAAAAATCTTTTAAATTTCTTGCATCATTACTGGAAGAACAGTATGGCGGTAACATTGCTATGCCAGAAGTGCGAAAGGAACAATAATTTTATTGCCTACACTGAAGATTTTTTTGCTTTAAATAGCATACGCAAATATTTTTTCAGAAATAATACTGTAAAATTACGCCTCAAAAAAAACAATATCGCACCCAAATACCCTCAACATTAATTTAATATTGAGGGTAATACACAAAAGGTAAGCATATAAATAGCCCCGTTTATAACGGGTTCATCACGCGTGGTATCTGGGCGGTAATGGTAAGCCGTTCTGCTCAGGTTCAAACTCTGGCAGGCCTGACGGATGCTGAGCCCGAATGTCGTTATCAGATGAGTAACCAACTCACGCTTACAGGCTTGTTTTAAAGCTTTTTCGATAACATCCTTCAGCACTCGGTTCTCCAGGCTCAGGTCAGCAAACATCTTTAACAATTCGTCCGGCTTCAATCGACTTAATCACAGCGATGATCTGATGCTCAGTAAAACGGGCTGTACGCATAGCGATCTCCTTCGTTGGCAGATTGATTATGCCGGATGATTTCTAAATATGAATGGCACGATTATGCGGGATACTTGCAGTTATCCGTCCCGGTAATACGGGGCTGATTTTTTTCATACCCGAGATGGTGTGCCATTTCTGCATTGAAAGCGGCTTCAACGCTGAGTTTTTTCAGCAGCTGATCAAACTGACTGAGGTGTGCAGAGAAATAAAAAATAAAATGGAGTTCGGTTTTTATTGACCACTACAAGGAAAATTCATTCAGGATTTATTCAGCACCAAGAACTTCAGCTTTTGGACTAATCAGCCCACTGAAAACGTGGGCTCTTTACAAACATTAATAATGATGGGTGTTATTTTTTTTGCTAAAATAACCATTTTTAGAATATACATTCAATATTTATATTTTATGTTTTGTTGCATATTGGTAAGTAATACTCAAAGCGATAACTATCGTCTTTATCCTTATGAATTATTTCAAGATCATATACATTTTTCTTTTGCAACCCATAAAAAGGGAGCGAGTTCATATAAACATTATTGATATAATGAATGTAGTTTTTTATGCTGCCAGTATACTCAAACTTGGCATATGTTCCGGCTGTAAGCACTCCTGTTGTGTGATTATGCCTTTCTTTCTCAAACCAGAAAATAAGTTTAATTCTCACTTTTTTTCTTGCAGAGGAATTAACATCATGAGATATGGCTATATATGATTCTTTATTTTCTGTAAAATATTTTTTTACATAATTCCATTTTTTATCTGAATTTTCTCCCCAAAAAGGAATATCCTCTTCATAAGACATCGGCATTCCTTTAAATTTATTTTCATCAAGATAACAAAGTTTCGGTTTGGGTATGACAATTGATGGTTCTTTTGGACCGGTAAGATTTTTAAAGGTCCATAGATTACTGTTTCTATATTGTAAAGGCGTAAAACCTGTGTTTTTTTTAAACTCTCTTGTAAATGTTTGTTGAGAATCATAACAGAGTTTGCCTGCAATACTGGCCAATGATAATGATGTCAATCGTAATAATACCGCAGCCCTTGAAACTCTTCTGAGTTGTATATACCTCCCTATGGGTACTCCCATGTGAGACTTAAACAGAGATTGCAAATATCTCCTACTGTAACCAGAAAAACAGACTATCGATTCAATATCGATACTTTTAACCTCAATATTGTCTTCGATGTATTCGAGAATTGCTTTTATTGTCAATTGCTTAATTGTGCTGTGCGTCATCATTAACCTCATTTAGACGCATAAAGTCTAATGTGGTTACTATACGTTCGCATTAGCTTATTGTGCGCAAGCAGCACACAGTGCACAATAAGCCAACAAAATCGCGTTTTTTGTATGGCTTCATAAATCAGGTATTCATAACAATTAAATTAAAAGAGGTGACAGAAAAAAGGCAACATAAACTTAACACTAAGTTTCGTTGGAAAAGTGTATTTTTTGATATGAAGGTGGTGCAAGTGCGTTAAATGAGTTCTGTTTCCTTCCTCCCACTCATGGTCAGGAGGGGTGATCTTACCCACGTAATATGGACCGCCCTAAGCGAGGTTCTGGTTTTCAAATTGTTCAGGACTAAGGCGCCACATCCACTGTGCCGTCGCCAGCGATTGTAAACACTAAACACTGTTGCCCATATTGTTTCCCAGCTAATAAAGAGTTCTCCGTGGATACATTCCACTTTCAGTGAATGAAAGAAGATTTCCTCGCAGGCATGATCGAAACAGCAGTCTTTTGCGATCATACTGCCACGCAGATTATGCCGCTTCAGCAATGCCTGATAATCTGCAGAGCAGTACTGGCCTCCGAATGATATCGTTCTGTGGTCTCTTACGCCGCTACAGCTCCATCTGCAGGGCATCGCAGGCTATTTGCGCTGTCATGCGTGGTGACATTGACCAGCCAATAGCGGCACGTGACCCCAGGTCAATGACCACTGCCAGATACTGCCAGCCTTCATCACGTACGTAAGTACGTGATGTCTCCCGACCACTTCTGGTTCGGGCCAACAGCGTAAAAATCCTGCTCAAGCAGATTTTCTGACACAGGCAGGCTGTGTGCGCGGTGACTGACCAGGCTGAACTTCCGGGAAGCTTTTGCCCTCAGTCCCTAACGGCGCAGGCTTAGTGCACCGTAACGCGGTTTTGACAGGGTAAAAACAGCGTGGACAACGCTGTTGCAGTACTGACGGAACTGCTGACGTGTGCTTTTATCCTTGCCCGCCGCCGATACCACATATACCCGCCGCTGCGGGCACGCGGCACATTGCCTGTATGCTGAACTCAGCCTGATGTTTTTCAATAAAGACATACTTCATTTCTGGCGTTTCGCGAAGTATGTCGCTACCTTTTGGAGTATGGCCAGCTCTTCATCCTGTTCCGGCAGCTCACGTTCAGAGGAAGTCTGCTGATTTTTCTGTTTACTGCGCCAGTTGTAGAGCTGTGATTCATACAAGCTGAGTCCACGGCCTGCGGCAGCAACACCGATGCGTTCCGCAAGCTTTAGTGCTTCACTGCGAAATTCAGGCGAATGCTGTTTACGGTTTTTTTACTGGTTGATACTGTTTTTGTCATGTGAGTCACCTCTGACTAAGATCAGGGTACATCATAGAAATCAGTGCACAATAAGCAAACTCAACGTGTGTGGATGTGGCAATATATTTAACGCGATATCACGATTTACTTACGGTATCATCATCCCTTATTTGCCTGAATTGGATTTTCAGTTTTGCACTGGCCATTGAAGTACTAATCAGTACTTTCGCTAACAGGATGTAGCGTGGCCAGCAATTTTATATGCAGATTGATGGGGTACTAGCTGTCGTTTGGGTATATCAAATGCGTGCGTAAATACCTTATTCTAATATCTTATTAATTTTAACTTTTGTATATCCTGTAACAGGATTTCCCCTCTTCGTTGATTGATGCATCTTGGTGTCAGCAATGTCTTCATAGTCCACATGAGGACATCCCCATGAAAAAGCATTTTTCCGGCAAACAGAGTATCAGTATAGCCGGAGGAGCGTGAGCTCTGTAGCAAGCGCATCCATGTCCGATGCACTCTTTTATACCTGGTGTAAGAAGTATAGTGGTATGGAGATACCCGAGGTCAAGCCCCTGAAGTCGCTTGAGGAAGAGGGCGCAGACTCCAGGTGTTGCTTACCCAAGCTATCCCGATAAGGACGCGCTTCAGGTGACTCCAGGGCTAAAGTACTGATGGCAGACCCGAAGCGAGGCACCGTTTTATATGTGATACGACTGCTCTGACGCAACGTCTTGCTGCAGGCTGACTTGTCCCTGTCGATCTGCGCGATGAGACTCAGAGTCCTGCTCAATACGTATTCTGATACGTATTGAGCAGGACACATCATTGATGCTGTCACTAAAGCGCAGACGTTTTGGCAACCGCCACATCTGGTAGTACTGCACCGTGAAGGGGCTCATGCTAATCGCAAGCACGTTTACCATCTTTATCATCTGAGCTGCCAGGGCGTGAAATGCAGATGACGTCGTAAAGGGCTGGTCAAGAACGCTTGCCGTAACTCTGTCCGGAGGTTCAAAACCTGACCAAGTCGATGGATTTTGCCATGGACACGCTGGTTACTGGTCGCAGAATCAAATGCCTGACCTGCGTGGACGACATTTACGAAGGAGTGTTTAACAATAACCACAGTATTCGGGATTTCAGGTGTTCAGGTCACGCGTATTCTGGACTGCATTGCACTGTTTCAAGGCTATCCGGTGACGATAAGACCTGAACAGAATCCAGTCGGACAAACTAACGTAGAACATATTTCCTGAGCGCTTTAACGGGCTATTTCGCGATGAATGTCTGAATGAGCACAGGTTCAGGGATGTCGTTTGCTAAGGAAAGTCATTATGGCTGGCGACAGAATTATAACGAGTATCATCCACATTCAGTACTGAATTATCAGATGCCATCAAAGTTTGCAGCATGGTGGTGGAATGGCGACATTACTAACAGATAGCTGCATCTAATCCTGGGGGCTGGTCATCTGGTGGCAGACTTATGCACAATTAGCAAACAACACAAATGTACATTGATTTAATCTTCTTTACGAAAGTTCATGGCATTCATCCCCGATGCCAACTTGGCTATACCGACGCTTGCATTTTATTTTAATGCTGGTTGCGCAAGCACGTGCTCCAAAGAGAAAATCATGAGCACGTTCATAAAATGGATGTGTGAAACCAGCTTTTTTTTATGTTTTACAAACCTTGAGAGTGGATTGCCGGGAAGGCAAGGATAATGCTGATTGACATATAAATAATATGTTCATTTTTAATATGTTGTGCGGGTATCGTATAATGGTAATTACCTCAGTTTTTTCTGACTGATGATGTGGGTTCGATTCCCACCACCCGCTAAAGAAAAGCAGTTGGACGTGTTTTTGGGCACTGACACAAATTGTGTGGGATATTTTCATTACCCTATATCATCCTGTTCTGTGATAACTTATATTTGTTAACTACAGTTCCAGTGCTTATTTTTTTATCAATATGAGGATAGTGCATTGCTGGAGGGTGTAGCAATTTCCTGGAGGTGCCAGTGATGCACTATCTCAATGTTGTTAATATAACGAAAAGAGATGTTCCTCAGTGCGAGGGTGGTTTGTAGAATTGTTTGGCGGGAAAACCACAGAATATCTGTAACCAATCAGATATTCTTCGGGAGGCACCCGACATCTCAGATTATCAATACCTGTAATCTCATGCAGTTAACCGCCGTCTCGGCGGTTTTTTTTATCTTCTATAGTAGAGGAATCTTATGCGCAGAATGACGATTTTGGTATTATTCCTGCTTGTTGTACTGACTTGGGGGACCACATGGCTGGCTATGCGAATAGCCGCTGAAACTATCCCCCCAGTTTTTGCAACCGGGATGAGGTTTATGTTTGCTGCACCATTCTTAATCAGTATTGCATGGTTAAGAAAAATACCAATTTTATTTCCCCCCGGACAACGCTTATTCCAGCTTGTAATTTGTATTTTTTATTTTTCCATTCCTTTCTCATTAATGATTTATGGTGAAACCTATGTCAGTTCCGGACTCGCATCCCTTATATTTGCGAATATGCCTGTAGCTGTTTTGATAGCTTCATCTTTGTTTTTGAAGGAAAAAACGAACTCAATGCAAATTATGGGTTTAACTATCGCAATAGTTGCACTGGCGGGCATCCTTCTTGAGGAATCGAAAACAAGTGCAGAGAGTCACTGGCAGGGGATTATTGCTCTTGTTTCTGCGGTAATCATTCATGCCATAATATATACTCAATGTAAGAAAAGAAGTTGTACTGTCTCTGTGGTAACGTTTAATGCGCTCCCGTGCTTTCTGGCAGGATTGATACTTTCTGCGACAGGATGGTTCTTCGAAAGACCCGAGGTATCGACCTTCTCTGTGTACTCAATATTAGCCACCTTGTATCTCGGTGCTTTTGCCGGAGTTTTTGGAATATTGTGCTACTTTGCCCTTCAACAAAAGGCCAGTGCCTTTCAGGCTTCTCTTGTTTTCCTTATTTTTCCATTGATTGCGGTAAGCCTTGAAAGCTGTATATATGGATATGGAATTTCAACTCAATCAATGCTGTTTATTATACCGCTAGTTATAGGGCTATTTCTGACTCTGTTCTTACGTCGAGTGCCTGTAACCAACGGACATAGAGATAGTTCATCACAAAAAGCTAATGAAATTGCTGAACATGCGGAGAATTCCTGAAAACTTGAAGAAAAGACTTTTCGTTTTCAGTTGTTAATGTAGGCCATTACACTTAACGGATGGAAGGGGCTTCCCCTGAATATGCACCAGGTTAACTCTTGTGCAATTATGAGGGTAAGCATAGTCCGGATGGATTCGTTATGACTATTGCTACTATCGTGTCGATCTAGCTAAAAATATGCTTACTGTTCACGGTATTGACCAGGATGGTAAACGGCTTTGGTTAACACCAGAATATCACGAATTGGGCTTCCTGAGCTGATTGCTGATTTGCAGCCCTGTGTTATCGGGATGGAGGCATGTTCCGAAGCTCACAACCAGGCAAGGTTATTTCGGCAAGCTGCGAACGCTTCTGGTACAGGGGGCTCGTTCAGTACTGACTGGTGCTGAGAAAAGGACTGACTCATTCAGTCGTTGGGACTGTTCACTGGTCGAGCGCAGAGGATACTGGCGCGCAGTTGTGGGCATCGCCGCCAAAAATGCAAGGCTGTACTGAGCATCATTGCATTACGGTTATGATTTCAGACTGTATTCAGCCAGCTAAAGCACGCTGCAACAGTATGACCATTTGACCTGCAACTCGTTGATGATAAAGGGTTATACCCCGTGAGGAATATCTGCAAAACGTACAGGATATACATATCCGCTTAGCGAACAAGAACCTCACGAGCGTCTTTCATCAGGGGCCGAATCGATGACGATTCATTATAACCGTTTATAGTACCGCAGTCTTTTCCCTTTATTTTTAATGAGGACGCCTGGTTTTTCAAATTCCTATACGTCAAGCAGGCAAAAACATAAAAACTGGCGTTGACATGCCGGGGAAGCCCTTATAGTACGTTTTCGTACGGTTGGGCTTCAGACCCCGTAAACTCCAGGCAGCAGCCGTGGTTAAGATAATGTTGAACGGCAACCGCCTCCCAAATCCTGGTCTGGCAGGTAGTAGGTGTTGGCTCCGCGCTTGCCGTTGGTGGTTGTTCTGGTAACGGTGATTTGCCCTGTCTGTTCCAGTATCTGAATTGCCCGCTTAACACTCTGTCGACTAATACCGGAGAGGCTTACCAGTTCAGTGATTGAGATTTGATTTTGTCCGGCAGCAATGACGCTGGCGATTACACGTAGGATTGAATTTGTCGTTTTCAATGTCAGCGCCCCTTATCTCTGCTAGGCCATGTTTTTTCTTGCGGCTGTCTGGATGTCGTCCGAAGGTCATCGAATTGTAGTTCAAAGAAAAAGATATCGAGCAACGCGCGTTCTTTTTCTCCTTAAGATTTTAATTCTTATTAACATCTTAAGGATGTCGCTCAGGCCAGACGTGATGCGGCTCTCAGGGTATTATATGGGGGAAATTACCCTATATAATTTTTGACGCCAATAAATAAAAATAGCCGCATATTAGCGCTCCTAATGCTGCAGGATTGCTCAATTATTCATCACGCCATTTAACCAGACCGCAGTATCGCTTGTTTTTTCAATTTCCTATACATGCCCCCCTTTCATTCAATAAAGGACAATTGCAGGTTTTTTGATGCCGCACGCATGGGTATAACGAGTCAGAGTATCGATATTCGCCTGGTAATTTGCGTGTTGTCTGGTTTTATGCAGAGTATATAACCTTTTTCAGACACAGCCACCAACATATGCCGCGCCAGCGGCATGGAAGGCGGCACTCCGTAGTTGCATATGATACCGGAGTAAAACCGCCGAAGCCCGGCGTCAGCCGGTACTGATTGATAGATTGCACCTTACCTATCCCCAGCCCTGCTAAGCCATACCTGCTTTCAGCCATGACAGAGCTTTTGTGCGCGGTCGGAGTGGTCCCGACGAGGGTTTACCCGAAGTCGGGGCGTATCTCCGCGTTAGCGGGCCGTCAGGGCCGCTTACGAGCGTGTACTGAGAACATCCAGCCAGAAGACTGACAGCGATGACGATGCTTAGTTACAACATTCATAGTTAAAAGCGACTCTGTTCCGGCCCTTCGGGCCGGGGCGGGGCCGCTTTTCAGTTATGAGGGAAGGGCTTTGTGGTTTCAGTTCTGTGCTGGACCGGGGTTTTTCCGGGATTTATGTTTGTATGTTGTAACTAAACTGGCTCCGGTTGGGGCCCGCCGCTTGCGGTGGGAGGTGCTTTTAAATTCTGAGCGGCGCGGCTTTGGCCGCTGCAAGCGAAGGCCTTTTTGTATTTGTTCACAGGAGTGTCAGAGATAAAGACTTTCCCTGCGGTGGAACAACGCAGGGGATTAAATGAAGGGGTTAAGACTATATTGCAGGTTCGTTGTTTCTGGATTGCGGCTTCTTTGAGTTCTTTATTTGCGGATTCATGTGGATAACTGAAACGACGTGGCCACATTCTGACGACCGGTGAGTGATTTTATGGCCGTGTATGGACGGATGTGGGGATTTCAGGTGGTTACGGGGGATTTCTGGCCGGACAGAACCTGCGCCAAAAGCCCCGAAGGGGCTGGCGATGATTCAGTGCTGAAGGATGGTGCTGTCTAGTGCGGTGGCGGTGCAGCCAGCGTCAGTTCAAGCTGACGCAACTCCCTGATGGCCAGTTGCTTCAGATGGTCATCGGAACAAAAATAGGCTTCATCCGGCGGCAGGCGCTTCCTGAGATACTCGGCCATCTCATGAATCTGCTGGTCGGCAGGTAGCTTCTTAAGACGATTAGCACGCTTGCGGGCTGCAGCTTTTGCCCGACGGTGTTTCAGCGCATCCTGGCTGCGCTGCAGATACCAGCGTTTTCTGGCCGCATGTACGGAGATGTCTTCATCCTCACGCAGTACGCCTTCCCGGATAAGCTGCTGGCGGATTTCACTTTCACGCAGCCGCTTCTGCTGCTGTTCGTGAAGTTTAATCATGTCGACGCCCAGCATCTGCCACCCTGCCGGTGTTATCCAGACATAGTGCGGCAGACGCTGGCGGGTTTCACGGTCCCACATCGTTTCTTCCGACACACCCAGCACACCAAAACGCACCTGTTCGGCCAGCAGACGGGAAAGCCGGGAGACCGTCACCTCAAGTTCGCGGATAACCTTTCCTTTACTGTCTTTCGGGCTGATTTCTTTAGCCAGGCGAGTGACACTCATGCCCACAGTATGTGTGCCCGCATCACTGAAGCTGACCAGAACCGGCCAGATAGCATCGAGGAGACGTTGTTTTTCCGGCCGGAAGGCATATTTACGGCCTGCGAACGACCGTTTCTGCACGTAAAAGGGGTGTCGCGACATGCGCATGCGCAGGCTCTGCTCGCCGGTCACCGGGTTCTTTTTCACCAGACGGTTATAGGCGTGCCCGAGCTGCCCGCTCAGCGCCTTATAGCGCGCAGGACGATACCAGGACGGATTTTCGCATTTGGGTTTAGTGGAGTGCTCACCGCGACGACGCTTTGTGCGATTCCTCTCCGGTTCAACCAGAAAAGAGGTCGCCCTTCCCGCTTCATAGTCTTCCCAGAAACGGATTTGCTCTTCGGGAACCAACTGAGTCCAGTGGTTTGTACGGGTATTTTTAATCACCATACCCACTCCGTAAGACAGCCAGACGAGCTTCAGTCAGCGCCAACGGAAATACCCCCAAAAACTCAAAAAAACGAGGCGTCAAAGTTATTGCGCAGCGCTTATTGTAGAAACCGGATGACGGGGAACAGACTATAAACCCAAAATCTTCTTCCTGTGATTTAATTGCTCTGACAGCTCGCTCAATGGCCAAATGACCATGAGTATTTTTTCTGGCTAATCCGCAATCAAATGCAAGTTCGGTTATAGAACGATGCACTTGATTTGAAACAGGATCATAATAGAAGCACATGCCTTGCAACAGAGCATCAATAGCTCTGCGACGAAGAACAGAAGGTTTACGTTTACCATTAGCACGCGCGCACGCAGAGGCAATATCGAATGCAAATGTTTCGGTCCCCCCCACCGCTTTTCCCATTAGCTTCTCGCAGAATGGCTGCGTCCTGGCACCTTCACGGGGGGTGAACACCGAATTCGGGTTCTTTACCTGACGGGAATACGTTTGTTGAAGATCAGCCACGCCATCCTGCACTTACAATGCACAGAAGGAGTGAGCACAGAAAGAAGTCTTGAACTTTTCCAGGCATATAACTATACTCCCCACATAGCTTGATTGTTGGCTATGCGGTTTTATGGGCCCCGGTAATCTTCTCTTAGTCGCCAAACCTGTTGAAGATTATTGGGGCTTTCGCTTTTCTGGCTCCTGTAAATCCACATCAGAACCAGTTCCCTGCCACCTTATGGCGTGGCCTGCCAGAAAATTCCTTAAACGATCAGTAACCTAGCACTAACAGAAAAAATCCTCAAGAATGTGCGCCCATCATATCATATTCCGGCGACAGGCCTCTTTCTCAATAAGTCTTTCTATCAATTCTGCCTGAGTCAGGCCTTCCTTTGCACACAGACGGGTAAGATAGTTTTTCAGCTGTTCTGACAAAAACCTTAATCTCTTTACATACAGCTCGCTTACGTGCAAAAACAGCTCTCTGTCGCTCTGCTTCGCTCAAAGGTTTATCCTTTCTGTATGCTCGTTTTACGTCAGATGAGGAAGTCACTGCATTTTCTGTCTGCGAAATCTCACCTCCTCAATGCTCAAACAGGGAGCATTTCGCAGAGGATACTACAGTTTTTTGAAATCAGCGACTTAAGAATTGTGACGAAGATCTGTGTTGGCGCACAAATCATGTCGGATTACGAGCGTTTAATGTGATTTTGATGATGAAATGATTAAAAAAACAGAAAATACCTTGACCTGGGTGCCAGCCCCGGACGGGACCAGCTATTTCTGGCATGTCGGGTGTCACCCCCTGCAATACCTAACATTTTGGGAAAGCCGGGACTTCCTTCTCCGGCCGGCAGCTTACTTCTGTGTTTCGTAGGCCAGATTATCTGTACCACTGTATTTCCCCTGTGGATATTCAGCTCACTTGCCCCAGGGTTTTACGATGCACCGGATAATTCCAGTAGAATATAGTTCCTCATATTATTCTCCATATCAAATAAATGACACCTGTATTTCAGGCATCCTGAATATTGCAGTACACATTGAAGAACACATTATTTTGTGAAATTAGTCACAAAATATAAAAGCGCGACTTAATACGGAAAAAACTCTGTGCTACTCAGAACTACCTGGTCATACTGCCCGACCGGATATAAAAAGCAAATCTCATAAACTCCTTTCAGCCTTCAGACTCCTGGAGTAATGAAGGCTGCTTTTTTCGTTACAGCCTTCCCCGGCAGCGCCTGTGGCAGTGTTCAGCCCTTTTCCGGGCAAACTGCTGCCAGTTTGTCCGGGGCGCCGCAACACAGGCAGCACGTAGCCATGCTTAAGCAGCCTCCATCCAGCGCCCCCTGACTTCCAGAATAACGACCAGCCCTCCGGCACGCTGATATCGCCAGACCTGACCGTTCCGTGAACTGTTCCTGAATCCATTCATTTTTCTGCCCCTCCCTTTTAGTCGTCAGTATTGAGTTAAATAATCAGGGGACTGGCTTCCTTACGGGTACGGAAGTTACTTCCTTTTCGGCCTTATATCTTTGCCTCCTGTCTCTGCGGGAGGCTTTTTTATTTCTCATCAAGCACAGCCTGAAGCTCTGCTTTTATCCGGTTCTGTCGGCGGATTTTCGCCAGACGCTCCACCGCATACGCCTCCTCCTCCTGTGAGATGTACTCCGTGACATACCCCTCAGTGTCATACCGACAAGCACCGGCTCTCATGGCACACAGATAACTTTCCGAACGGGTAATGGCTTTCAGAGCACGACACAGTTTTTTATGCGAGAGCGGAATATTCCGCCGCACCACATCTTCCAGTAACGCTTCCCGGATACCATAGGTCAGAAGCCGGGGAGTGTCACCGTTAAATAATCCCGGCCACCAGGGCTTCAGGGTGTTCACAGCCTCATTCAGCGTGGGCAGGTTCAGATAAATGGACAGCACCTGCCTGGCCTGCGCTTTCTTTACCGCCAGCTCTGCTTCCCGGGCAGCTTTCTCAGCCAGCTTCTGCTTTTTCACCTTCCACTTTGGTGGCGTGGTGACATTGATGATGGTTTTCCTGCTGCGGACAGGCGCTTCTCCTTCCGTTTTCCGCTTCAGTGTCAGTACCGGTCGTTTTTGCTCTGCCATGCTTACTCTGACCTTCGTGAAAATATGCCCTGCAGGCCGTTGAAACAACTCATCGTAGCAGGAAGTTAACTTCAACGACCTTTAGCGTAGTAATACTGTCAATTAAATATATTTTTTAAACCATTGTGTCTGCACAGCTGCTACACGTTCAAAAAATGCGCCCTCATAAATATCATAATGGCATGCGTCAGCTTCCTCGTATAATTCCTTAGTACCAGAAGCAACAGCATCATATAATGCTCTTCCCTGTTCCGGTGGATTAACGCTATCTTGGCCAGCAATAACAACCAAAACTGGGCACTGGACTCTGGCAGCACTCTCTGCCGGTTTATATTGCAACGTTTCCATGACAGTAAGGAAAGGTATTTTTATATCCATTTCGGGATGCTGGGCTTTGACTTTCTCGAAGAATACCTTCGATTCATCATCACTTAAGATCCGTGTAACCCCCACAAACATCTCTTTCCCGGTGTTTTTCTTCTTCTCTGCCATTTTATTCAAAGTGGACATAAAAGAAGCTCTCTCCGATTCATTCATCTCGCCGGTAACCAGAACATCACCGTCAGCAAAAGCCAGCTGGCTGACAATACATTTTACGCGTTGGTCTTGCGCAGCTGCACTGAACACATGCCCCCCCCCCAGCGATGTTCCCCATAACCCAATACGCTGATTATCAATACATTCCTGCTCTTCTGCCCAATTGATAACTGAAATAATATCTTCGGTCTGCATTGCTGGAACCAGACGGCCTCGTTCTCCATCACTCTCACCAAATCCACGATAATCAAAAGTAATCGTTGCGAATCCTGCTTCTGTGAAGGCATTCGCAAAGGAAGGGAGCAGAACATTCCGAATACCGCAAAACCCATGGCATAAGATAATCAAAGGATGTTTTATATTTCCTTCAGGAACACGAAATGTCAGGGCAATACCTTCAGAGAGTTTGTGATCCGTAATTTTCATAAATATCCTGTATTATGTTGTTTATTAATAATCAGAATCAGCGTCAGTATCATACCAATCACAACGCCAGAATGCCCAGCACCGCCAGATGACAGGCATAGAAAATCGGGAAAAAATGCCCGGGCCAGAAACGGGGTAATGATTTCCCTGCACACGACACCAGACCAACGGTCAGCACCGTCATCACAAGGCCGGCTACAGCCGCCGCATCACTGGTGGCAAGGTTAAGCGCCGGAATCACGGCCAGCAGGCAAGCGACAACCACCAGACGTTCCATTCTGTCTTCCGCCCGGTACAGCCGGTGGCTGACAGCCAGCATCAGCAGCCCGGCAATGCCGTAACTGGTACCAGAGAAAGGCAACCACACTGCCAGAAGCAACATAGTCCCTGCGAAACGCCACCGGCTGGGCGTTTCACACCATGTCAGCACCTGTGCCGCAACAGCAAAGGCAAACAGGATATTCCCCTCATACCAGGGAAAGCCGGCAACGTAATACCAGAACTGGGAAAAAACTGCCCAGCCCCATAACCGGTTAATGGCTGACTGCCGGATATGCGCATGGCGGGACAGATTCAGCCCCCACACCAGAGCAAACAGCGGAAAGGCACCACGCCCAGCCAGAAACATCCACGTCTGGTCCAGATGCAAAATGCGGTTTGCATGGTCCAGTACCATCAGCACCAGTGCCACCGTTTTGATGATATCCCGCTGTCCCGGAGACCAGACCAGCAACGACTGCAACCAGGTATCGGTCCGGGCAACCAGTGAATCGTTACGTGTCGTGTTCTCTGTTGTCATCAGCGTGTGTCTTCCTGTATCAGTCTCCGCCCAGGGTTTTCTCTTTCTGCAGGTCACGGACCATATCCCGCTCCATCTGCTGAAGTCGCTCCTGCAGCAGATTTTCCCGGGCAATTTCCCTGACAGCTTCCCGCACCCGTTGAGGTTCACGCAGTACACCCTCCGGCAGCGCGGCTTCCCGTTCAGTTATGGCAGCCCGGTCACGCTCCTGCCCGGCAATCTCCCTGACAGCCTGCTCTGTTTTGCCGTCCGGCAGGTCAGGTTTGTTCTCTGCCATTTTACGGACAATTTCATCCGCACGGCGTTCCGTTTCACGGCGGATGGCCTCTTCAGCCTGCCGCTGTGCCAGTACCTCTGCCGTGACCGGTTCGCCATTTCCGGCTCCCGGCTGAACGCTGTTGTCCGGGATATCCCCCCACACGCGACCACCGGTGATGGTACCGGGATTCCACGGACGACCTTCACCGGCGATTCTTACCACCACACCGCTGTCAGGATTATCACGGGCAATCCGGACACCATCCTGCATATTATCAGCCAGCAGGCTCTCTCCGTTACGGCTGCCCTGCAGGGCCACGAACTGCGCATCCCCGCTGCCTTTCACCCGGCCTTCACCACTGAAGCCCCGCAGTCCGTTTCCGTCATCCGTGGTCAGCGGGTTCAGCCAGATACCAGCTGACTTGCCGTTACGGTCAAAAGCCGGCAGTGCCACATACGGCTGCGGATATTTTCGCCCGGGTGCAATAAACCGTGCAGGACTGTCTCCCCCGGCCAGCCCTGCCTGACGGAGAACGGCACGGCCGGCCGCCACGTCCCGCAGCTCCCGCGCCGTACTGAACAGCCGCTCTGCATTCATGACCTCCCGGTCCGATTTCGGCTCAAGCACATCGTGGGCAGTTCCTTTCTGTACGGCATTGTTAATGGCATCCGTCCAGCCCTGACGGTTATCGGTATACACCTGCACATGCTGCTTCATACGCGACAGGGCCACGTAGGCTGACTCAAAGCCGGCCATCTGTTTCCGGCTGCCTTCCGTACCTTCAAGCGCGATGGCAAAGGTTTCACTTGCCCCCTGCGCACCGTGGGCGGTGATGGCATAGGCCAGGTCAATATGTTGCTCTGCCCGCTCCTGACCGTGGCGAATCACCCGGGTCTGCTGTCCGTCCGACAGCGTGACACTGTCACCGGAAACCGCTGTCACCGTCCAGACGCTGTTGGCCACATAACCGCGCTCCCGGTCACTCTTCGTGAAGCGCATCCGGTCACCGGTTCCCACCCGGATGGTGTCCGGGGTGTACAGTGTGACGCCTTCAGCCACCGCCTCCCGGGGCGAAATCAGCCGCGTGTTACCTTCAGCATCCTGCAGGGTTATCAGCCCGTCATCCCTGCTGATACCGGCAATCCGGTGATACACATTATCCACCAGGGCAAGTGCGTCCCGATGTATCTCCCAGGTGGAGAGACGACGCAGCTCCCCGTCGCGTATATTCGCTGTGTTCAGGACAGGCACCATGACCTGCTCTTTTCCCAGCTCACCGGCCTTTTCCCGTGCATCATGAATCATGCTGTTCAGCACGCGCCGGTCCTCATTCAGGTGCGTGACAATCAGCGTCTGCTCCCGTGCTTCCGGTGTTCTGCCGGTATAGTCGCGGACAATGGCTTCATACAGTGTCATGGGGACATCCGGGAAAGCCTCGCCTTTCAGCATCGCCTTCTGCTGCGCTTCTGCCAGTTTCGCTTCCTGGCTGTGACTGAACTCCATCACGGAGTGCTCCGGTGCCCATGCGCCCTCCAGACGTGGCACCTGAGACGGTTTCACACTCTCAAGCCCGGATAGTGCCCTTTCCACATCCCGGTTAATCAGGCTGTATACCGCCTCCCGCAGCTCCGGCGTCTGGCGCACAATCTCCTTCATGATGGCCACATCGGCAGCACTGCGCGTCTGCTGGAGACGGAAAGGCTGACCGGGCGCGATGGCCTGCAACTGGTCCGTGTCACCACTGGCCACGGCACGACCGCCACCGGCCGCAATCAGGGCGTATGCCCGTGCCATGTCGGTATTGCCCACCATAGAGCTCTCATCGAGCAGGAACAGCGTGTTGCTGAAATCCGGCGTTTCTCCGCTGCGCTGCAGCAGCTGCGTGTCATGCAGAAAGGACGCCAGCGTCTGTGCATCCACGCCGGCGCTGCGCATCTCACCGACCGCACGGTGCGTGGGCCCCAGCCCCACGACACGGGGACGTTCACTCTCCGGCAGCATGTTCACGGCTGACATCACCGCCCGGAACTGTGTGGTCTTACCCACACCGGCATAGCCCTGCACCACCGTGAAACGGTCGGACGTTTCCAGTATCATGCGGGTGGCGGCACGCTGTCCTGATGTCAGTTTCTCCATGAGTTCGCCAGGTACTCTCTCCATCAGCGGCGTGACCGCCTCCTTACCTTCGAGAATATGGCGAAGAATGCTCTTTTCTGCCTCATACGACGCACGGGAAACCATCAGGCCTGTGCCATAGCCTTTTGCCACATCCACATACAGTAAATCACCGCGTTTTATCTGCGCATTGATTTCCCCTCCCAGTTCAGTAAAACTGGTTCCTTCTGCAGCAAACGACTTCGCCTCTGTCAGCAGGTCCACCATGCTGAAGGCCAGGTTTTTACTTTCCACCACAGGAAGCGCCAGATGAATAGCCTGCTGTGCCGGCGTGTGAAGCCCGGCTTTCTGCAGACTGATAGCGATTTCCAGCAATGTCTCACCGGCACGCGCCTTTATCTGCTCAGAAACCACCGTAAAGGAGGGATGGCGGGCAAGTTTTTCCGCAGTACGGGTTTCATCCAGTGAGGAATACAGCCGGACATCACGACCGCTGCGGGCCAGACCGTTCAGGGTGGCGTTGTCCATTGCCATCTGTGTGACGGAGGCAAAAACCTTCGCACTGTCGCTGACGGAATGCCCGGGCGTTTCCACCCAGCCGTTCTCCAGCTTCAGTGCCATGAATGATGAATCGCTCACAGGCAGGGAGGCCGGTTCAGCCCGCCCCGGCACAACAAC
Organism: Escherichia sp. MOD1-EC4550; assembly: GCF_963876935.1. Taxonomy (NCBI): domain Bacteria; kingdom Pseudomonadati; phylum Pseudomonadota; class Gammaproteobacteria; order Enterobacterales; family Enterobacteriaceae; genus Escherichia; species Escherichia sp. MOD1-EC4550. The sequence goes on from NZ_CAWNSE010000019.1 coordinate 19,967, forward strand.
CGTCATCGCATCTTCACTGACGGATGCCACCTGCAGGCGGTCACCGCCGGAGACGCGGAGTCCGGGAATTTTCCCTGTCACCCTCAGTCGCTCGCCGTCTGCCACCGGCATTTTTTCCGGCCGGAACAGCGACCAGCTGCTGTCCAGGGAGGAAATACGCACCACCTGCGTTTCACCCTGCGCATCCCGCAGGGTCAGGCTGTTACTCTGCGCCGTCACCCGGTCGATAACATAGCGGTCATGACTGCGTGTCTCCGGGTTCCACTGCTCCATCACCATCCCCGGACGGTACATATCCCGCAGATAACGGCTCCGGCTGTCCAGCCAGACCGGCGACAGGGCGGTCATGGTTACCTCCGGGCGTCCGAGCACGCCCTGTGTTTTCAGCTCACTGCGAATGGCCTGTGTCAGTATGGCCTGTTCCCGTACCCCGCTGACCTGTGCCACGCTCTCTTCTCCGGCTTTCACGCTGGCAGCAAAATCTCCTGCCAGCCGGGCATAGCGGACATTACGGTCCGGTTCACTGATGATGGTGGCCGGCCGCTGTTCTCCCTCCTGCCAGCGATATGTGTTCACCCCGGCATCTTTCATGGCCATCAGTGCACTGCCTGTACCGGTTCGCTGCCCGCTGTCGGTTATCAGGACCTGTACGTTATGACGTGCGGCACCGTCCAGCAGGGTTAACGTCTCTTTCAGGGAGAGTTTTTCTCCCTGGTCAACGATAACAGTATTGCCCGGCGTGAAGGCCATGCCCTCCTGCAGCTGACGACGTCCGGTTATCAGCTCACCGGACAGCCGTTCATCCTGCTTCAGGTTCATCTGCGAGCGACGGTCAGCGGCGATAATCTGCACCTCCCGCCCCTGCTCCCGGGCCATCATGACCAGCTCCGCCATCCGCTCACGCTGCCCGGCTGCACCTCCCTGCCCGGACACAATAGCCAGCGACGGGCGATCCTGTGCCAGAACACTGACAGCATCGCTGTAACCGACCGTCCGGGGGACACTTTTCTCCGGATGTACGGTCACCCGGTTCTGTTTCATGATGTCACGACTGAGTGCCCGGACTGACAGCTCATCGAGCACATGAATCCCGGACGTGAACAGCCCCTTCTCACGATCGAGGGGGATAAGCTGCTCACGGCTGATGGCCTCATCGATACCGGCGCGTGCCCGTTCAATCACACCATTTTCCGGCGGCAGTATGCCGACCGTTCTGGCCAGCACGTCCGTGTACGTAAACTGCACTTTGCGTTCACTTAATCCGGCAATCGCCTGTGTCACTGCCTGCTGCACATCCGGCCCGTCCGGTGAAGCAGGCCCGGGCGCCTGCGTGCGGGTCTCCGCCCGTTGATCCGCCGCGTCACGATACGCCCGGATGTCGAACCCGGTTTCCTTCAGCGTCTGCATCCATTCAGCCATTCTGACTTCAGGATCGACGTGCTGTTTGGATTTTCGCGTATCCAGTGCCGCCACATCACGGGATTTCAACGAGGCGTCCTCCCCGACGGCCTCCCGGATAGTCTGCGAGCGTCCGGAAAAGGCCTCCACCGGTACGCCCGGCATTTCCCACATACCGTGCTTACCGACCACTTCAGTTTCATAGCCCAGCGCCTCAACCTGCTCTTTCAGTTTTTCCCGGTAGAGCCTGCCAAAGGCAATCTGATTAGCGTACACATTCTCAATGAACCCCGTTTTCCCCACTTTGTCACTGCTCAGTGTCTTCCATTCGCCGTTATGCTGCGTGACATTAGCCACCACCGCATGCGTGTGTAACTGTGGTTCCTGATCGCGACTGGTGTCGTGGTTAAACAGTGCCATCACCAGATTACCGGTCAGCACCGTTTCTGACTGTCCGTCCGTCATCACCCGTGTGGAGGCCAGCGCCTCCACCTGACGGACAGCAAAATCCACGGCCTGGTTATGTGCTTCAATAAGACGTTTGTCCCCCCCGAGCATGGCCATCATGGAGACACTTTTGGGAGCGGAAAAGGTCAGGTCGTAGCCGGGACGATGCCTGTTACGGCCATCCTGCATGCGGCTTAAATCCGCCCCGTCTGGCAACCTGCCCTCCAGAAGGCGGGTAAAGACATCCTTATCGACACTGCCCTGCAGCCCCAGTTGTTCAGCCCCCTGGCCGGCCCAGCGTTCTCCCATGCTGCCCAGCACATAGTAATTATCCTTGTCGGTATAATAGTTCCCGGCACTTCCGGCCGATCTGACCTGCGCAATACTCATCATAAACGTATATCCCTTTGACATATCCCGGCATCAATCCCACAATGGATATACACAAGACATATCCACATAAGGAGGCAAATAATGGAAACCACCGTATTTCTCAGCAACCGCAGCCAGGCGGTCAGACTGCCAAAAGCGGTTGCATTGCCGGAAAACGTAAAACGCGTTGAAGTGATTGCTGTCGGACGAACCAGAATCATTACGCCTGCCGGAGAGACATGGGACGAATGGTTCGACGGAAACAGTGTCAGCGCTGATTTTATGGATAACAGGGAACAGCCTGGTATGCAGGAAAGGGAGTCATTCTGATGCTGAAGTTTATGCTCGATACCAACATCTGCATTTTTACGATAAAGAACAAACCCGCCAGTGTCAGGAAACGTTTTAACCTGAACCAGGGGAGAATGTGCATCAGTTCGGTCACTCTGATGGAGCTGATATATGGTGCAGAAAAAAGCCAGATGCCTGAACGTAATCTCGCTGTGATCGAGGGATTTGTTTCCCGCATTGACGTTCTGGATTACGACGCTGCTGCTGCCACACACACCGGCCAGATAAGAGCAGAACTTGCCCGTCAGGGACGCCCTGTCGGGCCATTTGATCAAATGATCGCAGGTCATGCCCGCAGTCGGGGACTGATTATTGTGACTAATAACACCCGGGAATTTGAACGTGTGGGCGGCCTGAGAATTGAAGACTGGAGTTGACCTGTTCATCAGAAATCATCTCCCGGCTCAACATCCTCCCCGCGCTCCCGGTGCACATTAATGTTCACCTCTTCACGACGCTGCATCTGCTGCTGGATGTCCGGATGATTTTCCTGTTGCCATGCCTCATAAGCGGCCATATCCACCACTTCACCGGATTCACTGATCCCGGGTGGCAGTTGCTGTTCCATCTCTTCTTCCGGTTTCATTTTCAGTTCCTGCTCGATCCCCCCTGCCGGAACATTCACACCTGAATCTGACTTCTTATCGTTGATGGCAGGAGACACCGGCTGTTGCGGCTGTTCAGCCTGAGTCACGTCTTCTCCGGAAACAACCTCCGGGACATCCGGTTCGAAGAGGCTGGCCATCTGACGACCTTCTGCTTCCCTTGCGGCAAGTACGGCACTCAGACGGTTCTCCATTTCCGGGTTGATGTCACGCGGAATAAACTCCGGAGCGACCTTCGGTCGTGTCTGATATTTCAGAGAGAGTTTTACTGCCGGATACGGTCCGGGCAGGGTGATATAACAGGTCAGATCCGGCAGAGACTGAATGTCGGAATAACTGACCAGCGTCTGGCGCTCCATATCCTTACCGGTCGATACCCCGTCACGTACCGGATCAGCACCGTAGGAATACTGCTCGCTGGCTTTCAGGTGCTCTTTCTCACCAATTTCACCGGCAGCGAACTCTGCAATCTTATGGCTGGGAGAACGGAAAAAGGCACGGGTGTTCATGACGTCAAACAGCGAGGCAGCCGCTTTCTCACCGTAGATATCTTCCAGCTGGGCATAGGACTGGATACCAAACACATAACAGCCACCGAACTTACGGGCTTCCGGCAGGATCTCCACCAGATCCGGCAGTTTGTGTAACGTGGGTAACTCATCACAGAAAAACCACACACGACGGTTACGGTTTTCTCCCATTGCCAGCAGACCACGAATGGCAATGGACAGCCACATGGAGATCACCGGCTTCAGGGAGGCATGGGTGTCGGCATTCGACGAAATAAACAGCCAGCCGTTTTTCTGATCTTCCCGGACACCACGCATCCAGTCACGGATGGTAAAAGACTCACCGTTATGCTCAATCCCCTGCAGGTAACGGATGGCTTTCACGTAGTTGGTCAGCACAGCACGGATGGAAATCGCCGTTTTCTCAATTTTCTCTTCCACCAGGTTGGCCGCCGGTGAATTACGCAGGAAGGTACGCAGTTTTTCGATTTTGATGGAAAGCAGTGTGTCCACCAGTTTGCTGTAGCTGCGGTTGGGGTCATTACGCATCAGGTACGCCGCTTCCGCAAAAATGGTACGTCCTGACCCCTGCCAGAACGGGTCCTCTTTTGTGCCCATCGGGATCAGCGTGTTCGCGGTATTATCAAAATCCGGCTGTGTCAGGCACTCCTTCCACAAATCCCAGGCGGCACAGCGGGCATCCAGCGGATTCAGGATTTTATCGATGGAGGGATCATAGTAACTTTTAACAAATTCCCCTGAACGGTCATAAATCACCACCATATCTCCACGCTGACGGGCGTAGTTGGCCAGACGACGGATAACTTCCGACTTACCGGCCCCGACCGTGCCGTGCAGACAGAAGTTCTGGATTTCGGAATCCCGGATAATCGGCAGGTCGCCAATCCGTATATCGGAGTCCTTGCCGTCTTTTTTCAGCATCCGGGCAACGTCTTTCGGATTGTCTGTCAGCTGACGACCACCTGTGACTTCATTTTCGCTCTGTTGTTTACCCTGACGCCCCAGAATCCAGGAGACAACAAAGAAGGTAATCAGGCAAATAACCAGTGCCACAACTGTAGCCAGAACGAATGCGGACCATAGCTGCTCTCCGCACCAGATCATATATTTATCATGCAGTACCTGAGCAGCGTTCATCCGGAAGGTTTTGCCGTAATACTGGATCTCATATACCGGCTGGGACTTGATTAAATCCCGCATGCCTTCCAGCGTGGTACACCACCAGTAAATACAGCCGTTCACAAACGTCTGCCAGCTTATTTTTACCCATAAAACCAGACCAACGAGTATCCAGAAAAAAATAAACAGGCAGTAAAGCATGATATTGGCGATCTGGCTGAACATGCGGATACGCATGGACGCAATCTGACCGCCCTGGGTCATATCCTTTGCGTTAAAACTCATGATGATATTCCGAAGAAAAAAAGTCAGTCGGACTGATTATTAATGATGAAAAGATTAATAACCGTTAAATTCCGGCTTCGCCGGCAACACTTCACGGTCGCACAAAGAATTTGCACAACCGCTCAGTGTTTTCATATTTATTTCGGAAACGCCGGGGAGAAATAAAATTTATTTTTTTCTTTCCGGGGTTGGACCACGAGCAAAGCGAGACGTCAGTCAGGAGGCCGGTCAGACCAGCCTCCTGAAGATAATCAGAGAATATTTGCGATTGATTTGGCCAGCTGGTCTTCGAGAACAGGCTTCGCCTCTTCAAATTTCAGGTTAACCTTGTTCGCATTTGAGACCACACGGGTCTGGTATTTATGCTGGTTACCTGTTTCAGTACTGGTCTGAATTTTCGCACCTGATGTGCCCTGACGCAGGGCGGCAACATTATCCGTTGTCACCGTTGCCTTAGTACGCTCTGCAATCTGCACATCCGTGATCATGGTATAGTTCACATCTTCCACCATCGCATCTGCAGCCATACCCACCAGACCGGCAGCAAGGCCCACACCGAGTGTGGCACCGGCAGAATTGGAATTATATCCGGTGATACCGGCACCTAACGCTGCACCAACTGCTGCGCCTTCATAACCACGGTTCAGCCATCCCTGAGACTCCCGCAGATCCATCTTATCGGCCTTCAGCACATTCGCCTGAATCCAGTAGTAGGCTTTATCCGGAGAAGTCACCACCTGATACCCTTTTGCTTTCACAGCATTAGCAATTTTGCCCTGCAGCCCACTCATGTCTTTATCAGACGTGTTTTTGATCTGCAGAAATACCGTGCGTTCGCTGGCGGGTTCAAGCCAGATGGTCTCACTCATCTGAGTCTTCACCTCAAGGTTACGCTTCTTGATTGCTGTGCTCATCGCACCACACCCTGAAAGGGCCAGAGTGGAACTGACCAGTGTAACCATCATCAATTTTTTTGTTTTCATCAAATTACCTTTTTTACAAACTACAGTTTTCTTATTGCCTGTCATAATAGTCCTGCCAACGAGTCCCAAAAGTATTTCCCGCTGAATCAAAGCCTCCATGCATAGGATATCCGGTTGAAGGGTTATAGTAGATCGTTGGGGTCTGTTCAATGCCCCCGAAGTCTAACTTTTCACTCCCATCATATTGGTCTTTGAGTTGATTTTGCCCCCATTTTTTTATGCTTATGCAACCACTAACTCGCCTTAATTCGTATAGTGTACCAATGATAAAAACCATCAGGCTTAATAACGGAGAGAGTAAGGAAGATACTGGCATCGTTATATACCAAACGCCTTTACTAAACTTAAACTCATCCGACACATCCCGTTTTTTTCGTATTTGAGAGAACAACCAGATAAACAGTCCCTGCCATAGCACTATGAAGAACAGCATAAAAACTGTTTCGGCATTCCCCCAATCAGCCAGATAACAGGCGATAAACTGTATCACTGTTACCAGAGCAATATGGGCTAAACATCTCATTATCATCTCCCAAACACAGTATTATTGCTTATACTTATCCTGATACTCCTTTGCCCTTTTCATCAGTTCCTGTGGACTGTCAGCCCCGGGCATTCTTTCCTGAGCCGACTTTTCTTCATTATATTTATTATTCTGAGATAATGCCTCTGTTTTATGGTGATTCTGCAGTTCAGAGTACTGTCCTCTTACAATATTTTCCTCGCCACGTATGCTGTTCTGAGTATCACCTATATTCCCTTTATATTCTGTGACCATATTATCAACCTGATGTTTTACATCATTACGGATATTACTGTCCTGCGTTCTTTGCTCAATAATGGCCTGATGTCCCTGATGGTCAGCAATAATATCCTGACTGCCTCCACCCGAAGGTACGCTCTCCATTCCTTTACCAATATCGCCACGGGATTCCCGCCAGGCATTATCAACACCAGGCTGTATCTGTTCCTGCACAAAAGACCAGGCCATTGCCCGACGGCGTTCTGCAATCTCCGGCGAACTGGTATTTGTCAGAATAGCTTCGGCATCCTGCGGTGCGTGTTTCATCACATACTGTGCAAACTGTTGCGACAAATCTTCGCTCATCTGCCCACTCATGCTTTCAGTACGGGATACCATTTCAGCATATTCATGGCTGCGGGTCATATTCGTCGTGTACTGGTCGTAACTCTGTTTCGCTGAATTCAGGGCTGCAGACAGTTGATCCACCCGGGAATCAGCATTATTGTCAGTATGGCTGCCGGATTCACTGACTTTGCGACTGGTAAAGTAATCGCTGGCCTCTTTAAAGTCCTTACTGGCTTTAGCGTCAATATCATGACGAGCATCATAGCTGGCCCGTGAACCACTGCTGGCCTGATGCGCATCATCATCACTCCAGTCAATGCCAGCCCGACCACCACCTCTAACGCCTAATCCTCCACCAACACCAAGAATTTTAGGTTTAACCCCCCATTCAGCATGAGCATCTCCATACATCCCGGCAGAAGCTCTCGTACTTCTGGATGCCAGTTCCTGAGTCGCCTGCTCATTACTGATATTATGCGCCTTCGCATAGCTTTCCACTGCACTGCGCATACGGCTGGCCATCATGGAGTCCTGTGCACTCATCGTACTGTCAGCGCCACCGGTGACAGAATCACTGCTCCCCCGGTTAGAACCAAACTGACTGAGCGTGTTCCAGGCACTGGCAATACTGCTGCTGAACCCATGCAGGGCACTTTCTGCTCTGTTCGATGCTTCCCGGGCCATTTCCTGTTGTGCCGCCGCAATCTGACGCGTTGTATTGATGCCGACCGGTAACCGGGACATCGCCCCGCTCACATCCATCACCATATTACCGTCACGGGTCTGTGTGGCAGTTGCGCCACTGCCGGTCTGGTACATCATCTGACCAAACGACGTGGTGCTGTTGGTGCTCCAGCTGAAGCCGTTCACGTTTTCCGTCTGCATGTTGCCGTAGGAGTAATTACCGTCAACCACACTACCTGCCGCACTGGCAGTCGGGCTGATAGCAGAGGAAGCGAAATGGCTGTACACACTGGAAAATCCGGCCCCGAGTCCCCTGACCATCATCCAGGATAATGGCGGGATCATCATGGAAAGATACCCGGCAGTGGAGGCCAGATCGGAGTATTTCAGCTGTATCTGTGAAATTTCCGAGAGCACCACCGGTGCACCATTCTGCTTCGCATAAAATGTCATGGCACTGTTCAGAATGGCGTACAACATTGGCCATGACTGCAGCCACATCAGGGCAAACACATAGCCTTTCAGGACGGACAGCGTCAGTTTATTGAAGACAGCCGCCAGTACCAGGAGCGGGAAAATACCAATGGCGATCCCCGTCAGGATGGTCTGCGTCATGGGCAGTGTCCGCATCGCTACATGGCCGATGGAGACATGTGCCAGACGTTGCTTCTCCATCGATGAGGTGGTGGCCAGATTCACCAGGCTGGCCGAATCACCATTACGGGCGGCATAACTGGTGATCCCCTCCTTCAGCGCATTGATGGTAACATTCTGGCGGATGATCTGGCTGGCTGATTTACTTGAGCCATAGAAGTAACTGTAACTGTCGCCAATCAGCGTACTGAACAACAGGTTCGGATCAGGGCGTCCACCAAATAGCTGCTGGGCATAATAATGCCAGGTTTTTCCGCCACTCTGTGTGTCCAGATTCAGCTTGTCTTTCAGCGAAACCGACGCGTCCTTACAGGTTACGAAATTATTATTGCTGTCATAAACGCCCCGCAGCGGGCTGGGGCGGGAAAAAATCAGCGTGTAGGGATCAGCGGAGGCCATCAGCTCCTCCAGCGTGTATTTGTGGTTCAGGTAAATATCCCCCATCACGCAGTTCTGCACATAATCCTGGAAAAGATTGGCGATTTCCGGATTCCGGGACAAAAAGTCGGTGCTTTTTGATACCATTTCTGCGCCAAACAGCATCCCCGTTTTGCTGTAGGTGACACTGTCCGGTTGCGTGAAGATCATCTCGTAACTGGCCACCATTGCATGCCCGATACGGGTCGTCAGTGAAAGTGGCATCGCCAGACCGACCGGCACATTATCCACCCGGTGAACTTTGACCAGGTCACTGTTATCAATAATCTGCACCGATGTGCGGACATTAACCAGCAGGCTGATAAGCACAAACACGGCCACCCAGCCCAGCAAATCCATCACGTTGTGCCGCTGTACCCACATTACGGCCACCGCGAGAACAGACAATGTGAGCGCAATTTTTTCAATGGAATCCCACATCCGGGTCCCCATAAAGGCGGCAATGGCATTCAGGTTATTCCGCAACCACTCACCACCGGCAATCACATAAACTTCATTCACAGCGTGCTCCCTCCGAAGTGATAGTTGTTTTGGTAACGACTGAGCATGCGGGCGGAAAGCTGCTGACGCATGTAGCTCATCTGACGATCGACAACCAGCAGCGCATCCTGCTGTACCTGCACCTGTGACTGAAACGCCGCAATCTGCCGGGTGGCATCATTCATGTTGTCGTTAATATGTCCGATAACCGCTTCGTCATAATTTCCCGTGGCCACCATCGCCCGGGCCTGCTGTATCAGCTCCTGAATGTACTGCAGCAGGATGTCGTAACCGATATAGTCCGTCAGCTGGTAAATCATGCTGTTGGAAACTCCGAGCATCTGCGGGTCAACCAGGTATTTGAAGACGGGGATGGTGGTACTGGAAATAAAGCCTTTTTCCTTGTCATCCAGAGGCGTGTCACTGACCGCCTTGTTCTGAATGCTGGCCAGAAGTTTAGTAATCTGAGACTTCAGTGCATTATCCCGGCTGATAGTCACCGGTGTGTCTGCCACCACTTTCAGGCATTTATCAGAATCGTTGCAGTGATAAATTTTTGCTGTGCCGCCTTCCATCATGGCCCGGATAATTGAGCGGTCAGTGGTTCTGGCTGACAGCGGTGTGATTTCGCCGTTGGGACCAAACACCAGTGAGCCGGTCAGCGTCATCACAAATTCTTTCAGCTCTTTGTTGCCGTCAAACATTCTGTTTTTGGAAAGCGCATTCCACATGATGTTGATGTTTTTGGTCACCCGCTCCTTATCCTTGTCGCTGGCTTTATCCCTGACACTGTCAGATTTCCCGCCAACGGTACATCCCTGCCGGGAAGCCGCCCAGTCAGCAAAAATATTGCTCTCACCGGCAATGTCCTGACAGACTTTCTGCTGGGACACCTGCGTCCGGGGGAAAAGCCCGCCGATAATCCCCTGCGCCGCCTGGCAGGAACTGAGGTTCATGCTGTTAATGTCGCTTGCCATTTTCTGCAGGAAGTCTTTTGCGGTTTTGATTTCCGGCACCGTTGTCTGCAGGGCAAGGTCAAAAAAGTAACCGGCAGCATTACTCATAATCTGCTTAACAAAACGCTGCAGCTGCTCACCATTAATAAAACTGAACGAACCGAGATAAGCGTCGATGCCGCCACATCCGGCATTGATATCCGGCAGCGTCATGGAAATCAGCTGAACATTTTTGACCTGAGTACGGGCATACAGGGAGCCGCCGTAAGCATAGCCGGCAGCCTGCCCCTGCCAGACGCCCGGCTGTGTGGTATTGGAGGCGAAGCCCAGCTTGTTAAAGAACTGATTCATGTCGCTGTTCACATCCGCTGACGCTGCAGGCGTCACCGTCAGTAAGGCGGCACAAAGAATAAAAAGAGGCTTAATGCGAAGCATTATTGCTGCCCTCCCTTAATGTGTTCTCCCGGCGCATACGGCGTTTCAACAGGAATATCCCGATATTTCCGTATATTAATTCGTACATTGGGAACAGAAAAAATGTAACAAGAAACCCGGCTGCAAGCGCATATAACGCATATGGAATGACATATATCAGGATATTCCACATATAAATCGAATTATTTAATTCCAGGTCCATTTTCCACGAATCAATACAGGCATCAAAAATAATATTCATAGCTGTCCATAAAACAATTCCGGCAGTCAGGAATACCAGAGACAATCCAGCATACCTGTCAGTAATTCTGGAAATGTATTTATAATCTCGTTCTGTACTTCTGATTTTGAGTTCAGGATTATTTTTATTTTCTCTCATTATAAGTTCCCTCTGATATTTCCGATAATTCATTCAGACCAGTCCTGCGGCTGTAATATATTTCAGACACCGAAATCCATCCCACAATTGCCCCCACAAAAAACACAACAGAAACAGAAAAGGTAAGGCACAGCGAAACGACAATTTCTACAGGGCTGGCGGGATAAAAAAGCCCCTGATGGATAAAGGGGATATTCAGGCTGACGATTATTCCCGTCGCGATGCCGGATATTCCGGCAATGAGTAACACCACCTGCTTATTTCGCACCTTTTTTCCCTCCGTACATCTGCAGAACGGTATCCATCCGCGCCATAAAACCGGCGGCATCCGTTGCCCCCTGTAAAAGCGGTAATGCCTCAAGCGTGTTGACGTTGACCAGGAAGGTGGTCGGTGTGGCCACCGGAATATTCGGGAAGAAGGTCTGCATCACGTCCGGTGGCACCGGTAATGCTTCCGGAAAGGCGCTATCCCCCTGACCATCCAGGGTGTAGGGAAAAACGGAAAAGCCGTACTGCTGTGCCAACTGCTTCAGTACCGGGTCAAACTGGTGACAGTAAGGGCAATGCCCCTGCATAAACAGCACCACCTTCCAGTCGGCCAGGTTAACCTGCCTGCCGTTGCTGAGGCGGAACCAGCGGGGAGCCGGCTTTTCTGTCCTGGCTGATGTGTCTGCTGCCGGTTGTGCAGGCTGCGCGGCCATGCCCTGCGGATTCCAGAGTCGTTCAATTTCATCCCGGGTGGAGGCCTGCACACCTGTGACCATCATCAACAAAATGACCGGCAGTAATTTAGTGAGAGACATGTCCGCCCTCCTGCTGCTCTGCCATCATGGCCTGTTGCCTGGCTTCCAGTGCCTCACGCTCTTCCCGGCTGACACGGGCAATCCATGCATCCAGCACCTGGTATGCGCCGAACAGCACAAGGATGGCCGCAATCAGCTCCGCCAGAAAAAAAGCCATCCAGGGTTTGCTGTAAACAAGACGGGCGACGATATGAAACCAGACACCCAGGGAAAATACCCACATTCCCGTAATATCAAGCCGGGGTAAAGAGAATCTGCGTTTACTTATCATGTTAAACTCCGGTTATTATTTACATGAGAGTATTCATGTCTGTAATATTCGCGTTTGTGTGATATTAATCAGAGGTACAAATGGAAAAGCGATCTTTTAAAGAAAAACTGGAAATAATCAGAAACATAATAAGAGAGTCGTTACTGGGAAATGCGGCAATTATTGCGCTGATATATGCAGCATCACATTCATTACCGGTCAATGCCTTCCCTAACTATCTTGTAATAAGTTTATTAAGTATCTATATTTATTTTTGTGAGCTATTCAGAAGCCACTGGATTGCGGTATGGTTTATCATATGGTCTTCAGTAATCAACCTCATTATTTTGTATGGTTTTTATGACCGTTTTATATGACTTAGCCTGTCATAAGCCCCCTTATAAAAAACCACATCACTCCGGACCATACCGATGACAACATAATACAGATAAATATTCTTCTGAACCTGTCGAAGCTCGTAACGTCCGGTAATGCGGCCGCAACTATTGAAACAACCAGTGCTGCGCCCTGACTCATAATTGCACCACACAGAAACCAGAGACTGGCGGTAAGCACATATAAACACGCGATATTAATAACAAGGAAAACCAGTGAGCTCAGGAGAAACATTTTCCTGTCATTACGCTCAGAAAAGAAATAACCGGCAATAATGACAAACATTAACAGAACAACACCTGTAAACATTTTCAAATAATCTTCACTCATAAATCAAATCCGCGATTAAAAATTGGGTTTAAAATCTTCAGAAACGTTCAGGAACTGTTTTGCCAGGTCGTCCTGCGAAATAAAGCCGTATGATAACGGGCGAACACTGCCCTGTTTCGGGTCAACCAGCATCATGGCCGGGAAATATTTCACGCCGAGGCGCTGCGCATGCCCCTGGTCAGTCCGGGAATCCGGCAACAGCGGATTAATCACGCCATCCACGGAAACGGGAATAACACTCAGACCATAGGTATCCCTGAAGCCATTAATGACCTGCGCCAGCTGCCCGTCGATGGGGTCCTGCCCCCGGTAAAAGAACATGATGCCGTAGTGTTCAGCCAGTTTCGCAATGGCCTGTCGCTGCTGCGCCTGGTCTGCCGCCAGCTGGTTCCGGACCGTGCCGTTGTAATGGCTGTACTGCAGGTTATAGTCCAGTTCGGGATGCGCCAGCATGGCTTTTTTGGCGCTCATGGTGAAAAGCCCGGCCTGCTGAGTCCAGTAATTCTGCAGACGGAAATATTTCACAAAATTATCCACACCGGGATACAGAATGGCTTCATACAGCGCCCGCTTTGTTGCCGTCTGCAGCACGGCCAGTTTCTGCATAATATCCGGTTCCTGACGGGGGGCTGCAGGTGCGGGTTGATTTTCTTTTTCCTTCGGATTTATTTTCTCGTTATACCACTGCCAGCCTGCATCTTTTCCTGACGCCGGAAAAATAAAGCAGCAGAGTAACAGTGGCAGTAATGCTTTATTCATCTTCATTCCTTTCATCACTTTTTCTTTCATCATCAGGTTTCTGCAGGTCAGTCAGGGCAGAAAAACAAAAATACAGAATAAACAGGAGCACACCGGAGTAAAAAATAACAAAACAGGCAGCAAGCATCTCACCTGCAGTGGTTTCTTTTACCGTATCCCACGACCAGATAATTACCGGGGAAATGACAATCGCTGTAATCAAAAGCCGGATAAGAAAATCAACAAGACGATTAGAAGTGAATATGACCTTCATCATTTCCCCCGGTTATTTTCCCTACCTTACTGTCCTGCCTGTTTCAGCTGGTCAGCAATCTGCTCTTTCACTTTCTGCGTCAGAACGCCACTGTCCGGGATTTTCTGGTTATTCATCAGGTCTTCGTAGAAGTTAGTGAAATCCAGTCTGTCGAACTGAATTTTCTGCAGCTCATCAACCGTAATCCCCCGACAGTCAGGATGCTTCGCTCTGCCAAAACTGATACGCAACTGACCGTTGCGCCCCTGCTGCTGGACTATCTGCGCCAGCTTCGAATCAAACTGACAGTAGCTGCGTTTTTTCTCCAGACAGACGCCCAGCACTTTCTTCGAACAGAACTCCCCGACGCTGACGGTCAGTTTGTTTGATTTTGCTTTAGCCAGGGCCTTTTCATCACTGCTGCATTTGGCCAGCCCGATATCCTGTCCCCAGCCGCTGTCCTTACAGCAGTTGCTGTATCCGGCTGCAGCCTTCTTACAAAATTTCGCCTGACCGGTGAAAGCACGGACATCCACCCCGTTCAGCGCCGCAACATCCTTACCTGCAGCGGCCAGTGCTGCCAGCTGAGAAACAGCTTCAGCAAAATCATTACTCTTCCCGCCCTGAGCCTTATCGCATTCGCCATCGAGACAGAAGACGTCTCCCCCACAGACCATCACTTTCCCTGATGTTTTTGACTCGCAGGAGTAGGTGGCATATTCATGCAGACAGGCACCTTCTTCGGAGTAAAAGGCGCACTGGTGTGACACCAGGGTACAGGCAGGATTGTCGGTGTAGGTCTGACAGGTTCCCTTGTCTGCTGACTGCGTGACATACGTGTCCCGGTATGCCCAGCAGCTCTGGTACATGCTGTATGACTGACCATCTTTCACCAGCGTCCTGTTCCCGCCAGCCTCCGTACATTCTGTTTTTGTCAGTTTCCCCAGCTCCTTGCTAAACGGGCACCTTTCAGACCAGACAACATACGGGGTGTACGAGGCTTTTTTTACCCTGACAACCAGACGCAGCTTCATTGCCGTATGACGTTTGAATTTTGTATTCCCGACCCGGACGGGGTGAGATGACGTAAAAGCCACACCGGCAGTCAGTGTTTTCTGTACTGGTGTAAATGAGGCATCTGCTGAGTATTTGGCATTCCAGCTCAGTGGGGTTCCCAGTACTGTAATTGTCATAGGTACACTCTTCTGCAGGTAAGTACGACTCCAGCTGTAATGCGCATCGACAATTTCACCGGTAACGGGAGAGGTAATGGAGACAACATACTGACCATTCACTTCACGTGCAGGTAGCTGACTCATTTCATACTCCAGCGTCCGGGTTTCCCATGTGGTACTCCCCTGCAGCTCCATACGGGCAGTTCGTGTGCAGTACTGCTCCACCTGTAAATCCCGCTCACAGGTGTAATTCGTGTATTCACTCCGGCTAATCTCCTGCGCACTGCACTGCTGCCCGGTGTTTCCCACAATGCTGTCAGCCCGATTCACCACATCCCTGCCGGTCTGGATAAACGGAGCATCCGGTGACAGAATGTCTTTCGGCTTGTTCATGAATGACTCTGTGATGGTTTTTCCGGTTTCACCGGTCGCCCATTCCGTGGTGCCGTCATTTTTCAGGCCGCCATCCCCGCCGGCAGTCACGCCACCGTAATATTTTGTCTCGTCCGGATTCGCGTTATAGCCGGGGATACTCTCCTGTGGTTTAAAGCCCTGAATACTGCTGCTTCCCTGCCCTTTGATCTGGTGAGCAAAATCAGAACCGGCCCGGTAATCACTGTTGCTGTCAGCCTGTGCCATACCGGTAACCAGAGCCAGTATCAGAGGTAAAATACGTTTCATTTCCCGGAATCTCCTTTCCCTGCCAGTAAATCATGAGCCACCTGCCGGCAGTCACCCGTGGCGGCCACTTTCTCCAGCGCCTGGCCGACCCGCAGGTTTCCCCGGATGATGTCGTATCCCTGACTGCAGAACACCACCAGTGCCGGTACGCTGCGAATGCCGTACTGTGAAAACAGCGTCGGGTCGATCTGAACACCATCAGTTGCGCCGTCTTTCACCAGGGACAACACGGCTTCAGCGGTGGTCTTCAGGTCATTATTCACCATGCCCCGCAGTGTGGCCGGAATACCGTAGTGCCGGGTTTCGCCCAGCATCCGTTTCAGCCCCTCTTCGGGAATGGAAAACGACACAAAATACAGGGCACCCAGCCGGGGTTTCCCGTCCTGCGAAGCCTGCTGTTTACGAACCAGCTCATCCAGGAAATGGTTATCTGAACGCTGAAGGGGGTTCTCCAGCACCTGTTTCTCCGCCCAGGCTTTCAGCTGATGGTCAGGTTTTTCACGCAGTTGTCTGCTTAAATTTTCCTGCTGCTTCAGGAACTGGCGGTTTTCAGGAGTGTTCACGTTTTCTGACGCCATAACCGCCCCGTTCAGCATCATCAGCAGTGCTGCCAGAGATTTCATACTCAGCTTCATCATTCACTTCACAGGAAGACACAGTTACGTTTACGCCACATCAGGTAGCCGAAGTTTTTCTTTGTGTTGGGCGGATTTTTCCCGGTTTCCCAGCGGGTCACGCTGCGCCCGAACGGGTGGCACTGCCCGCTATCCGGATACATATTCACCATCTGGTAACGCCAGCGTTCTTTGGGCAGGATTGGGGACGGATATTCATTACAGACGGCGTTATTTTTCCCGATGGTTTCCATAATCATGCCCTGACGGTGCAGCTTGAACGCCATGCGTTCACTGACCAGCAGGGAGGACTGCAACGGACTGGACTCATTACTCACCCAGCCATTGAACGGGTACATACTTCCCTGCGAACCGGCACACCAGAACAGAACATCGAGAGGCATATTAAAGGCGCTGGCAATCGCATCTGCTGCGCAGGCTCCCTGTGCTATCGGATTGGCAAAGATGACAGCTTCCGGATTGAGAATGGTGGTCAGGCTGCTGTCCGTCCAGGTGGGGTCGATTTCAGAAAGATAAGCGATATCCAGGTCACCACCTTCCAGACAGCCCAGCGATGTGATGATGTTCAGCCAGTACGTCAGCGGGTATTTGTACCAGTGAACGTGATAGAACGCCCCATTTACCTGCTTCTCATCCTTTTTCGCCGTTCCCTGTGCCGTTTTACCAAAAGCCGGCAGGCTGAAGCCCAGGTTCACCATGCATCCCGGTGATCGGGTGACGTCCGTCAACGCCATCGGCTCCCAGTAACCAATGGCCAGCCCGATACGCCTGAACAGCGGCGGCGGTGCCGGACAAATCTGAATGGGCATCGACGGGTTCGCCGTGTCGGGGACCTTACCCTGACTGACTTTGATACTGCCCAGCGAGAGCGGGAAAATACAGCTCCAGCAGATATCTGTGATCGGGTTTACAAAACGCCCCTCACAGGCAGAATCCGCAGACGCCGCAGGGACATGACCGGCGAAAAGGAATAACATCAGCAGCCACAGCCTTCGCTTCATTTTCTGCCCTCCTCTGCCGGAATAAATTCCACCTTCAGGAAGCGATCGCCGGGAACGGCGCTCACCCGTGCCGGGACCTGATCAATGCCGAGGCGCTGGCAGAGCACACCGTTCTGGTCAAAGTAAACACGGCTGTCCAGAGACTTCTGCATCTCCGGGATACTGCCCTGCACGAGGATAATTTTGCTCTCCAGTGTGGGCGGCGTCTGGCGTTTCATCCAGGCCACCTGCGCCGGATCATCGCCATTGATGAAATACAGCGTCTGGTTAAAAGGAACATACTGCAGCGGATTCATCACTTCACCCTGACGGGCAAACACCCGCCCTTCGTTATCCCGGATATCCGCAGCCAGTCTGACGGACGGGTCAAACAACCGGCTGCCGTATTTCTCCGTGCGTCCGATACCGGGCACGGCAGGGGGCCGCAGACTGTTGCGGATCACCCGCTCCTTAAAGGCATCCATTTTCCGGCCCATCTCACCGGACTGCTCCAGTGCCGTCAGGCGCTGCATGATCACCGTCAGCATGTCCGGCTCCTTTACCGGCCACAGATCGCCCCAGGTACCAAGATCGGCGGCGGCCACACTCTGCCCCCATATCAGCAGGGCAATCAGCCCCCGGCATCTCATGGTTCCGCCCTCATTCGCCGGGCAATATCCTGCTGGATTTCCCGGGTGATATCCGGTGCCCCCTGTACCACAGCAGGCGACACCAGAATGACCGCGTGGTGTTTCTGCTGCCACGCCTGCAGGCTGGCTTCCAGTGCCGTGTTAAAACGCGCTGAAAGGGCTTTTGACTGCGCTTCTGACAGTTGTTTCTGACTGGCGCTGTCAAAAAACGCATCCACGGTCTGTTTCATGTTGAAGGCGACAGTCACCGGTGCGTTCAGTCTGGCAATGCCGTAACTGACGGCTGCGTTCAGTAACACCATTGCCAGGCATCCCGGCACCGTCCACCACCAGTGGCTGCGTCGTTCTGCCGTGACGTCGGCGGGTTTCTGCGTTGAACTCATGCCACACTCCTGTATTTCTCATGTTCTTCCAGCCAGGCTTCCAGCGAAGCCATCTCCGGCCCTGACTTCTTCCACGCCAGCTGCCACACTGCCTCATGAATACTCAGCCCCTCTTTACGCTTCTGCTGCACAAACTCAAAATCCGGGCCGTCAGAGCTGTACATGGCGCGGCTTAACGGGTCCACAAACAGACGGTGCCAGGAGGAATGGTTTTCCACCTGCAGCAGGAAGGAACTGAACCACTGGTCTTTGGCCGCACCAAACTTACCAATCATGTCGCGCTGCAGTGGCAGGAACTGGTCCGGATACAGTTGGTTGTATTTCGCGAACTCCTTCGCACTCTGTTTGAGGATAATTTTGTAGGAGGAGTTACCCCATGCCGCGCGGGCAGCACTGGAGGCCTTATCAGAGTCAAAGTCGACGATGTTCTGTGTGATGGTGATATAGGCACCGGTATGACGGCGGGCCGTACGGTAGCCTTTCTCAATAAATTCACCGACCTTGTGATTTTTGAAGTCCAGCAGACGCCAGCCTTCATCAATAACGTTCAGTTTCTTGAGGTTACGCGGCGTGCGGTACATCCTGTTCTCGATGTAGATAATCAGGGAGAACATCACCGCAACCAGCAGTGACGGACGGTCTTCCAGTCCGCCCAACTCCAGCACCACCATTTTTGCGTCATCCCGCAGGGACGGCTCATCAGAGTTAAAATACTGGCCGTAAGTGCCGTTGGCAGTGTACTGGTCAAGCAGCACAATCATTTCGTCCAGACGGCTGCGGATAGTCGGTGACTCGGCATACTGCTCGCTGTCACTGGCGTTTTTCAGGAAATCCACCACGTCATCAATACGTGCTCTGTTCTCTTTGGCCAGCCAGGAGGCTCTGACCGCCTGCAACAGCAGACCTTCATGCACTTCATCCAGGTTACCGTTGGGGCTGGCCATCACTGACAACTGGTCACGGACACGCTCCGCTGACTGGTCAATATCGGTGATGTTCGCAAACGGGTTAAAACGCAGGGTTTCACCGTCCAGATACACCCCGCCCATGTTCTCACACAGGGACTTATATCCATCCCCCATGTCGAACACCACGGCAAAGCCTCCGGAGTCCAGCACGCTGCGGATAAGTGGCTGTATCAGCCCGGTTTTACCGGCCCCGGAGGTGCCACAGACCGCCATGTTGTAGTTGGTGTTATTCATCCCCCGGAAGAAAATATCGATAAACGCCAGCTGGTTACGGTAGGTGGGTGCCAGCAGACCTGCCGGTGTCAGGGGGTTATCCGCCACTAACGGCATCAAGTTGGCAACATTAAAGCTCTCTGCGCGCTGAACCACTCCGGCCTCTTTCAGCTGTTTAAACAGCCCTTTCCCGGCCATAAAGGGCAGGCAGGTCAGGAAATTGCGCATGTGGTTAAAGCGCGGTGAAATCAGCTCAAAACCGTTTTTACGAAAGCTGTTCAGGATGTCCTGCTCCACTTCCAGCGCCGTTTCATTATTGTCCTTGCAGAATGCTGTGATGTTGAGGAAGTAGGACACCACGGAGGACTGACCGGAGCCCAGCCGCTGACGCAGTTCCCCCCACTCCTTCGCCTCTTTCTCCACGGACGGAAACCATTTGGCATAGGAGGTCTTCGACTTTTTCTCCAGGTCCATGTACTTCAGGTTGGCTTCGCTGTGGGTTTTCACCTGGTCTTCCACCACCAGAGTCAGCGTCAGGATGAATGGACAGGAGATGGACAGTTCCGGGTTCAGCAGGTTGCTGTAGTTG
The DNA here is from genome assembly GCF_963876935.1 of Escherichia sp. MOD1-EC4550. Lineage (NCBI taxonomy): Bacteria > Pseudomonadati > Pseudomonadota > Gammaproteobacteria > Enterobacterales > Enterobacteriaceae > Escherichia > Escherichia sp. MOD1-EC4550. Next base: position 40,217 of record NZ_CAWNSE010000019.1, read on the forward strand.
TCGGCCACGTTCCACAGGAAGGCGATTTCCGGGTTACGGGCCAGATGGAAATTCAGGATGCGGGCCGTGCTGTTCCTGCCGTTCTCACGCAGGCCCAGCGTCAGGTAATCAGCCCGGACTTTCAGATCAAAACTGTCCTCCACACACTGATAATTCAGATCAGAATACGGGTCCAGCTGACGTCTTTTCGGGTACAGGGAGTCCGGGTTATGGTTAATCATCTCCCCGACAATATCGATAAAGGCCTGTGCATCCACCGTCTGTGTGGTGATACTGGCCCCCTGTAACGACGCCCGGATGATTTTCACCAGGTTTTCCATTTCCAGAATGTCGGCCCGGCTTTTTTTCTTCGAAGGAGAACAGTACGAGATAAACACCCGGTAATGGCGCAGGGTCAGGGGCAGATTCATCCCCTCCGGCAGCGGAAACTGTGTCGCTGCCGCTTTCATATAATAGGCCCGGGTAATGGCGTTAAACCGTTCAGCCTGTTCACCTGACCAGGAGAACTCACGCAGCCCGTATTCAATCCTGTCACCAACCAGCTGACTGGACATCAGATGGATACACAACGGAATACCGCGCGGCAGTTTGGTGCGCAGCATGTGATCGAGGGCCTCCACAATGGACTCATTCGCCCCATTGATGGGGATGGCTTCCAGCATAAAGCCCATCGTGGTGTCATTCATGAACAGACCGGATTCCTGGTTGTAATCACGGTACGGCAGCAGACGGCTGAACTGCGGGAAGCTCATTTCGCCCAGAACTTCATTGGCCTTTGCGGATTCGTCAGGCAGTTTCAGTGCTGTGACGAGGGAGTTAACCGCCTGAGTGACGGCCTCAAGTGGGTTATTCACATGAATTCCTTAGTTGAAAAATAAAGCGAGAAATGCGGTAGCCATGAAGGGAATACCTGTAATTAACGCGCCATTTCCCGGCTCATATACAAAGATTTCTGTTTTCTGAATATCCACTCATGTTCATCCGGAATTAAATCACTATGTTCTGCGACTGACTTATGCATAATGTTTTCTCTGTCTTTCCTGATACGCCTGACATTCAACGCACAACGTCACACCGGGAAATATTTTCCGCTGGGCTTCCGGAATAGGATTTCCGCATGCTTCACAGAGATAAACAGGAATACCATGAGCATTTATTTTCTGGCGTATCCGGTTTATTCCTGTCATGGTCAGTTGTTCTGTCACTGAATATGCTTCATCGGCTTCATCACTCACGGAATATTCCTCCCGACATGTTCTGACACGCTACCGCCCATCCCTTTTCACGCACAGGGCACTCGTTTTACAGGCAGATTTTGAATACAGAAAGCCCGCCGGCATTGCCGGCTGATATACAACTTCAGGGCCAGTTAATTAATACGTGGTTTTCCCCACGCAGACGGTTTAATAACAAAAAACACGCTGGATGGCTGATGATAAACATCCTGGTTATCAATATAAGGCGCTATCCATAATGCTGCCGTCTGCTCACCCGTTCTTAGCGGACGAGGAGGTGTTACCGGCGTAACTGAACTGACCGGAACAACCGTTTTCACTTCCCGGGCAGCGGTAAACAGCGGGCGAGGTGCCAGCAGTTTCTGCTCCGGATGTGCTGTCACCGCAGGTCTGCTGCCGGACGGAGTGGTCGCGGTGACGGTCTGCACCGGCATTGTCCGGAAGTTCCCTTCAGCCAGGCGCGGCAGTGATGCCGCAACCGGCTTTGCTTCTGAGGACTGCTCCAGTTTTTTGGCCTTCTCATTGGCCTGCTCCATCGTCATACAGGTATCGGATGTGGTGGCGTTACACTCAAATTCCGTACTGGTTCCGGCACAGCCGGAAAGTAATAAGGTCCCCAGCAGAGGAATAAAGAAAGAAATCTGTTTCATTGTCCCTCACCTTTCTCATCGCAGTTCACAAAATCCTTCTTCAAATCCCTGACCGTACAGGTTTTTACAATGTCAGGATTTTCAAAAACCGTACTCCGTGATGATTTATAAACATATGCCACAATGCGTTTCCCACCCGCATCAGGTTCTGGTGCACTGACTTCACATAACGGAGGTGTTATTCCGGACTCATACAGCACCGGATAATTTATTTTTTTGACGCTGCCATCAGAAACCAGCTTATTCATCGAAGGGTTCCTTATATTTCTGAATTCTTCATCACACCGACAGCAGTCATATTAAAATTGTCCGGCAATGACTCAGAACCGAATTTCTCCGGTGCAGGAAGTACGATTCTTGTGGCGCAGTTACTGAGAACAGCATGCATAAAATCATCTGACACGGTTTTACCCGGCACAGAGAGGGCTGTAATAACATTAATATTACGCATGTTCATTTTTATCTCCGTTGTTTCTGTTTGTTCTGTCATCAGGAAGATAAACAGGGCATTTCCTGATTTTTCCCGGCAGGGAAGCGTCTTCCGTATAACCTTCCTTCAGATGTTCATCTGCGGTTACCACCCGGATACATTTCATTTTTCCGGGTCGCACCGGATATTTCCCGGTGATCGCTGCCAGCGAGACATACATCAGTGCCAGTGTTGCCCATAATGCGGTGACCAGTTGCATCAGTGACCGGTCAGTCTCCCTGACATAATCTGCAGCATCAGCCGCGCGGTAATGGCAGATATCCTGTATTTCTGATCTGCCTGAAGAATCAGAGGAAGAAAACCAGCATTCACTGACCGGGAACTGTCCGGCAGGTGCTGTTTGTCTTACGAAGTTAATCTCCTTAACCAGTAATTTCCCCGGCGTGGTGTTGTCCTTCCATAAAACAAACAGAGCCATCAGGGCCATTGTGGCCAGTGGCAGAATGACGGTGTACTTCAGACACCAGAACAGTCCTCGCAGAACCCGGGCGACAACATACCGGGCGGCATGGCACGCCTGACGGGACGACATATTATTTGCCATCGTTGCCCCCTCCCTGGCTGCCGGACATAAACTGCTGCGGATTCAGGTTGCCCAGCTGCTTCAGCATCTGGTCAGTATTAAAGCCGTTAAGATGACTTTCAGCCGATGGCGGAACAGGAACCGGACTTTCCGGATTGTCTTCTTCCGCTCTGCTCTGCGTGCGTTCCAGCGCCATCTCTTCCACGGTTTTCAGCTGGAAGCCGTCCTGGAACACCACGGTCACTTCGTTGCCCGCACCAATCGGTATCACCGGGTGATACTGTTCGGCACGTTTGATGTAGTAGTCACTGAGCGTCTGTGCGGCTTTCGATGCGCCGCCACCGATACCCATTTTCAGGACATCACCAGCCCCGTAAGCGGCTGTGGCACCCAGCCCGACAGCCGGCTGGGAGGCGCGCTCCATTCCCTGACCGATACCGTCAACAAATCCCGCGCCCCATGCCCAGCCGAGGATTTTGCCGTTACGCATCACCACTTCGCCCTTGATACCGTTTTTACCCCGGAAGCTGACATGCCCCTTAATCGGCATATCAATAGTTTTGCCGTCCTTCAGGCAACTGATATTGCGGGTGCGTACAATGGCACGCTCACTGGACACATCCCCCCAGGCTTCCAGACCCACAAAACATCCCGTTGCGTCATACGTCTTGCTGTTCGGCATTTCCACCAGGCCGGTGATACGCAGCTGCATCGGCACCGTGGATTCATTACCGGTGACAGAGGCATTGGCATCCGCCCCTTCAATCAGCATGGCTTTCGCAAAACTTCCTGACGGAATGTACGGCAGTGATGGTCCCTGTTTTCCCTCATTACGGGTAAACACCTTACGCTGTATCCGGTTAGGCACCGGCACAGACTGGTACGTCACCTGTGGTGGTGGCGTGACACCATTCCCGGGATAAAACGCCGTCGGCGGTGGAACAGCAACGCTGCCCTGCGGCGGGAAGGATACGGGGGTGTTTCCTGGCTGTGGTTCGCCTTCCGGGCCGGGCGGTGAGGCAGGCATCTGCGGTACAGGCTCACCGGTCGCCGTGACGGGATTAGCACCCAGGGCTTTTACCTGCTCTGCCAGGGCGGCATTGTCCTGTCCCAACTTTTCAATACGACGCTGGTCATCACCGCGCTGTTTGTTCAGAACATCCAGCTCACGACGGATTTCCTCATACTGCTTCTGCATCTGCGCTGCCGTCACCTGCATCTCGGTGGTGGCATGCTGACGCACCTTGTCATCAAAGGTCGTATCCACCACACCGGTCATATCCGGCACAGGCTCCTGTTCAGCCACGGTTTCACCGTTACCGGACATGTCCACATCAGACAGATACAGCGCACCACCAATCGCGGAGGCTGCACCGACAACCACAATCCCCAGCCACAGGTACTGCTTGCGTTTCACAATGGTATTGATACTGGCCATCAGTTGCCCTCCCCGTCACGGATGACATACACATCCATGCGCGCACCTGCCAGTAACTGGCTGGCAGGCTGGCTGAACATCACGGCACGGGTTCCCGGCTGCCAGAAATCACTTCCCCGGATATTCAGGGCAGACAGCGTTTTATTTTCCACGGTAAAGCGGACCATCTTCAGGTGATTCCCCATCCATACTGCATCTGCCACTGAAGACAGACCCGCAGGGGCCTTCAGGGTTTCCTTTGTCACAGGAACCTGATACCAGCCTGCAGGTAATTTTCCGCCACGGACAGCCTGGCTGATGGTCACAAGCAGGGATTCGTAAGGCGTGGACGTTTCCCACGCGCCGGCTTCTTCTCCGGTTCCGCGCAGGTCACTGACCAGCTGAATGGTACGCCCCGCGCCTTCACGGGGAACGGCCTGAATGGAAAGATTCAGACCACGTTCTGTTTCCAGAATGAACGTAAAGGGCTTTTTGTTGACGGTGGCAACCACCACACCGCCGGAGGCGGTCTGCTCATTATTGGTCAGGGCACCATCCAGACTGTTCACGGCGATAATCCGGTCACCGGGAACGGTAAACAGATTCGGGCTAGTATTGCTGATGGCAATACTAGCCTGACCACCGTTCACCATTGGCACCACGGTGGGGGCCAGCGTACCGTTTGCGGCCATCACGCTGCAGGAAAAAAACAGGCTGCCGAATATTATTGCCGTATTATTTTTTCTCATCGTCTGTTTCCCCGAAATTATCCAGCCAGGTCACCCCGTTTTCCCGCTTTAGAATAAGGATGTAATGTTTGATATCAGTGAAAGGTTTTGAATCACCAATCCAGGTTTTAAGCACACCACGAATTTCCACACGGCCATACTGAGGCCAGACACGAACACTGGTCTGGAAAAAGGCTGAGCTCACGTTATCGTTTTTAATACGCTTCGCTTCTTCAGCCAGAATAACTTTCATCTGGTTCTGTGCGCCCGGGCGGATATATTGCAGAAGCGCCTGATGTGAGGCATCGACGGTTTCTGATGAAACATTCAGACGGAGGGCAATAAATGACAGCGCCATCTGCTGTAAATAAGAGGCGTCAGCACTGTTCTGTGACACGGCAAAGGGGGCATTAAATGCCATTGGCGTCACGGCAGTGCGTTGCTCATTCTGAAGACGGTAGTTATTCACCCCCTGAATGACGTTAACAGAGAGGCTGAGAACAATAAGCACTGACATAAATATAAAGGCGATGGCCATTACACGACTGGTACTTAAACGGGCACCGTGTTCCATATAACAATCCTGGTATCAGTTCTATTTAATCCACTGCCGGAAACACGAATCGGGAACATTATGAAAAATACCGCGCAGCAGGGCTGTTGGCATATACCAGTAAATCAGGTCACGTAACCAGGAACTGCCCCGCCCTTTTTTCAGTTTTTTAATCCCGAAATAAACCAGAACCGCTGCACCAATACCGAACAGATATTTCGATGTTGTGATACCCCAGCCAATACAGATTGCTGCGGGGATCAGTTCATCCAGTGGCAGGCCAAACCAGCGGCTCTGGTTGGTCAGTGTTTCCGGGAAACGATATTTCTTAAGTTTATTCTCGTCTCCCGACATCGTTTTATTTCCTGTCAGAGGCCAACGACGGCCATACTCACAGCAATAAATACAGAGATGATGGCAAAACCGGCCAGGTACTTGACGTTTTTGGTCATCATGTACATGACCGCACCGACCAGAACTTCAGCCAGAACAACCCATTTAACAACACTGGAGTCCTTACCGAAGGTCGCCTTAACCGTGGTGTTACCGCTTGCCATCAGGTCCTGACCACTACTGCCGGCGGCCATCGCCAGCTGCGGGAAGAACATCATCAGAACAGCAGCTGGGATCACAGCGCGAGCCAGGCGAAGCATATTCAGACGAGAGGGTCTGAAAGAGAAATACTTTTTCAGACGAGTAAATTTAGAAAAAAACGACTTATTTCTGACGGGCGCAGAAGCACCCTGAACACTTAAAACGGCGTCCATATGATTCCTCTGTTTAATATTGATAGTAAAAAATAAAACTCTTTATATATCGTCGATGTCTTCAGCTTCCTCCTTTACTAAAGATGCATTATAAAAGTCGGGAAAACGATTGAGATGATCTTTTAGTCTAATGAACACCTCATTAGTTTTTGTTCTTCCGCTACGATCCCTGGCTGCTAAAAGTTTCTGATTAGTTGTCTCATCCAGTATTAATAAGACTTTGTTACCTGGTGCGGCTCTGGTTCTCCCTCTGCTCACGTTCCCTCCGCATAATTACTTGAGATAATAAAATATAATCATATAAATCATCTTTAATGAAAACAAAAATAGAGTAAATTATATTAACAAAAACGGGAACCAATGGTTCCCGCAAAGTAACAATAAGTTAACAGCTTATCTTCCCAATATTTCTTTTACTTTAGCATATAAAGGAAGTATCCTTTCCGTTCTAATCATTTCATCCAACCAGAGATCTCTAGAACTAAATCCATATCGTTTAAATAATTTCATGGTTTTCTTCTTTGATTTAGACACAGTGATGTTCATCTTTGCTGATGAATAATGATGGCTAAACCCTATCAGATATGGCTCAATACCTACATATTCATCAGAGGGTACAATTAATTCATTGGAGTATTTAGACACAACAAACGATGACAGATTATCATTTGCTACCCCAATAAACCTCCAGATAAAGAAATAGCCGCATGGTGTTATAACACTTTCTATAATCACACTCCATAACGTATTATTAAGTAATATGTCATTATTACAATTTACACCATAAATAGAAGAGGATGATACAATCTCTGCTCTAGATAACTGTAATTTACATTCCAACGTTAAACTATCAAACCATTCATCACATGAATTAAATGACGATCTGATAAGTTTTTCAAAGCAGTTATTTTCCTTAATAAAAGAACCATCCTCGAAGCGGACACATACAGGATATTTTAAAAACGAAATAGCCTCTCCAAGACTATGAGGGAAATGCAATTGACTGATGAGTGCTCTTTCTCTACGATCCATCGCACACATAGGAACCTCCGTTAAGGATTCTATGGACAGTCGATGCAGGGAGTGGCTGCTCCCTGCATCGGCGATTTTCAGTTTCAATTTTTAACGTGGCATTAACCACGTAATCAATATACTAATTACTCTGATTATTGTCATCAGTTCGAACCATAAAAAACTCTGATATTTGAACAAAGTCAAAATTTATTTCCCTTTATTCATCATCATTTTTTGGAAAGAACCTTTCCATCTCAACCGACACCTTCTCTCTGATATCTTCAACCATATTGGCATATTCAAACTTCGGGTTTCCGGAAACATGAGGGCTAAGAGACTCAATACCTAAAATCTTTGCCACTGTTGACTGCGTTTTTACAACACATTCAAGAAGAAGTTTATTAAACTCTGCCTGATTAAATGCTGATTCTTTTCGTTCCATCTGCGCTTCATAAACTCGCAATCCTAACTCAAGCAACATAGAGGCAATACTTGAATAACTAATATCTTTCTCTTTTGCTCCCTCTGCTCGCCTCTGCACAGCAATAGCATTTATTTTTTCAGATACATGGTCATTAACATAAACCTGAATTTTGGCCATAACACACCTTATTTATCTTCCTAAACAAACAATATGTTTTCGTGCTCTCTATTCTGCACCTTACGACGAGTCGCCATTAGATTCATCATACTAAAATCACGATTCACTATACGAATCAGCAATCATCAAATGACGAATCTAATATAGATTCTCGCGCCAAGTAAATAGATGTTTTCAAAAAAATAGTCATTACTGAATCATTGACAATTCGTGATAGATTCACCATCGAATCTATCACGAATCCCTGCAATATAATTCAAAATTATATAATATAAATACACTTCATTAATTACATGATTTAAAACACAAATCAGCAAAAACTTGTTTTTGCGTGGGGTGTGGTGCTTTTAGTGGTGAAAACCACCAACCTGTTGAGCCTTTTTGCGGAGTGGGTTAAATTATTTACGGATAAAGTCACCAGAGGTGGAAAAATGAAAAAATGGATGTTAGCCATCTGCCTGATGTTTATAAATGAGATCTGCCATGCCACTGATTGCTTTGATCTTGCAGGCCGGGATTACAAAATAGATCCTGATTTACTGAGAGCAATATCATGGAAAGAATCCCGTTACCGGGTTAATGCCATCGGTATTAATCCGGTAACAGGATATGGCAGCGGACTGATGCAGGTAGATTCCCAGCATTTTAACGAACTGGCCCGCTATGGAATTAAGCCGGAACATCTGACAACAGATCCCTGTATGAACATTTATACCGGTGCTTATTATCTGGCAATAGCCTTTAAAAAATGGGGCGTCTCCTGGGAGGCCGTTGGTGCATACAATGCTGGATTCAGGAAGACCGAACGCCAGAACCAGAGACGTCTTGCCTACGCATCAGATGTTTACCGGATTTATACCGGGATAAAAAGCAGTAAAGGTATCCGGATTCCGGCCACGAAGAAATCACTTCCGGAAATTAACAGCGTGCAGAACAATTAATCTTACAGACATTGTCAGATACCGGTTATGCCGCAAAAGCGGCATGGAAGGCCACACACAAAAATATCATATGAGTGACAATACTGACTGGCCGAAACCCCGCGAAGCGGTAACCCATCTTATATATACCCGGTAACTGCGCAGCCTCCTGCCAGACCATTTTTCGCGGGCACAATATTTACAGACAACCGAAAAGCCAGTTGATGAAATTGAGGTATATCAGACGACACAGCGATGCCGAAGAATGATAATATAAGTAAAGTCCCGAAATTTTTTCGGGGCTTTACTTATATTATCATGACTTCCACTTTCTGAACTGTTCGGCAATCACCCACAACGCCTTGTTGATTCTTATATCACCATCAATACCTGTAATGGCTCTTGTCCTGGTATTTTTCCCGGAGGCACTTCGCCCCGATAATCCACCTTTTATCATATTCTCCTGAACCCGCTGCCAGGTTGTCCAGAGATCGTTCTGTTTATCCTCCCAACGACGGGGAGTAATTATTTGTTCAGGCGTCACTGGCGTTTTATTTTCATCTTCATACCTGACCATCAGTGCAGCTCTGCCAAATAAATGTTGCTCGTCACTGTTAAGATGAATTTCTTTCATCGCCTCCATATTATCAGTGACCTTATCAAAGACACCGAGCACTTCATACGCGCCCTCTATAACCTGCCCGACAATATCACCTTTATGTGGAACGCGGATTTCGCCAAAATTATTTCCGCACACCAGGCCATTTGTGCAGACAAAACGAAAAATTCCGGGGATCATCTGATAACTGGATGAACCATCATGTGAATTAAGCAGGATAATTTCAGGAACTTCCTGCCCGTTAATATGCCCTTCCCTGCGAAGACGTAACATATGTTTACTGTATTCGCGACGTCCCAAATCACGAACCCGACTCTGACAGGCAAAGAATGGCTGGAAACCTTCATCACGTAACTTATTGATGATATTGATTGTTGGAATATACGTATAACGTTCACTCCGGGACTCATGTTTATCACCGGAAAATACCGAAGGCACGAACTGCATTAATTCATCATCCGTTAAAGGACGTTCACGACGGATGGAATTATACCGACCAAAACGGGAAGCTAATCGCATAACAGCTACTCCTTTATGAAAGAATAAATTTAATAAAAAATTTTTCCGCTTAATATCATCCCCCCCTGGTCATCATTAACAATGATTGCAACAATCAGGAGGGATATTCATCACATCCGGTCAGCAGATCGCCCGGATATCGAGGCCGGCACGCTTAATCTGACGCAGTAACTGTTTGAAGTGATCGGCTTCCGCAATGTTGATATGGCGGAACTGCGTATCCACACCCCGGCTGAGCGCGTAGCTATAGCTGAAGGCCATCTTTTCCGGGTGGCTTTTGCGATATTTTTTCAGCTCAGTCAGGCTGCTGAATTCCAGGACGTCCCACTCTTCCCCGGTGTTTTTTTCTTCCCGGCAACAAGAAGCGTGTACGACGCGGTGTTAACGTGGATATTTCGGGTACCCATCCTGCTTTCTCCTCTCTCTGGTTTTCAGCCCCCATCATCTTTTTGAGAACCTTCGCCGCAAGGGGCATCACTGCCACGGCCGGAAACGACTGTCCGGGGGCAGACCGCAAAAGTTTTTGCCTGCTTTTGGGCAAAAACTTTTGCGGGATGTACATTTCACCCCTGGACTGGCGGAGACGGTTGTGGCTGTATGAGCCCCCGGCGACAGGGACTCATACGGGTGTGTGGCACCCGGCAGGCAATGAGCAGGGACCCGCCGCAACGACGTGAAGCGCGGTTTGCGAAACGGCGTTGCGCCTTACATCCCGGCGGCCTTTTGCCGGGATGCCGGGAGCGCAGGCCACGGCGCGACAGAGGCGGCGCGACCGGAACGGTCGCTGCAAGCCAGGGTTTCGCGTCAGGGATGGAAGCCCGCCAGGGCGGAGACAGCTTCGCTGGCTCCGTTCACGACAGCCCGCCCCGCCAGGGGGACGCCCGGAAAAGCCATAAGCAGGAGAGGAACGGAAAGAAGAGGAAGAAGAGGAAGAGGAAAAAGAAGAAGAACAGTAACAGGCACGGTAACCACAGAAAAATAACATCAGAAAAAAACATTCCGGACACATCACAAACAGGAAGGGTAACGGGCGACGCGTCAGCGTGGCCCGCTTCCCTTCCGGCAGGCGTCAGCCTGCCAGGGGTTTTCGCGCGGGCTGACAGGCGGCCTCCACCGCCTGCCCTGTATCACCTGTTTCTGCTGCCCTGTAAGATGTAGTGACCGCCCAGGAAAACAGCCTGCTGATTCGCCACAAAATCGCAGATTTCATCAACAATCTGCGCGGTGGTGAGCGGTTTCTGCCCCATTTCACGACGTCGCGCATTAATCACGGCTTTGTAATTGCGCAGAATTTCGCGGGTTTCTGTGCTGATATTCATGACATGTGCTCCCCGTCCAGCGCCTGTAACACAACGTCCATTGCTTCGCGTTCCTCCCTGACGAACGCATCACCGTCGCGCCCGTTCTCACTCCCGACGGCATACAGGCGCTTCATTTCACTGCCTGCCAGCGCCATCACTTTTTCCAGCATCACCGCCGGAACTGTCACCTGACGGCTGGCACGCTTTTCTTCCATCAGCTCACGAACAACGTCGTGAACAATGCTGACATCCGCACCATATTCAAAGGCATCGTCCAGCCGCTGCATGACGGTTTCCAGCTCATCGTCTGACAGGTTCCAGTCCTGGGCTATGTGGCGCACATCCCCACGGGTCAGCACCACGGCAAAAACGCATTCACTGTCCGGCACGTCTGTATCCAGTACATCGCGGATGATTTCTTTAACAGTACAGTACATGTTCTCGTCTCCTTTACAGGGGCGGCATTGCCGCCCCGTCCGTTAATCAGTCCAGTGCCGCGTAAATCGCGTTGCATTCAGGGTGAAATTCGATGTGACGCCACAACTGCGCATCGCGCATCCGGTAAAGCTGGGTCAGTCCTGCATCACCGCTGTCGTGGTACAGCCACAACTGGCGGTTAATCACAAGGGAAGTCAGAATGATGCCGCAGGCATCAGCACTCACGGTACGGTCAAACCAGTTTGCACCGTTCACCATGTGGAAACGGTCGCCATCCGGCATCATGTAACCGCCACCGTCCGGCAGGCGGATGAAGTGCCAGAAGCCTCCCTGATATTCCGGCATCATTTTTTGCGCCAGCGCGTACACATACGCCTCGGCATACAGAAAATCGTTGCCAAACAGGTAAGGCAGAAAGGAGAGACGGTCGCACTCTTCAACATTCAGAGTGACAGGTTTCGCATATTGCATGATGTTTTCCTCCGTTGTTCACATATTCCGCGACACCGGGCGGTGCCGTGCCTCCAGAAAAGCCGGGCGATAAGGCGGGGATGCACAGGGCGCAAGAGAAGCCGCAGCCTGACGCACACGGCTGACGGGAGTTGCAGGGTGAGGCCGCGAAACCTGAGCGGGCGAACGACCGGAAAATCACGGCAGACGGGAAGGAGGGACCGGGTGACCGCAGCGGCGAAGCGTACCCTTGCATCAACGCCAGCCCGGCTAAGATGGAGGCACGGCACCGCCCGCACACGACGCTGAGGCCACATAACTGAAAAACCACAAGGCCATGCCCTGCATGGCCGGGTAAAGCGGAGCCGGCGGCGACTTCCTTTGTGCTCTGTCCGGGGACCGGCAGGAAAAAGGCGGGGATTTACCCCGCCAACGTCATCATTTCCGGATTTTTGCCAGGGCATCCGCCATGCTGCGGATTTCGTTCCGGGCTTCCCGGACCACCTCCCGCAGAACACCACGGTCAAACCACCGGCGGGGCGGTTCATCCGGTATACGCAGCACATCGCAGGCCAGCCCACTGGACAGGATATGTTCAATACAATCGCTGACCAGATACATTTCCACCGCCGAAAAACGTGCGCCCCGGTTCAGGATGGCATCGAGCACCACGGGCAGGTTTTCGTCGTCCTCATCGAGCCAGCAGGGGTGATCGCTTTCCTTCACGACCAGGCGAAAGCGGCGCGTCTGGCGGGTCAGTAACGTCTGACCGGTGGTGGTCAGCGCCGCCCGGATACGCCGCGTATCTTCTGCCACCCGGCAACTGACACTGCGTACCGCATCGCGCACCGCCGCAAGTACAGCCCTGATTTCGTCTTCGGTCAGCCATTCACCGGCATACGGAAAAGACACCTGCGTTCCGTCTGCCGGAAGCACCGGCAGCGACTGCCACTGACTGCCGGATAGAACAAGTTCCGCTCCGGTTCCGGTCAGTTTCTGAATGGCGGAGGCCAGGTGCGGCGGCAGTACGCCGCCGTGGCGGTTAACGAGTAACGTCGCCAGCCGGGGCGCATCCAGCAGAACATAAATGCTGATCCAGCCCGGATACTTCGGGTTACGCTGGTCGACATCCGTCTCTTCCGGCCAGCCCTGCGCCAGCAGCAGGTTACGGGCGTGACGACAAATCAGTGCGTTCAGCGTTGTGTTTTCGTTCATGATTAATCGTTCTCCCTGTATCGCCGCCCGCAGGCGGCGATAACATCAGCCGTTTTCGTGTGTGTTGTTTTTCAGCAGGATGCGGGCCTGATTAACCACCGCCTGACGGCGGGTAACGCATTCCGGGACGGCGAGGCCGTAATCACGGGCGGCCCATTCACGTTTCCACAGTGCCTGTTCGGCGGTCTGAATCAGGGACGCCAGCAGTTCAGCCGGGACGGTCACCTGGCGGTTTTCGCTCACGTTGCTGATAATCTCCATCGCCGCGGCAGAAGAAATACCGGACTCAATTCGCTGGTCTTCCGGGATGTCCTCCAGGCGCGCCAAGACGGTCCTGATTTCAGGATCGGACAGGGAAATATCCATTCCGTCAGCGAGGGCCTGAATCTCTTCCGGGGACCAGATAACCAGCATCAGCGGTGTATATCCCGGATACTTTGCTGCCAGCTCCCGGCATAGCGTTTCGCATGTTCCGTACATTCTCGTCTCCTTCTCAATCTTTAAAGCACGCATCCAGTTCCAGAATTTCGGTATACGCCTCCATGAACAGGCGATTGGCGCGATACAGCGTCTGGCGTGCCAGGCGTTCAACAAGCACATCGGAATCAAAGCGACAGCGATGCTCCATATCGTTCAGCCTGGCCCGAAGGTCACACATGGTGTTGGCCACCTCCGCCACGTCGGCGCGAAGTTTTTCATGTCCGGCATAGTTCATTTACGCAGCCTCCGGCATAAACCAGTCATCATTTGCGGCCCCCTGCTGCATGGCCCGCTGTACGGCAGCCAGACGTTGCTGTCCGGCACGGTGATACTGTTCAAGCAGCTCGATACCGATATACCGGCGTCCGGACTGAAGGGCGGCCACACAGGTTGAGCCGCTGCCTGCAAACGGGTCCAGCACAATCGCGTTCGGGTGTGTGAAGCTCTCAATCAGTGGTTGCAGGCTGGTAACAGGCTTTTCCGTCGGGTGATGACGATTGCCTGAATATTTCCAGCCCAGCACGTCGGGCAATGGCTTCTGAGGCAGCGCCGGACGCCCTTTTGCCAGGATGTAAGCGCATTCGTGGCGATAGCCCACATATGCGGCCTTCGAAGTGTAGGTTTTGGTAAACACCAGGTGGCCAACCACGCTGAATCCCGCATTTTTCCAGGCGGCCATAAAGCGATCGACGCGGTTCCAGCCATAGAAGCTCACCATCAGCGCATCTTTTTTCAGCACGCGGTACATTTCATTACAGGCCGGTTGCAGCCATTCATCGGTTTTATCGCCGGCGATGGTACGCCCCTGACGGTCACGGAAACCGACGAGATATGGCGGGTCGGTGAGGATGAAATCGACAGCATTGCCCGGAAACGTGGCCATAACACGCACGCAGTCACCCTGGATAAAACGGGACATAACAGCACTCCTTCTCTTACAGAGGGCACCGGGAGGGCGCCCCTGTGGCGCCCGTTCCCCGCGGCCTGTGGGCTGTTCACCGCGTCCGGTAACGGGTCAGGCCGACCGTGGAATATCGCAGCCGTCGTCTTTTTGACGGCGAGAATATGCCGCGAAAGCGGCTTGAAGGGCGTTCATCAGAAAAGGGCGACGGGCTGGCGTACACTGTCACCGATGCCAGCCGGGAGCGGTAAAAGCGCCCGTCCCGTGCCCGGCCGGACGCGGGACACTGACCACAGGCAGCGTTCCTGCCGCGCCGCGTCAGCCGGCGCAGTAAAAAGAGGAGCCCGGCGACATCCTTTACCGGAAAAGAAACGGGCGGTTGCCCGCCCGTCTCCGTCATACTTCATCCACCGTAATGCGCCACCTTGTCGACTATCCACTTCGGCGCGGTGACTTCCGGCAGCTCATCATCATCTGTCGGGGAAGACCATTCCAGTTCCCCCCACAGCACATCAACAAGCTCTCCACGCTCATACAACTGCCAGCCACAGAAATTGCAGCCCTGCTCGGCGTACCAGTGCTCCAGCATGCAACTGAAACGGCGGCTTAATACTGCAATAACGTCGCTTTCCGGCTGACACCACGGCGTGTCGAAATCAACCTGAATGAAGTTGTCTCCCTGACTGCTGATATTCACCTCATACCCACAAGGCCACTTCACGCCATACTGTTCCGTATACCAGTGATATGCAGAAGGAACACCGTTCAGAACACCACCGTTAAAGCCATTCACTTCAACATCCAGGCGAGTGGACAGAACCGTCAGCAGGTCAAACGGCATGGTTTTTTCCGGCAGGACGTTGTCACACAGACGGTTCCACCACACCGATACATCCTCGTTACTCCAGATGTCGCACCAGTCACCTCTTTTTGGGGTGAAAAGAGCGGTAATGCTTTCCCTGGCATCATCCGGTAATTCTTCCCAGCGACGCCGGCCAGTACCGCTCTGCAGCCAGAGTTCATGCAGCATCAGGCAGTTTTGCTCATCCAGAAGTACACCGTCCTGCAGGTGTGTCAGCCAGCGGGTGAACGCGATATTCTCCGGCGATACAACGCCACGCCCGGCAGCCGTCAGTCCGGGGCATGGTTCAAACCGCACATCTTCAGTGGTCTGCAGAAGTCCGGCACTTCCGGCCAGAAACAGCTGAATACCTTCATTTGTGGCGCGGCGATAAAGCGGTGTGACTGCACCGCTGGCCAGTCGTTTAATCTCAGCGATCTGTGCCGGTTCACCAGAAAAATACATACGATTCGAGCACCAGTTTGGCATGGGAATTCTCCTCTCACATGCGGCCTCCATCAGGCCGTGCCGCACCTGTAACCGGGCGACCGCATACGAATGCAGGTGCGGCCCCGAAGCCGCAGCGCGTGGAGGAGGAACGACGAAACGTGACCGGGTGAGGAGGCCGGCGACAGCGACACACTTGCATCGGATGCAGCCCGGTTAACGTGCCGGCACGGCCTGGGTAACCAGGTATTTTGTCCACATAACCGTGCGCAAAATGTTGTGGATAAGCAGGACACAGCAGCAATCCACAGCAGGCATACAACCGCACACCGAGGTTACTCCGTTCTACAGGTTACGACGACATGTCAATACTTGCCCTTGACAGGCATTGATGGAATCGTAGTCTCACGCTGATAGTCTGATCGACAATACAAGTGGGACCGTGGTCCCAGACCGATAATCAGACCGACAACACGAGTGGGACCGTGGTCCCAGACTAATAATCAGACCGACGATACGAGTGGGACCGTGGTCCCAGACTAATAATCAGACCGACGATACGAGTGGGACCATGGTCCCAGACTAATAATCAGACCGACGATACGAGTGGGACCGTGGTCCCAGTCTGATTATCAGACCGACGATACAAGTGGAACAATGGGCCCAGAGAGAATATTCAGGCCAGTTATGCTTTCTGGCCTGTAACAAAGGACATTAAGTAAAGACAGATAAACGTAGACTAAAACGTGGTCGCATCAGGGTGCTGGCTTTTCAAGTTCCTTAAGAATGGCCTCAATTTTCTCTATACACTCAGTTGGAATACGAGACCTGTCCAGGTTAAGCACCATTTTATCGCCCTTATACAATACTGTCGCTCCAGGAGCAAACTGATGTCGTGAGCTTAAACTAGTTCTTGATGCAGATGACGTTTTAAGCACAGAAGTTAAAAGAGTGATAACTTCTTCAGCTTCAAATATCACCCCAGCTTTTTTCTGCTCATGAAGGTTAGATGCCTGCTGCTTAAGTAATTCCTCTTTATCTGTAAAGGCTTTTTGAAGTGCATCACCTGACCGGGCAGATAGTTCACCGGGGTGAGAAAAAAGAGCAACAACTGATTTAGGCAATTTGGCTGTGTTGATACAGCGGGTAATAATCTTACGTGAAATATTTTCCGCATCAGCCAGCGCAGAAATATTTCCAGCAAATTCATTCTGCAATCGGCTTGCATAACGCTGACCACGTTCATAAGCACTTGTTGGGCGATAATCGTTACCCAATCTGGATAATGCAGCCATCTGCTCATCATCCAGCTCGCCAACCAGAACACGATAATCACTTTCGGTAAGTGCAGCAGCTTTACGACGGCGACTCCCATCGGCAATTTCTATGACACCAGATACTCTTCGACCGAACGCCGGTGTCTGTTGACCAGTCAGTAGAAAAGAAGGGATGAGATCATCCAGTGCGTCCTCAGTAAGCAGCTCCTGGTCACGTTCATTACCTGACCATACCCGAGAGGTCTTCTCAACACTATCACCCCGGAGCACTTCAAGAGTAAACTTCACATCCCGACCACATACAGGCAAAGTAATGGCATTACCGCGAGCCATTACTCCTACGCGCGCAATTAACGAATCCACCATCGGGGCAGCTGGTGTCGATAACGAAGTATCTTCAACCGGTTGAGTATTGAGCGTATGTTTTGGAATAACAGGCGCACGCTTCATTATCTAATCTCCCAGCGTGGTTTAATCAGACGATCGAAAATTTCATTGCAGACAGGTTCCCAAATAGAAAGAGCATTTCTCCAGGCACCAGTTGAAGAGCGTTGATCAATGGCCTGTTCAAAAACAGTTCTCATCCGGATCTGACCTTTACCAACTTCATCCGTTTCACGTACAACATTTTTTAGAACCATGCTTCCCCAAGCATCCCGAATTTGCTCCTCCATCCACGGGGACTGAGAGCCATTACTATTGCTGTATTTGGTAAGCAAAATACGTACATCAGGCTCGAACCCTTTAAGATCAACGTTCTTGAGCAGATCACGAAGCATATCGAAAAACTGCAGTGCGGAGGTGTAGTCAAACAACTCAGCAGGCGTGGGAACAATCAGCACATCAGCAGCACATACGACATTAATCGTGCCGATACCCAGGTTAGGCGCGCTGTCAATAACTATGACATCATAGTCATGAGCAACAGTTTCAATGGCCAGTCGGAGCATCAGGTGTGGATCGGTGGGCAGTTTACCTTCATCAAATTTGCCCATTAACTCAGTTTCAATACGGTGCAGAGCCAGACAGGAAGGAATAATGTCAAGCCCCGGCCAGCAAGTGGGCTTTATTGCATAAGTGACATCGTCCTTTTCCCCAAGATAGAAAGGCAGGAGAGTGTCTTCTGCATGAATATGAAGATCTGGTACCCATCCGTGATACATTGAGGCTGTTCCCTGGGGGTCGTTACCTTCCACGAGCAAAACACGTAGCCCCTTCAGAGCCAGATCCTGAGCAAGATGAACAGAAACTGAGGTTTTGTAAACGCCACCTTTATGGGCAGCAACCCCGATCACCGGTGGAAATACGTCTTCAGCACGTCGCAATCGCGTACCAAACACATCACGCATATGATTAATTTGTTCAATTGTATAACCAACACGTTGCTCAACCCGTCCTCGAATTTCCATATCCGGGTGCGGTAGTCGCCCTGCTTTCTCGGCATCTCTGATAGCCTGAGAAGAAACCCCAACTAAATCCGCTGCTTCACCTATTCTCCAGCGCCGGGTTATTTTCCTCGCTTCCGGGCTGTCATCATTAAACTGTGCAATGGCGATAGCCTTCGTCATTTCATGACCAGCGTTTATGCACTGGTTAAGTGTTTCCATGAGTTTCATTCTGAACATCCTTTAATCATTGCTTTGCATTTTTTTATTAAATCTTGCAATTTACTGCAAAGCAACAACAAAATCGCAAAGTCATCAAAAAACCGCAAAGTTGTTTAAAATAAGAGCAACACTACAAAAGGAGATAAGAAGAGCACATACCTCAGTCACTTATTATCACTAGCGCTCGCCGCAGCCGTGTAACCGAGCATAGCGAGCGAACTGGCGAGGAAGCAAAGAAGAACTGTTCTGTCAGATAGCTCTTACGCTCAGCGCAAGAAGAAATATCCACCGTGGGAAAAACTCCAGGTAGAGGTACACACGCGGATAGCCAATTCAGAGTAATAAACTGTGATAATCAACCCCCATCAATGATGACGAACTAACCCCCGATATCAGGTCACATGACGAAGGGAAAGAGAAGGAAATCAACTGTGACAAACTGCCCTCAAATTTGGCTTCCTTAAAAATTACACTTCAAAAAGTATGAGAAAATCCATGCAGGCTGAAGGAAACAGCAAAACTGTGACAAATTACCCTCAGTAGGTCAGAACAAATGTGACGAACCACCCTCAAATCTGTGACAGATAACCCTCAGACTATCCTGTCGTCATGGAAGTGATATCGCGGAAGGAAAATACGATATGAGTCGTCTGGCGGCCTTTCTTTTTCTCAATGTATGAGAGGCGCATTGGAGTTCTGCTGTTGATCTCATTAACACAGACCTGCAGGAAGCGGCGGCGTAAGTCAGGCATACGCTGGTAACTTTGAGGCAGCTGGTAACGCTCTATGATCCAGTCAATTTTCAGAGAGACGATGCCTGAGCCATCCGGCTTACGGTACTGACACAGGGATTCGTATAAACGCATGGCATACGGATTGGTGATTTCTTTTGTTTCACTAAGCCGAAACTGCGTAAACCGGTTCTGTAACCCGATAAAGAAGGGAATGAGATATGGGTTGATATGTACACTGTAAAGCCCTCTGGATGGACTGTGCGCACGTTTGATAAACTAGGGAAAAGATTCATAGCCTTTTTCATCGCCGGCATCCTCTTCAGGGCGATAAAAAACCACTTCCTTCCCCGCAAAACTCTTCAATGCCTGCCGTATATCCTTACTAGCTTCCGCAGAGGTCAATCCGAATATTTCAGCATATTTAGCAACATGGATCTCGCAGATACCGTCATGTTCCTGTAGGGTGCCATCAGATTTTCTGATCTGGTCAACGAACAGATACAGCATATCCACTCAGTTCCACATTTCCATATAAAGGCCAAAGCATTTATTCTCAGGATAATTGTTTCAGCATCGCAACCGCATCAGACTCCGGCATCGCAAACTGCACCCGGTGCCGGGCAGCCACATCCAGCGCAAAAACCTTCGTGTAGACTTCCTTTGAACTGATGGACTTATGTCCCATCAGGCTTTGCAGAACTTTCAGCGGTATACCAGCATACAGCATGTGCATCGCATAGGAATGGCGGAACGTATGTGGTGTGACCGGAATAGAGAACGTCACACCGTCAGCAGCAGCGGCGGCAACCGCCTCCCCAATCCAGGTCCTGACCGTTCTGTCCGTCACTTCCCAGATCCGCGCTTTCTCTGTCCTTCCTGTGCGACGGTTACGCCGCTCCATGGGTATTTTCAGTGTTGCCACCATCGTCTGCAGCTGGCTGACGTACCAGGAGTCAGAGAGCGGAACCAGCCGGTGAGTCTGCTGACCGGCGGGCATTCTCCCCGCCGTCCTGGCAGCTTTTTCGGTCCGTTGTTTCAGGGTCGCAAGCTGCACAAACGGATACGGAGGCGCAAGCGAAAAATCCCCCCGCGTCAGCGCCAGTGCTTCATTAATGCGTGCTCCGGTGTTCCACAGTGTGGCCAGCAGCATCTTGCGGTGCAGATCCGGGACGTAATGGAGCAGGGCACTCACTTCCGGAGCCAGCAGATATTTTGGCAGTTCATCATGGACCATCGACATCTGGCGAAGTGCCAGAGCTGCCGGATAATCAATGGCAACAGGCAGCGATGCAGGCTGTCCGGCAGAATACACTGCCGGTACCATGACTGCAGACTGGCTGTGTATAACGGAGCCTGACATTTATATTCCCCAGAACATCAGGTTAATGGCGTTTTTGATGTCATTTTCGCGGTGGCTGAGATCAGCCACTTCTTCCCCGATAACGGAGACCGGCACACTGGCCATATCGGTGGTCATCATGCGCCAGCTTTCATCCCCGATATGCACCACCGGGTAAAGTTCACGGGAGACTTTATCTGACAGCAGACGTGCACTGGCCAGGGGGATCACCATCCGTCGCCCGGGCGTGTCAATAATATCACTCTGTACATCCACAAACAGACGATAACGGCTCTCTCTTTTATAGGTGTAAACCTTAAACTGCATTTCACCAGTCCCTGTTCTCGTCAGCAAAAGAGCCGTTCATTTCAATAAACCGGGCGACCTCAGCCATCCCTTCCTGATTTTCCGCTTTCCAGCGTTCGGCACGCAGACGACGGGCTTCATTCTGCATGGTTGTGCTTACCAGACCGGAGATATTGACATCATATGCCTTGAGCAACTGATAGCTGTCGCTGTCAACTGTCACTGTAATACGCTGCTTCATAGCACACCTCTTTTTGACATACTTCGGGTATACATATCAGTATATATTCTTATGCCGCAAAAATCAGCGCGCAAATACGCATACTGTTATCTGGCTTTTAGTAAGCCTTATGTATTTTACCTTTCGTTATGTTAACCAATAAAAATTAAAATCTGCCTTATAAAAACAAAGCGTAATTACCGCATTCCCGTTTCGTATGGATCCGACTTTATTTGAATAAACGACTTTCCGGAAGTGTACCACCTGAGAAAATCATCATATCGCTGTTTTCCGCCCCTGCGCGGCGCATCACAGTCCAGAGATACAACACAACATATAGTGCCATGGGCAACTGAATGAGGCACTGCATGCTGTGCTGACGGGATGTAACGCTGTGCGGAGGGAGAGGAAGATCCGTAACCACCAGAAACCGGATCTGACCAGGAAAAGAGAAAGAGTGTATGTAAGTTCTGTACTGTATGTATGGTATGTATGAATTGTATTGTATGTATTGTGTATTTTTCATACCGGGCATACGATGGCGCCATTCCCTGAGAAACCGGAGCCAGACCATGACATCCCTCTCCCCGGACACCGTCCGCCGCATTGAAGATGCCGCCGCCGCCCTGATCGCCGCCGGCACCCCGAACCCGACCAACGAGCAGGTCCGTCAGCACCTCGGCGGCGGCTCCCTGTCCCACATCTCCCCGGTGATGCGCGCGTTCCGCGCCCGCCAGCGCGAGCAGGCCACGCCCCTGCCGCCGGAGCTGGCGCAGCTGCTGACCGGCCAGCTGGGGCTGCTGTGGCAGGCGGCCGTGAAACAGGCTGAAGCCGGGGCCCTGGCGGCGCGCGAGCAGGCCGACGACGACATTGCCCGGGCCGACAAGGAGCGGGATGAGGCGCTGGCGAACGTGGCCGCGCTGGAAAGCGAGCTGGCGGTGCTGCGCGAGGTGGTGGCCGAACGTGACCGCCTGCTGCAGGAGGTACGCGAGCTGCGCGCGGAGGCGCTGCCGCTGCGCGAGCAGGTGGCCCGCCTGACCGCCACCGGCGAACACCTGGCGGCGGAGCTGAAGGAAGCCCGGGAGGACGGCCGCCAGCTTCAGACCGAACTGCTGGCTCTGGCCCGCCAGGACGGGAAGGTGAAGAAATGAGACAGGAAAGAGTATTACGTATAAAGGCATTTCGACGGGCACTGGAGCTTGGTGGCGGTGAACGGGCTGACGGGTGTCGTCATTTTCCCCGCTGGAAAACGGAACTGAGGAATTTCCCGCACAGCAGCTGCGATTTAGCCAGCAATACTCTGGCGTACTACCTCAAGGAACGAGAGAGATGCCATCCGTGCATCATTTTTATGGAAGGGAACGCTGGCTTTCATGAAGCGGAAAACTCAACAGTTCACGGGCATGTCATCGTATTGCTGGACGGAGAGTACATCGATTTGACGCTGGATCAATTCGACGAATATCCGGACTACATTCCTTACGAACCTGTCGAATCTGACGGGCAGATTGGTAAGCTGTTGCGTAATATCATGAAGCATGAGGACCCGGTAAAAACCCGCCAGATTGATCTCGATGGTGGCGAAGAGCTGTATGCCTGGTTACGCGATACCGCCGACGAAGTGCTGGCAGCAGATCCGGAATGGCAGGCCCGGGAACGGTCGATAGAAGAAGCAAGGGAAGCCGCTATTACGGTGTTCCCGTTTCTGTCTGACGTGCAAAAAACTGAGTGCGAACAGGGCCCGGACAGTCAGGAGGCTGCCAGATGAAGATTTATCATTACACTGACCTGAACGGCCTGAAGGGCATCATCGAATCAGGCTCACTGTGGGCGACGCACTTTTCCTTTCTCAATGACAGTAATGAGCTGAGTCACGGCATGAACTGCCTTGAGAATGCCCTGCAGTACCTGAGGGACGACTTTAACCCGAAAACCCTTAAGTTCATCGAACAGGCACTGACGCACTTCAGAATGCACCGGGCAGCTCACGTCTATAACCTTTCGTTCTGTCTCGAACCCGACCTGTTAAGCCAGTGGCGGGGTTATGGGAGCTCTCAGGGCGTGTGCCTGGAATTTGATGATGAAGAGCTGCTTGCCTCGCTGGAATTAACTCATTATCAGGTGTTTAAAAACCGGGTACTCTATACCAAAGAGGATTCCACGGTTGAAGCCCGGAACGAAATCCTCGCCTTCTTTCGTCAGCCACATGTTCAGGCGGCAATAAATGCAGATGTAATGCATGAGATGATTCAGGCAACCAGACTGGCACACAGCCTGCCGCCTTTTTTCAAGAATGACGGTTTCAAAGAGGAGCAGGAGTTCAGGATGGTAATCCTTCCGGACAGCCCTTTTGAGGGTGTCAATTTTCGTGTCAATGACAGCGGTCTGGTACCATATCTGATCATTAAAGCAAAAGACAAGCTGCCACTGACAAACGTCAGAATTGGTCCCCGCAGTAACAGAGCAATGATGATGGACGGGATTTCATTCCTGTTGCAGAGCAGGGGGTATACCAGTACACGGATTTCGTTTACTGAGACGCCGTTCCGGTAAATTCAGTTAAGAAGCACAAACTTCTAGGGATCAGTATGTTGAATAAAGTTTCACAAATTAATTTGGCCAAAATACTGGCTGAAAAATTTAACGAAGGTGACTGGCAGGAGCTGTTTGCTGTTACAGATTGTGAAGACGTTCCGGAAGGACTAAATCAATTCTACCGGCATGTTCACTGGGACAACCCTGAGCTGAAAGGGGTGGCCATCGCTGCCATAGAAAGCACTCTGGCCAGGGACGCTGATAATCTTTCTAAGATCTGGGCGCTGGATAATGTTCAACGCTTTATCAGCATTGCCAATACTGAGTTATTCAATGAAATAAAGAACATTGTGAATCAGAACGGGCAAAGAAATGTTTCGGCAGCACCAGTGAAAAATGTAAATGAAAACATTTACCAGGCCTTAGAAGATGCGGAAGTGTTGCTTAAAAATAATGGGCCACACCGGGCATATGATCGTGTTCATACAGCTCTTCATGCTTCATTAAGACAAATGTGTGCCAACCATGGAATTGCGACCAATAGTACAAATGATAATGTTCCAGGCTTGCTTTCCCTGATAACTGCACATCTCAAAGACCTGCCTGATGATGGAAGAAATGAAGATGTGTTTAAAATGTTGAGATCATCTGCCGCAATACTTCATGGGATCAATAACCTGCGTAACAATTACAGCATGGCCCATCCTACTGAAACTTTGCTGAATGAAGCCGATGCCCGTTTTGCCATAAATCTGGTTCGTTCCATCATGACTTATGTTGATGAGTTGCTTTAGTTTTAATAAAAATATGAGACTCACAGCGAACAGATAGAACTTCAACGAAGAAGTGAAGTACGGCCTGAATTTCGAGCTCTGGCCCTCCGGAAGATGCCGGACAGACGCATCATCCTGTCGCGGCCGCTTCCATTTTTGTGTGTACTCAACCTGCCGGATCAGGATGGCGGCAGGATTTGCACCCGATGTTCCAGCCGCCTTGCCTCTTCCTGATCCCGGTATTCCCTCGCCTTTTTCATCATTTCTGCCGTTGGCTCCTGCAGTTTGTCCAGAAACTCCTTAGATCGTTTAGCCACCGACTGAAGGGAGACACTGTCCGTCCTGCCGGTATTGCGATTGGTGTAAACCAGGCGGGAACAGATACCGCGCAATACGAACTGAAATCCAACCATATTGGGCATGATCTGCAGCTTTTGTTTACCGGTTTTGCAGTTATATCCCAGTTCGTCAAAGTGGGTCATCGCCCAGGACAACGCATCGGTAATCAATTCAATGTAACGGCGGTCCCCCAGGGTATGAACGCGCGCAAGCAGCTCACTGCAGGCCTCACTGAACAGAGATGAGGACCTTCCATCATGGGCTTCGAGGCGGGCACGCCACGCTTTTTCAGCCAGTTCATTATCGAACAGGCTTGCCAGATTCAGTAGCAGCGGGTAACGAAAGGGGGTCCAGTAGGCAACCCTGGGCACTGCAGGATTCATCCCCTGCTCGAAGAACGAAATAATGGAGTGATCCCGTTTAACGACCTGCCAGACATCAAACCGTATCCGGTGCTTCTTCTGCAGGACAAGCAGCGTATCAACCACCTCATCAAGGCGGTGCATGCCAAGCTCTGCGGCGTGCAGACGCTGTACTTGTCAACGCCACGATCTTTGACCGTCTTATATCGACAGAGTTATCCGGCATGGTGTCAATCCGTTCACAATTTTTCCATCGGAGCAGCCTACCACCGGTGATAACCAGACTTTGCCTGTAGTTTGTATACACAATCCCTGGCATTGAAACACGCATATGAGGTGTACTTCGGAATATGACCGTGCGCTCAGGAAGTACGGCAGATTCCGTCAAAAATTACCTGTAAAGACAGACTTCAGAAAAAACAGTGCTCGCCGCAGACCGGTGACCGGGCGAAGCCCGCGAACCGGCGAGGAAGCGCAATATATCTGTAGTTACAGTGAGCAGGTACGCCCTGAAGCCTTCATAATCGGTAGTGTACGTTGTTTTTCTGGAATGATTTATCCACATATCCAGAGGCCCGATCCAGTAAACAGATCCATGAATGATCAACAAAGGATCCATTAAAGATCCCCATATCGCTGTCAACCTTGTCACTCATGGGCCGGGACCACGTTCACATAAGCGGTGGCATGTTATGGATAAACTGTAACAGGTTCATGATAAGCTGTATTCAGTAATGCATATACTGAAGTAAGTTAATGACATAAACTATGGTCAGTACGCCAGACTCAGTTGTTAAATACAGACTGCAGGTTTTTCTTCAGTCAGTTGACGGGGTTCTGACACACGATTTTCTGTTTATTCTTTTACTGTCCACAGGCAGGAGGCTTTCTGGAAAACGAAAATTCAGACATCAAAAAACTGTTCGGCGAGGTGGATAAGTCATCCGGTGAACTGGTGACACTGACACCAAACAATAACAACACCGTACAA
This sequence comes from Escherichia sp. MOD1-EC4550, assembly GCF_963876935.1. Lineage (NCBI taxonomy): Bacteria > Pseudomonadati > Pseudomonadota > Gammaproteobacteria > Enterobacterales > Enterobacteriaceae > Escherichia > Escherichia sp. MOD1-EC4550. The sequence continues at coordinate 66,809 of NZ_CAWNSE010000019.1, forward strand.
CCTGTGGCGCTGATGCGTCTGGGCGTTTTTGTACCGACCCTTAAATCACTGAAGAACAGTAAAAAAAATACACTGTCACGTACTGATGCCACGGAAGAGCTGACACGTCTTTCCCTGGCCCGTGCTGAGGGATTCGATAAGGTTGAGATCACTGGCCCCCGCCTGGATATGGATAACGATTTCAAGACCTGGGTGGGGATCATTCATTCCTTTGCCCGCCATAACGTGATTGGTGACAAAGTTGAACTGCCTTTTGTTGAGTTTGCAAAACTGTGTGGTATACCTTCAAGCCAGTCATCCCGCAGGCTACGTGAGCGCATCAGCCCTTCCCTGAAGCGCATTGCCGGTACCGTGATCTCGTTTTCCCGTACCGATGAGAAGCACACCCGGGAATACATCACCCATCTGGTACAGTCAGCCTACTACGATACTGAACGGGATATTGTTCAGTTACAGGCTGATCCCCGCCTTTTTGAACTGTACCAGTTTGACAGAAAGGTCCTTCTTCAGCTTAAGGCGATTAATGCCCTGAAGCGACGGGAGTCCGCCCAGGCACTTTACACCTTTATAGAGAGCCTGCCCCGGGATCCGGCACCGATATCGCTGGCGCGGCTGCGTGCACGCCTCAATCTGAAGTCTCCTGTATTTTCCCAGAACCAGACGGTCAGACGGGCAATGGAGCAGCTGCGCGAGATTGGATATCTTGATTACACGGAGATCCAGCGGGGGCGGACAAAACTCTTCTGCATTCACTACCGGCGTCCCCGGTTAAAAGCACCGAATGATGAGAGTAAGGAAAATCCGTTGCCACCTTCACCTGCGGAAAAAGTCAGTCCGGAGATGGCGGAGAAACTTGCCCTGCTTGAAAAACTGGGCATCACGCTGGATGACCTGGAAAAACTCTTCAAATCCCGCTGAACATAAACTGTAGTCAGTGAAGAGCGCTCCTTTACTGACTACAGCTTATATTAACCGGTGCAGTGAGTGGTCTGCTCACTGCAGTTTATATCCTGTTTCCTGCAGTGCTGTCTGTAGCTGAGCTGCCATCTGCCTGTCCCTTACGTAAGTGATCCCGTAACCTGATGCTGAGGCATTGCTCCCTTCATAAAACATGACTTACTCACTACAGCTTATATACATACTCCAGCTTATGTTATGTCTGTTCTGCTGACCACAGCTTATATAAGGAAGCGCGTATGCCGTCACCTCAGGGGAGGCAGTGTACGCAGGATCTCCGCAGCATCCCGCCCGTCACCTGTGAAAGGCACTGCCAGCGTGGCAGCCATATCCAGTGCAAACACTCTGGTATAAACCTCCATAGAACGTGGATCCCTGTGACCAGCCAGTGCCTGGATGACTTTCCGGGGCTGGCGGTGATAGAGCATGTGCATGATATAGCTGTGCCGGAAGGTGTGTGGTGTGACCGGAATCGAAAAGTGTACTCCGTCAGCTTCGGCCCGTCTGACAGCCTGCTTCAGCCAGTTGCGCATGGTTTCGTCGGTCACGGCCCATAATGGTTCACGACGACGGGGCCGGGTGGTGATCATCCAGCTTTCCATCTGCCTGACATAGCTTATATCCGTCAGCGGAACCAGGCGGACTTCATCTTTTGGCGGGCGTCCGCGTCGCGCACGCACTTTTTCGGACAGGATCCGCACAAACGGTCTTACTCCATCCAGGTCAAATGATTCCGGTGTCAGCATCCGGGCTTCGCCAATACGCATTCCGGTATTCCAGAGGGTGGCGAACAGCATATGGTGACGCTGATCCGGCATATAGAAAAGAAGGGCACTCACTTCCGGGGCCAGCAGGTAGGCCGGTGTGGCCCCTGTGGAAGTGGCCATTCTTCTCAGGGAGAGCGCTGTTGCAAAATCCACCCCCGGCGCAATGGGTAACAGGGAGACGCGTTCTGGTGAATTCTGCAGGGGAATGACATTGTTCATGAGTTATTTTTCACGTAGCACACGCACTGTTTATGGATACAGGTATTCTGACCTGAACGCCCGGATCCTTCCACGACAATAAATCGCAGCGCGCGGATCCTTTTGTTTGCTTATCACGCATTATTGCGGGTAAAACCAAATACGTAAAGGTACGTTTTGCAGCAGGGATCCCGTATTAAGCCAGTCGTGGCGCGGGCTGAGGGCTGGTTTGCCGTTTTTGGGAGAATTGGGGTAATGCCAGGATGAATGGGATCGGAGAAAACAGAGAAAGGGAACAGAAAGGGAGAAGGTGCACCACGTGTATTCTGGCCCGGGACGTCACCGTCCCCCTGACAGTTTGACTTTACACAGGAAGGTTGCAGACTCAGCATAATGACTGATTTATATGCAATCCTGTCCATGATTAATATAAATCATAATAATGATTATGCAGAAAATCACTTTCGATAAGATTTATATAATTACTACATTTCCATATAACATTTTCCGCATAAAATAAGAAAACATATGTAACTAAAATGTATCAAGGCTGAGATATGATATTAGTGCCTTATTCATTGCCTGATATCCTCTTTCCGTAACCTGCATGTACATGAATCTTACTCATGATTGCGACTCTCTTATTTATCCTAAGTCCTGTCCCCTCTGACTGGCATTTCCTGCGCTCAACTGATATCAAAAGAGGGTTAGCAGGCCCCGACATCAAAGCACTGATGTTATTTAATGTCGGGAGTAATATTTTATTTAATATCAGTTAGTGTCTCCGGTACCACTTCCCTGACACGTTATATCTTCAGATTTCCCCGGAAACAGGAGGTGACGAACAACAGCCTCATCCACACATAAATTAGAGCCAGCTAGCGCCAGCGTATGCCCGTCACCGTTAATAGTCAGTAACGGAGCTGAAAATTTATCTGCCATTTTACGGGCATTTATCCAGGGAGTTGTCGGATCATATTTGTGTGCCACAAACAGTAAACCGGATGGTAAAACAGTATTCTTCAGGCGTGTCTGTTGCAGATCGCGATGAATTGGCCATAATTCACAAAATTCAGGTAAATCGGACTGTTCCCTCTCAAAATTAACGGCCGGAAATGCGTCAGCAAGGGCTTTTTTGCGCGATTTTCGTTGTTCCTGTGATAATTGTTCATCACTCTGATCAACACATAATATTACACCCAGAGCATCACTGACTTTTTCCGATGCTATGGAAGAATTAAGTGCAGTTTCAATTTCATTGCTGACAATACCCTGAGAGAACTGACGTACGGCCGTTGCAAGTGTTGGCCATGATGAGCGCCATAACAGAAGCTCTGTCGTTAATGATATGAGATCATCTGAAGATATACTTTCCCCCCTGCTGTCTGTTAAAGGAGAATTATGTAATTTTAATAAAAGCTGATGGAACTGATGTATTGCCTGATTCCTGTCTGAAGAAAGTGGACAACTTTTTGTCCTGGCACACCATGCAGCAAAACGATCAAACGTTTCCTGATAACTGTGGGCCTGCCTGAGTTTCCATGAAAAATTATCATTTAAATCATCAATATCAACGACACCGTCAAAAACTATAGATCTGATACTGGATGGAAAGCGTTCGGCATATAAGGCTGCAATCTGTGTACCGTATGAATATGCTACAGCTGTCAGTTGTTTATCTCCCAGAGCTTGTCTGATGCGTTCAATATCATATACAGCCTCATGAGATCCAATATGGCGAATGACTTCAGCTCCTGTATTATGGATACAGGCATTAATTTTCTGTAAAATTAGTTGCTTTTCACTTACATTCACCAATCTTTCTTGATTGGGTTGCTGGCAGTTTATGGCAGGAAAGGACTGACCGACACCTCGTGGATCAAAACCGATAATGTCCCATGATTCCCGAAGATTGGTGACCGGCCAGTCAAAATTGATATAAGGATTAATTCCGGGTAATCCAGGTCCGCCACTTATTATAATAATACTCCCTTTACGTTTACTTTTTGCCGGCAACTTTGTCATCGCCAGTCTGACAAGTGGTATATTTTCATCTGACACATCCTCACCTGTGTCGGTATATTTTAGCGGTACAGATAGATATCCGCATAACAACTCAGGTGAAGAGCTTTCTGTACCAAACCAGTCACTGTATGGGCTGGTCATACAGGATTGCCACTCGATCTGTCTGGCAGACACAGTTCCGCAAAGAAAAACAGAAAAGATAAAGAATACTAAAGTCCTTCTTAAAGGCTTCATTATCACACGCATTGCATCTCCTGCATTGGTAAATTATTACCCTGACCAACAGACAGAATCCCCGGCGGTATAATTCTCACCGGAGATGATGACAGTTAAAGTTGTTAAAACGTGTACTTCAGACCGGCCGTCGTAATGAAGTTGTAATTTTCAATTCCAGCCCCGTTATTATTATGCTCTGAAGTATTATCACTACGGTCGTAAAGAGATGTATCCCCTTTTTTATTTGTGAGACGACTCCATACACCCTCGATGTACACTTTTGCCTCTGGGGTGATATAGTAACCGGCATTAACTGCAACAGAATAGTAATTCTGGTTTTTTACTTTGCTTCGGAATGTAGTCTGCCTTACATAATGCTCATCATTATCAGATCCCCTGACCCATCCGCTGTATTTTAATGCACCACCAAACTCAAAATTATCGTAACGGTAGTTTCCTGTCAGACCGACATAAGGAATTTTAAAATGTTGTTTATAACCAATCACTTTTATTTTATCAGGTAACGATCCCGTTTCATTCCGGAAACCACCATTCTCACTGTAAATATAAGTTCCTCCTGTAGCATTAAAACTGTAACGGCTTTCCTGATAACCTGCCATAATAGCAAGGCGATAATCAGATTCTTTTAAAAACCAGCCTTTAACGTTCAAATCAAATTCGTTGGCATAATTAAGACGTGTATCAGGATGCCTGCTTTCATCTGTCCATGTTCCGGGAGTCCCGGAATCCATCCAGTCCTGATCAACCATATTCCCCCCCCGTCTATTGAGTGTGGTCCAGCCAGCTGCACCAACAGATAACCATGGATTCAGCTCCCAGTTAACGGCGCCTTTAAGAATGGCGGCGTTACTGTATTTCCAGTCCAGTTGGCTGACTTTACGCCCACCTTCTTCAGGCTCATAAACCCGTTCTTTTGTTTTGCCACTCAGTGTACCTAAATTAATCTCTGTACTTATTTTCTCCGGGCCGAAGAAATCAGAAGCAGAAGCTTCCTGAGAACTGAATACCACAGGCGCTGCAAGCATAATTGCCAGAAGCTTAGTTTGCATAACTATGACTCCCTTCTGTCACTTCTACATATGTATATGATTCTTTTGAAGTATACCGGTAAGTCAATTATCAGTACTTAATTTGTTTAGCTTTTGTTTAACCTAATAGTTTGTTTTTGTGAGGTATATCAAAAAGATATGAATGCGCTGTTAGTTATAGTGCAATTGTAACATTCATTGTCCTCATATTATCTAAAAACAGCTTAGCATTATCTGTTTATTTTCAGCAATCACTGATTCTCAATATTGACTAAATAATTATTTTAAGGAGTTAATAGAATGAAAATAATATTGTATGCTATCCTCCTGTATTTCCGCCAGAAAATCATTTAGCTACCGAGAGCCATCATAACCCGCTATGAAAATGGAGTAAAATCTGGTGTAATCTGACGCTGTGAATGGAAATATTATATACTTATCTCTGGTTTAATATGCCAGGCATATTAAAACTCAATATAAAAAATATCATCCATCCTTCAGAAGGATATCGCGACTTTCCCGAGCAGACCAGAAAAATAATATTTATCTTAATGACTTATAAAATAAGTGCGACTGGATTATTATTTTTAACATTATTTTCTCTTAATAAATTAAAAATGGATTCTCACATTATTATATACTGAATACATTGTCTGTGAGATAAACAATTCAGGTGACGTCACCTGCAGCAGCATTGCTTCATAAGAGTTCTTCGGCACCAGAAATACCCCTATATTGGTATGCGCATATAGCTCTTAAAATTGCCTGAGGATATATTTGACATTAACCTGAAAAACTGATTACAGAGTCAATCTTAATGCTGGAAGATTCGATTCCATGCTCAGCAACCCATTTAACACCCTTTATTATCAATTAATTAGGCAGTAGCACGTTACATTTCCTCTGCTAAAAGGAGAACATTTATCTTTGCAGCGCAGTTAGCTTATTACGCAGCAAGTGCACAATAAGCTAACGAGACTGTGGATTATTGTTCAATAATGCACAGAATTTAGACATTAGCACACATGCGTCCAGGCAGTTTTAGTGGTGTGTACATTATGGGTATAAGAATAAGATATCCTTTCAGGAACTGTTTAAAACAAAAGTGCGTATGTGTTTCAGTAATGGTAATTTTTATGTGACAGGAGGCTTAAGCGAGCGCTCTTATCTCAAGAGAAAAATCGGCGCTAACGGGTAATATACTCCTGCCATTGAGTAATATTTAGTTTAAATGATTTATATCTGCATATCAGTATGCTGCTGAATTGAAAGTAATTTTTGATGCTCAAGAGAAATCTCGGAGTCTTTTACGATACCTTACTGAGATGATTGTAATTATCAATGTGATTCAATGCACAAATTGTCAGAAATGCAGCAAATAGCCATAACCATCCTATAATAAATCATTATTAATTTTAATGATAAAGATATGTCCAAATTGATAAACACATATTTTATTACTCCGCCAGAGAAACCGACTCAGTCCGGACCTGAGGGTATCCGATATGATTTTAATGATGGTGCGCGTGTACTGCTCCCTGAGGGGAAATGGCATGTTCGTCTGATGGATGCTGATTCGGGGAACATTCTTTTTAGCTGCGATGCAGATAATGGCTGGGTAAGGAGCTGTAAAAAATACTTCATTCGTTTTCGTATTCAGGTATTCCATAGGGGAAACGATACGCCCTTAATGGATGAAACGTTGAATTTAAAAAATCAGCCTGTGCTGATTTCGTTTCCTACCGGTACATTAGGTGATTTACTCGGATGGTTTCCTTATGCTGAAAGGTTTCAGACGCTGCATAAGTGTCAACTGGAATGCACTATGGCACAGGAGATTATTGAACTACTGGCACCGCAATATCCGCAGATTCAATTTTCTACTCCAGATAATCCTCATACGATTACGCCATATGCAACTTATCGTGTAGGACTGTATTTTGGTGGCGATACAACTAACCAGCCAATTGATTTTCGCCAGGTCGGTTTTCATCGTTCCGCTGGATACATTCTGGGAGTGGATCCCCGAGAATCACCAGTCCGACTTAATCTTTCAGCTCCCAGAAGCATTAATGAGCCTTATGTATGTATCGCGACACAATCCACTTGTCAGGCGAAATACTGGAACAATGGCACTGGCTGGAGTGAGGTTGTAGCCCATCTCAAATCGCTGGGGTATCGGGTACTGTGTATTGATCTGCATGCTCATTATGGTCAGGGCTTTGTCTGGAACCATATTCCGTGGGGAGCAGAAGACTTTACAGGGAAAATACCTCTGCAGGAACGGGTGAATCTGTTACATCATGCCAGTTTCTTTATTGGTTTATCCAGCGGGCTCTCCTGGCTGGCATGGGCAACTCATATCCCGGTTGTACTAATAAGTGGTTTTACGCTTCCTGTCAGTGAATTTTATACCCCATGGAGAATATTTAGTTCCCATGGATGTTACGGATGCTGGGATGATACTTCACTGAATTTTGATCATAAAGATTTTCTGTGGTGTCCGAGACATAAAAACACCCCCAGACAATTTGAATGTACACGCCTAATTACGGGTAAGCAGGTAAACGGCGTCATCGACAAACTTCATGCCTCTCTGGCAGAACAAAGTAGTATTGGTATGAATGATTCAAGGTGGAGTAATGAATAAAATCTATAATATTGTATGGAATGAATCTTCTGGTATGTGGGTGGTGACTTCTGAGCTAACCCGCAAAGGTGGACAACGGCATCGAAAAATAAAGAAAACAATGTTAGCCGGGCTAATTGCGGGGCTTATATTGCCGACCATGCCTACTATGGCACAAATGTATAATGATCAAACTCTGGAAGCTGATGATCCTACTATGGAGTTATCAGCCGGCGATACGGCAAACAATACCATCATTAATGGCGGAGCACAGATAATTTTTAATGGCGGTACAGCCTCAACGACGCTCATCAATGAAGGTTACCAAGAAGTTTCAAGTGGTGGCAGTGCCATAGATACTACCATTGAGGGGGGGATGCAGACTGTTTTTGATGGTGGAATAGTCAGTGGCACGATCATTAATGGTGGGGAACAATACATTTCCAGTGGGGGAAGTGCTATTAACACTATTCTTGATGGCTACCAGACAGTTTTCAATGGTGGTAACGCTACAAATACAACTATTAATGGCGGGTTCCAGGAGGTTTCCAGTGGTGGCAGTGCTACCAGCACCACCATTAATGGCGGATTCCAGACTCTCTACGATAGCGGTATTGCCAGCGGTACTATTATTAGTAGTGGTTTCCAGCTCATTTCCAGTGGCGGCAGTGCCACTGACACCACTATTAAAGGGGGGATTCAGGAAGTTGGTGAGGGGGGAAGTGCAAGTGTTACCACTATAAATGATGGTTTTCAGTTCATCAGTAGTGGAGGAAGTGCCACAAGTACCACTATCAATAGCGGCTGGCAGGAAATATCCAGTGGTGGCTCTGCAACTGAGACGGTCATTAACGGAGGTATCCAGACGATTTACGATGGAGGCTCAGCTTCGGAGATCACAATCAACAGTGGCTATCAGGTCATCTCTAGCGGAGGCAGTGTAACCACCACGACCATTTATAGTGATGGAGAGCAAAGTATTACCAATGCCGGCCTTGCTACCGGGACCATCATTAGTGGCGGGGAACAGAAAGTTTCTAGTGGCGGCAGTGCCGTAGTCACTACTATTGAGGGGGGGCTACAGACTGTTCTCAATGGTGGAAGTGTCTCAGATACACTCATCAGCGGAGGAGAGCAGCGAGTTTCCAACGGTGGTAGTGCTGTAGGCACCACCATTGAAGGGGGGCTGCAAACTGTTCTCAATGGCGGAAGTGTTAATGGTACGATCATAAATGGCGGGGAGCAGCACATTTCCAGTGGGGGAAGTGCGGTTAACACCACTCTTGATGGCTACCAGACAGTTTTCAATGGTGGTAACGCTACAAATACAACTATTAATGGCGGGTTCCAGGAGGTTTCCAGTGGTGGCAGTGCTACCAGCACCACCATTAATGGCGGGTTCCAAGAGGTTTCCAGTGGTGGCAGTGCTACCAGCACCACCATTAATGGCGGGTTCCAAGAGGTTTCCAGTGGTGGCAGTGCTACCAGCACCACCATTAATGGCGGGTTCCAGACTCTCTACGATAGCAGTATTGCCAGCGGCACTATTATTAATGGTGGTTTTCAGATCATTTCCAGTGGCGGCATTTCCACTGATACCACTATAAACACTTCTGGCATCCAGTCCATCAGCAGTGGCGGAAGTGCTACAGCTACCACTATTAATAGTGGTGGTTGGCAGGAAATATCCAGTGGTGGCTCTGCAACTGAGACGACCATTAATGGAGGCATTCAGTGGATTTACGATGGCGGCTCAGCTTCAGAGAGTTCCATCAACAGTGGTTACCAGGTTATCTCCAGCGGAGGCAGTGTAACTTCTACCACAATTTACCATGGTGGGAAGCAGAGTATTAACAATGCAGGACTTGCGACCGGAACAATCATTAGTGGAGGGGAGCAGCGAGTTTCCAGTGGTGGCAGTGCCATAAACACCACCATTAACGGGGGACTGCAGACGGTTTTCGGTGGCGGAAATGTCTCCGGGACTCTCATTAATAACGGGGAGCAGCGAGTCTCCAGTGGTGGCAGTGCCATAAACACCACCATTAACGGGGGACTGCAGACGGTTTTCGGTGGCGGAAATGTCTCCGGGACTCTCATTAATAACGGGGAGCAGCAAGTTTCCAGCGATGGCAGTGCCGTGGACACCACCATTGAGGGGGGACTGCAGACAGTTTTCGGTGGCGGAAGTGTCTCCGGGACTCTCATTAATAACGGGGAGCAGCGAGTCTCCAGCGGTGGCAGTGCCGTGGACACCACCATTAAGGGGGGACTGCATA
>NZ_CAWNSE010000020.1:0-19394 GCF_963876935.1 Escherichia sp. MOD1-EC4550
GGCGTGGTGCCGACTTTCGGCGTGACCTACACCGGTAACTATGAGTTCCCGCAACCGCTGCACGATGCGCTGGATAAATTCCAGGCCGACACCGGTATCGACATCGACATGCACATCGACGCCGCCAGCGGTGGCTTCCTGGCACCGTTCGTCGCCCCGGATATCGTCTGGGACTTCCGCCTGCCACGTGTGAAATCAATCAGTGCTTCAGGCCATAAATTCGGTCTAGCTCCGCTGGGCTGCGGCTGGGTTATCTGGCGTGATGAAGAAGCGCTGCCGCAGGAACTGGTGTTCAACGTTGACTACCTCGGCGGTCAGATTGGTACTTTCGCCATCAACTTCTCCCGTCCGGCGGGTCAGGTGATTGCACAATACTATGAATTCCTGCGCCTCGGTCGTGAAGGCTATACCAAAGTACAGAACGCTTCCTACCAGGTCGCGGCCTATCTGGCAGATGAAATCGCCAAACTGGGGCCGTATGAGTTCATCTGTACCGGTCGCCCGGATGAAGGCATCCCGGCGGTTTGCTTCAAACTGAAAGATGGTGAAGATCCAGGATACACCCTGTATGACCTCTCTGAACGCCTGCGCCTGCGCGGCTGGCAGGTTCCGGCCTTCACCCTCGGCGGTGAAGCGACCGACATCGTGGTGATGCGCATTATGTGTCGTCGTGGCTTCGAAATGGACTTTGCTGAACTGTTACTGGAAGACTACAAAGCCTCCCTGAAATACCTCAGCGATCACCCGAAACTGCAGGGTATAGCCCAGCAGAACAGCTTTAAACACACCTGATAACGTTTAACGGTAACGGTGTCCCGAAACGAACCCGTTTCGGGACAATTTCCAAAGTCTGTTCACTGGCATTAGCAACGGAAAATATTGTTCTGAATGTGCTTCAGAACAAAACAGGTGCGGTTCCGACAGGAATACCGTTTTAGGGGGATAATATGGCTACATCAGTACAGACAGGTAAAGCTAAACAGCTCACATTACTCGGATTCTTTGCCATAACGGCGTCGATGGTAATGGCTGTTTATGAATACCCTACCTTCGCAACATCGGGCTTTTCATTAGTCTTCTTCCTGCTTTTAGGCGGGATTTTATGGTTTATTCCCGTGGGGCTTTGTGCTGCGGAAATGGCCACCGTCGACGGCTGGGAAGAAGGTGGTGTCTTCGCCTGGGTATCAAATACTCTGGGGCCGAGATGGGGGTTTGCAGCGATCTCATTTGGCTATCTGCAAATCGCCATCGGTTTTATTCCAATGCTCTATTTCGTGTTAGGGGCACTCTCCTACATTTTGAAATGGCCAGCGTTGAATGAAGACCCCATTACCAAAACTATTGCAGCACTCATCATTCTTTGGGCGCTGGCATTAACGCAGTTTGGTGGCACGAAATACACGGCGCGAATTGCTAAAGTTGGCTTCTTCGCCGGTATCCTGTTACCTGCATTTATTTTGATCGCATTAGCAGCTATTTATCTGCACTCCGGTGCTCCCGTTGCTATCGAAATGGATGCGAAAACCTTCTTCCCTGACTTCTCTAAAGTGGGCACCCTGGTTGTATTTGTTGCCTTCATTTTGAGTTATATGGGCGTTGAAGCTTCCGCAACCCACGTCAATGAAATGCGCAATCCCGGGCGCGACTATCCGTTGGCTATGTTACTGCTGATGGTGGCGGCAATCTGCTTAAGCTCTGTTGGCGGTTTGTCTATTGCGATGGTCATTCCGGGTAATGAAATCAACCTCTCCGCAGGTGTAATGCAAACCTTTACCGTTCTGATGTCACATGTGGCACCGGAAATTGAGTGGACGGTTCGCGTAATTTCCGCTTTGCTGTTGCTGGGTGTTCTGGCGGAGATCGCTTCCTGGATTGTTGGCCCTTCTCGCGGGATGTATGTCACCGCGCAGAAAAACCTGCTGCCAGCGGCGTTCGCTAAAATGAACAAAAATGGCGTACCGGTAACGCTGGTTATTTCGCAGCTGGTGATTACTACTATCGCGTTGATCATCCTCACCAATACTGGTGGCGGTAACAATATGTCCTTCCTGATCGCCCTGGCGCTGACGGTGGTGATTTATCTGTGTGCTTATTTCATGCTGTTTATTGGCTACATTGTGTTGGTTCTTAAACATCCTGACTTAAAACGCACATTTAATATCCCTGGTGGTAAAGGGGTGAAACTGGTCGTGGCAATTGTCGGTCTGCTGACTTCAATTATGGCGTTTATTGTTTCCTTCCTGCCGCCGGATAACATCCAGGGTGACTCTACCGATATGTATGTTGAATTACTGGTCGTTAGTTTCCTGGTGGTACTTGCCCTGCCCTTTATTCTCTATGCTGTTCATGATCGTAAAGGCAAAGCGAATACCGGCGTATCTCTGGAACCAATCAACAGCCAGAACGCTCCGAAAGGTCACTTCTTCCTGCACCCGCGTGCACGTTCACCACACTATATTGTGATGAATGACAAGAAACACTAACCATGTCTGAATGGTTATAAGACAAGGGAGCGATAATTCATCGCTCCCTTTTTCGTGCTCGCTGTCGTATTGACTTAACCGGGATAAGTACGAGAATGAGCGCACATCTGTTTACCGGAAACCAGCATATATGGATATCTGCTCCCGAAACGAGAAATTAGCGATTAGAAGACCAGCGGTACTGGTTGCACTGGCACTTTTACTGTGTAGTTGCAAAAGCACGCCCCCAGAGTCAATGGTGACACCACCAACAGGTTCGAAGCCACCAGCTACGACGCAACAATCGTCACAACCGATGCGTGGCATCTGGCTGGCCACAGTGTCTCGCCTCGACTGGCCACCGGTTTCCTCGGTTAACATTAGTAACCCCACCAGCCGGGCACGTGTACAACAACAGGCGATGATCGACAAACTGGATCATCTGCAACGTCTCGGCATAAACACGGTCTTTTTCCAGGTCAAGCCGGACGGTACCGCCCTGTGGCCATCGAAAATTTTGCCGTGGTCCGATCTTATGACCGGAAAGATTGGTGAAAATCCAGGTTACGATCCGCTGCAATTTATGCTCGACAAAGCCCACAAGCGTGGGATGAAAGTACACGCCTGGTTTAACCCTTACCGCGTATCGGTTAATACAAAGCCTGGTACTATCAGGGAACTGAATAGCACCCTGTCTCAACAACCAGCCAGCGTCTATGTGGAACACCGCGACTGGATCAGAACGTCCGGCGATCGCTTTGTCCTCGACCCTGGTATTCCTGAGGTTCAGGACTGGATCACATCAATAGTCGCGGAAGTGGTTTCCCGCTATCCGGTAGATGGCGTGCAGTTTGACGACTATTTCTATACTGAGTCACCAGCTTCACGGCTAAATGATAACGAAACGTACCGCAAATACGGAGGCGCATTTGCGTCAAAAGCAGACTGGCGGCGCAACAATACTCAGCAGTTAATTGCTAAGGTATCGCACACCATTAAAAGCATTAAGCCGGAAGTCGAATTTGGCGTTAGCCCGGCAGGCGTGTGGCGTAACCGATCACACGATCCGCTCGGTTCCGATACCCGAGGCGCGGCAGCCTATGACGAATCCTATGCTGACACCCGTCGATGGGTGGAACAAGGATTGCTGGATTACATTGCTCCCCAAATTTACTGGCCGTTCTCACGGAGTGCCGCACGTTATGACGTTTTGGCAAAATGGTGGGCGGATGTCGTTAAACCGACCAGGACCCGCCTGTATATCGGTATCGCCTTCTATAAAGTGGGTGAACCTTCAAAGATAGAACCAGACTGGATGATTAACGGTGGCGTACCGGAACTGAAAAAGCAGCTCGATCTTAACGATGCTGTACCAGAAATCAGCGGCACAATCTTGTTCCGTGAGGACTATCTGAACAAACCTCAGACTCAACAAGCGGTCAGCTATTTGCAAAGTCGTTGGGGCAGTTAAACTTGTAACATGGCCGGTGCTTTACTCACCGGCTTGTTATCCTCTTGAAATATCCCACTAATAATCATGCTTATTTAAGCCAAATTAACCACGCAATTAACCACTCTTAGTTTAATAGCCATAAAACCCCTAATAAAAATGTATGAATATGAAAACCCTACGGTATTCGCTGTTTCCGAAAAATAATTACGATGGGCTATACTCTTCTGAAGAACAGTAGCGTAGATTGAAACTGTCCTAAGTCGCTTATTTGTTTTCAGTATATCTTCATATTTCAGGAGAATATGTGCAGTTAGTCGATCTCGCACGTTGCGTTTCGTTTTTGATTCCGTCTGCTTTCTCAGCCTTATAAGGGTGTGAATTATGGAGATGTATTTTAAAAGAATGAAAGATGAGTGGACCGGACTTGTCGAACAGGCAGATCCGCTCATTCGTGCCAAAGCCGCGGAAATTGCCGTTGCGCATGCCCATTACCTGAGCATTGAGTTTTATCGGATTGTCCGTATTGACCCGCATGCCGAAGAATTCTTGAGTAATGAACAAGTTGAGCGGCAGCTGAAAAGTGCGATGGAACGCTGGATTATTAATGTGCTTTCTGCCCAGGTTGACGATGTTGAAAGGCTAATACAAATCCAGCATACCGTCGCAGAAGTGCATGCCCGCATCGGCATTCCAGTAGAAATTGTCGAGATGGGGTTTCGGGTGCTGAAAAAAATCCTCTATCCGGTGATTTTCTCTTCGGATTATTCTGCCGCAGAAAAACTTCAGGTCTACCATTTCTCGATTAACAGTATTGATATCGCGATGGAAGTCATGACCCGCGCGTTTACCTTTAGTGACAGTAGTGCCTCAAAAGAAGATGAAAACTATCGTATCTTCTCGTTACTGGAAAACGCCGAAGAAGAAAAAGAACGCCAAATAGCCTCAATCCTTTCATGGGAAATTGACATTATCTATAAAGTTCTGCTGGATTCTGATTTAGGCAGTAGTTTGCCTTTAAGCCAGGCTGATTTTGGCCTGTGGTTTAACCATAAAGGTCGACATTATTTTAGCGGCATTGCCGAAGTGGGTCATATCTCCCGCCTGATTCAGGATTTCGACGGTATTTTTAATCAAACCATGCGTAATGCAAAAAATTTGAGCAACAAAACTCTGCGGGTGAGATTTTTATTACAGATAAGAAATACCGTATCGCAAATTATTACCTTGCTGCGTGAATTATTTGAAGAAGTATCTCGCCACGAAGTGGGTATGGATGTACTGACAAAATTACTTAACCGCCGCTTCCTGCCGACCATCTTTAAACGCGAAATTGCCCATGCCAACCGGACCGGAACCCCCCTGTCAGTGCTGATTATTGACGTTGATAAATTCAAAGAGATCAACGATACGTGGGGCCATAACACCGGTGATGAAATTTTGCGTAAAGTTTCTCAGGCCTTTTACGACAACGTCCGCAGTAGTGATTATGTTTTTCGTTACGGGGGAGATGAATTTATCATTGTTTTAACTGAAGCTTCGGAAAACGAAACGTTACGTACCGCAGAACGTATTCGCAGTCGGGTGGAGAAAACCAAACTGAAAGCCGCAAACGGCGAAGATATTGCCCTCTCACTTTCCATCGGTGCCGCCATGTTTAATGGTCATCCTGACTATGAGCGCCTCATTCAAATAGCCGATGAAGCTCTGTATATCGCCAAAAGACGAGGTAGAAACCGTGTTGAACTCTGGAAAGCCAGTCTTTAGATGCGCCAGGATGCAGAGGTAATCATGAAGCTAACCGATGCGGATAATGCCGCCGATGGCATTTTTTTCCCCGCCCTTGAGCAAAATATGATGGGCGCGGTGTTAATTAACGAAAATGATGAAGTGATGTTTTTCAACCCCGCCGCAGAGAAGCTCTGGGGATACAAACGTGAAGAAGTCATTGGCAATAACATTGATATGCTGATTCCGCGGGATTTGCGTCCTGCGCATCCTGAATATATCCGTCACAACCGTGAAGGCGGTAAAGCGCGCGTCGAGGGGATGAGTCGGGAGCTGCAGCTGGAGAAAAAAGACGGCAGTAAAATCTGGACCCGTTTTGCGCTATCGAAAGTGAGCGCCGAGGGTAAAATTTATTACCTGGCGCTGGTACGGGATGCCAGCGTAGAAATGGCGCAAAAAGAACAGACCCGACAATTGATTATTGCCGTTGACCATCTCGACCGACCGGTGATTGTCCTCGATCCGGAACGCCATATTGTGCAGTGCAATCGCGCATTTACCGAAATGTTTGGTTACTGCATTAGCGAAGCCAGCGGTATGCAGCCCGATACACTCCTGAACATTCCTGAATTCCCTGCCGATAACCGCATTCGTTTACAACAGTTGCTATGGAAAACCGCCCGCGATCAGGATGAATTTCTGCTGTTGACGCGCACCGGTGAAAAAATCTGGATTAAAGCCTCTATCAGCCCGGTCTATGATGTGCTCGCGCATCTGCAGAACCTGGTAATGACTTTCTCGGATATCACCGAAGAACGGCAAATCCGCCAGCTTGAAGGCAATATTCTCGCCGCCATGTGCAGCAGCCCGCCATTTCATGAAATGGGGGAAATCATTTGTCGTAACATCGAATCTGTTCTCAACGAATCGCATGTTTCGCTGTTCGCGCTGCGCAACGGGATGCCGATACACTGGGCGTCATCTTCGCACGGTACAGAAGTTCAAAATGCGCAAAGCTGGTCAGCGACCATTCGTCAGCGTGATGGCGCACCGGCGGGGATCCTGCAAATTAAAACCTCGTCAGGAGCAGAAACCAGCGCCTTTATCGAACGCGTGGCAGATATCAGCCAGCATATGGCCGCGCTGGCGCTGGAACAGGAAAAAAGCCGTCAGCATATTGAACAACTCATCCAATTTGATCCGATGACCGGTCTGCCAAATCGCAATAACCTGCACAATTACCTCGATGACCTGGTCGACAAAGCCGTCTCTCCGGTGGTCTATCTCATCGGTGTTGACCATATTCAGGATGTGATTGATAGCCTTGGCTATGCGTGGGCCGATCAGGCATTGCTGGAAGTGGTCAATCGCTTTCGTGAAAAACTCAAACCGGATCAGTATCTCTGTCGTATCGAAGGTACGCAGTTTGTCCTAGTGAGCCTGGAAAACGACGTCAGTAACATTACCCAAATCGCCGATGAGCTACGGAATGTGGTCAGCAAGCCGATAATGATTGACGATAAACCATTCCCGCTCACCTTGAGCATTGGCATCAGCTACGACGTGGGTAAAAACCGCGATTACCTGCTCTCCACTGCCCATAACGCGATGGATTATATTCGCAAGAATGGCGGTAACGGCTGGCAGTTCTTCAGCCCGGTGATGAACGAAATGGTGAAAGAACGATTGATATTAGGCGCAGCGCTGAAAGAAGCGATTAGCAATAACCAACTGAAACTGGTTTACCAACCGCAAATCTTCGCAGAAACGGGTGAACTGTATGGTATCGAAGCCCTTGCTCGCTGGCACGATCCTCTGCATGGTCATGTGCCCCCTTCACGGTTTATTCCTCTCGCAGAAGAGATTGGCGAAATCGAAAATATTGGGCGCTGGGTCATCGCGGAAGCTTGCCGTCAGTTAGCAGAATGGCGTAGCCAGAATATTCATATTCCAGCGTTATCCGTTAACTTGTCTGCGCTGCACTTCCGCAGTAATCAGCTGCCTAATCAGGTGTCTGATGCAATGCAAGTCTGGGGCATTGACGGCCACCAGCTAACGGTGGAAATCACCGAAAGCATGATGATGGAACACGATACGGAAATTTTTAAGCGCATCCAGATCCTGCGCGATATGGGCGTGGGTTTATCGGTAGATGATTTTGGCACGGGTTTTTCCGGGTTATCCCGCTTAGTCAGTCTTCCGGTAACGGAAATCAAAATTGACAAAAGTTTTGTTGATCGTTGTCTGACGGAAAAACGCATCCTTGCCTTACTTGAAGCTATTACCAGCATTGGGCAAAGCCTCAATTTAACCGTCGTAGCGGAAGGCGTCGAAACCAAAGAGCAATTTGAGATGCTACGCAAGATCCACTGTCGCGTTATTCAGGGATATTTCTTTTCCCGGCCCCTGCCCGCCGAAGAAATTCCAGGCTGGATGAGTAGCGTGTTACCGCTGAAAATCTGACAAATCCCTCTCGCCCGCACTCGCGGGTTTTCATTTAACGTGACACTGTCACTTAAATACTGTGATTTCAGCTACGATTCCGGGAGATTCCTTCCTTAACTTCCCCTCTTGCACCAAAACTGCACTACGCTGCACAAATGTTGATCAAAAGTTAAAAAATATAACTTTAAGCCAGCATTCTGGCGCTTATCCCGGCATGGCATGAGATCTGCATAAGCGGAAAGCGCAGCAATTTTTGTCTTATACAGGAACCGTTTATGTCGGATACCACCGAACTGGTTGATTTAGCCGTGATCTTCCCTGATCTGGAGATCGAATTGAAATACGCCTGCGCTGATAACATCACAGGTAAAGCTATTTATCAGCAAGCGCGTTGTCTGTTACACAAGGATGCGATTACCGCGCTGGCGAAAAGTATCAGTATCGCCCAGCTGTCAGGCTTACAACTGGTGATTTACGATGCGTATCGCCCACAACAAGCACAGGCGATGTTGTGGCAAACCTGCCCAGACCCGCAATATGTTGTTGATGTGACGGTCGGTTCTAATCACAGCCGTGGCACGGCGATCGACCTGACGCTTCGTGATGAGCACGGGAACATCCTCGATATGGGCGCAGAGTTCGATGAAATGCACGAACGTTCCCATGCTTACCATCCTTCCGTCCCGCCCGCCGCTCAGCGCAATCGCCTGTTGCTGAATGCGATTATGACTGGCGGTGGCTTTGTCGGTATCCCGAGCGAATGGTGGCACTTCGAATTACCCCAGGCAGCGAGTTACCCACTACTCGCTGATCAATTCACCTGTTTTATATCCCCTGGCACACAGCACGCCAGTTAATCAGGAAACTGTCATGAAGAGATCGATTTCGTTTCGTCCTACATTGCTCGCGATCGTCCTTGCCACAACAATGCCGGTTGCGCACGCCGCCGTACCGAAAGATATGCTGGTGATCGGTAAAGCTGCCGACCCACAAACCCTCGACCCGGCGGTAACAATTGATAATAACGACTGGACAGTGACCTACCCGTCTTATCAGCGACTGGTTCAGTACAAAACGGACGGTGATAAAGGCTCAACAGACGTTGAAGGCGATCTGGCGAGTAGCTGGAAAGCGTCTGACGATCAAAAAGAGTGGACGTTCACCCTGAAGGACAATGCTAAATTTGCCGATGGCACACCCGTCACTGCCGAAGCAGTAAAACTCTCTTTTGAGCGGTTACTAAAAATCGGTCAGGGGCCAGCAGAAGCATTTCCCAAAGATTTAAAGATTGATGCTCCCGACGAACATACGGTGAGGTTTACCCTTAGCCAGCCATTCGCACCGTTCCTCTACACGCTGGCGAACGACGGTGCATCCATTATCAATCCGGCGGTCTTAAAAGAACATGCGGCCGATGATGCCCGTGGTTTCCTCGCGCAAAATACCGCTGGCTCCGGACCGTTTATGCTGAAAAGCTGGCAAAAAGGTCAGCAATTAGTTCTGGTGCCAAATCCGCATTACCCCGGCAATAAACCGAACTTCAAACGGGTATCGGTAAAAATTATCGGTGAAAGTGCCTCCCGTCGCCTGCAGCTCTCCCGTGGCGACATTGACATTGCCGATGCGCTGCCGGTGGATCAACTCAACGCCCTGAAGCAGGAAAACAAAGTCAACGTGGCAGAGTATCCGTCACTGCGCGTCACCTATCTGTATCTCAATAACAGCAAAGCGCCACTTAATCAGGCGGATCTGCGTCGGGCCATTTCCTGGTCTACCGATTATCAGGGTATGGTTAACGGCATTCTGAGTGGTAACGGAAAACAAATGCGCGGCCCGATTCCGGAAGGCATGTGGGGATACGATGCGACGGCAATGCAATACAACCATGACGAAACGAAAGCCAAAGCCGAATGGGATAAAGTGACGAGCAAACCCACCAGCCTGACGTTTCTCTACTCCGATAACGACCCGAACTGGGAACCTATTGCTCTGGCAACACAATCCAGCCTCAACAAGCTGGGCATCAATGTGAAGCTGGAAAAGCTGGCGAACGCCACCATGCGCGACAGAGTGGGTAAAGGTGATTACGACATCGCGATTGGCAACTGGAGTCCGGATTTTGCCGACCCGTATATGTTTATGAATTACTGGTTTGAGTCAGACAAAAAAGGTCTGCCGGGTAACCGCTCGTTCTATGAAAACAGTGAGGTCGATAAGCTACTGCGCAATGCGCTAGCGACCACCGACCAGACGCAGCGTACCCGGGACTACCAGCAGGCACAGAAAATCGTCATTGATGACGCTGCTTATGTGTATCTGTTCCAGAAAAACTACCAACTGGCGATGAACAAAGAGGTGAAAGGCTTTGTGTTCAATCCCATGCTGGAACAGGTCTTCAATATCAATACCATGAGTAAATAACGTGACCTTCTGGAGTATTTTACGCCAACGCTGCTGGGGGCTGGTGCTCGTGGTGGCGGGCGTCTGTGTGATTACGTTTATTATCTCGCACCTGATCCCCGGCGACCCGGCGCGGTTACTGGCGGGTGACCGCGCCAGCGATGCTATCGTGGATAATATTCGCCAGCAACTGGGACTGGACCAGCCACTGTACGTACAGTTTTACCGCTACGTCAGCGACCTGTTTCAGGGTGACCTGGGAACATCCATTCGTACCGGGCGTCCGGTGCTGGAAGAGTTGCGCATATTTTTCCCGGCGACGCTGGAACTGGCATTTTGCGCCCTGCTGCTGGCACTCCTGGTTGGTATCCCGCTGGGCATACTCTCTGCAGTCTGGCGAAATCGCTGGCTGGATCATCTGGTGCGAATAATGGCCATTACCGGAATCTCCACACCTGCGTTCTGGCTTGGGCTGGGCGTCATTGTGCTGTTTTATGGTCATCTGCAAATTCTTCCCGGCGGCGGAAGGCTTGATGACTGGCTGGATCCACCAACGCACGTTACCGGCTTTTATCTGCTCGATGCGCTGCTTGAAGGCAACGGTGAAGTCTTCTTCAATGCGCTGCAACATCTCATCTTACCGGCATTAACGCTGGCGTTCGTTCACCTGGGGATTGTCGCTCGCCAGATCCGCTCAGCTATGCTGGAACAATTGAGTGAAGACTACATTCGTACCGCCCGGGCCAGCGGCTTGCCCGGCTGGTATATCGTTTTATGTTATGCGCTACCCAATGCGTTGATCCCCTCGATTACCGTATTGGGGCTGGCGCTGGGCGATTTGTTGTATGGCGCAGTGCTCACCGAAACCGTTTTTGCCTGGCCCGGAATGGGTGCATGGGTAGTAACATCAATACAAGCGCTCGACTTCCCGGCAGTGATGGGCTTTGCCGTCGTGGTTTCATTTGCTTATGTGCTGGTCAACCTGGTGGTGGATTTGCTCTATTTGTGGATTGATCCGCGTATCGGACGTGGAGGTGATGAATGATGCTAAGCGAGGAAACGTCCGTCGTACGCCCACCAAAACAAACGCGATTTAACGGTGCAAAACTGGTATGGATGCTGAAAGGCAGTCCGCTCACCGTGACCGGCGCAGTCATCATTGTATTAATGCTATTGATGATGATTTTTTCACCGTGGCTGGTGACGCATGATCCCAACGCCATTGATTTAACTGCCCGCCTTTTGCCGCCTTCTGCGGCGCACTGGTTTGGCACCGATGAAGTGGGACGCGATCTGTTTAGCCGCGTACTGGTCGGCAGTCAGCAATCAATTCTCGCCGGATTAGTGGTGGTCGCCATTGCGGGTATGATGGGTTCGCTACTCGGGTGTCTATCCGGTGTGCTTGGCGGACGCGCAGACGCGATCATCATGCGCATCATGGACATTATGCTGTCGATTCCTTCGCTGGTGCTGACAATGGCGCTGGCTGCCGCACTTGGACCGAGTTTGTTTAACGCCATGCTGGCGATTGCTATCGTGCGAATCCCGTTTTATGTGCGCCTGGCGCGGGGGCAAACATTAGTTGTCCGCCAGTACACTTACGTTCAGGCGGCGAAAACCTTTGGTGCGTCACGCTGGCATCTGATCAACTGGCATATTTTACGTAACTCCCTGCCGCCGCTGATTGTGCAGGCATCGCTGGATATTGGTAGCGCGATTTTAATGGCCGCCACGTTGGGATTTATTGGCCTGGGTGCTCAACAACCGAGTGCTGAATGGGGGGCGATGGTGGCGAATGGTCGCAACTATGTGCTCGATCAATGGTGGTATTGCGCATTTCCGGGGGCAGCGATTTTGCTTACCGCTGTCGGGTTCAATCTCTTTGGTGATGGTATTCGCGATCTGCTTGACCCGAAAGCAGGAGGAAAGCAGTCATGACCCAACCCGTTCTGGACATTCAACAGCTGCATTTGAGTTTCTCCGGTTTTAACGGCGACGTTCACGCGCTCAACAATGTGTCATTGAAAATTAACCGCGGTGAAATTGTCGGTCTGGTGGGAGAATCCGGCTCGGGTAAATCAGTCACTGCAATGTTGATTATGCGTCTGTTACCGACGGGCAGTTATTGCGTACATCGGGGACATATTTCATTGCTGGGAGAAGATGCTCTTAACGCTCGGGAAAAACAGCTTCGTCAATGGCGCGGCGCACGAGTGGCGATGATCTTTCAGGAACCGATGACCGCCCTAAATCCGACACGTCGAATAGGTCTTCAGATGATGGACGTGATCCGGCATCATCAACCAATAAGTCGTCGGGAAGCCAGAGCTAAAGCGATTGCCCTGCTGGAAGAGATGCAAATCCCGGATGCCGTGGAAGTTATATCGCGCTATCCGTTTGAGCTTTCAGGTGGTATGCGCCAGCGGGTAATGATTGCGCTGGCATTCTCCTGCGAGCCGCAATTGATTATTGCCGACGAACCGACTACGGCGCTGGACGTCACGGTACAGTTGCAGGTACTGCGTCTGCTTAAACATAAAGCCCGCGCCAGTGGAACTGCGGTACTGTTCATCAGCCATGATATGGCCGTGGTGTCGCAACTGTGCGATAGCGTTTACGTGATGTATGCCGGAAGCGTGATCGAGAGCGGTATGACGGCAGACGTTATCCATCATCCCCGGCATCCGTATACCATTGGTTTGCTGCAATGCGCACCGGAACATGGAATACCACGCCAGCCATTACCCGCCATTCCAGGGACGGTACCAAACCTCACCCATTTGCCTGACGGCTGCGCTTTTCGCGATCGTTGCTATGCGGCAGGTACACAGTGTGAAAACGTCCCGGCGCTGACAGCGTGTGGTGACAACAACCACCGCTGCGCCTGTTGGTATCCTCAGCAGGAGGTCATTAGTGTCTGACACGTTATTAACGTTACGCGACGTCCATATCAATTTCCCGGCCCGAAAAAACTGGCTTGGTAAAACTACGGAACATGTTCATGCCATCAATGGTATTGATTTACAGATCCGTCGTGGTGAAACCTTAGGGATCGTCGGTGAGTCAGGCTGCGGCAAAAGCACCCTCGCACAGCTTTTAATGGGTATGCTGCAACCGAGCCACGGGCAGTACATCCGTTCAGGATCACAACGCATTATGCAGATGGTGTTTCAGGACCCGCTCTCTTCGCTTAATCCGCGCTTACCGGTGTGGCGCATCATCACGGAACCGCTCTGGATTGCTAAGCGTAGTAGTGAACAACAGCGGCGAGCGTTGGCAGAGGAGCTGGCTGTGCAGGTGGGTATTCGTCCGGAGTATCTCGACCGCTTGCCTCATGCGTTCTCAGGCGGGCAGCGGCAACGTATCGCCATTGCCAGAGCACTCTCTTCGCAGCCTGACGTGATTGTGCTTGATGAGCCCACCTCGGCGCTGGATATCTCCGTCCAGGCGCAGATCCTCAATTTACTGGTAACGCTACAGGAAAATCGCGGGCTGACTTATGTGCTGATTTCACACAATGTCTCGGTGATACGTCATATGAGCGATCGGGTGGCGGTGATGTATCTCGGACAGATTGTGGAACTAGGAGACGCGCAACAGGTGCTGACAGCTCCGGCACATCCATACACCCGATTATTGCTGGATTCCCTCCCCGCCATTGATAAACCGCTGGAGGAAGAATGGGCATTGCGTAAAACGGAACTACCAGGAAACCGCACGTTGCCGCCGGGCTGTTTTTTCCGCGAACGTTGCCCCCTGGCAACCAGCGGATGTGAAGTTCGGCAATCATTCACGACGCGGGAGGACGGACGTGAGATCAGGTGCTGGCGGGCGCTGTAGAGACGCTAACAACGCATCAGGCAATCACGCGCCTGACGCGTCATCCGGCAACGCTTTATGATTTCAACTGGTAATCAAGCGTAATTTCAGCTTTCAGTACCTGAGAAACCGGGCATCCTGCTTTTGCTTTCTGGATAATGCCGTCAAAGGTAGAGGCATCAATACCCGGCACGGCAACTTCGCTCTTCAGGGCGATTTTAGTAATCGCAAACCCGGCATCCACTTTATCCAGCGACACATCGGCGGTGGTATCAATCGATGTTGGCGTGAATCCCGCTTCCCCCAGCATTAATGAAAGCGCCATTGAGAAACATGCGGCATGCGCTGCGCCAATCAGTTCTTCAGGGTTGGTTCCTTTTTCGCCTTCAAAACGCGTGTTAAATCCATACGGCTGTTGGTTCAGCACGCCGCTCTCGGTGGATACTGTTCCCTTCCCGCGTTTGATATCGCCTTCCCAGTGTGCCTGACCTTTCTTATGGATTGTCATTGTTGCTCTCCTGTGGGCTTAAAAAGGAAATTATAGACTACGTGAGAAACAGCATGAGGATAAGCGGGATATTCCGAATAGAATCCGGCGAAAATATTATCTATGTACTTAAATAAAATTCCCACAATAGATAACCGGGAATATATAACTCAAGAGATATTGCATCAATATCAATCAACTCACCCAATAATAATCCCATCAATATCATGGAGTTAAAATATAAAAATCATCAACCAGGACTAATCTTAACAACGAAGCGGCAAATATTTGCCATGCTGAATGTGCTTTATAAATCTGCGATCCGTAGCAGACACCATAAATACACAGACACGGAGAATCACTATGTTTACTTATTATCAGGCAGAAAATTCAACAGCAGAACCCGCTCTGGTTAATGCCATTGAGCAAGGCCTTCGGGCAGAACACGGTGTTGTCACTGAAGATGACATTCTCATGGAGCTGACCAAATGGGTGGAAGCTTCTGATAACGACATCCTCAATGATATCTACCAGCAAACGATCAATTATGTGGTCAGTGGCCAGCACCCTACGCTTTAAGGTGCTATGCTTGATCGGCAACCTAATTTAGGGGTTTAGCACGTGTTTCTTCGCTACGGCGATGTTGTCCTTAAAACTAGCAACAGGATTGAGGAGTTAAAATGAAATCGAACCGTCAGGCACGTCATATTCTTGGACTGGACCATAAAATTTCTAACCAGCGCAAAATAGTTACCGAAGGTGACAAATCCAGCGTGGTAAATAACCCAACCGGCAGAAAACGCCCCGCTGAAAAGTAATTCATAACCATCAGTCCTCAATGACGATTAAACACCATTGCCTGCGCAATGGTGTTTTTGTTTTTAACTGCTTTATACTTGGAGCCGACGCCCTGGCGGTAAAGCAAAGACGATAAAAGCACCCCAGGGATGGATATTCAAAAAAGAGTGAGTGACATGGAACCAAAAACAAAAAAACAGCGTTCGCTTTATATTCCTTACGCTGGCCCTGTACTGTTGGAATTTCCGTTGTTGAATAAAGGCAGTGCCTTCAGCATGGAAGAACGCCGTAACTTCAACCTGCTGGGGTTACTGCCGGAAGTGGTCGAAACCATCGAAGAACAAGCGGAACGCGCATGGATCCAGTATCAGGGATTCAAAACCGAAATCGACAAACACATCTACCTGCGTAACATCCAGGACACCAACGAAACCCTCTTCTACCGTCTGGTAAACAATCATCTTGATGAGATGATGCCTGTTATTTATACCCCAACCGTCGGCGCAGCCTGTGAGCGTTTTTCTGAGATCTACCGCCGTTCACGCGGCGTGTTTATCTCTTACCAGAACCGCCACAATATGGACGATATTCTGCAAAACGTGCCGAACCATAATATTAAAGTGATTGTGGTGACTGACGGCGAACGTATTCTGGGGCTTGGTGACCAGGGCATCGGCGGGATGGGCATTCCGATCGGTAAACTGTCGCTCTATACCGCTTGTGGCGGCATCAGCCCGGCGTATACCCTTCCGGTGGTGCTGGATGTCGGGACGAATAACCAACAGCTGCTTAACGATCCGCTGTATATGGGCTGGCGTAATCCACGTATTACTGACGACGAATACTATGAATTCGTTGATGAATTTATCCAGGCTGTGAAACAACGCTGGCCGGACGTGCTGTTGCAGTTTGAAGACTTCGCACAAAAAAATGCGATGCCGTTACTTAACCGCTATCGCAATGAAATTTGTTCTTTTAACGATGACATTCAGGGCACCGCGGCGGTAACGGTAGGCACGCTGATCGCAGCAAGTCGCGCGGCAGGTGGTCAGTTAAGCGAGAAAAAGATTGTCTTCCTCGGCGCAGGTTCAGCGGGATGCGGCATTGCCGAAATGATCATTGCCCAGACTCAGCGTGAAGGATTAAGCGAGGAAACGGCGCGGCAGAAAGTCTTTATGGTCGATCGCTTTGGTCTGCTCACCGACAAGATGCCGAATCTGCTGCCTTTCCAGACTAAACTGGTGCAGAAGCGCGAAAATCTCAGTGACTGGGATACTGACAGCGATGTGCTGTCACTGCTTGATGTGGTGCGCAATGTCAAACCGGATATTCTGATTGGCGTCTCAGGACAGACCGGGCTGTTTACGGAAGAGATCATCCGTGAGATGCACAAACACTGCCCGCGTCCGATCGTGATGCCGCTGTCTAACCCGACTTCACGTGTGGAAGCCACACCGCAGGACATTATCGCATGGACCGAAGGTAACGCGCTGGTCGCCACCGGCAGTCCGTTTAATCCGGTGGTATGGAAAGATAAAATCTACCCCATCGCCCAGTGTAACAACGCCTTCATTTTCCCTGGCATCGGGCTGGGTGTTATTGCTTCCGGCGCGTCACGTATCACCGATGAGATGCTGATGTCGGCAAGTGAAACGCTTGCTCAATATTCGCCGCTGGTCCTGAACGGCGAAGGTCTGGTACTGCCGGAACTGAAAGATATTCAGAAAGTCTCCCGCGCAATTGCGTTTGCGGTTGGCAAAATGGCGCAGCAGCAAGGCGTGGCGGTGAAAACCTCCGCCGAAGCTCTGCAACAGGCCATTGATGATAACTTCTGGCAAGCCGAATACCGCGACTACCGCCGTACATCCATCTAAGCCTGCGCCCGGTAGTGACTGCTACCGGGCAATTTTCCTCTTCCTTTTTCAGATCTCATCCATACTGGGTAGTGGCGAATAAATCTCATTTGCCTCACCTGCTATGCAGAACATCATCCGAAAAGGAGGAACTATGAAGGCTGCAGTTGTTACGAAGGATCATCATGTTGACGTTACAGATAAAACACTGCGCTCACTGAAACATGGCGAAGCCCTGCTGAAAATGGAGTGTTGTGGTGTGTGTCATACCGATCTTCATGTGAAGAATGGCGATTTTGGTGACAAAACCGGCGTAATTCTGGGACACGAAGGTATTGGTGTGGTGGCAGAAGTTGGCCCCGGCGTTACCTCATTAAAACCAGGCGATCGCGCCAGCGTGGCGTGGTTTTACGAAGGTTGCGGTCATTGCGAATACTGTAACAGTGGTAACGAAACGCTCTGCCGTTCAGTTAAAAATGCCGGATACAGCGTTGATGGCGGCATGGCGGAAGAGTGCATCGTGGTCGCCGATTACGCGGTTAAAGTGCCCGATGGCCTGGACTCCGCGGCGGCCAGCAGCATTACCTGCGCGGGTGTCACCACCTACAAAGCAGTAAAACTGTCAAAAATTCGTCCAGGACAGTGGATTGCTATCTACGGTCTTGGCGGTCTGGGCAACCTCGCCCTGCAATACGCGAAAAATGTCTTTAATGCAAAAGTGATCGCCATTGATGTCAATGATGAGCAGTTGAAACTGGCAACCGAAATGGGTGCAGATTTAGCGATTAACTCACGCACCGAAGACGCCGCCAAAATTGTGCAGGAGAAAACCGGTGGCGCTCACGCAGCGGTGGTGACCGCGGTAGCTAAAGCTGCGTTTAACTCAGCGGTCGATGCCGTTCGTGCAGGCGGTCGTGTTGTGGCTGTCGGTCTGCCGCCGGAGTCTATGAGCCTGGACATCCCACGGCTGGTGCTGGATGGTATTGAAGTGGTCGGTTCGCTAGTCGGCACGCGCCAGGATCTCACCGAAGCCTTCCAGTTTGCCGCCGAAGGTAAAGTGGTGCCAAAAGTTGCCCTGCGTCCGTTAGCGGACATCAACACCATCTTTACTGAGATGGAAGAAGGCAAAATCCGTGGCCGTATGGTGATTGATTTCCGCCGCTAAGAAGCCTTTGCTGCGACTGCCATGTTCGGGTCGCAGCCTGTTTTGCGAGACGCTTTCCGCAATTTCACTCTTCTTCTTTTCCTCCCCCATCTTTCCCCTCACAATTCGCGAAAACGTAGCGAAATTTGTTGCGCTGCACGGAACAATAGTGATAGTGTTCCTTTCGAGGGAACAAGGATGAAGAGATGATAATGAATTTCAGACACAAGGGATTGCGTGACTTGTTTCTTCTCGGCAAAACCTCCGGCGTTATACCGACGCAAATCAAACGATTACGCCACCGACTCGCTGTGATTGATGCAGCAAGCTGTCTTGCTGATATCGATATGCCCGGCTACCGACTACACCCGTTAAGCGGCGATCGTGATGGAATTTGGGCGATATCTGTCTCGGGCAACTGGCGAATCACATTTGAATTCGTCAATGGCGATGCATACATACTGGATTACGAGGACTATCACTGATGAAAATGGCCAATCATCCCCGCCCGGGGGACATTATTCAGGAATCACTGGACGAGCTGAACGTCAGCCTGCGCGAGTTTGCCAGAGCAATGGAAATTGCGCCCTCAACGGCAAGCCGATTGCTGACCGGAAAAGCCGCGTTGACGCCAGAAATGGCGATTAAACTTTCTGTGGTGATCGGCAGTTCGCCGCAAATGTGGCTGAATCTACAAAACGCCTGGAGTCTGGCAGAGGCAGAAAAAACGGTAGATGTGTCGCGATTACGCCGTCTGGTTACGCAATAAATATCCTCCGGCATAGCCGGAGGTTTTTCAAATGCGCCT
>NZ_CAWNSE010000021.1:0-31277 GCF_963876935.1 Escherichia sp. MOD1-EC4550
CGCCGCAAACCGCTCAAAGAAGAAAATTCCCTCCTCCGCCCACAGCCGGGACAGAAACGTCAGGTCGCTTTCCCCGTACTGGACACAGAATTCCCGCGCCGGATGGTCCTCATAAAACAGCGGCGTCCACTCCGTGACGCCGTTCTCGTTCAGTAACGTGGCCGATATCGTCCGGATATCCTGCTGCTGGAAGATACGGAAGTTCTGCCGCAGCCCGCACCGCCATAACGGCGGCTCAATACGCAGGTGATAACGCATCTGCCAGCCGTTATTCTCCTGCATGCCAAAACCCGCCACCACGCCGGTGACATAACGCAGCGGGATGACGCCCTGCCAGATGGTCAGCGTTGCCTTCTTCTCCAGCAGCATCTCTGCCGTCTGCATAAAAGAGTCGCTGGCGACATCCACACTCATCACAAACGGATATGACTGGTTCTGGATTAACCGGAAGCTCACCACCGCAAAGGTGTCCGGCTCCTGGCCGTCAACCTCCAGCGTAAAGCGCAGGCCTTTTAAGGACATAATGACCTCCCTGATTTATTCACGGACCAAATGATTCCCACCATGCAGCAAAGGGTGCCAGTGCAGCGTTACACTCATCTTTACATTTTCAGGTACGCTACCGCCCGGGTTTCCGGCATCCGCCATCTCCCTCATGAAAGCGTAACTCCTTACTGACACTCATTTTTTACACGTACAAAAACAACATCCTGCACGAAGGCAGGATGTTGTTGACTCAGATTTATGCTTCCAGCGGTGCACGCCAGTCATCGGCACCAGAAGTACCGGATTTGATGTGCTCCCACTCAACCTTACGGTATGCCAGTGATACTGCGAGCAATTGCGTAAACTCACGCTGTGCAGGGTCCTGGCAGTGCGGCATGTGCAGGTTCATGTCCACAATCGTCGCATCAGTAAGACGTGTGGTGAAGTAGTGCTCCTGCTTGCCTTCAACAGAAGTACGCCACCAGTGCAGTTCCACTTTCGGCAGCATTTCACCGGAGGCCAGCGCGTTGTACAGCAGCGGAACGGCTTTGTTCAGCGCCACGGTGAAAATGAACGGTTTGTGCGCGCGCTGCCCGGAAGGTTGACCAGACTGTGGATCGGTTGGAACAGTAACGTTATGCAGAAACTCCTGCACCAGCATTTCATCTTCGTGTCCCTGCACGTAGATATTGCCGACAGAATCTGCGGTGAAAGCACCGGCAGTGATGTTCCCTTGGGTCTGACCTGTAATTGAAATGTAACATGGGGTTGGCATTTATGAACTCCTTGTGAAATTATCAACTGCTGTTTTACGAACAACCCGTCGTTAATCCCCGACGGGTTAGAGTGTGATGCGGCTCACATCAGGAACCACACCCTTTTCTTTATTCGAGTTACAGGCACACGTAATTAGCACCTACTGAAAAACTCTTTTATTGTGTTTAAATATATTTTTAGTCAATTTCAGAACACGGTCACATAAGCTAAAAATATATCAACTTCAACAGCAGAATTATCCATAACGTATCCTTCCCCCCATAAAAATCCACAGCTGCGTCAAAAACAAATTATTACGACACTTACTCCGCCATCGTTCCGGCACGCAATTAAGACATTCCTTAAAGGAATTCCTTATAATGTATTACCAGCAATTAATTAATTGATAAAACCATACATAAAACTTATTAATCAATTTAATAAATACATATAAATCAACACATTATAGCATTTTATTGGCCATAAAATTATATTCATCAAGTCTATAAATACCAAAATCTATTTCACTATAATGTATTAATAAGGAAGAGTACATCTCTTTCGGAAATATAAAAAGTTCTTTTAATATTTTATTTCATGAGTAGAATGCTGATCACAACAGAAGGAAAATTACATTATCTAACTGCCACTGAAACGGTATTGTCGGTATTTTTATGCAGTACGAAAATGCTGTGCTCATGGCCTGAACGGGAACATTTTTATGAGCAAAATGAACAACAATGGCGGCAGTGTCGCGCCGAAAGAAAGAATCAGCGTTCGGTATACACCAAAAGTTGATGGGGTGGCTGCTGATATCGAATTGCCGCTGAATTTATTGATCACCGGCAATCTGAAAGGGAAACCAGATAACACGCCGTTGGATGAGCGAACTGCCATTGCTATCAACCGCTATAACCTCAACGCAGTCATTTCAGAAGCTGACATTGAACGGGAGTTTGTTGTTCCGGCTGAACTCAGTGACGCACCCAATGAGCAAATGTACGTCAACCTGAAAGTCAAATCTATGGATGACCTTTCTCCGGACCATATTGCCAGCCAGGTACCAGAAATAAAACATCTGCTCGAATTGCGTGAAGCTCTGGTCGCACTTAAGTCTCCACTAGGCAATATTCCGGCCTTCCGCGCACAACTTCAGGCGCTACTGGAAAACGAAGACAGCCGCGAGCAGCTGATCCAAGAACTGGGTATCGCCGTTCAGAAATAATTTTCACAGAAGGATTTTCAGTATGTCAGTAAAGGAAGATATTGCTCCCGTCAGCGCGTCGCAAACCGCCGCGCCCCCATCTCTGCTTGATGAAATCATGGCGCAAACCCGCGTCCAGCCTAAATCAGAAAGCTACGATATTACCCGCCAGGGCGTGAGCGCCTTTATTGCCGCCATGTTACAGGGCGACAGTAGCGCTGAACCTATCAATATCCTGGCCGTTGACGCCATGATTGCTGATATTGATGCCCGAACCAGCAGGCAGATGGATGCCATTATTCATGCCCCGGAGTTTCAGGAACTGGAATCCCTGCTGCGCTCGCTGAAACTGCTGGTTGAACGCGCGGATACACGGGAAAACATCAAGGTCCATTTCCTGAATGTCACTCAGGAAGAACTGCTGGATGATTTCGAATTTGCACCAGAAATCACGCAGTCTGCATATTACAAGCATGTATATTCAAGCGGTTACGGACAATTTGGCGGTGAGCCAGTGGCGGCGGTAATCGGCAACTTTGCCTTTAAGAACACCACGCCGGATATGAAGTTGCTGAAATATATCAGCCAGGTCAGTGCGATGGCGCACAGCCCGTTCCTCTCATCAGTATCATCCGAATTTTTCGGTCTGGACTCATGGACAGAGCTACCAGGGATCAAAGAACCAGGAGCCATCTTTGAAGGCCCGGCCTATTCCCGCTGGCGTGCCTTGCGTGAATCTGAAGATTCACGCTACCTGGGGCTGACTGCCCCCCGGTTCCTGCTGCGTCACCCTTACTCGCCAGATGAGAACCCAGCCAGAACCTTCCGTTACCATGAAGACGTCAGCCAGAGTCACGAGTCTTATTTGTGGGGGAACACCTCGTTTTTACTAGCTGCGAACCTGGCTGAAAGTTTTGCTAAATATCGCTGGTGTCCCAATATCATTGGCCCTTCCAGCGGCGGCGCAGTCAAAGACCTCCCGGTGCATCTGTATGAATCCATGGGGCAAATGCAGGCAAAAATTCCGACTGAAGTGTTGATCACTGACCGGAGAGAGTATGAGCTGGCGGAAGAAGGCTTTATCACACTGACCATGCGTAAAGGGTCTGATAATGCGTGCTTTTTCTCGGCCAACTCGGTGCAGAAACCCAAAAAATTCCCCAAAACCCCCGAAGGCAAGGCTGCGGAGACCAACTACAAACTCGGCACCCAGCTTCCATACTTGTTTGTTATTAGTAGGTTAGCGCATTACATCAAGGTAATTCAGCGCGAACAGCTTGGCTCATGGAAAGAACGCAGTGATCTGGAGCGCGAGCTGAACACCTGGATTCGCCAGTATGTGGCCGACCAGGAGAATCCCCCTGCCGAAGTCCGTAGCCACCGGCCATTGCGTCAGGCGAAGATCGAGGTACTGGATGTGGATGGTGAGCCGGGCTGGTACCAGGTCGCGATTTCTGTCAGACCGCATTTTAAATACATGGGGGCCAGTTTCGACCTGAGCCTGGTCGGGCGACTGGATAAGGAATAATCCGATGCAAAGACGGGATTCAGGGCCAACCGGCAGTCTTTTTGAACGTATCCGTGAGGCGGCAAACCCGCCTTCATACCAGAATCCAAAAGAAGCACTGATACGTTCCATCAGACGTAACCTGCGACAGGTCCTGAATACCCGCTCCGGCAGTTGTTATGGCTCACCAGAGCTGGGGATTACTGATTTAAATGATGAATCGCTGGCCTCCAGCGATTTCAGACGAGAAATCCGTAAGTCCATTAGCCAGTGCATTTTACATTACGAACCTCGTATTACCGATGTTGTTGTTACGGCTGCTGCACCGGATGAATACGCCCCTGTGGAACTGCGTTTTCATATTGTGGCTACGGTCGATGTCAGCGAAACCAGGGGAGTGTTTGAATTTGACATTTTGCTGGACAATCATCAACGCTATTGTGTGGAGTGATCTCTGTGGCTTTTGAAGAACGTTACTACCGCGAAGAGCTGGATTATCTTCGCCAGCTTGGCAAACTGCTGGCGCAGGAAAAACCACATCTGGCCCACTTTCTGGCCGAGAAAGAGGGTGATCCGGACGTGGAGCGACTGATGGAAGCCTTTGCCTTTATGTCCGGCAGCCTGCGTCAGAAACTTGAGGACGAATTCCCCGAATTCACCCATGGGCTAATCCGTATGCTGTGGGCAAACTATTTACGCCCGGTTCCGGCCATGACGGTTATTGCCTATGAACCCAAAACCGATCAGTTAAAAGTCCCTGTTCAGGTCTGCCGTAATGAACTGATCAGAAGCCGCTCAGAAAAGTCCGCCCTGGCTGCTCAGAAGGTGCTGTCTGACAATCATGATAAAATCGTTTCTTCCGTAGCCTGTCATTTCACGCTGGCGCGCGATATCTGGCTGCAACCACTGCGCATTCTCGACACCCGCAACGCCAGCAGCCTGAAAGAAGGCATCATAGATATCAGTTTTACCGCAGATAACAATGTCTCCCCCGCCATGCTTGACCTGAACAAAATAACGTTCTGGCTGGGTAATGAAGACGATTATACCCGACACCAGCTTTATCTGTGGTTTTGCGAATGCCTGATGGATGCGGAACTGATTGCCGGAGAGTACCGCCTGCCGCTGCCGGATCTGTGGCTGGAGGCCGCCGGATTTGAAAACCAGGACGCCCTGCTGCCGTGGCCGAAAAATGTCCACAGCGGCTATCGGGTACTCCAGGAGTATTTCTGCTATCCCGAAGCCTTCTTTTTTTTCCATCTGCGCGATGTTGCGCCACTACCGGACGATTTCCCGGTCAGCGCGTTTACGCTGCGCCTGCACTTTAACCGCCCGTTACCTGCCGACATCAAGCTACGCCAGGACTCACTGCGTCTGCACTGTACGCCAGCCATTAACCTGTTTACGCATTATGCGGAACCCGTCAGGCCTGATGGGCGGATAGCGGAATACCCGCTGCGCGCCAGCCACCGGCATCCCGACGCTTATGACATTTTTCAGATAAGCACAGTCACCAGCAAAGTCAAAGTTTCAGGTACTGAATCCAACCCTGGCAGCCAGGCGCGTGTCTGGCCCGAATTTGAAAGTTTCCAGCACCAGATGGAGTACAGCCGCCAGCGGGAAGTCGTCTACTGGCATCACCGGACTAAAACATCCCTGTTTCACCGCGGGCTTGAACATAGTATCGCCTTTGTCCATGCGGACGGCAGCATTCCGGACAGCTCACGGTTTAATGATGATGTGATCACCACGTCATTAATCTGTACCAACCGTATGATCCCTGCTCGGCTGCATATCGGCGATATCTGCGTGGCCGTCAACAAAAACCCGGCGGTGGCCTCATTTCATAATGTCACACGCCCGACGCAGCCGCTCTGGCCAGTCACGGACGGCGACATGCACTGGTCGCTGATTTCCGCGATGAACCTGAACTACCTCTCCCTGCTGGACAGGGAGACACTGATCCAGATCCTGCGGACCTTCGACCTGCCAGGCGCTCACCATCCGCAGCGGGCCAGACTGTCGCGCCAGAAACTGGATGCCATAGAAAAACTCGAAACCAAACCTGTTGACAGGTTGTTTAAAGGCGTGCCGGTTCGCGGGCTGGCGACCACGCTGTGGATACGTCCCGATCCATTTATCTGCGAAGGTGAAATTTATCTTCTTGGTACAGTGCTCTCGCACTTTTTTGCTCTCTACGCCAGCATCAATTCGTACCACTGTCTGAAAATCATCAACACGGAAAGTCAGGAGGCCTGGGAATGGCAGGAGAAAATGGGTCAGCACGCCCTTATATAGCGGCGAAACCGCCGTTATCGGCGGATGTGCGCAACTGCAATTTCTATGTGCTGATGGAGGCGCTGTACCGTCGGTATGGCGCACCGGGCCAGGATATTTCCCTGCGTACCGAGCCTACCCAAGAGATCGTGCGTTTCAGCTCTGACGCCAGTATCGGTTTTCCGGGTACGGACCTGAGTGCGCTTTCCCGTAGCCAGAACGGACAGTATGTACTGCAAACCCGTTTCCTGGGCTTTTCCGGCAGCCAGTCGCCGCTACCGGGCTATTATCTGGATCAGATGGCGCAGGAGTCCGCACAGAACGAAGACGGCCTTAAAGAATTTCTCGATCTGTTCAGCCACCGCTGGACACAGTTTGCCTATCATGCCTGGCGCAAATACCGCTACTACATCTGCTTTCGTAATGGCGGCACTGACACCTTTTCACAGCGCATGTACGCGCTGGTCGGGCTGGGTAATCAGAGCGTGCGCGACAGGCTTGCCATTAACCACAGCAAAATGCTGGCTTACGCCGGAATTCTGGCAACACCAGGCCGCGCGCCGGAGGTTATCTGTAATCTGGTGTCGCACTGTTTTGATTTGCCGGATGTCACCATTGAACGCTGGCAACTGCGTAAAGTCGCCATTGATCCGGCACACCAGAACCGGCTTGGTGTACGAAATCCGAAAGGAAAAACGGCTGAACATATTCCGGGACGCTCCATACTTGGCGT
This sequence comes from Escherichia sp. MOD1-EC4550, assembly GCF_963876935.1. Lineage (NCBI taxonomy): Bacteria > Pseudomonadati > Pseudomonadota > Gammaproteobacteria > Enterobacterales > Enterobacteriaceae > Escherichia > Escherichia sp. MOD1-EC4550. Next base: position 6,964 of record NZ_CAWNSE010000021.1, read on the forward strand.
TAATTTTACCCTCGGCGCACGGGTGCCGGATCGCAGCGGAAAATTTCTGTTGCAGATTGGCAACCTGTCGCGGGAGCGTTATCTCTCATTTTTACCCGATGGCGAAAATCACCTGCCGCTGACCATGTTCCTTTCTTTTATTCTGCGCGACCAGTTTGCCTGGGATTTACGGCTGTGCCTGGCACCACAGCAGGCTAAAGGGATGCGCCTTGGCGATTCGGCCAGCTCCCGCCTCGGCAGAACCAGCTTTATTGGTCAGCCGAAAGTACCGCCCGCCATCACAATCCGAATCAGGGAATAATTCTATGGAACCACTTATGGCTGAGGAAAAACAGCAATCCCGCCAGGCCTCACTGACTTTACAGGTGATGAATGGCAACGAACTGGAAAGCGGACGCGCCGCAAAATGCCTGTTCAGCGAAAACGGCGGTGATATTGGTCATATGCCGGAATGTCACTGGCAGGTACAGGACCGGGCGGGAAACATTGCTGCGCGTGCCTGTACCGTTATCCGGCACGACGGAGCCTATTGCCTGCGGTGCCTAACGCCGGGACTGATGATTAATCAGGCCCCGGTCTCTTCCAATTCGCTGATCCGCCTGCGCCAGGGCGATGAGATTCAGCTCGGCGCACTGGCGCTGAAAGTGTTTCTGCATGACGGTGCAGCTGTTACCTATGACGAGCGGATGGCGACCCCGGAAACGATTGTAATGAACCGCGACAGTCTGGCGGACACCCTGTTGACCACCGAGGGACAACCGGCGTATCCGGGAATGCCGTTCCAGCATCAGCTTGCCCCCACGGTGGCGCACGGTTTTTCCAGCGATCCGCTCCAGGCACTCCAGACGGAAAGCCTGATGGTGGCAGATGATCCGATCGCCCCACGCGTTTCCCGGCCCGTTGCCCCCGCCTCCGATCTGACAGGTGCAAACGGGATCAATACGCCGTTTATGGATCTGCCGCCCGGCAATGCCCGTCATGAGGACGGCGATGAATTTTCTGCCATGGCGCAGTACCACCTGGCCGTAACCCCGCTACTGCGCGGTATGGAGTGTCCGCTGACGCTGCACAATTCTCAGGATGCGGATGAGTTTCTCGAAGAGGCCGGACGGGCGTTGCAGGCCGCCATTAAGGGATTGCTGAGTCTGCAACAACAACAGAACAGCCTGTCGGATAAACACCTGCGTCCACTGGAAGACAACCCGTTGCGCCTTGATATGGACTATGCCACCGCGCTGAACGTCATGTTCGCCGAGGGTAAAAGCCCGGTACATCTCGCAGCACCTGCGGCCATCGCCGAAAGCCTGCGCAACATCCGGCATCATGAAGAGGCCAACCGGGCGGCGATTGTGGAAGCGTTGCGTGTCATGCTGGACGCCTTCTCACCGGGCAACCTGATGCGCCGCTTTGCACAGTACCGCCGCAGCCATGAGCTACGCCAGAAAATGGACGACGCCTGGGCATGGCAGATGTACCGCAACTATTACGATGAACTGGCCTCCAGCCGCCAGCAGGGATTCGAAATGCTGTTCAATGAAGTCTATGCCCAGGTCTATGACCGGGTGTTGCGCGAAAAACAGCGGGAGCCGGAAGCATGAACGGCAAGGTGTTTCTGGCCTGCGTTCTGATGAGCGTTGCGTTAAGTGGCTGTGAAACAGCGAAAAAAATCAGTCAGGTGATCCGCAATCCGGATATTCAGGTCGGAAAGCTGATGGATCAGGCAACCGAGCTGACCGTCACGCTGCTGACCGAGCCGGACAGCAACCTGACGGCGGACGGTGAAGCCGCGCCGGTGGATGTTCAACTGGTTTATCTGAGTGATGACTCTAAATTCCAGGCCGCCGACTACGACCAGGTTGCCACCACCGCACTGCCCGACGTGCTGGGAAAAAACTATATCGATCATCAGGACTTCAACCTGTTGCCGGACACCGTAAAAACACTGCCGCCGATCAAGCTGGATGAGAAAACCGGTTATATCGGTGTCATTGCCTATTTTTCAGACGACCAGGCCACAGAATGGAAACAAATTGAGCCGGTAGAAAGTATCGGCCACCACTATCGCCTGCTGGTGCATATCCGCGCCAGTGCGATTGAGATGAAAAAAGAGGAAAACTGACGATGGCAACAATGAAAAACAAGGTGATCTGGCAGGAAGGGCTGTTTGCCCTGCCGCAGCATTTTCAGCAACAGCAGCGTCACTGCGAGTACCTGCTGACCCGTCGTCTGGATGCTCAGGGTGATTTTTTCTGGGGCTTTACGGAACTCTCCATCAATACCGAACTGCTTGCCCAGGGCAAAATCATGATTGACCGTGCGGCGGGCTGTATGCCTGACGGCACCGTATTCAGCATTCCCGACCAGGATCTGCTGCCGGAACCTTTCCAGCCGGGAACCCTTTCATCGAAAGAGAGCCACAATATTTATCTGGCGCTGCCTGTAATCAGCGACGTGATCAATGAAATCCAGGGGTTGCACAGCGCCGGTCAGGGTACGGAGCGTTACCGCCTCACCCATACCCGCGTCCGTGATTTTCACACTGACGAAGGCGACGAACAGCCGGTCGGTCTGGGGCAGTTGATCCCCAGGATAGTCAGCGGCGCAGATGATCTCAGCGCGATGGTGACCCTCCCCCTGTGCCGTATCCTCAATAAAAATGCTACCGGCGCACTGGTGCTGGACAACACCTTTATTCCCACCATTCAGGCCGTCCGTGTCAGCGGGTTGCTCGGGGCATTCTCCGGCGAGGTGCAGGGGCTACTTGCCACCCGCGCCGCCGACCTGGCCGGGCGCATCGGTTCGCCTGAACAGAGCGGGATCGCCGATGTGGCCGAATTTATGATGTTGCAGATGCTTAACCGCCATCAAATGCAGTTCACGCATCGTTCCCAACTGCACACGCTGCATCCGGAAGCCTTCTACCGGGATCTGGTGGGGCTGCTGGGAGAACTGATGACCTTCACCGAAGGTAATCGCCTGCCCTGCACCGTGGAGCCGTATAATCACCGGGATCTTACCGCGACCTTCACCAGAACAGTAATTCCGGAACTGCGGCGCGCACTCAATACCGTGCTGGTACCGCGTGCGCAGAATCTGCCGCTGTTCTTTTCAGAGGGGACCTGGATCGCCACCATCAGCGATCCCACACTGTTGCAGTCCTGCAAGCTGGTACTGGCAGTGCGCGCCAGGATGCCCTACGACCAGGTGCAGCGCCAGTTCATCCAGCAGTCGAAAGTGGCCGCTACCGACAAAATCCGCAGCGTGGTCAGCGTGCAGGTGCCGGGTATTCCACTGCACACGCTTACCGCTGCGCCGCGTCAATTGCCCTGGCATGAAGGTTATGTTTACTTCGAACTGGAAAAAGGCACCCCAGCCTGGCAGGACGTGATAAAAGCGGGCGCGCTGGCGCTGCATATCTCCGGCACCTTCCCCGATCTGAACCTTCAGCTCTGGGCGATAAGGGGATAAGTGAATGAGCGATATCAGCGATATGGGTGAACCGTCGGTTTTTCCCATGGAGCCGGAGAGCGGAACATCAGGACGTCAGTACCGTCTCGCCCTTCGCGGCAACAGCCTGAACCCAATGATTGACGCCGCCACGCCGATGCTCGGCATGGTGATGCGTCTGTCCACCATGAACAGCCAGGCCATGCCGGAACATCTGTTTGCCCAGGTGGTAACCGATGTCCAGGCTGTGGAACAACTACTCCAGGAGCAGGGTTACGAGCCGGGCGTCATTGTTTCGTTCCGCTACATTCTCTGCACGTTTATTGACGAAGCGGCGCTGGGCAACGGCTGGTCCAACAAAAACGAATGGATCAAACAGTCGCTGCTGGTTCATTTTCATAACGAAGCCTGGGGCGGCGAGAAAGTGTTTATCCTGCTCGAACGCCTGATCCGGGAGCCGGTACGTTACCAGGATCTGCTGGAATTTTTATATCTCTGTTTTTCGCTCGGCTTTCGCGGGCGCTACAAGGTTGCCATTCAGCAACAAGATGAATTTGAGCGGATCTACCAGCGCCTGCACCATGCCCTGCACAAACTGCGCGGTGACGCGCCATTTCCGCTGCTTCACCAGAAGAACAACATACAGGGCGGGCGTTATCAGTTAATCCGGCGGCTGACCATCAGGCATGTAATGTGCGGCGGTCTTGTTGTGCTGGCCGTATTTTATCTGTTTTATCTGCTGCGTCTGGACAGCCAGACACAGGATATTCTGCATCAGCTCAATAAATTACTCCGATAAGGACATCTTATGATCCAGATTGATTTAGCCACGCTGGTAAAGCGGCTTAACCCCTTTGCAAAACAGGCGCTGGAAATGGCTGCCTCGGAGTGTATGAGCCAGCAGGCCAGTGAGATCACCGTTGCCCATGTGCTGTTGCAGATGCTGGCTATCCCGCGCAACGACGTAAGGGTAATTACCGAACGCACAGGCATCAGTGCGGAGGAGCTACGCCAGGCGCTGACCGTGGAGAGTTATCCCAGCGGACGTTCCGCCGAAGGCTATCCCAGCTTCTCCCCGATGCTGGTCGAATGGCTCAAGGAGTCATGGCTGCTGGCCTCGGCCCAGATGCAGCACAGCGAACTACGCGGCGGCGTGCTGCTGCTGGCTCTGCTGCATTCACCGCTGCGCTATATTCCACCCGCTGCTGCCCGTCTGCTGACGGCCATAAACCGCGACCAGTTACAGCAGGATTTCGCGTCATGGACTAAAGAGTCCGCCGAATCCGTGAACCAGGTTGGCGGACAGGCACCCGGCACGCCTGAAACCGGCGACAGCGGGCTTGCCCGCTACGCCAAAAACATGACCGAAGATGCCCGTAACGGCAAACTTGACCCTGTACTGTGCCGTGACCATGAAATCGACCTGATGATCGACATTCTCTGCCGCCGTCGTAAAAACAATCCGGTGGTGGTGGGTGAAGCGGGTGTGGGTAAAAGTGCCTTAATCGAAGGGCTGGCGCTGCGTATTGTCTCAGGCCAGGTGCCGGACAAGCTGAAAAACACCGATATTATGACCCTTGACCTCGGCGCATTGCAGGCCGGGGCGTCAGTGAAGGGCGAGTTTGAAAAACGCTTTAAGGGGCTGATGGCGGAGGTCATTTCCTCTCCGGTGCCAGTCATTCTGTTTATCGACGAAGCACATACTCTGATTGGTGCGGGCAACCAGCAGGGCGGGCTGGATATCTCCAACCTGCTCAAACCGGCGCTGGCGCGCGGCGAGCTGAAAACCATCGCCGCCACCACCTGGAGCGAGTACAAAAAATACTTCGAGAAAGACGCTGCCCTGTCGCGCCGCTTCCAGTTGGTGAAGGTCAGCGAACCTACCGCAGCAGAGGCCACCATTATTCTGCGCGGCCTGTCCACGGTCTATGAACAGTCGCACGGCGTGCTGATTGACGATGAGGCCTTACAGGCCGCAGCAACATTAAGCGAGCGTTATCTCTCAGGGCGTCAGTTGCCGGATAAGGCCATCGACGTGCTCGATACGGCCTGCGCCCGTGTGGCAATCAACCTTTCTTCGCCGCCGAAACAGATTTCGGCGCTGGCCACGTTAAGCCAGCAGCAGGAGACGGAAATCCGCCAGCTTGAGCGCGAAAGGCGTATCGGGCTGCGTACCGATACCGCCCGGATGACGGAAGTGCTGGTGCAGTACGATGAAACACTGACGGCGCTGGATGAACTGGAGGCCGCCTGGCACCAGCAACAGGCGCTGGTACAGGAGATTATTACGCTACGCCAGCAGTTACTGGGCGTTGCAGAGGACACAGATGCCGTAGTGGATACGCCGTCAGAGTCAGAACAGGATAATACCGGTGCCGTACTGGCTGATGAAGCTGGCAGCGTACAGCCGGAAGAGACTGTTGAAACAGTTTCCCCGGTACAGCGTCTGGCACAGCTCACTGCCGAGCTGGACGCCCTGCATAACGACCGGTTGCTGGTTTCCCCGCACGTCGATAAAACGCAGATTGCGGCGGTAATCGCAGAATGGACCGGCGTACCGCTTAACCGCCTGTCGCAGAATGAAATGTCGGTCATCACCGACCTGCCCGTATGGCTTGGAGACACTATCAAAGGCCAGGACCTGGCGATTGCCAGCCTGCATAAACATCTGCTGACTGCACGCGCCGACCTGCGCCGTCCGGGACGTCCGCTTGGCGCGTTCCTGCTGGCTGGCCCCAGCGGCGTGGGTAAAACCGAAACCGTCCTGCAACTGGCGGAACTGCTCTACGGCGGTCGCCAGTATCTGACCACCATCAATATGTCCGAGTTTCAGGAAAAACACACCGTCTCGCGGCTGATTGGTTCCCCTCCGGGCTATGTCGGCTATGGCGAAGGTGGCGTCCTGACCGAAGCGATTCGCCAGAAACCCTACTCGGTGGTGCTGCTCGATGAAGTGGAAAAAGCGCACCCGGATGTACTCAACCTGTTCTACCAGGCGTTTGACAAGGGCGAGATGGCAGACGGTGAAGGCCGCCTGATTGACTGTAAAAATATCGTTTTCTTCCTGACCTCCAACCTTGGCTACCAGGTGATTGTCGAACACGCCGATGACCCGGAAACCATGCAGGAAGCCCTCTATCCGGTGCTGGCGGACTTCTTTAAACCTGCCCTGCTGGCGCGCATGGAAGTGGTGCCTTACATGCCGCTGTCGAAAGAGACGCTCGCTACCATTATTGCCGGGAAACTGGCCCGCCTGGATAACGTGCTGCGCAGCCGCTTTGGCGCGGACGTGATTATTGAGCCGGAAGTGACGGACGAAATCATGAGCCGAGTCACCCGCGCTGAAAACGGCGCAAGGATGCTCGAATCGGTCATCGACGGCGACATGCTGCCGCCGCTTTCCCTGCTGCTGTTGCAGAAAATGGCTGCGAATACGGCGATTGCCCGTATCCGCCTGTCGGCGGCAGACGGCGCGTTCACGGCAGACGTGGAAGATGCTCAGGACGACGAGTTTGTCACAAAGGATGAAACGGTTTTATGAGCAGGTTGCGCGTTTTCCGGCAGGCAGGATGGTTTATCGCGGGCCTGATGGCGGGCTTACCCGCCAGTGCCGCGCCCGCAGAAACATCGTCAATGGCCGGTGCGGCGGTCGCCGTCGCCACCACGCCCCCGCCGGATGCGACAGCCACGTTACAGGCTATGCAGTCCTGTCGGCGGGAGTCTGCGGCGCTGGAGCGGCTTGACTGTTATGACCGCATTCTTACACCGGAACAGCCCGGCTTCGGCAACGCCGTACTGGTCAAAGCCAGCTTTGTGGGCGAAGCCTGGACCCGCGCCACAGAGCAGGAAAAACGCCGCCAGGGCAGCACCACGGAGCTGCTGGTAACGCAAGTACCGGGTGAACGCCCGACGGTGGTGATAACCACCCCGGCTATCGGCCATGTTCCGCCGCGCCCGGTGCTGATGTTCAGTTGCGTGGACAATATCACCCGGATGCAGGTGGCGCTGATGCACCCTCTGGATGTCCATGATATCGCCGTCACCCTGAATGCCGACAGCCGGGCATTGCGCAGCCACTGGTTTGTGCGCGAGAACGGCACCCTGCTGGAGTCCAGCCGGGGGTTATCCGGTATCGATGAAATTAAGCAACTGTTCGGCGCAAAAACGCTGACGGTGGATACCGGCACAGACAACGCCGCCGGAAAGCTGACCTTTAACATTGACGGGCTGGCACGGGTTATTGCGCCGCTACGCGACGCCTGCCACTGGGCGGGAGAATAAGAATATGGCAATGGACTTACGTAATCCTGATGTATGGCTTGCACACCTGCTGGAAAACCTGCCGGAAGATAAGCGGTCCGCCGCGCTTGATGATGGCAATGCAGACTGGGAGTTTATCGACAGCGAAATCGTCAAGCTCGGCTCGCTGGCGCACAGCCAGCTCGATATCCCGGAACTTCAGCGCCGGGGCCTGATGCTTCTGGCCTCAGAAACCAAAGATTTTCGCCTGCTGGCCCACCTGCTGCGTACCCTGCAACATGCCGGTGATATTCTGCTGGCCACCAGGATGCTGGCACAATATACAGAACACTACTGGACATGCGCCGCACCGCAGAACATGGCCCACAAAAAACGCTTTGCCGCCCAGGTGATAAAACGCTTTGAGTCTGCCGTTCAGGACTTTGCCGGGAATGCTGCGACAATACAGCGCGATGCTTTGCTGGGAGAGCTGGCAAAACTGGCACAGTGCTGGCAGGCGCACAACGCGCCTGAGCTGGCTAAGGCGACAGACGATTTATTTGCCCTGTTTCAGCGCGCGTTTCGTGATGTAGCGCCTGAAATGCCATCATCTGCACGAACCGCCGCCATTGCGCCGCAGGCCACAGCCGGATCTGTACCGGATATGTCACCGCACACGGTTGCCGCTCAGCCTCCTGTTGCAGCCACTCCAATCCCGCAGGTCACTGTTGACAGCCACGACGATAAAGCATGGCGCGACACCCTGCTGAAGGTGGCCGCCATTCTCTGTGAGCGCCAGCCGGAGTCACCGCAGGGTTACCGACTGCGCCGCCATGCTCTGTGGCAGACCATCACCAGTCCCCCGCAGGCAGAAAGCGATGGCCGGACCCCACTGGCAGCCTTCCCTGTCGATATGATGGATGATTACCTGGCGCGGCTGAACAATGCCGACATGGCGCTGTGGCAGCAGGTGGAAAAAAGCCTGCTGCTGGCCCCGTACTGGCTGGACGGCCATTACCTCTCAGCACAGACCGCGTTGCGCCTTGGTTATATACAGGTGGCGGATGCTATCCGTGATGAAGTTACCAGTTTTCTTGCTCGCCTGCCCGCACTGCTCAACATGTTGTTTAACGACCGCACTCCGTTTGTGTCCGAACAGACGAAACAGTGGCTGGCATCATCGGGCTCAGGCAACCAAACCGCAGCAGCTGTACAGACCGATGAAGAATTACAGGCGGCCAGGGCGTGCTTCGATGAGAACGGGCTGGAAACCGCGCTGCGGTATCTGGAAAACCTGCCCGAAGGTGATCCCCGTAACCAGTTTCATCGCCAATTTTTCGGCGCGCAGTTACTGGAAGAAGCCGGTATGGTTCAGCTTGCACAACAGCAGTACCGGATGCTCTTCAGAACAGGATTACACATGATGCTGTCCGAATGGGAACCGTCCCTGCTGGAAGCTCTGGAACAAAAATTCACGGCAGAACAGTAAAAGATAACAAGGAGTTACCGTGTTCAAATTTCCCACATCCCGACTGTTCAGCTCGTTGAGATCTGCGCTCAGGCCAGCGATGCCGCGATTCAGGGTATCCGCCGCCTGGCTGCTGGCGCTGGCATGGATTTTTCTGCTGGTGTGGATCTGGTGGCAGGGTCCAAAATGGACGCTCTATGAGCAGCACTGGCTGGCTCCGCTGGCAAACCGCTGGCTGGCGACCGCCGTCTGGGGGCTTATCGCTCTGGTCTGGCTCACCTGGCGGGTAATGAAGCGTCTGCAAAAGCTGGAAAAACAGCAGAAACAGCAGCGGGAGGAAGAAAAAGATCCGTTGACCGTGGAACTCCACCACCAGCAGCAATATCTGGATCACTGGCTGCTGCGCCTGCGCCGCCATCTGGATAACCGCCGTTATCTGTGGCAGTTGCCGTGGTATATGGTCATTGGTCCTGCGGGTAGCGGCAAAAGCACGCTGCTGCGCGAGGGCTTTCCGTCTGACATTATTTACATGCCGGAAAGCATCCGGGGGGTGGAATATCATCCGCTGATCACACCGCGAGTGGGCAACCAGGCAGTAATTTTCGATGTTGACGGCGTACTGACCTCCCCCGGCGGGGATGATCTGCTCCACCGCCGCCTGCGCGAACACTGGCTGGGCTGGCTGATGGAAACGCGCGCACGCCAGCCGCTCAATGGTCTGATCCTGACGCTCGATCTTCCCGAACTGCTGACGGCGGATAAACCCCGTCGCGAAGCACTGGTACAAAATCTGCGTCAGCAACTTCAGGAAATTCGCCAGTGCCTGCACTGCCGGTTGCCCGTTTATGTGGTGCTGACCCGACTGGATCTACTGACCGGCTTTGCCGCGCTGTTCCATTCACTGGATAAAAAAGACCGCGACGCGATCCTCGGCGTCACGTTTACCCGCCGCGCTCATGAAAACGATGACTGGCGCAGCGAGCTGAGCACCTTCTGGCAGACCTGGGGACAACAGATGAACCAGGCCCTGTCAGACCTGATGCTCGTGCAGACCGGCACTGCATTGCGCAGTGCCGTGTTCAGCTTCTCCCGTCAGATGCAGGGAACGGGAGAAATCGTCACCGCACTGCTCGCCGCATTGCTGGACGGTGAGAACATGGATGTGATGCTGCGCGGCGTCTGGCTCACATCATCGCTACAGCGTGGCCAGGTGGATGATATTTTCACGCAGTCTGCCGCCCGCCAGTACGGGCTGGGCAACAGTTCGCTGGCAACCTGGCCTCTGGTGGAGACAACGCCCTATTTCACCCGCCGCCTCTTCCCTGAAGTCCTGCTATCCGAGCCGAACCTGGCGGGTGAAAACAGCGTCTGGCTGAGCAGCTCCCGGCGCAGGCTGACCGCCTTTTCCGCCTGTGGCGCAGCGCTGGTGGCGTTGCTGGTCGGAAGCTGGCACCATTATTACAACCAGAACTGGCAGTCCGGCGTTAACGTACTGGCACAGGCTAAAGCCTTTATGGACGTACCACCACCGCAGGGAACGGATGAATTCGGCAATCTGCAACTACCGTTGCTTAACCCAGTACGCGATGCCACCCTGGCCTATGGCGATTACCGCGATCACGGTTTTCTGGCGGATATGGGATTGTACCAGGGCGTCCGCGTAGGGCCGTATGTGGAGCAAACCTACATTCAGCTTCTTGAGCAGCGTTATCTCCCCTCATTAATGAACGGCCTGATCCGGGATCTGAACAATGCCCCGCCAGAGAGCGAAGAAAAGCTCGCCGTGCTGCGCATACTGCGCATGATGGAAGACAAAAGTGGGCGCAACAACGAGGCGGTAAAACAGTACATGGCGCGGCGCTGGAGCAATGAATTTCACGGCCAGCGTGATATTCAGGCGCAACTGATGGCGCATCTGGACTATGCGCTGGAGCACACCGACTGGCACGCGCAGCGCCAGAGCGGCGACAGCGATGCTGTCAGCCGCTGGACACCCTATGATAAACCGGTCATTAATGCGCAGCAGGAACTGAGCAAGCTGCCCATATACCAGCGTGTCTACCAGACCCTGCGCACCAAAGCATTAAGCGTGTTGCCCGCCGATTTGAATTTGCGCGACCAGGTTGGTCCCACCTTCGACAACGTGTTCGTCGCCGGTAATGATGAAAAACTGGTGATCCCGCAGTTTCTCACCCGCTATGGCCTGCAAAGCTATTTTATCAAACAACACGACGGTCTCGTTGAGTTGACCGCGCTGGATTCGTGGGTGCTGAACCTGACGCAAAGCGTCGCCTACAGCGAGGCCGACCGTGAAGAGATCCAGCGCCATATCACTGAACAGTACCTCAGTGACTATACCGCTACATGGCGTGCCGGAATGGATAATCTCAACGTCCGTGACTATGAGGCCATGCCGGCGCTGACCGACGCGCTGGAGCAAATTATCAGCGGCGATCAGCCATTCCAGCGTGCGCTGACGGCGCTGCGCGATAATACACACGCGCTGACGCTCTCCGGCAAACTGGATGATAAGGCGAGGGAAGCGGCGATAAATGAGATGGATTACCGCCTGTTATCCCGGCTGGGACATGAGTTCGCACCGGAAAATAGCGCACTGCAGGAGCAAAAGGACAAGGCGAGTACGCTACAGGCCGTGTACCAGCAACTGACCGAGCTGCACCGTTACCTGCTGGCGATTCAGAACTCGCCAGTGTCTGGGAAATCGGCGCTGAAAGCAGTACAGCTACGGCTGGATCTAAACAGCAGCGATCCAATCTTCGCCACCCGTCAGATGGCAAAAACCCTGCCTGTGCCTCTTAACCGCTGGGTGGGCAAGCTGGCGGATCAGGCCTGGCATGTAGTGATGGTGGAAGCCGTTCATTACATGGAAGTGGACTGGCGCGACAATGTAGTGAATCCCTTCAACGAACAGCTTGCCGACAACTATCCATTTAATCCACGCGCCACACAGGATGCCTCACTGGATGCGTTTGAACGTTTCTTTAAACCGGATGGCATTTTGGACAATTTCTATAAGGACAACCTGCGACTGTTCCTTGAAAACGATCTGACCTTTGGCGACGACGGCAGAGTGCTGATCCGTGAAGATATCCGACAACAACTGGATACCGCGCAAAAAATCCGCGACATCTTCTTCAGCCAGCAGAACGGGCTGGGCACACAATTTGCCGTGGAAACGGTGTCGCTTTCCGGCAATAAACGGCGCAGCGTACTTAACCTGGACGGCCAGTTAGTGGACTACAGCCAGGGACGCAACTATACCGCCCATCTGGTCTGGCCAAACAACATGCGTGAAGGCAATGAAAGCAAGCTGACGCTGGTTGGCACCAGCGGTGGAGCACCGCGCAGTATCGCTTTCAGTGGACCGTGGGCGCAGTTCCGCCTGTTCGGCGCGGGCCAGTTGACCAACGTGACCAGTGACACCTTTAACGTGCGCTTTAACGTGGACGGCGGCGCGATGGTTTATCGGGTGCATGTGGATACCGAAGATAACCCGTTCACCGGTGGTCTGTTCAGCCAATTCCGTTTACCGGATACGTTGTATTAAGGGGGTTAGTGATGAGCAACAATGTACTGACACAAACTATCGTTACCGGCAGCGATCCGCGTACCCTGCCGGAGTTCAGCGCCATCCGCGAAGAAATTAACAAAGCTAACCACCCGTCACAGCCGGAGCTGAACTGGAAACTAGTGGAATCGCTGGCGCTGTCAATTTTTAAGGCCAACGGGGTGGATTTGCATACCGCCACCTACTATACGCTGGCACGTACACGTAATCAGGGACTGGCAGGGTTCTGTGAAGGCGCGGAACTGCTAGCTGCGATGATCACCCACGAATGGGATAAATTCTGGCCGCAAAGTGGCCCGGCGAGGACTGAGATGCTGGACTGGTTCAACACCCGCACCGGGAATATCCTGCGCCAGCAGGTTTCCTTTTCCGAAAATGATCTTTCGTTGCTCTACCGCACGGAACGGGCTTTGCAGCTTATCTGCGACAAACTCCAGCAGGTGGAACTGAAGCGCCAACCGCGCGTGGAAAATCTGCTTTATTTTGTGCAGAACACACGCAAGCGGTTTGAGCCGCAGCCCAGAAACCGTACTGCTACGGCGGCACAGACCATGGTCAGAACGCTGGTCTATGCGCCTGAAGGCACGGCTTCCGCCACAGCGGAAACCATGCCCCCCCTACCCGACCTGCCGGAAATGCGGGTGGAGGTGCGCGGAGTGGCAGATAACGCCGACAAAGCAAAACAGGGCGACACGGTAAAAGGTTTTGTTGCCGGTGCCGCCTGTACTGCCGTTATCGCTGCTGCACTCTGGTGGTGGCAGACGTACCCGATGCAGCGGCAGCTTACAAAGGTCAGGGATACCACACAGGGAGCAGCCACCGTCTGGCTGGCATCACCGGTACTGAAAGAATATGAACAGAACCTGCAACAGCTTCTGAATACCCCACCGCTACAGCCGCTGGAAACCGGAATGCAGATGATGCGCACCGCAGACACCCTCTGGCCGGAAAGCCTGCAACAGCAGGAAGCCAGCCGGATGTGGAGCACCACGCTGAGAAACCGGGCGCAAGCCAGTCCACAGATGAAGGGCTGGCAACAGGCGCGGCAGAATTTGCGGGATTTTGCGGATCTGATGATGAAAAAGGAGACGGAGAAACAGGGTTTCACCCTCTCGTATATCAAAACGGTGACCTGGCAGGCCGAACGGTTACTGAATCAGGAAACTCCACTGGAGTACATGCTGACGCAGTACCAGGAGACCCGCACGCAGAATCAGGACACACAAGCGCTAGCAAAAGAGATCAACCAACGGCTGGATGGGCTGTTAAGCCGCTGGCTGTTGCTGAAAAATACCGGACAGGATATGGCAACGGACAACAGCACCGTGCCAGTCCCTCCGACCCATTGAGTTTAAGGAGAATAACAATGGCAAATCCCGTCTATCTGACACTGAACGGAGAACTTCAGGGGCTGATTTCATCCGGATGCTCGTCAATGCCGTCCATCGGTAACAAAGCTCAGATTGCACATCAGGATCAGATCATGGTGACGTCACTGTCCCATGGTCTGAGCCGGGCGCAGAATGTCAACCACCAGGAGCTGACCATCACGAAACCGGTGGACAAATCTTCCCCCCTGCTGGGCAAGGCCATTTCGGAGAATGAATGTCTGACCTGTGATATTGTATTCTATCGCACCAACCGCTTTGGTGTTAATGAACCGTACTACAAGGTGAAACTGACTAACGCCCGGATCTCAAACATCGGCCTTACCGTTCCCCATACCATTAACGACAGCCCAGGACAGCCGGAAGAGTCTGTGTCATTTACCTATGAGAGTATCAACTGGGAGCACAGCGTCGCCGGAACCAGTGCGTACAGCCTTTGGAGTGAACGGATTTTCTAAGTTACCTGGGAGTTTTTCATCTGCATTATTGTTATATTTTAAAAAGGCAATTTAACATCATAAAATAAAATGATAAAGTACGGTTAATCACGAATAAAAATTCTTAATTAACCGTACCTGCTGTTTTATAGATGTGTATGATGTATTTTTGACAGTTCAACCGAAAACTCGAACTACAGCTTATATGTTGAGAGAACAATAAATAACTTTAGTAAAGTTTTTTACTACTCCTAAAAAAAATATATATGTAAAATTAATTAGCAGACTTGAACCAGAGTATAAATAGAAAAGAAAATGCTCTTTCTTGCTAAGTACCATTAAAACGTCTGGTATAAAACCTTACTACTGATAGCGATTCACCAGATCTTTAACCACTGCTGCGTACGTTTTCTGCTTAAGTTGTGAAATCTGCTGTTCTGCCACATCAAGGCTGTCAGAATTTTTATTCCCTATCTGCGGAAAAATCACTTTCGATTCATAATTCACAGGCGACCAGGTAGCCCACTCACCTGTAGCCACATCCACCAGCGTGAATCGAACCAAATAACGCAGTGACATCGTGTCAGTCAATTTTTGATTTTTATAATCTGACCAAACTATTGATTTCAATCCAGAGTCATATTTTCCTGTCTGCAACGTATCCTGGAAAACAATAATCGCTTTCTGATGGCCTTTTGCCGCAACAAAACGTAATGCCTGCATCCAGTTCATATTTTCGGCATCTACAACATCCAGACTTTCATCTTTGTTTTTGTCTTTATTACAAGTTACAGGTTTTTGCCTGTCAGGAATGCCAGAAAATGTGGCAACTGTATAATATTTTCTCATCTCCTCCTGCATAATGGTTTCCGGTGCGCGACTGCCAGACTGAACAAGTATAACGGGAGAATTAAGAGGCACACGAAACTCATCTCCTTCAAGCGCAGCTTGAATATCCTCCTCGGATACAGCCAGTGTGGTTTCATTACCATATAAATCTTTGTCTGTTAGTTGCTGGGGAACGTTTTTATTAATAGAACTTTGTGCGGTTTGAGTTTTTTTCTTTTTTTCATCAATAGGAGATTCAGAGGCACATCCTGCAAGCAGCGAGAATAATACACATATACAACAAACCCTTCTTAAATTCATAATCGGACACTCCCTCGCCTGTCATAATCATGGTAATGTTTAGCTAACGATTTTTAATTATATACTCCACTTGAATCAGAACAAACAAAAATAACAGCAAATATAAATTCATTAAATCAATAGAAAAATGAAAATCATAACATGCAAATATATTTAAATTGAATGATTCGATAGTATGATTAAATATTAATGATATGGTCTACCATATGTGATTAACACATTTACAGCATAACAAAATCATAGACCGAAGAAATAGCGTGATTTAAATGCAAAAAACCGCAAAATTAAAAATCTTGCGGTTCTCTGAACCTCATTTTCATGAGGTGAATTTGGCGGAACGGACGGGACTCGAACCCGCGACCCCCTGCGTGACAGGCAGGTATTCTAACCGACTGAACTACCGCTCCGCGTTTTGTTCCGTTGGGAACGAGGCGAATATTACGGATTGCCTCACCCTTCGTCAACGGTTTTTCTCATCTTTTGAATCGTTTGCTGCAAAAATCGCCCAAGTCGCTATTTTTAGCGCCTTTTACAGGTATTTATGCCCGCCAGAGGCAGCTTCCGCCCTTTTTCTGCACCAGATCGAGACGGGCTTCATGTGCCGCAAGCTCTTCATCTGTCGCAAAAACAACGCGTAACTTACTTGCCTGACGCACAATGCGCTGAATTGTTGTTTCACCTTGTTGCTGTTGTGTCTCTCCTTCCATCGCAAAAGCCATCGACGTTTGACCACCAGTCATCGCCAGATAAACTTCCGCAAGGATCTGGGCATCGAGTAATGCCCCGTGCAGCGTTCGTTTACTGTTATCTATTTCGTAGCGGGCACATAACGCATCGAGGCTGTTGCGCTTACCGGGAAACATTTTCCTCGCCACCGCAAGGCTATCGGTGACCTTACAGAAGGTATTGGTCTTCGGAATATCGCGCTTAAGCAACGAAAACTCGTAGTCCATAAAGCCGATATCGAACGCTGCGTTATGGATCACCAACTCAGCGCCGCGAATATAGTCCATGAACTCATCGGCTACCTCGGCAAATGTGGGCTTATCGAGCAAAAACTCATCGGCAATACCATGTACGCCAAAGGCTTCTGGATCCACCAGCCGATCGGGTTTGAGATAAACGTGAAAGTTATTGCCCGTCAGGCGACGGTTCACCACTTCAACGGCACCAATCTCAATGATCTTGTGGCCTTCATAGTGCGCACCAATCTGGTTCATACCGGTGGTTTCGGTATCGAGAACGATCTGGCGTGTAATTGCAGTGCTCATAGCGGTCATTTATGTCAGACTTGTCGTTTTACAGTTCGATTCAATTACAGGAAGTCTACCAGAGATGCTTAAACAGGTAGAAATTTTCACCGATGGTTCGTGTCTGGGTAATCCTGGACCCGGGGGTTACGGCGCTATTTTACGCTATCGCGGACGCGAGAAAACCTTTAGCGCTGGCTACACCCGCACCACCAACAACCGTATGGAGTTGATGGCCGCTATTGTCGCGCTGGAGGCGTTAAAAGAACATTGCGAAGTCATTTTGAGTACCGACAGCCAGTATGTCCGCCAGGGGATCACTCAGTGGATCCATAACTGGAAAAAACGTGGCTGGAAAACAGCAGACAAAAAACCAGTAAAAAATGTCGATCTCTGGCAACGTCTTGATGCTGCATTGGGGCAGCATCAAATCAAATGGGAATGGGTTAAAGGCCATGCCGGACACCCGGAAAACGAACGCTGTGATGAACTGGCTCGTGCTGCGGCGATGAATCCCACACTGGAAGATACAGGCTATCAAGTCGAAGTTTAAGCCTGTGGTTTACGACATTGCCGGGTGGCACCAACCGCCTGGCGAATTCGTGGCTTGTTTTTACTCTGTTTCATCGGATTTAGTGTTAAAGGAATAGTCCGTTTCCGGGCAACGATAAGTTGTAAGCAACCAAGCGCAGGAATATGCGCATTCAATAGTTTTCCACCATGTTTGTTCCACGGGAGAACGTGGAAACGGCTGGCGTGCAGCACTTCAAAATTCAACAAAGAGAGCCAGTCCAGTTGCCGCATCAGAGTAAACATCCGGCTGTTATAGGGCGAGTTTTTTCGCAATACCGGCACAAGTTTGCGCAATCCCATTAAACTGATGGGATTAAAGCCACTAATGATCAGCCAGCCATCATCAATCAATACCCGATCGGTTTCACGCAATAAACGATGCGGATCGGTGCACCACGGCAATGTATGTGCCAGTAGACAAACATCAACGGATTTATCGGCAAAAGGAAGATGAAGTGGGTCCGCCTGCACCTGGACGGGCATTCCTTGCGCAGAAACATTCACTTGATGAGAAACCGCGCACGCTTCGCAATTGATTTCTGCGCTTAAATTGCCAATCTTAAGCAGATGAAAACCATACATTTTAGTGAACCACGGGTTGAGCTGGCGCTCCAGCGCCTTGCGATAAAGCTCTCCCCAGGGCAAATCGCCCCAGCAATCAGGAGCCACGACAGTTTGAGGAACTCTTGCCGGTTTCATCACAACCTTCCGTTTCACACTGAGAGGTAATCTATGAATCTTAACAGTATTCCCGCCTTTGATGACAATTACATCTGGGTTTTGAATGATGAAGCAGGTCGCTGCCTGATTGTCGATCCCGGAGACGCAGAGCCAGTATTAAACGCCATTGCCGCCAATAACTGGCAACCGGAGGCCATATTTCTCACCCACCATCACCACGATCACGTTGGCGGCGTAAAAGAACTGGTGAAAAAGTTTCCGCAAATTGTGGTGTATGGTCCACAAGAGACACAAGATAAGGGAACAACACAGGTAGTCAAAGATGGCGAAACTGCCTTCGTTTTGGGGCATGAATTTAGTGTAATTGCCACACCGGGTCACACTTTAGGACATATCTGTTACTTCAGTAAACCTTATCTATTTTGCGGCGACACGCTGTTTTCTGGTGGGTGTGGTCGGTTGTTTGAAGGGACACCATTACAAATGTATCAATCACTTAAAAAGTTAAGTGCGTTACCTGACGATACATTGGTATGTTGTGCTCATGAATATACGTTATCAAATATGAAGTTTGCTTTGAGTATTCTTCCGCACGATTTGTCCATAAATGATTATTATCGTAAAGTTAAGGAGTTACGGGCAAAAAATCAAATAACACTACCCGTAATTCTGAAAAATGAGCGGCAAATTAATGTTTTTTTAAGAACGGAAGATATTGATTTAATTAATGTAATTAATGAAGAAACATTATTGCAACAACCTGAAGAGCGTTTTGCATGGTTAAGGTCAAAGAAAGATAGGTTCTGATAAAACTTTCTTGTCATCGGCTCCGTTCGCCGTTATGATCGGTCGTCTTTTAAGCAACTATTGACACACACATGAAGGCAAAAGCGATATTACTCGCCTCTGTCCTGCTCGTGGGTTGCCAGAGTACCGGCAACGTTCAACAGCACGCACAGAGCCTTTCTGCAGCTGGTCAAGGGGAAGCAGCAAAGTTTACAAGTCAGGCACGATGGATGGACGATGGGACGTCTATCGCGCCAGATGGTGACTTGTGGGCTTTCATTGGCGACGAGCTAAAGATGGGAATTCCGGAAAACGACCGGATTCGCGAACAGAAACAGAAATATTTACGCAATAAGAGCTATCTCCACGATGTAACTTTACGGGCAGAGCCGTATATGTACTGGATAGCCGGGCAAGTTAAAAAACGTAACATGCCTATGGAACTGGTACTACTACCCATAGTGGAGAGCGCTTTTGATCCTCACGCGACGTCTGGCGCCAATGCCGCAGGTATTTGGCAGATCATTCCGAGCACGGGGCGCAATTATGGTTTGAAACAGACCCGCAATTATGACGCGCGTCGCGATGTTGTTGCTTCAACGACTGCCGCGCTGAACATGATGCAGCGTCTGAACAAGATGTTTGACGGCGACTGGCTTCTGACCGTAGCGGCTTATAACAGCGGCGAAGGTCGGGTCATGAAGGCAATTAAAACGAACAAAGCGCGTGGGAAATCCACGGACTTCTGGTCATTACCATTGCCGCAGGAAACGAAGCAATACGTGCCTAAAATGCTGGCATTGAGTGATATTCTCAAAAACAGCAAGCGTTATGGTGTACGTCTGCCAACGACTGATGAAAGCCGTGCTCTGGCGCGTGTGCACCTGAGCAGCCCGGTTGAAATGGCGAAGGTTGCAGATATGGCGGGAATTTCCGTCAGCAAGCTGAAGACATTCAACGCTGGCGTGAAAGGCTCCACGCTGGGCGCAAGTGGCCCACAGTACGTGATGGTGCCAAAGAAGCATGCAGATCAACTGCGTGAATCTCTGGCTTCTGGCGAAATTGCTGCCGTACAGTCGACACTGGTTGCCGACAATACGCCGCTTAACAGCCGTGTTTACACCGTACGCTCTGGCGACACGCTTTCAAGCATCGCTTCACGTCTCGGCGTAAGCACCAAAGATTTGCAGCAGTGGAACAAACTGCGGGGATCTAAGCTGAAAGCAGGCCAAAGTTTGACGATTGGCGCAGGTAGTAGCGCACAGCGGTTGGCAAACAACAGCGATAGCATTACGTATCGTGTACGCAAAGGCGATTCGCTTTCAAGCATTGCTAAACGCCACGGCGTGAACATCAAAGATGTGATGCGCTGGAACAGCGACACTGCGAATCTGCAACCAGGCGATAAGCTGACGTTGTTTGTGAAAAACAACAACATGCCAGATTCCTGACAAACCAGATAATAAAAAGGCACCGATTCCCCCGGTGCCTTTTTTATTTATGCTGCTTTATGTGCTTCTACCATGATGATATCACTGGTGAAAGAGCCATCATTCTGCAAGGCAAAATACGTTTTCACCTCTGTCGATGCGCTCTGTTGGTAAACGCGAATAGCGTCTACTAACGTTTCTGGCGTACGCATTCTCGCGACCCATGAAGAAAATTCCAGCGGTAACTTATCTGTAATTAAATTATCAACTATCAGATTGGCTTCATTGATTAACGCCAACCACTCACCGCAGGCGTAATTACGCACATGTGATGTATCGCGTAACGCTTCTACCGTCTGTAACCAGATATCACGTACCGGATGTCCTGGCGACATGACGTCCATCACAATCAGCATACCGCCGGGCTTCAATACCCGATTCACTTCGCGCAGTGCTGCGCCGACATCATGCCAGTGATGGGCAGAATAACGGCTGATAACAATATCAAAGGCGTTATCGGCAAATGGCAGACTTTCGGCATATCCCTGGCGGGTGGTGATATTTTTCAGTTGCCGGGCTTCGGCAGCTTGTGCCACGACATCCAGCATTTGGGCAGATAAGTCATACGCCACCACAGCCTGAACGTTTTGCGCAGCAACAAAGCTGACATGACCGGCTCCGCAGCCCATATCAAGTACACTTGCATCAGGATAATCAGCCAGACGCACCACCAGGCGCTGTAAATCTCGCCCGGATGCATGTACGGTACTGGTTAAATACTCACTGGCCTGCGAGCTAAACTGCTTTTCTACGTGGTCATGGTGGGATTGTGTTGTCATTGCGCTGTCCTTTTATTATTTGATTAAAAAGGGCAGCGCCAAACGTTGGTCTGCCCTGTGGCAGACCTGACATACCTTATTTATCAGGCTTGCCGGGACTGAATTCAACGAGTAGCGGATTGTGATCGGAAGCGCGCGTAACCAGTACAGAAGCTTCGCTGACGTTCAGACCACGGTAGAAAACAAAATCGAGCGGGCGACCAAACGCCCGACGGCGCTGATCATCGGTAAAACGCACCTGGCGCAGCGACATTTCCCGCGCAAAGCGATATAACGCGTTCATCCTTCTACGGCTCCAGGCATTGAAATCTCCTGCCATAATGACCGGGCCGCTGTGGTGAGCTATCTGATCACCAATAGGAAGTAACTGCTTACTATAGACATCCACGCCCAGACTGAAGTTGACGGCGTGTATATTAACCACCATCAACAGGCGGGTGTCAGGTAATGGATAGACCGTCACCAGTGCCGACTTCGCCAGACGCAAAATGGGTTCTCGTTCACGTAACGGGCAGCAATACACTGGATGCGCCGCCGAAAGGGTCATTACGCCAGAAGGATGTTGTGGCAGTACGAAAGCGGGTACCTGATCGGCGGCAAGATAGTTAGCGGTCGCAAACTGTACTAACTCTGGCGTTGTCTGCGCTTCCTGCAATAACACCAGATGTGCGTCTTTGCCGTAATTCTTTAATACCGACAACCATTCAGCGCGTTGCTGTTTGTATATGTTCCACACCAGGATCCGAATACGCTCTTCGGTACTTAACGGTTCTCCGGGTGGTAATGCCTGGCCGATGCTCGCAAAAGACCCCGGCGGTAAGATCCTCTCCGCAGGTTGTCCGGCAACATAGCGCATGGCATAGGTGTTTTTTCGCACTTTTGACTTTGAAACCTCTATTACGTCAACCCTTCCGCACTCGGGAGGGTTCTACTGTTATAGGGATTTTAGCTCACTCTTTCAACGAGCAATTGTATATTGTTATGTAAGCAAGTGCTTACACCGGTCAGAATTTTGCTCATTGTTGAGAACATTAAATCGGATGACATATCACGTATCCTGATGGTTTAATGACAAATAAATTCAAAATATCTCTTCTATTTTGCAACAGGAGCAAAAATGAAAGCCACGTCGGAAGAACTCGCCATTTTTGTTTCGGTCGTAGAAAGCGGCAGCTTTAGCCGGGCAGCGGAACAATTAGGGCAAGCAAACTCAGCGGTAAGCCGGGCAGTGAAAAAGCTGGAGATGAAACTTGGCGTTAGCCTGCTTAATCGGACCACGCGACAACTTAGCCTGACGGAAGAAGGCGAGCGTTATTTTCGTCGCGTACAGTCAATTTTGCAGGAGATGGCAGCGGCAGAATCAGAAATTATGGAGACGCGTAATACACCGCGTGGACTGTTGCGCATCGATGCCGCAACTCCAGTGGTGCTGCACTTTCTGATGCCGTTGATTAAGCCTTTCCGTGAACGCTATCCGGAAGTCACTTTATCACTAGTCTCCTCCGAAACGATTATTAATTTGATCGAAAGAAAAGTGGATGTCGCGATACGCGCCGGTACGTTAACGGATTCCAGCTTACGTGCCAGGCCGTTATTTAACAGTTATCGAAAAATTATAGCCTCCCCCGATTATATTTCCCGCTATGGGAAGCCAGAAACGCTCGACGATTTAAAGCAACATGTTTGCCTGGGATTCACTGAACCCGCTTCCCTCAATACCTGGCCGATAGCCTGTAGTGATGGACAATTACATGAGGTAAAGTACGGTTTGTCATCCAATAGTGGGGAAATACTGAAACAGCTTTGCCTGAGTGGCAACGGGATTGCGTGTTTGTCCGACTACATGATCGACAGAGAAATCGCTCGCGGAGAATTGGTGGAGTTAATGGCAGATAAAGTGTTGCCAGTGGAAATGCCATTCAGTGCAGTCTATTACAGCGACCGTGCGGTAAGTACGCGCATCCGGGCTTTTATCGATTTCCTTAGCGAGCATGTAAAAACAGCTCCCAGAGGAGCTGTCAGAGAGGCTTAATCCCATTCAGGAGCCAGACCTTCCGGGCTAACCAGGCGGTCGTTGCAATCCAGCGCGGCGATCGCTTTTTTATCTTCGGCATCAAGCTGTAAATTTTGTGCCTTAAGATTACTCTCCAGGTTTTCACGTCTAGTAGAAGAAGGAATTACCGAGTAACCTTCCCCCATAGCCCACGCCAGAATCACTTGTGCCGGAGTCGCATTGTGTTTAGCTGCGATACGAGCAATAACCTCATTTTTCAGTGCCTTACCATAAGCCAGCGTCATATAGGAAGTAATATGGATGCCGTGCTGTTTAGCCCAATCAACCACTTTACGGTTTTGCAGATAAGGAGAGAGTTCAATCTGGTTAGTAGCGATGTTTTCAGCGCCAACAGCAGCAATCGCTTTTTCCATCAATGGGATCGTGAAGTTGGAAATACCGATCTCACGCGTCAGACCTTGTTTTTTCGCTTCCAGCAGCGCCTGCATAAACTCTTCAACAGAGACTTCATCGTTTGGTGACGGCCAGTGGATTAGCGTCAGATCAACATAATCGGTACGCAATTTTTGCAGGCTCTCTTTCAGACTTGGGGTCAATTTATCTTTGCTGAGATTTTCAATCCAGATTTTAGTGGTGATGTAGAGTTCATTACGTGGCACGCCACTTTCTGCAATCGCCTGACCTACTGCGGCTTCGTTATCATAGATTTGTGCGGTATCAATTGCGCGATAACCAAGTTCAAGCGCCGTTTTCACAGATGAAATAACAACGTCGTCTTTCAGACGAAAAGTACCTAAACCAAATGCAGGGATAGCCATAATATGCCTCTTTTAATGCTATGTTCGTTAACTGAGATGATTATGGACTTTAGACTGTTGCGGGAAAAGGGCGTAAAACGCAGAGGATTTTTGCGATTTTGGCAATAATAGAAATACAGACGAAAAAAAAACCTCGAGCGTTAACTCGAGGCTTCTTAATAAGTGGCGGAACGGACGGGACTCGAACCCGCGACCCCCTGCGTGAC
>NZ_CAWNSE010000022.1:0-30579 GCF_963876935.1 Escherichia sp. MOD1-EC4550
CTTCTCCCAAACCAACGTTTATGAAAATGCAGAAATAACAAGCAAATGGCATCATTCCTGCTTTTGTCAGGGAGATCTACCATGCTTATTGGCTATGTACGTGTGTCAACAAATGACCAGAACACAGATCTACAACGTAATGCGCTGAACTGTGCAGGATGTGAGCTGATTTTTGAAGACAAAATAAGCGGTACAAAGTCCGAAAGGCCGGGACTGAAAAAACTGCTCAGGACATTATCGGCAGGTGACACTCTGGTTGTCTGGAAGCTGGATCGGCTGGGGCGCAGTATGCGGCATCTTGTCGTGCTGGTGGAGGAACTGCGCGAAAGTGGCGTTAATTTTCGCAGCCTGACGGATGCTATTGATACAAGCACGCCGATGGGGCGTTTTTTCTTTCATGTGATGGGGGCCTTGGCTGAAATGGAACGAGAACTGATTGTTGAACGGACAAAAGCTGGACTGGAGGCTGCTCGCGCACAGGGACGAATTGGTGGACGTCGTCCCAAACTTACACCAGAACAATGGGCGCAGGCCGGGCGATTAATTGCATCAGGAGTTCCTCGCCAGAAGGTAGCGATCATCTATGATGTTGGTATATCGACACTGTATAAGATGTTTCCGGTGGGAGATAAATGAAACCGTAGCACGTCGTATGCAAGAACGTGCTGCGGTTGGCTGGTGAACGTTCGATAGTGCGGGAATTGAATGATTTCCGGCCGTTATCGATTTAACTAAATCGTGTCTATGTTTTTTTGCTTGCTATATACGCTTCCTGCTATAAACTCAGCATGTGGCGATTTTGAACATTTTTTTGTATAAAAAGAGGGGTTATGTCTAACGCGATACTTTGGTATGAGATTAAGAATATCGGTAGCTTTGAAGATGAAGGTGGGTTCGTAGACCTAACTACTACAGCTAAAGATAAGAAAAAAGAACTGTGGGTAGATGTAGATGGACACAAGGTCAATCTGATTACTGCTATCATGGGGGCGAACGCCTCCGGTAAGACAACACTTCTTAAACCAATGTCTTTCTTGAGTTGGTTTTTTTGGTCTATACCAGCAAAAGTAACTGATTATCTGTATTTAAACATTAATCGGCCTTTTACAAAACCGGGTATGATTAAAATATGTTTTGTTTTAGATGGAAAAGTATACACATATGTTGTTACGGCCTGCGACCATTTTGTCATTAAAGAAGAATTGTATGTAAGAAATGAGAAAAATAAAAATATCTATGTTTTTAAAAGGAAGTTGGATAAAGAAAATTATGAGAAACAGTTAAATAATTGTAGTGATGATTTTAGTCATCAAGAAGTTGAAGAACTGTTAAAAACAATAAAATATGATTATGTTGAAAAAGCAGAACTTTTTCCTTTAGGGCTTTTAGAGGGTAAGAGAACTCCTGCTAATACAAGTATAATTTCTGCTGCTCGCCGTGTAGGCGTTCCTTTGGCTATAGATATAGCCGAAAAAATGAGCAGTACTACTAATGTAAATGCTATGGGAAGGTATAGCTATGATTATGGAGATTTAGGTGCGACAGCGGAGGATTTATATAAAGATCCAGTAGCCTTTAAAAGTGTAAAAAATATTTTACGCAAATGGGATTTAGGTTTAGATGATATAACTATAGAAAAAGAAGAGAAAGTTGATATAAACGGTGAGAAGGATGTTTATTATATTATAAATGGTATCCATGAAAAAGAAGATGGTTCCAAGTTTGAGTTACCCTTTGCATTTGAATCTGCTGGAACACAAAGTGCATTTATCAGATTGCATAATATTATGCAATGTCTGAAAAAAGGAACAGCATGCTTTATTGATGAACTTGGTGATGATTTGCACCCACATATGGTTAAACCTATATTAGAGTTGTTTATCAGTAAAGAAACAAACCCGTTACATGCACAGTTAATTTTTACTTGTCATAAACCCGAATTGATAAATTATTTGGGTAAGTACCGTGTGTTGATTACTGAGAAAAAATTCAATAGAAGTGAATGTTATCGACTTGATGATTTTCCATCCAGTGAGGCGCGAGTCGACGATAATATTGCGGCTAAATATTTAGCTGGTGCTTTTGGAGGAGTACCAGACTTATGATGAAGCCCAGACGTGTAAAGCGTGGAGTTGAACGAACTAAGCTTTTGATGTGCGAAGGAATTACTGACAAAAGATTTGCTGATTGTTTAAAACGACTCTTAACAACTAGGACTGCAGGGTTTAGTGTTAGGTTAGATGATGCCGGCGGTGGAGGACCGAAATCCGCTATAATGGCTGCTATAAACCATGCTGGTAGTTTTGATAAAAGAGTTGTTTTTATTGACTCAGACCTTGCAATACCTACTGATGCTCTATCTGCTGCTAGAAATAGAGACATACAAATCATTCAATCCTCACCATTTTGTTTGGAGGGGTTTTTAATGAGGTTAATGGGGCATAATCAACAATTTGTCAATTCGCAGGAGGCAAAAGAGTCATTTCACAGGCTCTATAATTTGAAAAATGTTGTAACACAAGAATGGTATGAAGAGTATATAACACTTCAGCATATAAACTCTGTGCTCAGCGATCATAGGCATGTTTGTCGAGAAGTTTTATCGGACCTGTGTGATGTATTCACCGTATTTTAAAACTTCCCTTGAGGCAATATCGTTAACTTAAGCAAAGTAGTACAGTGTTTCACCGGACAACGGGTTTTTGATATTTTAACAGCCCGCTGCTTTGATGGTCTGGGCTTTCATATAACTAGGGAGCTGCGGCTCCTTTGCGTATCCTCATTTGTTTCATCATCGGTTGACTGGCGTCTTTTTTATTGTTGTAACTTGATGTTTTTGTTTTTTGGCTCTATCTGATTATGATTGATGGAGGGGGGCGCAGACACGTGTATGCGAGAACGTGCTGCGGTAGGTTGGTTAACTTCCGATAGTGCGAGTATTGAATGATTGCCAGTCGTTACCGATTTTACCTGTTTATTAGTGAACAAACCATTCGTCAGCAGACTCTCAGGTATCTTTCAGAGTCTCCTGAACAAATGTTTTTGCAGAATCCTTATCTGCGGTGCGTGTAACAGAAAGCCCATCATTGCTGGTGGCTTTTACGATCATCTCCACATCGTCATAACGCTTGCCAATGTGTTGGGGTAATTCTTCCTTTAACGCGTCCACAGCGCCGTTTGGCATTTGGTCATTTTGTCTTTGGCTATGGAGATCTCAATACGCATAATACTTCTTTTGTACTGCGTTTGTAGACACTATTATTCTTATCTGTGTAAATAAACAGTATCAAGACTTCGTTTTAGCTGCATAAGAAAAAAGAGATGGATACATTCGGAAAGATTTTGATGGTGGTAGGCTAAGTGAATAGCCTAAAGGTGTTTTACCCCAATTATTTCCCGGTATTTCTCCGCATAAAAACAATCATAAAAAAAACAGCCATAATAGGCTGGTTCTTAAGGGATTTTTGGTCCACGAGAGAATTTGAACCTCCGACCCCCGATGACGATTGGCGTTAGTAGAATAAGCCGAATAGTTTGGTGTAGAAACCTATCCCAGTTCCGGCAATCCCAATCAAACTATAAAGTGGATGGGTCTTAACTAAATCAATTAATACGACGGGCTTAATGCCATAAAGATCCCAAAAAGTTGCATCTGTCTTCAACGTCTTATCATGGGTCCGATCGATGATATTTGCGAAAATGTCAACTTTTCGGAGGGTTGAACGATGGAGCTCCAAATAATTACCGTTCTTGAATGCATCGGCTTCTTCGGCTCCTTGCAAGGCATCTAAATCTGCAATACCGTTCATTTCAGTCAGGCTCATTAACCGACCTTTCCTACCTTTTGCTGACGTATGGGGAGCATAGGAACGACCGTAAAGAGCAACTAAGACGCGAGCAAGATCCATCTTCCTCTCATCCTGCAGAATGTATGGCTCACCGCCTAAAACACGAAACCTATGCTCAATTGCTTGGAAGCCATATGCTTCGTCTCTCATATTCCAGTGTATATACGTGAAGTTCGCATGGTTCCGTAAAAACTGGAAGTAATCGGCGAGCATATGATGTTCCAACTCATCAAGATGATCATTTATATCATCCAACTTATGCTGTAATTCGGCTGATTTATGAATGGACCATGAATGCGTTTGGGCTGAGGCCAGATTTCTGACAGCTATGGACGTCACTCGACGCGACTGTCCAGAATCGTTTTCATAGAAGGATTCACAGGAGTAATGGATAAGGTAAGATTGCTCTGCGTTGGCAAAGGCCTTTTCTAGGGCTTTTCTGTTTTCCTTTCTGTTCGCAATGCGAACCAATTCGGATGAAGACATTGGCCACTCCAATGGTTAAAACACTACCCTAAATACAAAAAAGCCCGCATAAGCGGGCTTTTTTGTCACTCTGGAACCGCGGCTCCTTTGCGTATCCTTTTTTGTCTCCTCACCGTCTGGTCGGTGTCCTGCCGAGACTGCTAACTTCCTGTTTTTGTTGGTGTTGTCCTTGCACCGTCCAATCATGATTGGTGGAGCTGGCGGGAGTTGAACCCGCGTCCGAAATTCCTACATCCTCGGTACTACATGCTTAGTCAGTCTTTACATTCGCTTGCCAGCTGCGGACGGACACGCCACTAACAAACTAGCCTGATTAAGTTTTAACGCTTCAACCCCAGGCAGGGCTTCCACGCGATCTCTTTTGGGTTTGACCTCTCTTGATCCCCGTCCTAAGAGCGGAGGCTAGGGAGAGAGGGCTCTAAGCAGGTTATTAAGCTGCTAAAGCGTAGTTTTCGTCGTTTGCGACTATTTTTTGCGGCTTTTTACGAGGCCAACCGCCCCTCGGCATGCACCTTGGGTTTCGCAAATCCCGTCGAATCCAGAATCAGCCCCAATGTGTAACGGTAAGTATACCAGATTCATGAGTGCCATGACCAGCCTCAATGGCGTTATCGTTAAAGATTTAGCACCCGTGTAGCCTGATTTTTATTCGATTAAGCAATGGGATGGCAACATTTGGGTCGGATGTGATAGCCAATAAGATGTTCATTCGCGCCGCCGGAGAGGGTGGCGCGGTGAGGAACTGGTCAATAATTGGAGTGCAGATTTAACGGTGGGCGTTTTTCATGATACGCGCTTTATCCACCTGCCATTCGCGTTCTTTGATGTCTGAACGTTTATCGTGCTGTTTCTTACCTTTAGCGACGCCGATTTTCACTTTGCACCAGGCATTTTTCCAGTACAGGGAGAGCGCCACTACGGTATAGCCTTCTCGATTGACGCGACCGTACAATGAGTCCAGTTCGCGCTGGTTGAGAAGTAACTTGCGGGTACGGGTAGGATCGCACACCACATGCGTGGATGCCACAGCCATTGGCGTGATGTTAGCGCCAAACAGAAATGCTTCTCCATCACGTAGAAGGACGTAGCTGTCGCTGATATTGGCTTTTCCTGCGCGCAGGGATTTAACCTCCCAGCCTTGCAGGGCAAGTCCCGCTTCGAACTCTTCTTCGATAAAGTATTCGTGACGGGCGCGCTTGTTAAGCGCGATGGTCGCTGAACCAGGTTTATGTGCTTTTTTCTTCGTCATAAGCGTTGTGAATCATCGGTAATCTGAAATCGAAAACACCCCATATCAATCCTGCGGGGGACAAGGCTCTATCTTAGCATGAACCCGATGTTACCCAGCGCCGGGATAGCGTTTTTTTTACAGCAGGATAAATGATATTATTTGTTGGATTTTTGTTGATGGAAATTGTTATGCCTCAGATTAGCCGGACCGCACTGGTACCCTACAGCGCGGAGCAAATGTATCAGTTAGTGAATGACGTTCAGTCTTATCCTCAGTTTTTGCCGGGTTGTACCGGAAGTCGGATTCTGGAGTCCACTCCTGGGCAGATGACCGCGGCGGTAGATGTCTCTAAGGCTGGGATCAGCAAAACGTTTACTACCCGCAACCAGTTGACCAGTAACCAAAGTATTCTTATGAATCTGGTGGATGGGCCGTTCAAGAAATTGATCGGTGGATGGAAGTTTACGCCGCTGAGCCAGGAGGCGTGTCGTATCGAGTTTCATCTCGACTTTGAGTTTACCAATAAGTTGATTGAACTCGCCTTTGGCCGCGTGTTTAAAGAGCTGGCGGCTAATATGGTCCAGGCTTTTACGGTTCGTGCGAAAGAGGTTTACAGTGCCAGGTAAAATTGCCGTTGAGGTGGCTTATGCTCTACCTGAGAAGCAGTACCTGCAGCGCGTGACGCTGCAGGAGGGCGCGACGGTTGAAGAAGCTATTCGCACCAGTGGCTTGCTGGAATTGCGTACCGATATCGATTTAACTAAAAACAAAGTCGGCATTTACAGCCGTCCGGCAAAACTGAGCGATACCGTGCATGATGGCGATCGGGTGGAGATTTATCGTCCTCTCATTGCCGATCCGAAAGAGCTTCGCAGGCAACGAGCAGAAAAATCAGCGAATAAATAACAGACAGAAAAAAGGTGCTCATTGAGCACCTTTTTTAACGCCTTTGAGAGCAACTTTATTATTAGTTACCACTCAGCGCAGGTTTGTTATCAATGTTGGTCAACACCCCGCTACTGTTAAAGGTCAGCGTCAGCGTTTGCTGCGTTACACCTTCATGACCTGGTTGCTGGCGGAAGACATAGAACCAGGTATTCGTACCAAATGGATCGGACATCAGCGGTGTACCCAATGCGTACGCAACTTGTTGTTGCGTCATGCCAACACGTATTTTGGATACGTCGTTAGCGGTCAGATAGTTCCCCTGGTTGATGTCAGGACGGTAAACCACTCGCTCCAGAGTGGAACAGCCTGCGGTCAACATCAATAGTACTGCTGCTGCAGCAGTCAGCGTTTTACAGCGCATAGTGATTTGATTCCTTTTCGGGCCCGAGCAGTACGTGGCTCATCTGTAATATGCCGATGATAATAGACCTTTCATCACTTTAAAACCTTTTGCTTTCCGGTCTTACGGCGTTTTGCTGTTTACTCTGACCGTGAAGCAGGAAAAAAGTTTACGCCGCAAGCAGTTCTTTCGCATTCGCCAGTGTGTTACGTGTGACTTCACTGCCACCAAGCAGGCGCGCCAGCTCTTGTAACCGCGCTTTTTTGTCCAGCGACTCCATATGCGTTTCTGTCATCGCACCATCGGTTTCTTTGCTGACAAAATAGTGTTGATGACCACATCCCGCGACTTGTGGCAGGTGGGTAACACACATCACCTGAGTTGATTCGCCGAGTTGACGCAGCAGTTTGCCGACAACTGCCGCTGTTGGACCGCTAATCCCTACATCCACTTCATCAAAAATCAGTGCCGGGGTTTCCATTTTACGCGCTGTGATGACCTGAATTGCCAATGCGATGCGGGACAATTCACCACCAGATGCGACTTTGGCAATAGGCTGCATTGGCTGACCTGGGTTGGTGGTTACCCGAAACTCAATACGATCAGCGCCGTCAGCGCCCAGGTGATGCTCGTCAAATTTAACATCAATCGTAAACTGCCCATGCGGCATAGAGAGTGCATGCATACTGTCGGTGATCAGCTGTGCCAACTCATTTGCATAATGCTGGCGTTGCTGGTGTAACGCGCGCGCCGTTTCCAGTGCCTGCTGATGATGTTTCGTTACCGCCAGCGCGAGCGTTTCTTGTGAGTCGGCCTGATCGTCCAGTTGCTGCTGCTCTTCCAGTAGCGACTGGTAATACTGTGGCAATACCTCAGGGCTGACGTGATGTTTACGTGCCAGCGAAATCTGTTTTGAGATGCGCTGTTCAAGTTCAAACAGTCGGTTGGGATCGAGATCCAGACGATCGCAGTAGTGGCGTAGTTCGTCGCTGGCTTCAACAATCTGGATGGTAGCTTCTTCCAGCATATCAAGTACGCCGGACAGTTTGCTGTCCATGCCAATCAATTCGCTCACCAGTTGTTTAGCCGTGTAAAGCTGGCTTTGCAGGTTTGCGTCTTCGCCGTCGGCCATTAATGCCAATGCATTCTGGCTGGTGGTCAGTAATTGACCGCTGTTCGCCAGACGTTTGTACTCTTCGTCGATTTGCTCAAACTCTCCGGGCTGCGGATTAAATTCGTTAAGTTCTTTTAATTGGTATTGCAGCAGCTCCGCACGAGCGGCGCGTTCCTGACTTAACTGTTGATGATGAGCGAGGTCGCGGCAGCTTTGATGCCACAACTGATAACGTGCGGTCATTTCCTGAAGCAGAGAGGTTTCATTAGCATAGCCATCAAGCAGGAATTTTTGGTGCTCGGGTTTGGTGAGTAATTGATGGGCGTGCTGACCATGGATCTGAATGAGCAACTGGCCCAGTTCGCGCAGTTGTGACAGTGGAACAGCTGTACCGTTGATAAAACCACGAGAGCGACCATCGCTACTGATTACGCGACGAAGCAGGCATTCACGGCCATCTTCCAGTTGGTTTTCTTCCAGCCAGCGCAGTGCTGCGGGTGTATCTTTCAGAGAAAAACGGGCGCACAGATCTGCGCGAGCAGCTCCGGTACGCACCATGTCGGCTTCAGCGCGACCGCCGAGACAAAGGCCCAGGGCATCTATTGCAATAGATTTACCCGCGCCAGTCTCGCCGGTGATTACGGTCATGCCGCTGTGAAAATCAATCTCAAGCTCACGAACGATAGCAAAGTTGCTGATGGTCAGTTGTGCCAACATAGTTGTTTTCCTGTATGAAAAACCATTACTGTTATTGTGTACAGTATAAACTGGTTTTATATACAGTAAAGAGGCTGGCGTAAAATTAGAATAATTTTTTTGACCAGCCGAGCTTGGTGCTTAATGTATTGAAATAGCTGTAATCTTTCGGATGAATCAGATTCAGATGGTAATCACAGCGACGAATCAGGACATCTTCTCCTTCCTGAATCGGCAGTGCTATCTGGCTGTCGCAACTGATTTCCAGGTCGTTACGGCGATGTGAAAAACGCAGACGGATCGTGCTGCTGCTGTTTATGACCAGTGGTCGTGCTGACAACGTATGCGGGAACATGGGCACCAAGGTAATTGCATCCAGAGAAGGCGTCAGGATTGGACCGCCTGCCGAGAGAGAATAGGCAGTAGAGCCTGTAGGTGTCGAAATAATCAGGCCATCGGAACGCTGCGAAAACGCAAAGATCTCGTCGATATATACTTCGAATTCAATCATATGCGCCACTTTTCCTGGGTGAAGCACCACTTCATTTATCGCGGTGCTGATGCGCTTTTGGCAATCTTGCTGACAGACTTGCGCTTCCAGCAAAAAACGTTTCTCGCTGATGTAGTGACCTTCCAGCACATCGGCTAATTGTTGCTGAGCGTTATCGGGGTCAAGGTCGGTCAGGAAACCCAGGTTGCCACGGTTGATTCCAATAACTTTAATATCGTAACGGGCGAGTGTGCGCGCCGCGCCCAGCATATTACCGTCGCCACCAACGACTACCGCGAGATCAGCCAGTTGCCCAATCTCCGCGAGCGTGCCAGTTTTCACATTCTTCAGTTGCAGTTCGTGAGCGATTTGCTGCTCAACGATGACCTCGTAACCTTTTGTGCATAGCCAGCGGTAGAGCATTTCATGTGTTGTCAGTGCAGTGGGGTGCCGTGGGTGTCCCACAATGCCAATACACTTGAAATGATTATTCATTTTTTCGAGGTCCTTGTTGCGAAGATTGATGACAATGTGAGTGCTTCCCTTGAAACCCTGAAACTGATCCCCATAATAAGCGAAGTTAGCGAGATGAATGCGAAAAAAAACGCGGAGAAATTCATGAGTAGTAAAGAACAGAAAACGCCTGAGGGGCAAGCCCCGGAAGAAATTATCATGGATCAGCACGAAGAGATTGAGGCAGTTGAGCCAGAAGCTTCTGCTGAGCAGGTGGATCCGCGCGATGAAAAAATTGCGAATCTCGAAGCTCAGCTGGCTGAAGCCCAGACCCGTGAACGTGACGGCATTTTGCGCGTAAAAGCCGAAATGGAAAACCTGCGTCGCCGTACTGAACTGGATATCGAAAAAGCACATAAATTCGCGCTGGAGAAATTCATCAACGAATTGCTGCCGGTGATTGATAGCCTGGATCGTGCGCTGGAAGTGGCTGATAAAGCTAACCCGGATATGTCCGCGATGGTTGAAGGTATTGAGCTGACGCTGAAGTCGATGCTGGATGTTGTGCGTAAGTTTGGTGTTGAAGTGATCGCCGAAACTAACGTGCCGCTGGACCCGAACGTGCATCAGGCCATCGCAATGGTGGAATCTGATGACGTTGCGCCAGGTAACGTACTGGGTATTATGCAGAAGGGTTATACGCTGAATGGTCGTACGATTCGTGCGGCGATGGTTACTGTAGCGAAGGCGAAGTAAATGTCTGATGGCCGACGTGAAGTCGGCCATTTTTTTAGCTTAAAAAATCCTGTACTTCCAGCCACGGCGTGTTGAAATCATCTATTTTTTTATAGTCGTTCATTGGCAGAACGACCACGTTATAGGTGTCAGAACCTTCATTCAGATCAAAAATCTGAAAGCCTCTCTTATTGAGTTCGGTCTGGATGCGTTCAAAGATCTCGTCAAGGTAGCGGTCTCCGGCTTCACAGACATCGGAGATTTCATCCTCTTGGGTTATTTCGACAAGAAGATTCCTTAATTCCTCAGAAGCTGTCAGGTTTTTTGTGAGTTCATAAAAGCGATCTGCAGCAAAATTAGCCAGCTCACCTTCTTCATCTTCACCTTTCCAGTCAACGAGTTGAATTAATCCTTCACTGCGTAGAACCTGTAAAAATGCCTGCGCCAGGTCATGATTTCCGAGATCGCCTCCACTGCAATCGAGAACGTCTTGCAATCCATATTCGTCTTCATCTTCGTCTTCAAAGATTTCAGGTTGCGTCGAAAGTTGAGAGAAAATAGTGGGCCATAAGGTTGGGGTGTGCTGTAAAAAAACGCTGGCGACGACGTTGAGGTCGTCGGCAAAATCCTTATCCCATTCAATTACATAATCTTCTGACATAACATCAATATCCTTTCCGAATGCTTGAAAAGACATTATTACATTGCTAAGTAAATGACAGGAATTGATGGAATCCTAAAAGATGGCGATAAAAAAGGCGAACCGGAGTTCGCCATTGTGTTACTCCGCCACACTCTCACGCAGCGGTTTCACAGGAAAAACTTTTACCTGCTTAATCATATTGTCCTGTACATCGAGAATATCGATATCGTACTCGCCAATACGCACGCGAGTTCCTGCGACAGGAATCTCTTCCAGTGCCTCAAGAATGACGCCATTAACCGTTCGTGCATCATCTTCCGGTAGATGCCAGTTAAAGGCTTTGTTGATTTCCCGCACGTTGGCAGTGCCATCGATAATCACCGAACCGTCGTTTTGCGGCGTGACCTCTTCGGCGAGCGTTGGCGACATCGACGTGGTGAAATCACCAACAATCTCTTCGAGAATATCTTCGACCGTCACCAGACCCTGAATATCTCCATACTCGTTGACGACCAGGCCGACTTTCTTTTTGTTGCGCTGAAACTTCACCAGCTGCGTGCTGAGCGGCGTACCTTCCGGGACAAAATAGATTTCGTCCGCGGCGCGTAGCATGGTTTCTTTGGTGAACTCTTTTTTCTCCGACATCAACCGCCAGGCTTCACGCACACGCAGCATACTGATGGCATCGTCCAGCGAGTCACGGTAGAGCACGATGCGTCCGTGAGGTGAGTGGGAGAGTTGGCGGAGAATCGATTTCCAGTCATCGTTGATATCAATACCGATAATTTCACTGCGCGGCACCATGATGTCATCGACAGTCATTTTTTCCAGATCGAGTACCGACAACAGCATATCCTGATTGCGACGGGAAATTTGTGACCGCGATTCGTGCACAATGGTGCGTAATTCTTCTTTGCTTAAAGAGCCACTGACCACGATATCGGTTTTGATGCCCATCATGCGCATTAACATGCGGGTAATAGCGTTCAGCAACCAGACCAGCGGCATCATCAAAATTTGCAGCGGCGCCAGCAGAAAACTACTTGGATAGGCGACTTTTTCCGGGTACAGCGCGGCAATGGTTTTCGGCAATACTTCAGCAAAAACCAGTACGACAAAAGTTAGTACACCAGTCGCAATTGCCACGCCCGCATCCCCGTACAAACGCATCCCCACAATAGTACCGAGCGCGGAGGCAAGAATATTGACCAGGTTATTGCCGATTAACACCAGGCTTATCAGGCGGTCTGGCTTACGCAGCAATTTTTCGACACGTTTGGCCGAGCGATTACCCTGTTTCGCCATATGCCGCAGACGATAGCGGTTGAGGGTCATCATTCCGGTTTCGGACCCGGAAAAATAGGCTGAAATGACCACCATGATGATCAGAATAATGATCAACGTAGTAGTAGAAATGTGTTCCAGGGGAAACTCCTTTTCTGGGATTAGCTGATTAACTGCTGGACAATTCGGCTACCGAAGTAGGCCAGTGTCAGAATGACCGCACCCGCAACGTTAAACCAGACGACGCGGCGTCCACGCCATCCTTCATGATAATGTCCCCACAGCAGCACAATATAGACAAACCACGCCACGATAGAGAGCACGGCCTTGTCGATATTTTCCATGCTAAATAAGTTGTGCATGTAGAACAGACCAGTGCAAAGAGTGAGCGTTAACAGCACCACGCCAATCTGCGTGATGTGGAACATTTTACGCTCAATACTCATCAACGGCGGCATTTCCTGGTTAAACGCCAGCTTCTTGTTCTTCAGTTGGTAATCAATCCACGCCAGTTGCAGCGCGTACAGGGCAGCGATAATCAGCGTGGCATAGGAAAAGAGCGATAAGCCAATGTGAACCAGCATCCCAGGCGTTGCTTCCAGATGGGTGATGTATTCATTGGGCATAAAGGTTGCCAGCGCCAGGTTGATAAGCGCAAAGGCATAGACAATGGGTAGCAGTAACCAGCCACGATTGCGGGAAGCCACGATGGTCATTACCGTACAGATCATCAAACTGACCAGCGAACCAACGTTCAGTAAGCTGAGGTTTTGTCCGCTATCACCGTCGGGCAAGATGCGGGCTTCCAGAGCGATTGCGTGGCAGACCAGCGCGATGACCGCAGAAATAATAGCCATGCGCCGCCAGCCGCCGTTTTTTTGCAGCAGACCGGGAACAATCAGCGCAAGACTGACGGAGTAGGCGACAAGCGCGAGCAGAGCAAAAACGGGCATAGTAATGTCGACAGTTTGAGCAATAAGAAAGAGAAGCAGTATAGCGTCAGGTGAACGCTGCTCCAACCGTTGCATAACAACAAAGACGCCTTCATGTTATACTGCGGCAAAATACTGATGATGTGTCGCGATTGCGGCCAACCGTTTCCACCCCAGGCGAGAGACAATGTTTGATAATTTAACCGATCGTTTGTCGCGCACGCTGCGCAATATCAGTGGCCGTGGACGCCTCACTGAAGACAACGTAAAAGATACGCTGCGCGAAGTGCGCATGGCGCTGCTGGAGGCGGACGTCGCCCTGCCGGTAGTGCGTGAGTTTATCAATCGCGTAAAAGAGAAAGCGGTTGGTCATGAAGTTAATAAGAGCCTGACGCCGGGGCAGGAGTTCGTCAAAATCGTCCGTAACGAACTGGTTGCGGCGATGGGCGAAGAGAACCAGACCCTGAATCTGGCTGCGCAACCGCCAGCGGTGGTACTGATGGCGGGCCTGCAAGGTGCCGGTAAAACAACCAGCGTGGGCAAGCTCGGTAAGTTCCTGCGCGAGAAGCATAAGAAGAAAGTGCTGGTGGTTTCTGCCGACGTTTATCGTCCGGCGGCAATCAAACAGCTTGAGACACTGGCAGAGCAGGTGGGTGTTGATTTCTTCCCTTCTGATGTTGGTCAGAAGCCGGTTGATATCGTTAACGCGGCGCTGAAAGAAGCCAAACTGAAATTCTACGACGTGTTGCTGGTGGATACCGCCGGTCGTTTGCACGTTGACGAAGCGATGATGGACGAGATCAAGCAGGTCCATGCATCGATTAATCCGGTTGAAACTTTGTTCGTGGTTGACGCCATGACTGGTCAGGATGCGGCCAATACGGCAAAAGCATTCAATGAAGCGTTACCGCTGACCGGTGTGGTACTGACTAAAGTCGACGGCGATGCTCGTGGCGGTGCGGCGCTCTCGATTCGTCACATCACTGGCAAACCGATCAAATTCCTCGGCGTTGGCGAGAAAACCGAGGCGCTGGAGCCGTTCCATCCGGACCGTATCGCTTCCCGTATTCTCGGCATGGGCGACGTACTGTCGCTGATCGAAGATATCGAAAGCAAAGTTGACCGCGCGCAGGCAGAGAAATTAGCCAGCAAGCTGAAAAAAGGCGACGGCTTCGATCTCAACGACTTCCTTGAGCAACTGCGCCAGATGAAAAATATGGGCGGCATGGCTAGCCTGATGGGCAAACTGCCGGGTATGGGGCAGATCCCGGATAACGTCAAGTCGCAGATGGACGATAAAGTGCTGGTGCGTATGGAAGCCATCATCAACTCGATGACGATGAAAGAGCGCGCTAAGCCAGAAATCATCAAAGGTTCGCGTAAACGCCGTATCGCTGCCGGTTGCGGTATGCAGGTGCAGGACGTTAACCGTCTTCTGAAACAGTTCGACGACATGCAGCGCATGATGAAGAAAATGAAGAAGGGCGGAATGGCGAAGATGATGAGAAGCATGAAAGGGATGATGCCGCCGGGATTTCCTGGTCGCTAAATGACCTTATGCGACAGAGTTATTAACTGCTGATTGCATTTTCTCCAGAAATCAGTAAAATTTTCGGGCTTTTAATATGACACCGGACTCCGTTCCTCGATGGGGTCCGGTTGTTTTATTCACACAAGAGGATGTTATGGTAACTATTCGTTTAGCACGTCACGGCGCTAAAAAGCGTCCGTTCTACCAGGTTGTTGTCGCTGACAGCCGTAATGCACGCAACGGTCGCTTCATTGAGCGCGTTGGTTTCTTCAACCCAATCGCCAGCGAAAAAGAAGAAGGCACTCGCCTGGATCTGGATCGCATCGCTCACTGGGTTGGCCAGGGCGCAACTATTTCTGATCGCGTTGCTGCGCTGATCAAAGAAGTAAACAAAGCAGCTTAATCTGTCACGGTGGTCATGATGAGCAAACAACTCACCGCGCAAGCACCTGTTGATCCCATCGTTTTGGGAAAAATGGGTTCGTCTTACGGTATTCGTGGGTGGCTCAGAGTGTTTTCTTCCACCGAAGACGCCGAAAGCATTTTTGACTATCAGCCCTGGTTTATCCAGAAGGCGGGTCAGTGGCAGCAAGTCCAGCTGGAAAGCTGGAAGCACCACAATCAGGACATGATCATCAAGCTGAAAGGCGTTGACGATCGTGATGCGGCGAACCTGCTGACGAATTGTGAAATTGTCGTGGATTCATCGCAGCTGCCTCAGCTTGAAGAGGGTGACTACTACTGGAAAGACCTGATGGGCTGCCAGGTAGTAACCACTGAAGGCTACGATCTCGGTAAAGTCGTCGATATGATGGAAACCGGATCTAATGACGTTCTCGTCATTAAGGCAAACCTGAAAGATGCGTTTGGTATCAAGGAACGTCTCGTACCGTTCCTCGATGGGCAGGTTATCAAGAAAGTCGATCTCACTACTCGTTCAATCGAAGTAGATTGGGATCCTGGTTTTTAAACCACCGGATAAACGGTAAAAGACGGCGCTATGTGGATTGGCATAATTAGCCTGTTTCCTGAAATGTTCCGCGCAATTACCGATTACGGGGTAACTGGCCGGGCAGTTAAAAGTGGCCTGCTGAGCATCCAGAGCTGGAGTCCTCGTGACTTCACGCATGACCGGCACCGTACCGTGGACGATCGTCCTTACGGCGGCGGACCGGGGATGTTAATGATGGTGCAACCTTTACGGGACGCCATTCATGCAGCAAAAGCCGCGGCGGGTGAAGGCGCAAAGGTGATTTATCTGTCACCGCAGGGGCGCAAGCTTGATCAAGCGGGCGTCAGCGAACTGGCAACGAATCAAAAATTGATTCTGGTGTGCGGTCGCTACGAAGGTATAGATGAGCGCGTGATCCAAACCGAAATTGACGAAGAATGGTCAATCGGCGATTACGTTCTCAGTGGTGGTGAGTTACCAGCAATGACGCTGATTGACTCTGTTTCCCGGTTTATTCCGGGAGTACTGGGACATGAAGCTTCGGCAACGGAAGACTCCTTTGCTGAAGGATTGCTGGATTGCCCGCACTATACGCGGCCTGAGGTGTTAGAAGGGATGGAGGTTCCGTCAGTGTTACTGTCGGGCAACCATGCTGAGATACGTCGCTGGCGTTTGAAACAGTCGCTGGGCCGTACCTGGCTTAGAAGACCTGAACTTCTGGAAAACCTGGCTCTGACTGAAGAGCAAGCAAGGTTGCTGGCGGAGTTCAAAACGGAACACGCACAACAGCAACATAAACATGATGGGATGGCGTAAGCCCCCGAGATATCAGTTTACCCAGGATAAGAGATTAAATTATGAGCAACATTATTAAGCAACTTGAACAAGAGCAGATGAAGCAGGACGTACCTTCCTTCCGTCCGGGTGATACCGTGGAAGTGAAAGTATGGGTTGTTGAAGGTTCCAAAAAACGTCTGCAGGCATTCGAGGGCGTGGTTATCGCTATTCGTAACCGCGGTCTGCACTCTGCATTCACTGTTCGTAAAATTTCCAACGGCGAAGGCGTTGAGCGTGTCTTCCAGACTCACTCTCCGGTAGTTGACAGCATTTCTGTCAAACGTCGTGGTGCTGTTCGTAAAGCTAAACTGTACTACCTGCGTGAGCGTACTGGTAAGGCTGCTCGTATCAAAGAGCGTCTTAACTAAGATTTCGCTTAAGCGACATCCTGTTAAGAAGGGCTGGCCAATTGGCTGGCCCTTTTTTTATCTGTTTGATCGTGTTTTAAGGTGTAGTAATCACCACTGCGACGCGGCGGTTCTCGGCTCTGCCCTGAGCGGTCTTGTTACTGGCGATGGGATATTTTTTTCCTAAACCCTGTGTGGTGAGGTTGCTGCGCGGAATTTGTCCACCTATAGCCCATGCATCGGCCACAACATTCGCCCGTTTCAATGATAAGGCTTCGTTGTAACTGTCTTCACCATAGTTGTCGGTGTGTCCATCCATACGGGCATGCGTTAGCCCTGTCGAGGCCAATTTGGCTGCCATGGTTTGGATCTGTTGCTGGCTTTCCGGGAGCAATTTGTAGTCATTTTTTGCGAACAGAATGGCATCTGATAATCCCAGCGACCAGTCGCCGGCGGATTCAGTAAATCCATAAGATTGCATAGCGGCAACTTGCTCAGGAGTAAACTTTCCCTGAGGGGACTGGCAGCCAGTCAGTACTAGCGAGGTGAAAATCAGGGGTGCTACCAGGTGCTTTATCATATCGATATATCCTTGTTATCTCACCAGCTTTTCGGCACGTTGGTGTTTGGCCTGATACATATTGTGATCGGCCAGCTCTTGTAATTTTTCCGCAGAGGCATGCTCAATGGTCATCGCGTAACCAATGCTTAATGTCATGGTGGTCTGATGACCATTATGAAGATCAAACGGGCGATTAAAGATTTGTGTCAGTGCTGAGCAAATCCGCTGTACTTCGGATTCCGACTGTACACCAAAGAGGACCATCGCAAATTCATCGCCGCCTATGCGGTATGCTTTATGTTGCAGCCCGCCAAATTCAGCTAACCGTTTTGCTACCTCAATCAAGACACGATCGCCCGTCGCATGACCCCAGGTATCATTGATATATTTGAAATTATCGCCATCAAGAAAT
Source organism: Escherichia sp. MOD1-EC4550 (assembly GCF_963876935.1). NCBI lineage: Bacteria > Pseudomonadati > Pseudomonadota > Gammaproteobacteria > Enterobacterales > Enterobacteriaceae > Escherichia > Escherichia sp. MOD1-EC4550. Next base: position 17,842 of record NZ_CAWNSE010000022.1, read on the forward strand.
AGTAACGCCGACGTTTTTCGGGCGTCGGAACTGCTCATCAACGTGTTGATGCCGCTACGAAACGCAGCCCGGTTCGCCAGCCCGGTTAATGGGTCATGTAGCGCGGTACGTAGCAGCTGCGCATTTTTAGCCTGTAAGCGAAGCTGCCACTCTTCCATTTCATCCAGCAGACTGTTGAAGTCGAGAGCGAAGCGGTGAAACTCAGCGATACGTTCTTCCGAAACTCGTCGGGAAAAATTGCGGTTGGAACGCACATCATGTACGACATCGGTGATATTTTTCAGCGCTTCCACCAGGCCATTGTGCAAATGGCGGGTGAGGGTAATTGCGATGCCTGATGCCAGCAGAATACAACCGGTCAGGACAGCGAGCGAAAACCAGATAAAATGGCTGATTGAACTGTCGCGAGCGGTTAAGCGTACTTCGCCAATGGTTTCACCATTGTGACGAATCGGCTGAGTGATGGGGGCAGGGAAGAGCCAGTGGCTTATGAAATTGCTGAAAGTATCGCCTGGATCCTTACGGGTGTAATGCCAGGATGCCAGAATATTTTGCTGCTTATCACGCACTTCTGCAGTTGAAAATTGCCCTTGCTTCCCCAGCGCTGCCAATGTTTGAGTTGCTGCAGGGCCATCGGCAAAAACGACCGCTGCTTCCAGACTGTAAGTCATTGTTGCTGCTGTCAGTGCCAGGTTTTTTTGCGCGTACTGTTTCAGGGTCAGCACCGAGGTCACGGAAAGCAGCAACCAGATCAGCATCATAGTGATAAATATGCTGGTCATACTGATGTTGCGTAATGCTCTTTTAAACGTGGGGCGCTTATTAAGAGAATTATCGTTATCCATCATTTTTCTTCCGTGCGAGCATTAAGACATCTGGGTTCACCTTTACACCGCTACGCGATAAGGCATCCAGGTTTACGGCAAATCTGACGTCATTATTGTGGATGATCAGACAAAAGGCGCTGCCAATAATGCACTCGGCATTTTGTTCGGCAATTAATAATAACGCCTTTGACGGATATTGTTCGGTTAATTCCATCTGGAATGTTGGTGACTCGTTGCCAAAATAAAAACCATTGCAGCCTGATATCATCGCCTCTTGTTGAGAGTGAATGATGACAGGCAGATAAGGCAAAGATGTCGCGCCATTCTCTTGTAGGGCGGTACTAAAACGTGAAGATGAAAAGATACATAACTTTGGTAGGCCTGATAGCGCAGGCCAGCGAGTGTAACTGACAATACCGGAAACCATCGTACGCACGTTTTTCGCAACGTCTGAAGGTTCCTGAGCGAGTATTGGTGCTCCCGTCAGGAGGAGAATCAGCAGTAAGAACAGACGATGAGAAAAACGCATTCAGGGATCCTCACCATCTTCGCTCGAAATGCATCGATATTTTTTCAGAATGCTCATTAAAATATCATTCTTTCATGCGGTCGTCATCAATGTGAGAAATAAAACACAATGAGTAGAATCTCATGTTTAATTTATTTGTGGGGGTTTAATTAATTTAATCGTATTGTGCTGGCATTTTCATCAGCCCCTTTTTGCCATACTTCATGCAGTTGGCTGGCATTTTCAACATTGTTGCAGCTGGCAGGAAAGCTTTTACCGGAAAGTCCTCGGGCATAAGTAAAATCGGTCTGGCAAGTTTTCTTTTGTCCTTCGGCATATCCTTTAAGGTATAGACCGCGATCCGCCTGTGAATCGCTAAATGCATCGTCATCTTTTATGGCGTTGCCCGATATCGCATCTTCCATACCAACATCATACCAGTCGGTGCTGGTCAAGGTTGGCGCGTGAGTATAAGGATCAATCTGACATCCGCTAACCAGTAAAGCCAACAAGGGGACGATAAACTTTTTCATCATTTCTTTCTCCTTTTTCAAAGCATAGCGGATTGTTTTTAAAGGAGGTGTAAATTTATTTATACAGAAACAAGGGTTAAAAGCGCGAATAAATTGCTTATGTAAAGAAATATGTACGAAATATGGATTGAAAACTTTACTTTATGTGTTATCGTTACGTCATCCTCGCTGAGGATCAACTATCGCAAACGAGCATAAACAGGATCGCCATCATGCAAAAAGACGCGCTTAATAACGTACATATTACCGACGAACAAGTTTTAATGACTCCGGAACAACTGAAGGCCGCTTTTCCATTAAGCCTGCAACAAGAAGCCCAGATTGCTGACTCGCGTAAAACCATTTCAGATATTATCGCCGGGCGCGATCCTCGTCTGTTGGTAGTATGTGGTCCTTGTTCCATTCATGATCCGGAAACTGCTCTGGAATATGCTCGTCGATTTAAAGCCCTTGCCGCAGAGGTCAGCGATAGCCTCTATCTGGTAATGCGCGTCTATTTTGAAAAACCCCGTACCACTGTCGGCTGGAAAGGGTTAATTAACGATCCCCATATGGATGGCTCTTTTGATGTAGAAGCCGGGCTGCAGATCGCGCGTAAATTGCTGCTTGAGCTGGTGAATATGGGACTGCCACTGGCGACGGAAGCGTTAGATCCAAATAGCCCGCAATACCTGGGCGATCTGTTTAGCTGGTCAGCAATTGGTGCTCGTACAACGGAATCGCAAACTCACCGTGAAATGGCCTCCGGGCTTTCCATGCCGGTTGGTTTTAAAAACGGCACCGATGGCAGTCTGGCAACGGCAATTAACGCTATGCGCGCCGCCGCTCAGCCGCACCGTTTTGTTGGTATTAACCAGGCAGGGCAGGTTGCGTTGCTACAAACTCAGGGAAATCCGGACGGGCATGTGATCCTGCGCGGTGGTAAAGCGCCGAACTATAGCCCTGCGGATGTTGCGCAATGTGAAAAAGAGATGGAACAGGCGGGACTGCGCCCGTCTCTGATGGTAGATTGCAGCCACGGTAATTCCAATAAAGATTATCGCCGTCAGCCTGCGGTGGCAGAATCCGTGGTTGCTCAAATTAAAGATGGCAATCGCTCGATTATTGGCCTGATGATCGAAAGTAATATCCACGAAGGCAATCAGTCTTCCGAGCAACCGCGCAGTGAAATGAAATACGGTGTATCCGTAACCGATGCCTGCATTAGCTGGGAAATGACCGATGCCTTGCTGCGTGAAATTCATCAGGATCTGAACGGGCAGCTGACGGCTCGCGTGGCTTAAGAGGTTTATTATGGTTGCTGAATTGACCGCATTACGCGATCAAATTGATGAAGTCGATAAAGCGCTGCTGAATTTATTAGCGAAGCGTCTGGAACTGGTTGCTGAAGTTGGCGAGGTGAAAAGCCGCTTTGGACTGCCTATTTATGTTCCGGAGCGCGAGGCATCTATGCTGGCCTCGCGGCGTGCAGAGGCGGAAGCTCTGGGTGTACCGCCAGATCTGATTGAGGATGTTTTGCGTCGGGTGATGCGTGAATCTTACTCCAGTGAAAACGACAAAGGATTTAAAACGCTTTGTCCGTCTCTGCGTCCGGTGGTTATCGTCGGTGGTGGCGGTCAGATGGGACGCTTGTTCGAAAAGATGCTAACACTCTCAGGTTATCAGGTGCGGATTCTGGAGCAACATGACTGGGATCGAGCGACAGAGATTGTTGCCGATGCCGGTATGGTGATTGTCAGTGTACCGATTCATGTTACAGAACAAGTTATCGGTAAATTACCGCCTTTACCGAAAGATTGTATTCTGGTTGATCTGGCATCAGTGAAAAATGGACCATTACAGGCCATGCTGGCTGCGCACGATGGCCCGGTGCTGGGGTTACACCCGATGTTCGGCCCGGACAGCGGTAGCCTGGCAAAGCAAGTTGTGGTCTGGTGTGATGGACGTAAGCCGGAAGCATACCAATGGTTTCTGGAGCAAATTCAGGTCTGGGGCGCTCGGCTGCATCGTATTAGCGCTGTCGAGCACGATCAGAATATGGCGTTTATTCAGGCTCTGCGCCACTTTGCTACTTTTGCTTATGGGCTGCACCTGGCAGAAGAAAATGTTCAGCTTGAGCAACTTCTGGCGCTTTCTTCGCCGATTTACCGCCTTGAGCTGGCGATGGTTGGGCGACTATTTGCCCAGGATCCGCAACTGTATGCCGACATTATTATGTCGTCAGAGCGTAATCTGGCGTTAATCAAACGTTACTATAAGCGTTTCGGCGAGGCGATTGAGTTGCTGGAGCAGGGCGATAAGCAGGCGTTTATTGACAGTTTCCGCAAGGTGGAGCACTGGTTCGGCGATTACGCACAGCGTTTTCAGAGTGAAAGCCGCGTGTTATTGCGTCAGGCGAATGACAGTCGCCAGTAATAATCCAGTGCCGGGTGGCGTGTTTCACCCGGCACGATTTCATTATGCCGGATCGACTGGTACCACATTCTCGCTTGGGTAACAGCCCAGGACTTTCATCGAGCGAGTGATTTCACCTAGCTCTTTCAACGCCTGTTGCATTTCCGCTGATTCCAGATTGGCCTGAATATCCAGATAAAACATCTCTTCCCACGGGTTTCCGTGAATCGGGCGTGATTCCAGACGGGTCATAATCAGATTGTGGTTGCGCAGTACCAGCAACGCTTCAACCAGCGCACCAGCTTGTTGTCCGGTCGCCATTAACAACGTCGTTTTCGCCGGAACCTGGTCAGAAACGTTAATGGCTTTACGTGCCAACACCACAAATCGGGTGAAGTTTTGTCGCTGATTCGCTTCAATACGCTCCAGTACCTGCAAACCGTACAAAGTGCCGCCAGCTTCGCTTCCCAACGCAGCAACATGCGGTGATTTTGCCTGTGCAACCTTTTCCATTGCCGCAGACGTACTTTCGGTATATTCAATCTTCCAGTGCGGATAACGATTAAGGAATTTGCTGCATTGCTGGAATGGCTGCGGATGGCTGTAGACCGTATTGATGGCGGATAAATCAGTAGTGCCGGAGACCAACAAACAATGATCGATAGTTAACGTCATCTCGCCAACAATCGACAAACTGGTATGTTGCAGCAGATCGTAAACGTCGTTTATGGCACCGGAGCTGGTATTTTCAATCGGTACGACGGCATAGTCGGCCTGGCCGGTTTCCACCTGATTAAAAATATCGGCAAATTTGGCGCAGCCACTTTCAATGAATTGCTCAAAGTGACGAGCAGCATACTGGCGCGCCGCAAGATGGGAATAAGAACCTTTGGGGCCGAGAAAAGCGATGCGTGCTGAGTGCGGATTAATTTTATTGAGATGTTGCTGGAGCAGTGCCTGCTGAGTTAATACGGAATCTTCAATGATGAGCTGGAACAGGCGAGTAATGTAATGGGCGTCCAGATGGTGCGCTTTACCGATCGTAATTAATCTTTCCAGCAAATCGCGTTCGCGATCAATATCACGTACCGGGCGATGAGAGAGCAGTTTGGCTTTTCCCACCTCGACGGCCAGTTCGCGCCGCTCTGCCAGTAATGCTAATAATTTTTCATCCAGCGCGCTGATTTTCTCTCGCAGCGCCAGTAACGGGTTTTCCGATGTCATAGTGTTGCCTTTTTGTTATCAATAAAAAAGGCCCCCCGGTTTGGGAGGCCTTATTGTTCGTCTTCGCATTCTGTTTCACACGACGAAACGCCTCCCATTCAGGGGAAGGTAAAAAAGAATGCGAAGAAAAACGGCGTGTGTTTCATGTTTGTTTCCTTAGGTGACTTCAGTACAGTACCCGTACTGTTTTCTCGCTGTCAACAAAAAACGCGCCCGAAGGCGCGTTGGCGATACACTCAATATAAAGGACTACTCTTCTTCAACTTCTTCGACGAAGTTGGCGTCTTTCACCGATGTTGCGGCACGACGTGCTTCGCCTTTGTGCTGCAGTTTATTGAGCTGCCGTTCCAGCTTGTTGATCAATTCGTTAATTGCGGTGTACATATCTTCATGTTTACCACTGGCAACCAGAACGCCGTTAGGAGTATTGATTGTGGCGTCAGCAACAAAACCTTGTGGCTCTTTGGACAGAATGATATGTGGATTAATCAGATGTGTTTGCCATTTTTCCAGTTTGGCGAGACGGTCTGCGACATGTTGGCGGATGGCCGGAGTAATTTCCATTTGTTTGCTGGTAATGTTCATTGTCATAAATTTTACCTCTTGTCTTCCCGTCTTGGTGAATTCAGCATACCGTTCCTGATGTCAAAATGTGTGATGGAAATCTCATAATTTTGTCACTTTTTGTCAACGAATCTTTTTTGTGAGAAATCGCAGGAAGAGGTGTTTTTTTACTTGAGGAATATCTCAAAGCGAGCCATATTTGATGAGATCGATAGTGACTAAATCGCTTCAGTTTCACAACTAACAGAATAAAAAAACGGCAGCTCAAGGCTGTAATGCCAGTCAGTTAAGCAACTGACTGGCTCTTTTCGGGGCTGTGGGGTATTTCCAGGGCCTCTCCTTTACCACTCTCGGGAAGGCCCTTTCCCTTCTTGTCGGTAATTTCACAAGTTGTCCCATACTTGCAAGATCGCGCATCAGCTCCGGTATACGTCCCGGTGAAGCGCATGGCGTCCGTCATCGACGTCAGCAGATGGCTGGTCAGTTCCATCTGGCAGACCATTTTGACCTGCGGGTAGAGCGCCGGGTTCCCGGCATGTGTCTGGCGGGGGAAGGCTGCATCGTTCTCTGGTGTATCCGGTGTGCGCCAGAACACACCATCGATGGCCAGCAGGGTCAGGCCGCACCAGTGCGGATGCAGCGTGGCGTTATGCCAGAGCTGCGCTGTTTTCGTGAACACGCGTCGGACAGCCTCACTTCCCAGGCGCTGGCGGGCCTGAATAACGGCACTGGGGGCAACGAAGGGGCGATTGCCCGGCAGCATGATGTCCAGGCGATTCACAATCTGGTGAAGAGGTTCTTTACGCTCAAGCGCCATGCCAACAATACACCAGACCATCATTTCGAGGGGAAGACGGCGCTTGCGTAGCGTTACAGTACCTGATTCGGCAAGGCAACGAGAGATGAGTTCGGGGTCGAGGTAATCCCCCAGAGAAGTCAGTGGGTTACGCAGAGAATCGTAACGGGATACCAAATCAAGGGCCTGTCCAATGAGCATAAAAAAAATCCGGAAACGAGTGAGCGTTTCCGGATTCTTACACAGGCACTGGATCGGTCAACTGATCCTTAACTGATCGGCATTACAGCTCAAGGCTGCCGTTTTGTGTTTCAGGTTTCTGTTATGTATTGCTGCTGTTTGCGGCGATGATTTTCGCTACTTTTTCAGCTTGCGCATTCATCTGCATCTGACGGTATGCATTTTCCATCAGCGGCAGCGCATCACGCGTAGCCTGGGTATCCGGATAGTCCCGCAACATGCCTTCTACACGGTTAACGACAGCAACCCATGCACCACGTTCTGTATAATACTCGGCAACGGAGTATTCATATTTCGCCAGACGATCTTTCAGGAATACCAGACGTTTGGTGGCATCGGTGGTGTACTGACTGTTCGGATAGCCGCGCACCAGTTTGGAAAAGTCACTAAACGCAGCTCGTGCATGTTGAGGATCGCGATCGCTACGATCGACGCCAAAGAACCCTTGCAGTGCACTGTCATCCAGCGCCATATTGGTCAGGCCACGCATGTACATGACATAATCGATATTCGGATGGGTCGGGTTAAGGCGAATAAAACGATCGATGGCAGCCTGTGCTAACGGCAAATCGGCGTTTTTATAGTAGGCGTAGATGAGATCCAGCTGCACCTGCTGCGAATACGGACCAAACGGATAGCGATTATCTAACGCTTCCAGTTGCGTTATTGCCTGTCTCCAGTTACCGTCCTGCAGCTTTTGTTGTGCAGTCGCGTAAATTTCATTTGGCGGATTATCAGGTACTTCTTCCTTTGACCCCGAGCAACCCGCCAAAAACAGGCTTAGTGTGGCGGCTGCCACCAGATATTTCATGCGCGTCATGACGTTTTGACTTTCCTCAAAATGTAATACGGGAGATTCTCTGTTCCTGCTCCCGGTTAAGACCAGCTACAATAGCACACTATATTAAACGGCAAAGCCGTAAAACCCCAACGATAAACGAAGAAGCAGTATATATGGCACAACGAGTACAGCTCACTGCAACGGTGTCCGAAAACCAACTCGGTCAACGCTTAGATCAGGCTTTGGCCGAAATGTTCCCGGATTATTCACGTTCGCGAATAAAAGAATGGATCCTCGACCAGCGCGTGCTGGTTAACGGCAAAGTTTGCGATAAGCCGAAAGAAAAAGTATTGGGTGGCGAGCAGGTGGCCATCAACGCTGAGATTGAAGAAGAAGCGCGTTTTGAACCGCAGGATATCCCGCTGGATATCGTCTATGAAGATGAAGATATCATCGTCATTAATAAACCACGCGACCTGGTGGTACATCCTGGCGCGGGTAACCCGGATGGCACGGTACTGAATGCGTTGCTTCATTATTATCCGCCCATTGCCGATGTACCGCGTGCGGGCATCGTCCATCGTCTGGATAAAGACACCACCGGCCTGATGGTTGTGGCAAAAACCGTTCCGGCTCAGACGCGTTTAGTCGAATCTTTGCAACGGCGTGAAATTACTCGTGAGTATGAAGCGGTGGCAATTGGTCATATGACCGCTGGCGGTACAGTAGATGAACCAATCAGCCGTCACCCGACCAAACGTACTCACATGGCGGTGCATCCGATGGGTAAACCGGCGGTCACTCACTATCGCATCATGGAACACTTCCGTGTGCACACGCGTCTGCGGTTGCGTCTGGAAACCGGACGTACGCACCAGATCCGCGTGCATATGGCCCATATCACTCATCCGCTGGTGGGCGATCCGGTTTATGGCGGCCGTCCGCGTCCGCCAAAAGGTGCTTCGGAAGCGTTTATCTCCACGCTGCGTAAGTTTGACCGCCAGGCGCTTCATGCAACCATGCTGCGTCTTTATCACCCGATCTCCGGCATCGAAATGGAATGGCATGCGCCTATTCCACAAGATATGGTGGAGCTGATTGAGGTGATGCGCGCCGATTTCGAAGAGCATAAGGATGAAGTGGACTGGTTATGAGTAAGCTGATTGTCCCGCAGTGGCCGCTGCCAAAAGGTGTTGCGGCCTGTAGCTCTACCCGTATCGGCGGCGTGAGCTTGCCGCCGTATGACTCGCTCAACCTCGGTGCCCATTGTGGCGATAACCCGGATCACGTCGAGGAAAATCGTAAGCGACTTTTTGCTGCGGGCAATTTGCCTTCAAAACCGGTCTGGCTTGAGCAGGTACACGGCAAAGATGTGCTTAAGCTTACTGGCGAACCTTATGCCTCAAAACGAGCGGATGCCTCTTATAGCAATACGCCCGGCACGGTTTGCGCCGTGATGACGGCTGACTGCCTCCCTGTGCTGTTTTGCAATCGAGCGGGAACGGAAGTCGCCGCCGCTCATGCTGGCTGGCGTGGACTGTGCGCAGGCGTGCTGGAAGAGACGGTTTCCTGTTTTGCTGATAATCCCGAAAACATTCTCGCCTGGTTAGGGCCGGCAATTGGTCCACGCGCGTTTGAAGTGGGAGCGGAGGTTCGCGAGGCGTTTATGGCAGTAGACGCCAAAGCGAGTGCAGCTTTCATTCAGCATGGAGATAAATATTTGGCGGATATTTATCAGCTTGCCCGGCAGCGTCTGGCGAACGTTGGTGTTGAGCAAATTTTCGGCGGCGACCGTTGTACATATACGGAAAATGAGACATTCTTCTCTTATCGTCGCGACAAGACCACTGGTCGTATGGCAAGTTTCATTTGGCTGATATAACCTAAAGAATCAAGACGATCCGGTACGCGTGATTTTCTTTTCACATTAATCTGGTCAATAACCTTGAATAATTGAGGGATGACCTCATTTAATCTCCAGTAGCAACTTTGATCCGTTATGGGAGGAGTTATGCGTCTGGATCGTCTTACTAATAAATTCCAGCTTGCTCTTGCCGATGCCCAATCACTTGCACTCGGGCACGACAACCAATTCATCGAACCACTTCATTTAATGAGCGCCCTGCTGAATCAGGAAGGGGGTTCGGTTAGTCCTTTATTAACATCCGCCGGCATCAATGCTGGTCAGTTGCGCACAGATATCAATCAGGCATTAAATCGTTTACCGCAGGTTGAAGGCACTGGTGGCGATGTCCAGCCCTCACAGGATCTGGTGCGCGTTCTTAATCTTTGCGACAAGCTGGCGCAAAAACGTGGTGATAACTTTATCTCGTCAGAACTGTTCGTTCTGGCGGCACTTGAGTCTCGCGGCACGCTGGCCGACATCCTGAAAGCAGCAGGGGCGACCACCGCCAACATTACTCAAGCGATTGAACAAATGCGTGGAGGTGAAAGCGTGAACGATCAAGGAGCTGAAGACCAACGTCAGGCTTTGAAAAAATACACTATCGACCTCACCGAACGAGCCGAACAAGGCAAACTCGATCCGGTGATTGGCCGTGATGAAGAAATTCGCCGTACCATTCAGGTACTGCAACGTCGTACTAAAAATAACCCGGTGCTGATTGGTGAACCAGGCGTTGGTAAAACAGCCATCGTTGAAGGTCTGGCTCAGCGTATTATCAATGGCGAAGTGCCGGAAGGGTTGAAAGGCCGCCGCGTACTGGCGCTGGATATGGGCGCGCTGGTGGCTGGGGCGAAATATCGCGGTGAGTTTGAAGAACGTTTAAAAGGCGTGCTTAACGATCTCGCCAAACAGGAAGGCAACGTCATCCTGTTTATCGACGAATTACATACCATGGTCGGTGCGGGTAAAGCCGATGGCGCAATGGACGCCGGCAACATGCTGAAACCGGCGCTGGCGCGTGGTGAATTGCACTGCGTAGGTGCCACGACACTGGACGAATATCGCCAGTACATCGAAAAAGATGCTGCGCTGGAACGTCGTTTCCAGAAAGTGTTTGTTGCCGAGCCAACCGTGGAAGACACCATTGCTATTCTGCGTGGCCTGAAAGAACGTTACGAGCTGCACCACCATGTGCAAATTACTGACCCGGCAATTGTTGCAGCGGCGACGTTGTCTCATCGCTACATTGCGGACCGTCAGCTGCCGGATAAAGCCATCGACCTGATCGATGAAGCAGCATCCAGCATTCGTATGCAGATTGACTCAAAACCAGAGGAACTCGACCGACTCGATCGTCGTATCATCCAGCTCAAACTGGAACAACAGGCGTTAATGAAAGAGTCTGATGAAGCCAGTAAAAAACGCCTGGATATGCTCAACGAAGAACTGAGTGACAAAGAACGTCAGTATTCCGAGTTAGAAGAAGAGTGGAAAGCTGAGAAAGCGTCGCTTTCTGGTACGCAGACCATTAAAGCGGAACTGGAACAGGCGAAAATCGCCATTGAACAGGCTCGCCGTGTGGGTGATCTGGCGCGGATGTCTGAACTGCAATATGGCAAAATTCCAGAACTGGAAAAGCAACTGGAAGCCGCAACGCAGCTCGAAGGCAAAACTATGCGTCTCTTGCGTAATAAAGTGACCGACGCCGAAATTGCTGAAGTGCTGGCGCGTTGGACGGGGATTCCGGTTTCTCGCATGATGGAAAGCGAGCGCGAAAAACTGCTGCGTATGGAGCAAGAACTGCACCATCGCGTTATTGGTCAGAACGAAGCGGTTGATGCGGTATCTAACGCTATTCGTCGTAGCCGTGCGGGGCTTGCGGATCCAAATCGCCCGATTGGTTCATTCCTGTTCCTTGGCCCAACTGGTGTGGGTAAAACTGAGCTTTGTAAGGCGCTGGCGAACTTTATGTTTGATAGCGACGAGGCGATGGTCCGTATCGATATGTCCGAGTTTATGGAGAAACACTCGGTGTCTCGTCTGGTTGGTGCGCCTCCGGGATATGTCGGTTATGAAGAAGGTGGCTACCTGACCGAAGCGGTGCGTCGTCGTCCGTATTCCGTCATCCTGCTGGATGAAGTGGAAAAAGCGCATCCGGATGTCTTCAACATTCTGTTGCAGGTACTGGATGATGGACGTCTGACTGACGGGCAGGGGAGAACGGTCGACTTCCGTAATACGGTTGTCATTATGACCTCTAACCTCGGTTCCGATTTGATTCAGGAACGCTTCGGTGAACTGGATTATGCGCACATGAAAGAGCTGGTACTCGGTGTGGTAAGCCATAACTTCCGTCCGGAATTCATTAACCGTATCGATGAAGTGGTGGTCTTCCATCCGCTGGGTGAACAGCACATTGCGTCGATTGCGCAGATTCAGTTGAAACGTCTGTACAAACGTCTGGAAGAACGTGGTTATGAAATCCACATTTCTGACGAGGCGCTGAAACTGCTGAGCGAGAACGGTTACGATCCGGTCTATGGTGCACGTCCTCTGAAACGTGCTATCCAGCAGCAGATCGAAAACCCGCTGGCACAGCAAATACTGTCTGGTGAATTGGTTCCGGGTAAAGTTATTCGCCTGGAAGTTAATGAAGACAGGATTGTCGCCGTCCAGTAATGATAAAACGAGTCCTTCGGGGCTCGTTTTTGTCTATAAATTAGACGGAAAAGACTATATTCAAGATGTTTTGCCTGAAAAATGAGCGAACGATAAAGTTTTTATATTTTTCGCTTGTCAGGCCGGAATAACTCCCTATAATGCGCCACCACTGACACGGAACAACGGCAAACACGCCGCCGGGTCAGCGAGATTCTCCTGAGAGTCTCGACAGAGAAAAGCAAAAAAATGCTTGACTCTGAAGCGGGAAAGCGTATTATGCACACCCCGCGCCGCTGAGAAAAAG
>NZ_CAWNSE010000023.1:0-497994 GCF_963876935.1 Escherichia sp. MOD1-EC4550
GCTTTCCGGAACCCCCAGCCTAGCTGGGGGTTTTCTGTGCACAAAAAAACCGACGCACACTGGCGTCGGCTCTGGCAGGATGTTTCGTAATTAGATAGCCACCGGCGCTTTAATGCCCGGATGTGGATCGTATCCTTCAATCTCAAAGTCTTCGAAACGGTAGTCGAAGATGGATTCGGGTTTACGTTTGATAATCAACTTCGGCAGCGGGCGCGGTTCACGGCTTAATTGCAGATGAGTTTGATCCATATGATTGCTGTACAGGTGCGTGTCGCCACCGGTCCAGACAAAATCACCCACTTCCAGATCGCACTGCTGCGCCATCATATGTACCAGTAACGCATAGCTGGCAATGTTAAATGGCAGGCCGAGGAAGACGTCACAGGAGCGCTGATAAAGCTGGCAAGAGAGTTTGCCGTCTGCCACATAGAACTGGAAGAATGCATGGCACGGTGCCAGCGCCATTTTATCCAGTTCACCAACGTTCCACGCTGAAACAATAATGCGGCGGGAATCCGGGTCGTTTTTCAGCTGGTTCAGTACCGTAGTGATCTGGTCAATATGACGACCATCTGGCGTTGGCCAGGCACGCCACTGTTTACCATACACCGGACCGAGGTCGCCATTTTCATCGGCCCATTCGTCCCAGATGGTGACATTGTTTTCGTGTAGATAAGCAATGTTAGTGTCGCCCTGCAAGAACCACAGCAGTTCGTGGATGATGGAACGCAGGTGGCAACGTTTGGTTGTCACCAGCGGGAATCCATCCTGCAGGTTAAAACGCATCTGATGACCAAAAATGGAAAGCGTTCCGGTTCCGGTACGGTCGTTTTTCTGTGTGCCTTCGTCGAGCACTTTTTGCATCAGTTCTAAATACTGTTTCATGGTTCCTCAGGAAACGTGTTGCTGTGGGCTGCGACGATATGCCCAGACCATCATGATCACACCCGCGACAATCATCGGGATGGAAAGAATTTGTCCCATGCTGATGTACTGCACCCAGGCACCGGTAAACTGCGCGTCGGGCTGGCGGAAAAACTCAACAATGATGCGAAACGCGCCGTAGCCAATCAGGAACAAACCTGAGACAGCTCCCATTGGGCGCGGTTTACGAATATACAGGTTGAGGATAATAAACAGCACCACACCTTCCAGCAGCAGCTCGTAAAGCTGTGATGGGTGGCGCGGCAGCACACCGTAAGTGTCGAAAATGGATTGCCACTGCGGGTTGGTTTGCAGCAGCAAAATATCTTCTGTACGGGAGCCGGGGAACAGCATGGCAAACGGGAAGTTCGGGTCAACGCGGCCCCACAATTCACCGTTAATAAAGTTGCCCAGACGCCCGGCACCAAGACCAAACGGAATGAGTGGTGCGATAAAATCAGAAACCTGGAAGAAGGAACGTTTAGTACGGCGGGCGAAGATAATCATCACCACGATAACGCCAATCAGGCCGCCGTGGAAGGACATGCCGCCGTCCCAGACACGGAAAAGATACAGCGGATCGGCCATAAACTGCGGGAAGTTGTAGAACAGAACATAACCAATACGTCCACCGAGGAAGACGCCGAGGAAGCCCGCATAGAGTAAGTTTTCAACTTCATTTTTGGTCCAGCCGCTGCCCGGACGATTCGCCCGACGTGTTGCCAGCCACATTGCAAAAATGAAACCCACCAGATACATCAGGCCGTACCAGTGAAGCGCTACGGGTCCTATTGAGAAAATGACCGGATCAAACTCCGGAAAATGCAGATAGCTACTGGTCATCTGTCACCACAATTTCTTGTTATTTCGCTGAAAGAGAACAGCGATTGAAATGCGCGCCGCAGGTTTCAGGCGCTCCAAAGGTGCGAATAATAGCACAAGGGGACCTGGCTGGTTGCCGGATACCGTTAAAAGATATGTATATGATCCGCGCTATAACCCTCCGCGAATCAACCCGCCCATGCCGCGACGCTCCATAAAGGCTGCAACCTGATGGCGAACTTCGGTCGCCAGTTGCGCTTCCAGACTACGCTGCGCAAGGTTTTCTGCTTCGGCATAATCAATGCGCCGCAGCAGGTATTTTACGCGCGCTACAGAACGTCCGTTCATAGACAGATGGCGATACCCAAGCCCAATGAGGATTGCCACGCACATGGGATCGCCCGCCATTTCACCGCACAAACGGAGATCGATACCATGTATTTCCGCTTCCCGAGCGATCATCGCCAGAGCTCGTAACATTGCAGGATGAAGACTGTCATAAATGTTCGCCACCCGGGTATTGTTGCGATCAACGGCCAGGATGTATTGAGTCAGATCGTTGGTGCCAACAGAGATAAAATCGACCCGCTTTGCCAGATGCGGCAGCATAAATACCATTGACGGCACTTCAAGCATGATGCCGATACGTGGTTTGGGAATTTCGTAACCGATCATCTCCTCGACTTCACGTCCGGCACGTTCAATCAGGCGGCGTGCTTCGTCAACTTCATCGAGGCTGGTGACCATCGGCAACAGAATATTCAGGTTGCCCGTAGCGGCATTAGCACGCAGCATCGCCCGCACCTGAATCAAGAAGATCTCCGGCTGATCGAGCGTAATGCGAATCCCACGCCAACCCAGGCATGGATTCTCTTCGCTGATCGGCATGTAAGGCAGCTGCTTATCTGCTCCGACATCCAGCGTACGCAAGGTGACGGGTTTATCATTGAACATTTGCAGCATCCCCTGATACTGCGCCACCTGTTCTTCTTCCGACGGAAAACCACTTTGCAACATGAATGGGATTTCAGTGCGATAAAGTCCTATGCCATCAATACGGCTGCCCAGTTTTTGTTCATGTTCCGGGCTTAAACCGGCATTGAGCATGACTTTAATGCGCTCGCCGCTTTTTAACTGGGCGGGTAAATTGACGTCATCTTCCGCCAGACGGCTAAGCTCAATCTCTTCACTAATTAGCCGCTGATATTCTTGCAGCAGTACCGGCTCCGGATCGACCAGCAATTCACCGCGATAACCATCGACGATCAACGTCCGACGATGCAGCACCGAAGGCTGAATATCCGCGCCCATTACGGTAGGGATCCCCAGCGCACGTACCATGATCGCAGCATGGGAGTTGGCTGCGCCATCTCGCACGACAACACCGACTAAGCGATCCTGGGGCAGCTCAGCAAGCGTTGTCGCTGACAGTTCATCTGCCACCAGAATGAAACGTTCCGGCCAGGCGTTCGGCCCTTGATTAGCGTCATCAAGATGAAACAGCAATCGCTGACCCAGCGCACGTAAATCGCCAGCCCGCTCTTTGAGATAGTTATCGCTTAGCGCGGCAAACTGTTCGGCAAATTTTTCAATGACCGTTTTTACCGCCCACTCTGCCACCGAGCCTTTATCAACCTCGGCAAACAATTCGCGACGCAGCCGGGTGTCCGAAAGCAGGTGCGAGTAAAGATCGAAAATAGCCGCCGTTTCTTTTTGTGCACCGGCGGCAAAGCGTTTGCTGTAGCGGCGAAACTCGTTTGCCGCTTCTTCCAGCGCCCCGGTCAGTCGTTCGCGTTCCAGAGCCGGATCCAGCGTTGATGCCTGATACACCTGTTCCATTAAAGGTAACGTGGCATCCTGCCAGCCTTCGGCAATCGCCACACCAGGCGCTGCCGGTAATGCACGGATTCGCGTCTGGCGATATTGCCCAAACAAGGCAGTCAACTGCGACTGAGAAAGAATCGCTGCCATCTGGGTGGCAAGCGTCACCAGGAAGGATTCTTCACTTTCGTCATACTGGCGCAACTCTCGTTGCTGTACCACCAGTACACCAAGCAACTGGCGACGTTGAATAATTGGTACGCCTAAAAACGCGCGGAAACGTTCTTCTTTTACGGAGGGGATGTATTTGAAGCTGGGGTGCTTTTGCGCATCTGCAAGGTTTATCGGTTCCGCCAGCCTGCCAACCAGGCCGACGATCCCTTCATCAAACGCAAGCGTTACAGTGCGACCGCGTGGTTTTTTCAGCCCCCGGGTCGCCATCAGGTAGTAACAACGTCGGTCATGATCGGCCAGGTAGACCGAACAGACCTCGGTATCCATCGCAAGACAGATGTCGGTAACCAGAATATTTAACGCCTCATTCAGGCGTGGTGCGCTGGCTACCTTTTCGACTATTTCGCGCAGGCGAGTGAGCATAATTGGCGTGACTTAACCTCTTTTACGTCGATAAGCAGATGCGTTTTGTGGTTTTGGCGTATTATCCTGCAGCGCCATCACAACACTCGCGAACTCTTTCATTACCCTACGGTAGACATCACGTTTAAATGACACCACCTGTCTGACCGGATACCAGTAACTTACCCATCTCCAGCCATCAAACTCTGGTGTACTGCTGGTTTGCATATTGATTTCTGCATCGCCGCTCACCAGCTGCAAGAGAAACCATTTTTGTTTTTGGCCGATACAAACCGGCTTCGTGTCCCAACGCACCAAACGTTTCGGTAATTTGTAGCGCAACCAGTTACGCGTTGAAGCAAGGATTCGAACGTCTTTGCGGCTTAATCCTACTTCTTCAAACAATTCACGGTACATCGCCTGCTCTGCGGATTCTCCGGGGTTGATTCCGCCTTGCGGAAATTGCCAGGAGTGCTGACCAAATCGCCGGGCCCACATTACCTGCCCCTGGCGATTACAAATCACGATACCTACGTTTGGGCGGTAGCCATCGTCATCAATCACCGGACTACCTCAAAATAAAGCTTTATATACGAATGATTGTTTCATACTCCATGAAGACGGTAAACCACTCTCTGCAGGGCATTACACACTAATAACAATTGAATAACTCACAGTTATGTGCAGAGTTATAAACAGAGGAAGGGGTGGATAGCCGTTTTTATTCACCTTTTCTGTGGATAGAGTTGTGAAGAACTACGGAATTACTACGGGAAAACCCGGAGCATTCTGAATAAGCCTGATATCGACACTTTAAAATAATCATTACTAGTCAATGCATTACATGTAATTTAAGTAATAAAAAGGAGTAATTCGTGACCCAGGTCACACCTCTCATTTACAGGTTGGCGAAAGATCAACCAACGCCGTATTTATCCACAGAATGTGCCACTAAGTTAAGCACTGAACCACTAAAAACTGGAGTTTCGTCGCACGTCAAGGCTGTAAATGGAAACAGTAGTGGAGGTTTTTCACAGTTATCCCAGCTTTCTGTGGATAACATGGTGTAAGATCCTGTTTATTTTCAGTGACCAGATTTGGAAAACCCGTTGCAGTGTTGCGCAACTCGATTACCGACAATCTAAAAAGCAATATAAATCATAGAATTGAATAACGCATGTGGAAAAAGTTACACTGCGAATATTCGGCAAAGAACAGCTGTTTGTTTTTTAACCAAGGTATCATGACATGTCCCAACCTCGCCCACTGCTTTCTCCTCCCGAAACAGAAGCACAGTTGTTAGCGCAAGCACAGCAACTTTCCGGTTATACACTGGGTGAACTGGCGGCACTTGCTGGGCTGGTGACGCCGGAGAATTTAAAACGCGATAAAGGCTGGATCGGCGTGTTGCTGGAGATCTGGCTAGGTGCCAGTGCAGGGAGTAAACCAGAACAAGATTTTGCTGCTCTGGGTGTGGAACTTAAAACTATTCCTGTGGATAGTCTTGGGCGTCCGCTGGAAACAACATTCGTTTGTGTTGCCCCATTAACGGGCAATAGTGGAGTGACCTGGGAAACCAGCCACGTGCGCCACAAGCTCAAACGCGTGCTGTGGATACCGGTTGAAGGCGAACGTAGCATCCCGCTGGCGCAGCGTCGCGTAGGATCACCATTGCTATGGAGCCCGAATGAAGAGGAAGACCGGCAACTGCGCGAAGACTGGGAAGAATTAATGGATATGATTGTTCTCGGTCAGGTTGAGCGGATCACCGCTCGTCACGGGGAGTATTTACAGATACGCCCGAAAGCAGCGAATGCGAAAGCGCTTACCGAAGCCATTGGTGCCCGGGGCGAACGGATTTTGACGCTGCCGCGTGGCTTTTATTTGAAGAAGAATTTCACCAGTGCGCTGCTGGCCCGTCATTTTCTGATCCAGTAGCCATCGCTTTGACCTGCCGCTTTCCGGGCATATAATTACCGCTTCATTTTTTTGGCAGGGCTTTTTAGATGTTATTTGCATGGATAACCGATCCTAACGCCTGGCTTGCGCTCGGTACGCTGACGCTGCTGGAGATCGTTCTTGGGATCGACAATATTATTTTTCTTTCTCTGGTGGTGGCAAAGCTCCCCACAGCACAACGTGCTCATGCGCGGCGTCTGGGGTTGGCGGGAGCCATGGTTATGCGTCTGGCGCTGCTGGCATCAATCGCCTGGGTTACGCGCCTGACAAATCCGCTTTTTACAATATTCAGCCAGGAAATTTCCGCCCGTGATTTGATTCTGCTTCTGGGTGGCTTGTTCCTTATCTGGAAAGCCAGCAAGGAAATCCACGAATCCATCGAAGGTGAAGAAGAAGGGCTGAAAACACGCGTTTCATCATTCCTCGGCGCTATCGTGCAAATTATGCTGCTGGATATTATCTTCAGCCTCGACTCGGTGATTACCGCTGTGGGTCTGTCAGATCACCTGTTTATTATGATGGCAGCCGTGGTGATTGCCGTAGGCGTGATGATGTTTGCCGCGCGCTCGATTGGTGATTTTGTCGAACGCCATCCTTCGGTAAAAATGCTGGCGCTCTCTTTCCTGATTCTGGTGGGCTTTACCCTGATTCTGGAAAGTTTCGACATCCACGTACCGAAAGGTTACATCTACTTCGCGATGTTCTTCTCTATTGCGGTTGAAAGCCTCAACCTGATTCGCAACAAAAAGAATCCGCTCTGATACTCCGTACGCTCTCCTGCAGGAGAGCGTACTCACTCCTGTTACCCTCACAGTTTAAGATTTTCCTGCTTTCAAGATATATAACGTCGGTTTATAAAAAGACTATTATCATAGGTGGGCCAAATGAGGATAACCGGATGAAAAAATGGGCAGTAATAATTTCTGCAGTCGGACTGGCGTTTGCTGTTTCCGGGTGTTCCAGTGATTACGTCATGGCGACCAAAGATGGCCGTATGATTTTGACCGATGGAAAACCTGAAATTGATGATGATACCGGGCTGGTGAGTTATCACGATCAGCAAGGTAACGCGATGCAAATTAACCGTGATGATGTTTCGCAAATTATTGAACGTTAAAAAATAAGGTCAGCATCCGGCTGGCCTTAAGATTTTTCGCTTTCCCTTTTCCCTTCCCTCTGCCATTTTTATATTCCTTATGTCGTGATTATAAAAAGGAAACGGCTATGCAATATCACCGTATACCCCACAGTTCGCTGGAAGTCAGCACGCTGGGGCTTGGCACGATGACGTTTGGTGAACAGAACAGCGAAGCCGACGCCCACGCACAACTCGACTATGCCGTCGCTCAGGGCATTAACCTTATCGACGTTGCCGAAATGTACCCAGTGCCGCCGCGCCCCGAAACGCAAGGGTTAACCGAAACCTACGTCGGTAACTGGCTGGCAAAACATGGCAGCCGCGAAAAGTTAATTATCGCTTCCAAAGTGAGCGGACCGTCGCGCAATAATGACAAGGGCATCCGCCCGGATCAGGCGCTGGATCGGAAGAATATCCGCGAAGCTCTGCATGACAGCCTCAAGCGCCTGCAGACTGATTACCTCGATCTTTATCAGGTGCACTGGCCGCAGCGCCCAACCAACTGCTTCGGCAAACTCGGTTATAGCTGGACAGATTCTGCCCCTGCGGTTTCGCTGCTGGATACGCTGGACGCACTGGCAGAGTACCAACGCGCGGGAAAAATTCGTTATATCGGCGTGTCGAACGAAACTGCATTTGGCGTAATGCGCTACCTGCATCTGGCGGACAAACACGATCTGCCGCGTATTGTCACCATTCAGAACCCCTACAGTCTGTTAAACCGCAGTTTTGAAGTGGGTCTGGCAGAAGTCAGCCAGTATGAAGGGGTCGAGCTGCTGGCCTATTCGTGTCTGGGTTTCGGCACGCTGACCGGGAAATACCTCAACGGTGCAAAACCTGCTGGCGCACGTAATACGCTCTTTAGCCGCTTCACTCGCTATAGCGGTGAGCAAACGCAAAAAGCCGTCGCGGCGTATGTCGATATCGCCAGACGTCATGGCCTGGATCCTGCTCAGATGGCGCTCGCTTTTGTACGCCGTCAACCGTTTGTTGCCAGCACTCTGCTGGGCGCAACCACGATGGAGCAGCTGAAAACTAACGTCGAAAGTTTGCATCTGGAGTTAAGCGAAGACGTATTAGCTGAAATTGAAGCGGTGCATCAGGTTTATACTTATCCGGCACCGTGATCCTTTCGCCTGGTGTTTTGCACCAGGCGTCTCTTTTCCCCACTTTTCAGAATATATTCACTACTTTTCGCCACATCTTTCCTGACAAAGCGCAATAGTCTCTTTTGGTCAACGCCAGCGCGCGTTTCAATGTCTGTGCCCATTGTTAAGGATAACCATGTTGATTTTCAAACCTATTCCCCTCGCCATGTTGCTTACCGGGTGCCTGCCCTCCGCCTGGGGGGCGCAGTTAACTCAACCGCTAACACTCAAAGACGTCACTGTTTATCTGCATGGTGCCAGCCTACAAGGTGAAGAGATACTCAACTTACCGGCAGGTGAAAGCGAAATTATCTTTACTAATATCGCCAATTCAGTAACCGACGACAGCATCGCCATTTCTATCGATAACGGAGTGACGGTGCTTTCCTCACGTATCGCGCTAACGGAAATACAGCCGAATGCGCTGCCGTCAGATATTCAGCAACAGTTAAAAGCAGCAAAGGTGGAACAGGCAAAACTGACCGCCGAGAAAAACAATATCGCGGCTCAAATTAAGGTATTAGAGGCAAATAGCACATTAACCAATAAAAGTGCCGCCGAAGTTGGCAAGTATCTGCAAATGGTGAAAGAGAAAAATGGTGAGTTATTACAAGTCGACAATGAGTTGACGCAGAAACTTGCTGATAACCAGCTTGAAATTGAAAAGCTGGAGCAACGCGAGAGCATGAGTAACGGCGATTCGGTGGCAGCCAATGATCCGCAGGTTATTATCGCTAAGGTCTATGCCCCAAAAGCCGTCACAGCGAAAGCGGTGGTACGTTATATGACCCCTGATGCTACCTGGACGCCGATCTATGATATTCACGCCACTGCCATAAACCAGCCGCTGCGTCTGGTTTACAAGGCTAATATTCGCCAGTATACGGGGTTGCCCTGGAAAGGCGTTAATCTCGTGCTCTCGACCAGTGAACCTGATACTCATCTTACGTTGCCACACCTGGAAACCCTGTATGTGGATGTTCCGGAGTATGGTGGTGTAAGCGGCTCGCTTTCAGCATCACCCGTGATGGAACAGCGTTCGGAATATTCGTCTAACCAGGATGCCTCAGAATTGCAGAAAACCCTGAAGGCAGAGATGCAAAAAACAAGGGAGCGACAAGCCGGGCGCAAGTATGCCGAACAGGCAGTGCCAGCTTCGGCTCGACCAGAAAGTTTCACTGCGCAAAATGTCCGCTATGCGCTTTCGCTGCCGTGGCAAATCGACAGCGATAATACCGCGCGCACGGTGGTCATTAAGGAAGAGTCGGTCAGCGGTAAATATCGCTTCTTTGCTATTCCGAAGCTCAGTAATGACGCGTATCTCCAGGTGCAAATTAAAGAGTGGGAACAGTTAAATTTAATCCCCGGCGAAAGTCAGATCTTCTTTGGTAACAACCGTACCGGCGTGGGCTATTTGCAGCCGCCAGAAGATGGTAAGTCGCTGGATATTCAGCTTAACCGCGATCCTAAGCTGATTATTCAGCGTAAAGCCGTACTCAAAAAAGAGAATGCGTTATCTATCTTTAACGACAGCGCGGTACGCAACTTCAGTTACACCCTCAATGTAAAGAACAGCTACGGCGAAGCGGTGGATATCACTCTACTCGACCAGATCCCAGTCAGTGCTAACAGTGATATTACGGTGGAAAAAATGCAATATGGCCAGGCACAGTTTGATGCGAAAACCGGTGAACTGTCCTGGACGCTGAAACTGTCAGGCAAAGAGAACGTGAGTCTGCCATTCTCATACAGCGTGAAGTATCCGAAAGGTATGCACCCTTCGGGAATGTGATCTTCACCAGATGGCTGAATATGCCATCTGGTGAAAGCTTAATGACGGCGCTGCCAGATCCACAGCGCCGTTATTGCCAGCGCAAATAGCGCACCGAAGCCAATGCCAATGGGCACGACCGGGATGCCTACCATTACCGCCAGCGAGTAAATGCCCAGCATCAACAACATGGCGCTGTTTTCGCCAAGGTTTTGTACTGCAATCGCATTCCCCGCCCCGACGCTTTTTTTACCCCGCTCCTGTAGCAACGCATTGAGCGGAACGACAAAAAAGCCTCCCAGCACGCCAATCAGCATCAACAAGGCATAGGCTGGCAGCAGCTCGTGTTGCAGGGAGAAAATCAGTACCACCACGCCAATCAAAATCCCGGCAGGCATACAGCGTGACACGGTTTCCAGCGTAACTAACTTCGCTGCCGCACCTGCGCCAACCACGATACCAATCGCTACCATCGCGTTGAGATAGGTGGGCGTAGCGTTATCGGTAATACCCAGCGCCACCGGTACCCACAGCACCAACAGGAAACGCAGCGTGACACCCGCTCCCCAGAATAAACTGGTACCCACCAACGAAAAACGCGTTTCACCATTGCGCCATAGCGATGTGCAGGCATTCAGGAAACTGCGGGTCATGCTGATGAGATTCCAGGACTGCCCCGGACGCGCCGCCGCCAGTTTAGGAATGTAGATATTGGCAACGACCGCACCACCGTAGGCCAGTGCGCATGCGGCCAGGGCGACCAGGACATGCCAGTCAGCCAGTACACCACCGGCTACGGAACCGAGCAAAATCGCCGCAATGGTAGAGGCTTCCATTAAACCGTTAGCTTTTACTAACTTACTACCCGTGGTTAATTCGCCGAGAATACCGTATTTCGCCGGGGAATAGGCTGCCGCACCAACACCCACCAGCGTATAGCCGAGAAACGGATTGATGCCAAAGCAGATACTGGCTGCGCCCAGCAGCTTCAGGCCGTTGGCAAACATCATCACCCGACCTTTGGCGAAGCTATCTGCCACCTGCCCGACAAACGGCGCAAAAAGAATGTAAGCACCTACAAACACCATTTGCAGAATGGGCTGGCTCCACTCCGGATAGAACTGCGCTTTCAGTAACGCCAGAGTGGCAAACAGCAGCGCGTTATCGCCAAACGCAGAGAGAAACTGCGCCACGATAACCGCTTTCATCCCCTTCGACCACAACGAAGTGTTAGTGTGCACTGACTCACTCATCGTGTTGTTCCGCTTCGTCTACCCAGCTTTTCAACGTGACGAAGTCAGGTTTGCCGCTACCCAACAATGGCATCTGTTTCAGATAGCGAATATCGCGCGGTACAGCAAGCTCCGGCACGCCGTGCTCGCGGGCGTACTGTTGCAACTTATCGCGCGTCAGTTCGTTATCTGTGGTGAAAAGCACCAGCGCCTCGCCTTTGCTGGCATCGCTCTTAATCGCAGTGGCATGGACTTTATCTGGCGAAACACCAAGTGCCAGTTGTTCCACCATTTCCAGCGACACCATTTCGCCTGCAATTTTGGCAAAGCGTTTTGCGCGGCCCTGAATCTGCACAAAACCCTGCTCGTCAAAACGCACAATATCGCCAGTGTCATACCAACCGCGCTCCATTTCGCCGCGAACATTCTCGGCGGTAGGCACCTCGAGTACGCCAGGCTTCTCCACCCGCAGATAGCCGTTCATTATGTTCGGTCCTTTCAGTTGCAGGCGTCCGCCCTCTTCGATACCAGGAACCGCCAACAGGCGCGCATCCATTCCTGGTAGAATACGCCCTACCGTACCAGGTTTCGCCGCCATCGGTACGTTGATGGAAACGACTGGCGCGCACTCGGTCACACCGTAACCTTCAAGGATGCGCAGGCCAAATTTATCCTGCCAAAGCTGTTTGGTACTTTCTTGCAATTTCTCTGCGCCTGCCACCACATAGCGTAGACGATAGAAGTCATACGGGTTGGCAAAGCGCGCGTAGTGACCGAGGAAAGTCGAGGTACCGAACAACACGGTGCAACTGCGGTCATACACCAACTCCGGCACAATGCGGTAATGCAGCGGGCTTGGATAAAGAAACACTTCTGCGCCTGTGAGCAGTGGCGTAAACAGGCCTACTGTCAAACCAAAGGAGTGAAACAGCGGTAACGCCGACATAAAGCGATCGTTGGTAGTGAAGTCGGCAATCGTTTTAATTTGCTCGACGTTCGCCAGAATGCTTTTATGGCTATGGACCACGCCTTTTGGATGGCCTTCAGAGCCGGAGGTAAAGAGGATAAGCGCCTCTTCTTCTGGCTGTTGTTTTACCTGGGCCAGACGCGGCATCAACAGATGGGCAAAGATCCATATTTTGTCAGCAGTGGTGACATCTGCTTTTAAATCTTCCAAATAGACCCAGCGCACCTGAGTAAGTTGCTCCGGCAGATGCCAGAGTTTGCCTTTATCGAGAAACTGACGGGAAGTGAAGATGGTTTTGATTTCAGCTGCCGTAATGGCGCTGGTCAGCCCTTTTACCCCAGCGGTGTAGTTCATCATTGCAGGAATGCGACGACGGGCGATGGCCCCAAAAATCACTGCCGCACTGATGCCTGCATTGGGCAGCATTAAGCCGATGCGTTCGCCTTCAACACTGTATTTTTCAAGGATGCGTCCAACAAACAGCGTTTTCGTAAGCAATTTGCGATAGGAGTCCGGGGTAAAGTTAACGTCTTCGACACATTTCTTCCCGGCTCCGAAGCGGTACATTGCGCTCAGTAAAGATTCGTACAGCGTTTCACGCGGGCGCACCGCCATACGCGCTTCCATCATTATTTGATGCAGCATTTCACCAGCGATTTTGCGACGGTCACGGGCACGCGGCGCATCCGGCATCTCCACCTGCGTTGGTGGCAAAATATGCAGAGTAATTTGCGGAAACAAGCGACGTTTAACCAGACCTTTCAGGCGGCTGAAGTGCGTAAGTTCCGCCCCTTCAATACGCACAGGAATAACCGTTGCACCAGACTTCGCCGCGACAAATCCCGCGCCATCGTAGATTTTCATCAGCGAGCCAGTGGTGGTGATGCGTCCTTCAGGGAAAATCACCACTGGTCGGCCCTGTTCCACCAGACGTACCAGATGTTTAATCGCCATAGGTTGCGTCGGGTCGAGAGGAACAAAGTCGATAAATGATTTCAGCCAACGCATATACCACTGTTGGCTTATTGAGGTGTAAACGGCAAATACCGGACGTACGGGTAAAAACAATGCCAGCAGTATGCCATCAATAAAAGAAACGTGATTAGGCGTAATTAGAACGCGCTCGCCCTTCAGTGCCTTGGTGTCACCCGTAACGCGAACGCGATACAAAACACGGCACAAATTTCGAAAAAAGCTAAAAAGCATTCCAACTCCCTTTGCTCTGATTCAGTAAAAGCGAATGGAGGGAGATTACACGAGATAAAGAACGCGAGCGACAGTAAATTAGGTGCGAAAAAAAACCTGCGCATCCGCGCAGGTTGGTGCAAGAGACAGGGTACGAAGAGCGTACCGAATAATCTCACCAATCAATACCTCTGGGATCTTGATTGTGGTCTGCACGACGACTCTTCGCCAGCGAGAAAACGCAAAGGAATGAAGGGAAATGCAACGAGGTGTGTAAATTGTCGGTTACTGTTACAGATTGATGACCGGCAAAAAAAAACCTGCGCATCTGCGCAGGCTGGTGTAATTCATGTGCTCAACCCGAAGTTGACTTCACCTATCAATACCTCTGGGATCACCACTTTAGCAACCTGAAGCCAAACGCCACCAGCGGTCAATCGCAACAGCGTTTCGCAAAGTGTAACCAAAGGTTTGCAATCTCTTTTTTTGTCTTATTTATTTGCGTTTGGCTCACATTCCCACGATGAAAACACGTCGCCACTTGAACCAACAGGTATTTTCCGTAACACTGACAGAATGTAAGCGTTTACCCACTAAGGTATTTTCATGGCGACCATAAAGGATGTAGCCCGACTGGCAGGCGTTTCAGTCGCCACCGTTTCCCGCGTCATTAATAATTCACCCAAAGCCAGCGAAGCCTCCCGGCTGGCTGTGCATAGTGCAATGGAGTCTCTTAATTATCACCCGAACGCCAACGCCCGTGCGCTGGCGCAACAGACCACTGAAACGGTCGGTCTGGTCGTTGGTGATGTTTCCGATCCGTTTTTCGGTGCAATGGTGAAAGCGGTCGAACAGGTGGCTTATCACACTGGTAATTTTTTATTGATTGGCAACGGTTACCACAACGAGCAAAAAGAGCGTCAGGCCATTGAGCAACTGATCCGCCATCGCTGCGCTGCGCTGGTCGTCCATGCCAAAATGATCCCGGATGCCGACTTAGCCTCATTAATGAAACAAATGCCCGGTATGGTGCTGATCAATCGCATCCTGCCTGGCTTTGAAAACCGTTGTATTGCTCTGGACGACCGTTACGGTGCCTGGCTGGCAACGCGTCATCTAATTCAACAAGGTCATACCCGCATTGGTTATTTGTGCTCTAATCACTCTATTTCTGACGCCGAAGATCGTCTGCAGGGTTATTACGATGCCCTCGCTGAAAGTGGTATTCCGGCCAATGATCGGCTGGTGACGTTTGGCGAACCGGACGAAAGCGGCGGCGAGCAAGCAATGACCGAGCTTTTGGGACGCGGAAGGAATTTCACTGCGGTAGCCTGTTATAACGATTCAATGGCGGCGGGTGCGATGGGCGTTCTCAATGATAATGGTATTGAAGTACCGGGTGAGATTTCGTTAATTGGCTTTGATGATGTGCTGGTGTCACGCTATGTGCGCCCGCGTCTGACCACCGTGCGTTACCCAATCGTGACGATGGCGACCCAGGCTGCCGAACTGGCTTTGGCGCTGGCTGATAATCGCCCTCTCCCGGAAATCACTAATGTCTTTAGTCCGACGCTGGTACGTCGCCATTCAGTGTCAACTCCGTCGCTGGAGGCAAGTCATCATGCAACCAGCGACTAACCGCAGTTAAAGCAATTCCAGCGCCAGTAATTCTTCAATGGTCTGGCGACGGCGAATCAACCGCGCCTGACCATTATCAAACAGAACTTCTGGTAACAGCGGACGGCTGTTGTAGTTGGATGACATTGATGCGCCATATGCCCCCGTATCATGCAGTACCAGATAATCACCCGCCTTCACTTCCGGCAAGGCGCGGGTTTCAACATTTCCCCCTTCCTGCTGGGTAAAGACATCGCCCGATTCACATAACGGCCCGGCGACGACGGTTTCCACCGTTGGTGCGTGTTCCAGAGAACGACCATCAGATGCCAGGGCACTGATATGGTGGTAACTACCGTACATTGCCGGGCGCATCAGATCGTTGAACCCGGCATCAACCAGCACAAAGTGGCGGCTACCCATTTGTTTGACGCTCCGCACTTGAGTAATTAATACGCCAGCCTGCGCTACCAGAAAGCGACCCGGTTCAATTTCCAGTTTCACAGGATGGCCCAAATGGCGGGCGATTTGCTCACGCGCGGCATTCCACAGACCATAATAATGTTCGGTATCAACCGCCTCTTCACCCTGTTGATAAGGAATAGAAAGGCCACCGCCCGCAGAAATAGCCTGTAAATCCTGACCGAATTCGAGGACCTGACGCACCATAGCACCACATACCTGTTCCAGATGGGCATAATCAACGCCAGAACCAATGTGCATGTGAATGCCGACCAGCTGCAAATGATGACGTTGTATCACGTCCAGTGCGGCGGGCAGATCGGTGTACCAGATACCGTGCTTGCTGTTTTCGCCACCGGTATTGGTTTTTTGGCTATGCCCGTGACCAAACCCCGGATTAACACGCAGCCATACCCGATGCCCTGGCGAAACCTGACCCAGTTGGTCGAGCATATCAACAGAACCCGCATTCACCGGAATTTGCAATTCACTGACGCATTCAATCGTCGCCTGATCGATAACATCTGCCGTAAAAACAATGTCATCGGGATGCGTTTGCGGATTGTATCCCGCCGCCAGTGCACGCTCTATTTCGCCTAACGAGACGGAATCCACTTTTACGCCCTGCTCACGCATTAAGCGCAAAATATGAATATTGGAACAGGCTTTCTGTGCAAAGCGCACCACATCAAACTGTTTCAGCGCTGCAATCTGCCGACGAATAATTTGCGCATCGTAGACCCACACCGGGCAGCCAAATTCTGCGGGCAAACGCAGCAGATTTTCGGCGGTGAGGTCGGTATCGGTGCTGAACAGTGAATGTGGCATAACAAACTCCAGATAAGTGCTTTTTTATGATTACGCCACATCATAAAAAGAATAAAAAATATCGATTTATGTCGAGTCTATGCAAAAATGATATGGATTACCGGATTGCGAGAGAGCGCTCATGGCCGCCGTTAACTTACGTCATATTGAAATTTTTCATGCGGTAATGACCGCCGGAAGCCTGACTGAGGCGGCACACCTGCTACACACCTCACAGCCAACCGTCAGCCGCGAACTGGCGCGCTTTGAGAAGGTGATCGGGCTGAAATTGTTTGAGCGCATACGTGGACGATTACATCCTACCGTGCAAGGACTGCGTCTGTTTGAAGAAGTGCAACGATCCTGGTACGGACTGGATCGCATTGTCAGTGCCGCAGAAAGTCTGCGCGAGTTTCGCCAGGGAGAACTGTCTATTGCCTGCCTGCCGGTCTTTTCGCAATCTTTTTTACCGCAGCTCCTGCAACCCTTTCTGGCACGTTATCCCGATGTCAGCTTAAACATCGTGCCCCAGGAATCACCGCTACTTGAAGAGTGGCTCTCGGCCCAGCGTCATGATTTAGGACTCACTGAAACGCTCCATACGCCTGCGGGAACAGAACGTACCGAATTACTCTCTTTAGATGAAGTGTGTGTGTTACCTCCGGGCCATCCGCTGGCGGTAAAAAAGGTATTAACGCCGGATGATTTTCAGGGTGAGAACTACATCAGCCTTTCCCGTACTGACAGCTATCGCCAGTTGCTGGATCAATTGTTTACTGAGAATCAGGTTAAACGACGCATGATCGTAGAAACCCACAGCGCCGCGTCAGTCTGCGCAATGGTACGGGCGGGGGTAGGTGTTTCGGTGGTTAACCCGCTCACCGCACTGGATTATGCGGCAAGCGGTTTAGTAGTGCGGCGGTTCAGTATTGCGGTTCCGTTCACCGTCAGCCTGATCCGCCCCCTGCACCGCCCGTCATCAGCGCTGGTTCAGGCGTTTAGTGAGCATTTACAAGCGGGATTACCGAAACTGGTCACTTCTCTTGACGCTATTTTGTCGTCAGCTACGACAGCATAAAAGCGACAGCATCCTCGGCATGGATCGCCGCGGTATCAAACACAGGCAGAACACTGCGCTCGTCTGGCACCAGTAAACCAATTTCCGTACAGCCAAAAATGACACCCTGTGCGCCCTGTTCTGCAAGGCGAGCAATCACTTGCGCATAATAAGTGCGTGACGCTTCGGTAAATTGCCCCAGACACAGTTCTTCAAAAATAATCTGATTAATTTTCGTCCGTTCATCCGCTTCAGGAATGAGACAGTTGATGGAAAATTGTTCCGTCAGCCGCCCGCGATAAAAATCCTGTTCCATGGTGTAACGCGTACCCAGCAGCGCCACACGAGTCATCCCAGCCCGGATAATTGCACGTCCAGTGGCATCCGCTATATGTAAGAAAGGCAGAGAGCAACGAGACTCAATGGCATCCGCCACTTTGTGCATCGTATTGGTACATAACACAATGCCTTCTGCGCCCGCCCGCTGTAAGCCAAGCGCCGCCTCAGCCAGAATATCCCCGGTTTTGTCCCACTCGCCGCGACGCTGGCACTCTTCTATTTCATGAAAATCGACGCTATGTAGCAGCACTTGCGCAGAGTGAAGCCCACCAAGCCGCTGTTTAATACCTTCATTAATCAGACGATAATAAGGAATAGTGGATTCCCAACTCATTCCTCCCAGCAAGCCAATTGTTTTCATTCCTCTCTCCTGATGTGTGTTACCGCAACAAGGCTGAATAAGGAACGAGACAAACGCCTCAACGGCCAGGTGCCCAATCTCTATTAACGAAAAAAGGGCCGGATGTACAGCACATCCGGCCCGTGAAATCAGACGCCGATATTTCTCAACTTTTCGCCTGCCATCAGTTTGCGTTCGATATGTTCCAGCGTGACATTTTTGGTTTCCGGAATGAGCCAGAAAGTGATGCCCACAAACGCAATGTTCAGCGCAGTGTAGAGCCAGAACGTACCTGCCGCACCTATGCTATCGAGCAGAGTCAGGAAGGTCGCGCCGATAATCATATTCGACACCCAGTTTGTCGTCGTCGAACAAGTGATGCCAAAATCGCGGCATTTCAGCGGCTGAATTTCAGAGCACAGGATCCACACCACTGGCGCGGCGCTCATCGCATAACCGGCAATACACATCATCGTCATGCCAACAGAGAGCCAGGACAAGCCACTGGAAGCCGTACCGTTATCAAACTGCATCAGGCAATAGCCCAGCACCAGAGTGCCTAACGCCATCACGCTGAAACCAATTTTCAGAGCCGGTTTACGCCCTGCTTTATCTACCGTAAAGACCGCAATGAAGGTGGCGAACATAAAGGTCAGCCCTACGACCAGAGTCGCAATCATCTGTTGTTCTGTGGTCGTAAAGCCCGCCATTTTGAAGATACGCGGCGCGTAGTACATGATGATGTTCATACCGGTAAACTGCTGCATCGCCTGCAACAACATACCGAGAAACACAGCACGACGGACGTTACGGTTGATCTTAAACAGTGCCCAACCGCCCTGTTTTAACTTCAGGCTTTCACGAATTTCGTTGAGTTCTTCTCGCGCTTTTTCCGACGTATCGCGCAGCATACGCAACACTTCTTCCGCCTCAATATGACGCCCCTTTTCCGCCAGCCAGCGCGGGCTATTTGGCAGGAAGACCACCAGAATAATCAGCAGGACTGCTGGTAAAGCAAGAACCCCCAACATTGCGCGCCAGTTACCGCTATAACTGAACGCTGTATCGGATAAAAACGCCAGCACGATGCCGAGTGTGACCATCAACTGGTACATACTGATCATCTTACCGCGAACGTTTTCACTTGCCATTTCAGAAAGATACAGAGGAGCGGTGTAAGACGCGATCCCGACAGCAATGCCCAGCACCACACGAGCGGCGATTAACATCTCTACGCTGGTCGCAAAAGCGGACCCTATCGAACCGAGCACAAAAAGGATAGCCCCCGCCATCAGGCTGTATTTACGCCCCAGGCGGAACGACAGCCACCCATTAAACAGCGCACCAATTGCTGCGCCGAGCATCATGCTACTAACCACCCATTCCTGCAAACGGCTGGTCAGCACAAAGTGATCGGTAATGAACGGCAAGGCTCCGGCGATTACGCCGATATCAAGACCAAATAACAATCCTGCGACCGCAGCAGCTACCGAAACAAACATATTCATACGCCGCGTATCCCGCAAAGAACGTGGCGTTAAAGCAGATTCCGTATTGATAGTAACCATTTTTTCCTGCCAGCAGAGAGTAAGACATAGTGAAAAAATACGTGAACAATTCACACAGGTGTCAGGTCGGAAATAGCATAAATATGGATTAAATTGCTGCGACATGTCGTTATGTGATGGATATTCCAATTTTCAAATTAAGTTGAATTATTGAGATTATTATTAACCAACTAATTTTAAAGCAGATAAAATTCATAAAGTTCACTAATTGATAATTGATATGGATTATTTCATAACCATGATATGGATTATGATGATCTACAGGTATAAAAAACCCTGCCATGCGGCAGGGTCATAAAAGTAAGAAGAATGGATTAACGAGCCAGCCAACCGCCATCCACGGCAATGGTATAACCATTCACATAATCTGAAGCACTGGAGGCAAGAAACACTACCGGCCCCATCAGGTCACTCGGCAGTCCCCAACGGCCAGCTGGAATGCGGTCGAGAATTTCCGCGCTACGTTGTTCATCTGCCCGTAGTTGTTGAGTATTGTTGGTCGCCATGTAACCCGGAGCTATCGCATTAACATTAATGTTGTGTTTAGCCCATTCATTCGCCATCAATCGCGTCACGCCCATCACGCCGCTTTTTGATGCGGTATAAGAAGGCACACGGATCCCGCCCTGGAAGGAGAGCATTGACGCGATATTGATAATCTTGCCGCCATTGCCTTGTGCGATAAAGTGTTTCGCCGCTGCCTGAGACATGAAGAATACGCTCTTGATATTCAGGTTCATGACATCGTCCCAGTCTTTTTCGCTGAACTCGAGAGCATCTTCGCGCCGAATCAATCCGGCGTTATTCACCAGGATATCAATATGACCAAACTCAGCTACCGCGCGATCCAGCAGTCCAGGAATACCATCAATCTTTCGCAGATCGGCGGTCAGGCTTAAAAAACGACGCCCCAGCGCCGTGACCTGCTTGATGGTTTCAGTCGGTTCAACGATGTTAATGCCAACAATGTCACAGCCCGCTTGCGCCAGCCCCAACGCCATCCCCTGACCCAGTCCAGTATCACAACCAGTGACGACCGCAACTTTACCTTCGAGAGAAAATGCACTTAAAATCATAACAATACCTTATTCATTTATGCCCACAACTAGCGCAAATCTTTAACGGCCACATGGTCCATATCATCAAAGACCTGGTTTTCACCGACCATGCCCCAGATAAAGGTATAAGCTTTGGTTCCGACACCGGAATGGATCGACCAGCTCGGGGAGATCACCGCCTGCTCGTTATGCATCACAATATGACGCGTTTCTTGCGGCTGCCCCATCATGTGGAAAACGCAGGCGTCATCATCCATATTGAAATAGAAATAAACTTCCATCCGGCGCTCGTGGGTGTGACACGGCATGGTGTTCCACAAGTTACCCGGAGCCAGCTCCGTCAGCCCCATACTCAATTGGCAGGTTTCCAGCACATCCGGGACAAAATATTTGTTAATCGTGCGATGGTTGCTGGTGAGGTTATCGCCTAACGTGACTGGAGATACTTCGTCCGGTGTGACTTTTTTGGTGGGATACGTCGTATGCGCAGGTGCGCAATTGTAATAAAACTTCGCCGGAGTAGCGGTATCAATACTGGCAAAGACAACTTCTTTTGCGCCTTTACCAACATACAGGGCTTCGCGGTGACCGATTTCATAGCATTGACCATCGACGGTAATCGTACCGGCACCGCCAATATTGATAACACCTAACTCGCGACGTTCCAGGAAATAGCTTACGCCGAGTTGTTTACCAACTTCCCCGCCAACGGAAACCGTTTTAGTTACCGGCATAATGCCGCCAACAATAATACGGTCAATGTGGCTGTAAACCATGGTGTACTCATCGGCGACAAATACCTTTTCAACCAAAAATTCATTGCGCAACCCCTGGGTATCCAGCGTTTTTGCATGCGCACTGTGGATGCTCTGTCTTACGTCCACATCAACCTCCGATAATCAGTGAAGCGTGAAAATAGAAAACGATAGTGAAACGCTGTTTCGTTTTCTCTATAAGGGGATGATATGCCCACGGGATAGGGTTTTCAATTAAAAATAAAACAATGTTTCATTTTTAAGGCAAGGACTGAAAAAAGTGCAGTGTCGATCACGAATATGTCATGAGAATGGAAAAATCAGGGAGCCCTGAAAATGTATGTCGACTCGCCAGCCACCATTATTCAACAGATTAATGACGGCTGATATTTATCGGTAAGGAGGAAATGCAGAGCTATTCGTCACGTTCAATGGTCAATGCCACGCCCTGGCCCCCGCCGATACAAAGCGTAGCCAGTCCTTTGCGGGCATTACGTTTCACCATTTCATGAACCAGAGAAACCAGGATTCGGCAACCGGACGCGCCTATTGGGTGACCGAGCGCGATCGCGCCACCATTAACATTGACCCGACGCTCATCCCATTCAAGCATCTTGCCAACCGAAAGCGCCTGAGCAGCAAACGCTTCATTAGCCTCAATAAGATCGACATCAGCCAACTGCCAGCCGACACGTTCCAGGCAACGGCGTGTCGCATACACCGGCGCAATTCCCATTAATGCCGGATCTACACCAACGCTGGCAAATGCGCGAATGCGGGCAAGCACGGGTAAATTCAACGCTCGCGCTTTGGCTTCGCTCATCATCATTACCGCAGCTGCGCCATCGTTTATGGATGATGCATTACCCGCTGTCACAGAACCGAGACTATCAAATGAAGGATTTAAACGGGCCAAGCCTTCTGCACTGGCGTCAGTGCGTGGCTGTTCATCGGTATCAACAACCAACGCCTGACCGTTACTTTGGGTCATTACCGGGACGATTTCATCTTTAAATCGTCCGGCGTCAATCGCCGCTCGCGCTTTTTGTTGCGAGCTAAGTGCGTAAGCATCCTGCAACTGACGGCTGATGCCATATTCGCGAGCCAGATTTTCGGCGGTGACACCAATATGATAATCATTGAAGGCATCCCACAAGCCGTCATGCACCAGACTATCAACCAACTGGCTATTGCCAAGCTGTGCACCGGTGCGGCTATCTGTAAGAACGTGTGGTGCGCGGCTCATGTTTTCCTGGCCACCGGCGATGACAATATCCGCCTCGCCACACTGGATCGCCTGAGTAGCCAGATGCAGTGCTTTAAGCCCGGAACCGCAAACGTCATTAATAGTGATTGCAGAAACGCTGTTAGGAAGACCACCTTTAATAGCCGATTGCCTTGCCGGATTCTGCCCTGCCCCTGCAGTCAACACCTGACCAAGAATCACTTCATCCACCGCATATGCAGAAACACCGGTACGTTCTATTAACGCTTTCACGACCAGGCTGCCAAGTTCCACGGCGGAATGACCCGCTAACGCACCACGAAAACAGCCGATAGGTGTCCGTAACGCCCCGACAATCACAACGTCTTTCATCACAACCTCGCACCAATTAACAGTGCAATAGTAAATGATTGTTAATTACAGTTATCTTAATTGTTTAAAAAAAGTGATTTTTATCACAAAGGAAATACGCCTGACCAGCAGTCAGAGACATAACTGGCACGTAAGGTTTGCAACCACTAACCCACCAATAGAGAGGTAGAAAGGGCGTTAATCTCCCATACTTAACCTGGTTTATGGTAAATTGCCCTCCATTTTGTTTAATTTGTAGATGATACGTTCAGATAATGTCTAATATTTGGTCAAAAGAAGAAACTCTGTGGAGTTTCGCGCTCTACGGCACAGCCGTTGGTGCAGGCACGCTCTTCCTTCCTATTCAGTTAGGTTCGGCAGGGGCTGTGGTCCTGTTTATTACTGCTCTGGTCGCCTGGCCTTTAACATATTGGCCACATAAAGCCTTATGCCAATTCATCCTCTCATCAAAAACATCAGCAGGTGAAGGGATAACGGGCGCGGTAACACACTACTATGGCAAGAAGATTGGTAATCTGATTACCACGCTGTACTTCATCGCCTTTTTTGTCGTCGTGTTGATATATGCCGTGGCAATTACCAACTCACTTACGGAACAGCTGGCAAAGCATATGGTTATTGATCTTCGCATCCGTATGTTGGTGAGTCTGGGTGTTGTATTAATTCTGAATCTCATTTTTCTGATG
The DNA here is from genome assembly GCF_963876935.1 of Escherichia sp. MOD1-EC4550. Lineage (NCBI taxonomy): Bacteria > Pseudomonadati > Pseudomonadota > Gammaproteobacteria > Enterobacterales > Enterobacteriaceae > Escherichia > Escherichia sp. MOD1-EC4550. The sequence goes on from NZ_CAWNSE010000023.1 coordinate 23,830, forward strand.
GGACGCCATGCCACTATTCGGGTAATGGGATTTTTGGTATTCCCATTGATTGCCTATTTCCTATTTCTATCTATTTACCTGGTCGGTAGTTGGCAACCTGATCTATTAACTACCCAGGTAGAGTTCAATCAGAATACCCTTCACCAGATATGGATATCGATTCCCGTGATGGTTTTCGCCTTTAGCCATACGCCCATTATTTCTACGTTTGCCATAGACAGACGTGAAAAATATGGCGAACACGCTATGGATAAATGCAAAAAAATTATGAAAGTCGCTTATCTCATCATCTGCATAAGTGTACTGTTCTTTGTCTTTAGCTGCCTGCTTTCTATTCCACCTTCGTATATTGAAGCGGCTAAAGAAGAAGGGGTTACCATTTTATCGGCGCTTTCTATGCTGCCGAACGCCCCAGCATGGTTGTCAATTTCCGGGATTATTGTCGCAGTAGTTGCGATGTCGAAATCATTCCTGGGTACGTACTTTGGCGTTATTGAAGGTGCCACGGAGGTCGTCAAAACAACACTACAGCAGGTTGGTGTAAAGAAAAGTCGTGCATTTAACCGCGCACTATCAATTATGTTGGTATCGCTCATTACCTTCTTTGTTTGTTGCATTAACCCGAACGCGATTTCGATGATTTACGCGATCAGCGGCCCGCTCATTGCCATGATACTTTTCATCATGCCTACGCTGTCAACATATCTCATCCCGGCGCTTAAACCCTGGCGTTCCATCGGAAATCTGATTACGCTGATCGTGGGTATCCTGTGCGTATCGGTAATGTTCTTTAGCTAATATCCGTTGTGAATGGTTCAAAATTGCTACAATTTTGAACCATTCCAGTTTTCATAATGTTCATTTGTTATTATTCCGCTCTATCACTTCTCTCGTCATATCCTAGTATTATCAGTTAGTTAAACACACAAAGAGATCTGAACATCTTAAATAAGACTATTTAAGATGCATAACTTAGATTCGCAAGATATCTTCTGGTCATTCAAAAACAATTTGCGATATAGATATTCTTATACCATGAGATAGTTATCTGAACCGTTCTCAACCATGCAAGATTAAATCAGTGAAACATAATCATATTTGATAACGAGAAATGCATTTTTAAATGCCTTACTCAGAATTATAGCAAATACAGATTAATCGCAATTTTTCCCAGCAAAATTACAAAATCATGGTGTATTGACATCATCAATAACCAATGAAATTATGCAATTATATACGGATAGGGAGGTTCTTAACATGGGGCTTTGTAGTCGTTATAAAAGTCTTACATGCAATAGTTGCTCAATGCATTGCCAAATAATGCCAGAAGAGTCACCGCGTTTGCAGTATTGCGCAAACTCGTGTTTTTGTATGTGGCCCGAAGAAAGTTCATATTTTAATCGTGGTGTGGTGGAAGGTATCTTAACAAAAAACCACAATGCGAGATTAAGCGGATATATTTTTGTCGATTTTTCAGTAAGTTTTTTACGTCTATTCCTTGAAAAAGACTGGATTGACTATCTTGCAAGTACTGACATGGGGATTGTTTTAGTCAGCGACCGCAATATGCAATCGTTAGCTAACTACTGGCGAAAACACAACTCTGCAATATCTGCTGTCATATATAATGATGATGGTCTTGATGTTGCCAATGAAAAGATCAGACAACTATTTATTGGTCGTTATTTATCATTTACCAGAGGGAACACATTAACTCAGATGGAATTCACCATAATGGGGTATATGGTTTCTGGTTATAATCCATATCAGATTGCTGAAGTTCTGGATATGGATATCCGTAGCATCTACGCGTACAAGCAACGAATCGAAAAGAGAATGGGTGGTAAAATAAACGAGTTATTTATTCGTTCACATTCGGTCCAACATTGATACTCAACAATCTGCCAGAATCATACTCTGCTTATACGGGCATCTATTGAAATGCCCGTATTTTATAAATAAGCAGTAACCCCAAGAGTAAACAACATGGTATTTACAACCATCACACGAAAAATTCAGAAGCATTACGAAATATGAATTTACAAACAATAGTGGCGTAAATGTTAATCATGTTAATTTACGTAAAGTTTTACGTTGCGACATTAAAGCCTCATTTCAATCATTATGATAAATATTAAATTAATATATATTTATGCCGTAAATACCAATATACTTAGCAAACTATGTGATTTCCATTTCGATTGATTTAGTGTCTATTGACGTATGTACTGGATTATTAACGATAATATCGAGTTCTGGCCTGAGCACCGAAAATTAATATCGGTACATAACGCCGATCTTAACGTCGTTCTGACAACGCCAGCCAGTCGTTGTTTATCACTTCTACTTGAAGCTTTTCCTGATGTGGTTGCACAACAAGATTTTTTCACCAGAGTCTGGGAAGAAGAAGGTATGCGTGTGCCAACTAACACGTTATATCAGAACATATCCATTATCAGACGCGGATTTCGCGCTGTTGGTGATACCACCCACTCGCTTATTGCAACCGTGCCGAGAAGAGGATTCAAGATTCATAATGACATTAACATACAAAATCATGCAATAAACTCTTCAACAGACGCACATACACACAATACCCCACCTGCCGTAAAAGGTAATGCGGAGTACAAAGAGAGCATTGGTAGCGCAAACAATTTCAATAACAAAATCCTCAAACATATAAAAAGTTATCTAATTATGTTGAGCATATTTGCTATAGGCGTATATTCTGCACATTGGCTATGGAATAATAATCAACCGAAGCCATTCTTCAAGGATTACAAGACTGTTGCGGAAATTAATGGCTGCCATTTTAATGTGACAGAAGATACAATTGATGGGTTGAAAGAGTTCGATAAATATAAGACACGGATACTGGATTCGGGGATTAACTGTAAAAAATATCCGTGGTTATACTTCCCTCTTGCAAAATCCTCACCAAGGATGATTGTTATGGCATGCAATAAAAACTATAACCAACATGAAGTGGCAGGCTGTTTAACCCTATCTTACCGTGAGGTTAATCGTGATTGATTATAAAAAAAACTTATTATTTATTTTAGTTTTTATCAGTGGGTTTATTCTCTTCATTGTTTACTCTTATACTGCAGAAAAAATGATATATAATGAAACATGCACTGCAAATTGGGTAATTTTTAATGACAAGGGGCGAGCAAATCTTACCATCGACTTTATGTACAACAAAAAAAATAAAACAGGAACTGTTGCATTGAGCGGAACCTGGCAACAAGGTAACAGAGAAAGTAAATCAATACGGCGAAATATTGAATACACATGGATTGAAAACTATGACACAGCCCATTTAACATCAAAGAAAATTAATAAATTTGAGATCATGGATCAAGTCGATGATGATAGACTTGCAGAACTTATTCCTGATTTTTATGTATTTCCAGAAAAAAGTGTAAGCTATAATATACTAAAGCAAGGTAAGCATGCTTTTATTTTGAGTATTGGTAACAGAGCAATCATGCATTGTGCAAGGTAAACTTAAATAGATAACAAAAAGATGGAACCTCGTTAATCATAAAACAATAAAATTAAATATACTTGTAGTATATGCCAGTATAAAGCATCAAAGTTTTGATCAACATCTTTCATTTTAGACATCACCTTGCAATGTAAAATATCATGTATCAACAACATCTGGTGCAAATCCATGAGTCGAACTCAACATTCATCTTAGCTCTATTATTATTCCTTCGTACAGTCGATGTAAACAATACAGAAAGAGGATTATTAAGAACCAGTTTACTTAGTGAATCAATAGAGGAAAGGACTAACGTTTCTTTAAAAGAATTGATTTCATCATCTGTTAAACTAAACTCATCATTGACAGATCGTGAGATATAACTGTTTTTAACTTTACTCTTTACGTTGACTTTACTGACAGAATTAACATTCACATATCTTGAATTTAGTGCCCATGATGTTGTTTGCGTGAGAACCTTCTCAGCATTAAGGAATTTTTTTAACGGAATCCTTGGTTTCTTTTTCGAGTCCGAATTTACAATATCATGCATATAGACCATTTCATGAATCTGCGAAAACTCAATGTCCATTATATACCTCACATTTTTACCGTGACTCGATGTTACTGTTCAATAATCACCTTCCATCAATACTAAATTTAATACCCCTAATGTGCCGATAACAAATATAGTCATTCTACGTAACGTCTCCATAAGGTGATAACCTTGATCAAATGAATTTCAAAAATAATAAAAGGAAATCTTTTGAGATGTTTGTCACGAATAAAGCTATTTATGTTACCAATATCATTTCGAGTGTGCACACTATCTATCTGTTTTTTCAGGATATAAAAAACAACATGTAAGTTATGTAAATTGCCGATGCTACTAAGTAACATTATGGTAAAAAAAGTAAAAATGAGCGATTTTTGATAGAATAAAGCATTAGAAAAGGTGATATTTGACATTATCAGAAGCTGCGAATTCGGATTTTGCTCTAATCAAATGAGAGAAATGTAAAATGAAGCCACGAAATATTAATAATAGCCTACCACTGCAACCATTAGTTCCTGATCAGGAGAACAAAAATAAGAAAAATGAAGAGAAATTCGTGAATCCAGTTAAAATTACGATGAGGTCTGGTTTAAATTATATTGAACAAGAATCTCTTGGAGGAAAATATCTAACACATGATTTGTCAATAAAGATAGCGGATATTTCTGAAGAAATAATTCAGCAAGCAATATTATCTGCTATGAGCATATATAAATTTCCGATAACAGATGATTTAATGAGTATGGCTACAAATGAACTCATAAAACTGGCCAAAATAGAGAATAATTTAGACCTGAATAAATTCTCTACTATATGCACCGACGTACTATCCCCCCTCGTCATCAGACATAATAAAGAAAAAAAACCAGACGACTTACTACCCTTCGCAAAAATCCCCTTTTTAATTTTCATCGAAAAAATGGAAATTGATAATATGAATCAAGGTCATGCATATTAAGGCATTTATGAAATATCGTAAATAAGATAACTAATAAGGTGAATATTAGCAAAACAACTAATGACATTATTGGTTTATAGTGGTCGGTATTTTTACTAATAATGAACCAATATACCCATAAGCAATGCAAACTTAAAACTCATAATTCAAAAAAGATAAATACATAAAAATTAATGAGTCAATCAATAATAATTTAGCATCACGAAACACATCACAGAGGAATATTATGTGCACAGATACACTTGAAATATTCAATAACAGTGATGAATGGGCAAGTCAACTAAAACACGCATTATCGCAAGGAGAAAATCTGGCATTACTACATGGATTGACTCCTGATATCCTTGATAGAATATATGCATATGCATTCGACTACCATGAAAAAGGTAATATAACGGACGCAGAAATTTATTATAAATTTCTGTGCATTTATGCGTTCGAAAATCATGAATATCTAAAAGGTTTTGCATCAGTATGCCAGTCAAAAAAGAAATATCAACAAGCATATGACCTTTACAAACTAAGTTACAATTACTCCCCGTATGATGACTATTCAGTTATTTATCGTATGGGTCAATGTCAAATTGGGGCTAAAAATATCGATAACGCAATGCAATGTTTCTATCATATTATTAACAATTGTGAGGATGAAAGTGTTAAGAGCAAAGCGCAGGCATATATTGAACTCTTAACTGATAATTCAGAAGATAATGGCTAAGCATTACAATCATTTGGTTAAAATTGCTGGTTATAGTGCAGTTAACCACTATGACCGGCTTCTCTTATGTTTTCTTAAATCAACATCTTAAAACAGTTAAGAACACACTATAAATTATTATTTTTCAACGCGTTAGAGAACAATCTATTTTATCAAAATTGAATAAGGCTATTTCAGATTACATCACTGAATTCCTAAGATAAATTAGTGAACACAACCATAGATATGTCGAATGTAAACTCCTATAGCATTAATGACACATAAATATGAATAGCCACTATTTCTATTGCTTATGCAGGATGCAAGAAACCAATTTTTTCATAGAGGTTAACTAATGGACTTAGAAAATAAATTCTCATATCATTTTCTTGAGGGATTAACGCTCACGGAAGATGGAATTCTTACTCAAGGAAATGAGCAAATTTATATTCCACCGAAAGAGTTAGGAGTATTGATCGTATTACTTGAATCCGCTGGTCATGTTGTCCTGAAAGATATGATCATCGAATCAGTATGGAAAAATATTATTGTAAGTGACGAGTCCCTGACAAGATGTATCTATTCTTTGCGCTGCATTTTTGAAAAAATTGGCTATGATCGTTGCATAGAAACAATCTACCGGAAAGGTTATCGTTTCAGTGGACAGGTTTTCAAAACTAGAATAAATGAAGATAACACTTCAGACTATTCCATAGCTATATTTCCTTTCACCACTTCATTGAATACCCTGGATCCATTAATACTTAATCAGGAATTAGTGCAAAACATTTCAAATAAAAAAATCGAGGGCCTTTATACCTATCCGATGGCTGCGACAAATTTTTGTAATGATCACATATCGCAAAATTCATTTTTGAGAAGATTCAAGCCAGATTATTTCGTTACAGGAAGAATAAACCAGAATAACGCAGTGAAAACTTTATATATTGAACTGATCGACGCTAAAAATCTTTTCCTCATCGCCAGTAATCATCTTCCTGTTGATGAACTACATAACACATCACAATTTATTATAGATAATATCCTTCAAACGGTACATAATCCAGAGCGTTCTGTAAGATTAGCTAAACCGGATCAAGGTTACAAGAATCATTATTTATCAGATGAACTGTTGGCTGGTAAGAAAGAACTTTACGAGTTTACTCCTGAAAGCATTTACAGGGCTATGACTATATTTGATGGATTACAAAATAAAAGTGATATACAGACGCTAAAAACAGAATGTTATTGTCTGCTAGCGGAATGCCATATGTCTTTGGCACTTCATGGAAAATATGAACTTGAACTTGCTGCTCAAAAAGCATTAGAGCTTTTACATTATGTATCAGACATAACCAATGTCGATGGAAAAATTTTAGCTATTATGGGACTGATAACTGGCCTGTCTGGACAAGCAAAAGTATCTCATATCTTATTTGAACAGGCTAAGATAAACACAACTGATATAGCCTCTCTCTACTACTATAGAGCACTTGTCAACTTTCATAATGAAAGAATTGAAGAGGCAAGGATTTGTATAGACAAATCACTACAACTCGAACCCAGAAGACGAAAAGCAGTTGTGATAAAAGAGTGTGTAGATATGTATGTGCCTAACCCGCTCAAAAGCAACATGAAACGCTACTATAAAGAAACTTCGAGTGAAAGCCATCGAGTTATAATTGACAACATTTTGAAACTAAAGCAACTGACGAGAATTTGTATGCGATAAATCTTTATTGTCGCAATTTTATTGTTTAGATGTATGCAGCTAGTTATTTAAACAGCAGAGATGAAAATATCTAAGATATTTACCTTATTGCAATATATATCAAATACTCTAGATTAAAAAGTATTGTGTATAGACTATTGGCCTGGACAAATAAAAAGGGAACTTTATGACTAATCCAATCAATATGAATAATTTTTCTCAAAGTTTAAATATAGCAACTGCAACGGGTGAAGAAGTAGTTTCATTAGATAAACACATCACCACCAGTGCTACTGATACAGATCAAATACAAGCATTTATAGTTTCAACATGGATGGCTTCTTTTCAAAATGATATGTATTCGAAAGATAATCCTATCTCTCCTTACTATGAACTGGAATGGTAGACAATTGACCACTTAAATGTTTAACGAGATACTGATTATATTAGTATCTCGTTCCTTTCCTTCAATCCTACACATAAAAATATATGCGCTTACCCAAAGTTAAAATCTTATCCATCTTCATGTTTTCTGTATTAATTACGAAAATGTCTTTCGCCAGTAGCGCTTGCTTTAATGAAGCAGGATCAATTTTCAGAATCGAACCAAACTTGATCAAAGCTATCGCTCTTGTTGAAAGTAATTTAAAAAATGATAGCATCGGCAAGAACAGGGATAAGAAAAACAATATAAAGAGTTTTGATTATGGTTTAATGCAGATAAACCAGATGCACATTCCCATGTTAAAAAAACGTGGAATAATAAAAGATGAACGAGATTTGTTAGATAACCCCTGTCTGAACATTAAAATAGGGACCGAGATATTATATAATCATTTTTCACGTTGTGGGGTAACGTGGCAATGTCTGGGGACTTATAACGCGGGTTTTGCAATGGAAAACCAAAAAAAGAGGCTGCAATATGCAAAAAAAATATATGTTGTATATACCAGACTTAATGAAATAGACAAGCGTAAGGCTTTAGCAAAATGAGCCTAAAGCCTCTTTTTTTATATAGTGCAAACACCCATACGTAAAGCTGTTTTGATCAACTCGATACCACTGTGAACATCTAATTTCTTCATGATATTGAGTCTATGAGTTTCGACTGTTTTCCTGCTTAACTGCAAGAAATTAGCGATTTCTTTGTTTGTTTTTCCATCAGCTATGAGTTGTAGTATTTCAGACTCACGATTTGTAAGTTGATTATCAGAGGAATATCTTGAAGATATTTTTTCACAATCCATATGTACACTATCAAAATAAGTGTAACCATTACTAATCGAATCAATAGCGCGATTTAGTTTCGCCGGGTGACTGGTTTTCCATACGCATCCTTTCGCACCGGCTTCAAGCAATTTTATTGAATCAATATACGGCATTTTTGCTACAAATGTAATAATATGAGCATCTATTTTATGCGATTTAACCCATTTTATGAGTTCGGACCCCATCATTCCACCTGCAAATTCTCCTAAAATAAATATTTGGGCTGCAGATTTGTTACACTCCGCTATAGCTTTCTTCAGATCTTTATAGCCCCCAACAACCTCATATAAATCGGGATAATGTCCGAGAAATCCAATTATCCCATCAATCATAAACGGCTGCTGATCTGAAACTACAATTTTAATCTTTCCCATATATTCATCCTGAGTGTAAATGCTATAACGCATTCATTTATAATCATCCCTTCCATTATTATTATAAGCAAAATCCAAAGAATACATTGATGAAATAATAATGAAATATAATTAAAAATAAAATTTTTGTGTAAGCAAAATAAGACCAGTGTTGAAAAATCATTAGGCGTTTAAAATATTAGAATTAGATTATATTCAAGTCATTAAACCGGAGACAGTGATCTATAAGTCCTCTGGGTTCTTCAAATCAGAGTTATTCATAGCCAAAGAATCTATTTCACACATTCTTTCAACTAAATAATGTCTGGCATGTTCACAGATTTCATTAACCTTATCAGGGGAAAAACAGTGATTGCTAATTAAATATTGCTCACAATTATCCACAAATTCCTGCGGACTAAATTCAGCAATAAATTGATCTGTAAAAAAAATAAAACGTTTGTCATCATGATATGAAATATGGACATTCCATATTGACTTGTCGACAAAATATGACTCTACTTCAATAGACTTATCTTTGAAACTGGTAGGTATATAGAGATTTAAAGGGCCTGATATTGACGGTAATTTTGTTACCCAACTTTCAAAAAGTTTGATAAAAACTTCAACTTCCTCTGAAGATTTTAACAATATGCTCTTCAGATCGTTTATCATGTTTATTCTGTTTTTTTCTAATTCTGAGCTCAGCAAACTTATCAAGGGTATAAAATTATCCATCACATCAATAATGCCTTTCGCATAGCCATCATAATAACCTTGAATAACTTTTTCTTCTCTCTTTTCCTCAATACTCTGAATTTTTGCGGTGGTTTCAAGAAGGATCTGTTCTTTTAGAGAGACTATTTCTTTCAATCCATCAGAAATTATTCTTTTAATCACAACACCATTTGCAGGAGAGTTTATCAAGCTCATCTCTATTTTTTTTCGCATAAAATGTAATTCTCTCCAAAAGAGTAGACGCAAGTGGTAACGGCAATTGTATATGGTCAACAAAATCAGGAAATAATAAATTAAATCGTTGCTGCATTGCCAACGGTTGTTGCCTTACATAGGGCAACAACGTTGAAAAACCACATGTGATGATATTCTGATAGTTAACGATGCCAGGTTTATATCGTGCCTTTTCATTTATTTCCACCGGTATCGCTGATAAATAATTCCTTAGCACATCAGGAACCTTGTAAAAAAATCCCCGTTCTGCAAACCTTTCTCGATAAAAGTGACAACCACTGAGTAAACAGATCAATGGAAATAATTTCCAATTGTTTATGTAGTAAATAAGTGAACTATTCAGACTGAAATGCTCAACTGAAAGATTGTACTGTAGGAGTATCATTTCATTGGTAATAGATCTAAGTACCGGATTGCTAATACGTGCATTATTCAAACTTACTCGTTGAGGATGAATATAACTAATTGGATCATATATAATCTTTCTTAGGGCAAGATTCATAACGTTCTCATATGTCTACTTATTTTTTAACCTGATTAAATTAGTTAGAATAGCCCTGTACTTCCATAACAGCCAGCAAGTCGCAATGGACATTAATGCAAGTAAGATAGAAACCGGCATAGTCTTATCATAAGCAAAAACAGGTTCGTTAATTTCATATGTTGGTGCTTGTTCAATAATATCTCTTCGTTTTGACAATACGACTGAAATATTCTCATATTGTACGCTTGCAAAGCTATTAACAATAAATCTCTTAATGTCATTTATTTTTATTTCTGGATTGATATCTTTTTCATATACAGCAAGTACAGAAATATGAATTGGTAAAGCAGTTTTGCCACTATCACCTGTATCAACATCGTAACTAACATGTACTCTTGAAGAAACAATGCCATCCATAATTTTGAGAGATTGCTCTAAACGCTGTTCAATAGCAGAATACAATCTTGCTTTTTCCGCTCGTGGAGAGGAAACGAGTGCATCTGCAGGGAACATCTGCGATATTTGAATATCAGGCTTACCCGGGAGATTGTAGATTTTTAGCCAATCCACCGCAGAAGCAAAATCCGTTGGTTCTACATAGATTGAAAATCCAGTTTTGCCTTGATCCTTCTTCTCAGCATTAATATTATGTCTTTGTAAAACAGCAAGGACATCATTAGCTTGCTGTTGATCAAGATGGTTCAGTAATTCCTGCTGCTTGCAACCGCACAACAGCAGGATAAACAAGAATAATGATATATATTTCATGAGCGAGTCAACGTCTCAACTGCAGCGACAATTTTTCTTGCTAATGTTCCCACCAATGAAACCTCGACATTATAATTAAGCACATGATCCTGCAAGACTAATAATTTTTCAGGAGTTAACCCCTTTTTATCAGACCTTAATGCTTGTAACGCATTTTGCTGCCAATTTTCAGTTTGTACCGCATAGTTAGCAAAAGCGGAGATCATTTTATCATCCGGGTTATCAAGATTGAGAACCCGGTCATTTAAATCAATAACTTTCGCTTGCTGTATTTCATGAGCAGTTGATTGCTCAGCTCTATCAATAGGTGGCATATTGCTTACTGACATAATAAAATCCTTATCCAGTTTAGCGGAAGTTTTGTATGATTGCCGAATCAAGATCTTTATACGCTTTTACAACGTTAGATTGCGCATTTCGATATAATGTATACTCAGCTAATGCACTCTGATATTCGGCAAGGAATTTCGGGTCGGAAGGATTGGTTGCTAAATCCTCCAACGCCTTTTCAACTTGTTGGTTAAGATCATCAACGCCCTGATCAAATTGTTTGCTGATATCCATAATATAACCATTCCAATCTGCCATAAGTCCTCCTCAATTATTCCTGAAATGTCCACTTGCTACCTTGAGACTTCTCGAATCGGTTATCTCCGTAGCTAAATGAACTATTGTTTGTGTCCTGATTTTTCAAATTCACATTAAATCTTACATATTGTTTACCCCATTGTTTATAATATTCGTCGACATAATTATTAATTTTATTTAATTCACTGTCGCTTAACGTACCAATGATATTGAAATATACATTGTTAGCTGTTTTATATTTTTCATAAGAAAGACCTATTGCCGACAATGTTTCAATTGCCTGACTTTCCAATACATTATCATCTAATACCGCAATACTTATATTGCTGGCATATGGCATAGTTTGCAGTAATCCTTTAATAAGATTATCGATTAGTTGCTGTGTGATAGCATTCCGTTGCTTACTCACTGTCAGTCTTGGATTACTGGCATCTAATAGCTGTAGTTTAAAATATTGTAGATCTGGGAAATTATCAGCAAGCCATGAAAAAATTCGTATCGATTCATCATCAGGATTTATCACCCGTACTGGCTTTCCTGGTTGATTTTTTTCCAGTGCTTGTTTGACCCAGACAGCTTCATCCAAACTATTGGTATTGATATAGATGACATGATCCCTACCATATAAAATTTCATAATTTCTATTTTTGTTTACAAGAATTTTATCGATATGTCTCAGCTGCGGATCATTACTGGCATTAACAATATAAAAAGCTATAAAAATGATAGCAAAAAGAAAAAATAGCGTTACATATTTAAACAGCGTACTACTTAAGAAATGTTGTCTTGTTGAAGTAATGTTATTTTCAACAATACCTGGTATTGAATACTGCCAAACTTCATTTTTTCCTTTTACAGCAAATTTGAGGCCTAAAACTTCTATTTGCTGATTCAATGTTAACGTTCTATCTTCAGGTTCTTGTGCTGTTAATTCTCTGATTGTTACAACCAGATCAGGGTCGGTAGTGATTATTACCTCAAAACTGCCTGTAAGCTCTCCATAAGGAATGACTATCGTATTCTCTGGTAACTCAGAAAAAGAATCACTTCTTCCTAACGAAACATCATTACCAACGATAACGAGTACACGCCCATTAAGTATTTCATACTCGCATCCATTCAATGGTCCGCTCAATAAACGAATGGCATAAGATTCCAATAAGTCTTGTGATAAGAATTTATCATTATTTCCCATGAATACCACCCGCTAATTCCATAAGCTCTAGTTTAGAGTAGTGTAACAAGACGGAAATTTCATGACCAAATTATGATGACACACAATAAAAAGATTATAATTTTCGAGAACCATTTTAAATGCCTACATACATAACTTTATTTGCAATTTAAGGTATTCACCCTATTCCCTCATTGATATGCAAATATAACAATTACCATTATTTTAAATTTTACACGTAATATTTACCCTAAATGATTTTAGAGTGCAGGTTGGCATATGCAAGTCTTTTCCAGTGATGTCTACTTCACTGTAGGCACTAATGCATTATTAGCATCCCAAAAGGAATATTACAGCGATTTGGTTGCGTTGGTTGATCTTGGACATTCGTTCGTTGTTATTGATGAGCACCAACATCGAAATCTCAAACCAAATACAGAACCTGTAAACACCCTTTTGAGCAACAATTTCATCAGGATCAATAAGAATATTACATTATCTGATTTAACGCATTTCCTGGTTTCGAATCTTCATACACAAAATGTGTATTCCACTCAAGAACCACTTACCCATGATGAGATAGATATCCTGCGGTTATGTGTTTCTTATTCGTTAAAACAAATAGCCATTATCAAAGGAATTGATTATAAAACAGTATCATATCACAAAATAAGAGCCCTAAATAAACTTAACATAAAAGGTACTGTTGAGTTGTTTATAGCACTCTGTGAATGGGATAAACATTATTTTAAACTCCAATCTTGCATAAGAGAAAGTTGATATGTCATTAGTAAGATATAATAGTAAAATCATAATAACTGTCGCGCTGATATCGTTGCTCTCTGCATGCACCAGAGAAAATTCATTAAAGGATACTCAGAATAAAAGAAGTGGCGAATCTCAAGCGATAGTAGATGCAAGACAGTTCTTTAGCGAACACCCGGAATATATATCATCAGCAGAACTAGAGCAGAAACTATATCGCGAATTTGCACAGGTTACGACTGTTCCAGCTTATAAAGAGATGAGTATGTATCAATTGCTTGTCATTTCGCAAGATCGTTTAACACATTAAATAAGAATCTACACGCTTTTTGCGTGTAGATTCTTATAAATTTCCGACTATGATAGATGTTTAATTTTTTTAATTATTGTCTTTATTCTCACTTTTTGTGTCTTCACCTTCTTTGAATTTATCTTCTGAGGGGAGCAGTTCATCTGGAATAGGTTGTCCAGCATTCTCCACATCTTCAAGCCACAGCAGAAGACGCAAGATCTCATCTATATTTTCGAAGCTAACATAATCGTAGCGACGATGGGTAGCATAAATTTTTCGTGCTAATTTTTTATCTGTAATAATTGGTATTCCGATTTCTTTTGCATATTTCCTTACGGCTAATGCGACCTCATTAGTTTCTCTTACAGAAATCAATGGTATAGGTGACAGATGTGGCTTAAAGTATATCCCTATGGCAATGTGCGTAGGGTTGGCAATCATCAGACGGCTATTACTGACATCAGATTTCAATTGCTCTGACAGAATTTCTTGATGGCGTTCTCTGCGTTTAGACTTAATTTCTGGATTTCCTTCTTGTTCCTTGTATTCTCTTTTAACTTCTTGTTTATCCATTTTCATATCTTTCATAAATAAAAAATACTCAGCGATAAAATCAAATATTAGAACAATTATCATACTGCCGAGACAATATAGTATGAGAAGGAATAGCATCTCTCCCCAATCTGATAATAAAGATATGATATCTCCATCAAGAGTTTTAAAAAGCAGTGATTTATGGTTACTCCAAAATACTTTGATCGCCAATGCAAAAAAAATAATATAAAGTATTGCTTTGACAAATTCTTTTACGGTTTTTAAGCCAAATATACGTTTTAAGCCATTTACTGGATTTAATGAATCAAACTTAAACTTAATAGCTTCAGTTGCTAATTGCATTTTACTTTGAAACCATGAGACAAGTATTGTTGTAAACATGCAAACCAGCAAAAAAGGAATGATCGTTTTCAACCAACCTATCCCCATAGCTTTAAAATAGTCCCAAATATCCGGTTTAGCGTTATGATCAAGGATGTATTCAAGCATCGACATAATATGATGCACATCAAATACATATCCGAGATATAAAGTGCCCACAAGCATTATTACAGAGACTGTTAAGTCTCTACTTTTTAGAATTTGCCCCTTTTTAGAAGCATCCTGGAGTTTCTTTTGTGTTGGCTTTTCAGTTTTATTTGCCATGAAACACTCTATTTATCAATGTATAATTGCAATTGTTCTGGGAAAAAGGATAACGGCATAACTCGTTCAGCCAGTATTGGGCCAAAATAAATAATTAATATTAAAAATGCCAGCGCACTTTTGACAGTCAGTGAGATGGCAAAAGCATTTAGTTGTGAAGCATAGCGTGCCAGCAATCCCAGGACAGCTTCACCGCCCAGCATAACCGCAATCACGGGGCTTGCGTAAACGATAGTATGAGTCATTATATTATTAATATATGAGAATAAAGGCTCTAATTTAGGAAAATTAAAATTTCCTGAAGGCCATAAGTTATAACTTTGCCATAGAGTCTCCAGAATAAAGTTCAATCCACCGTTAGTAAGATAAACTGCTGCAGAGAAAAGGTTAAATAATCTTGCTAATTCCGATGTATCGACACCTGTAGCCGGATCCAAAGTACTACTTAACGTTGCACCACGTTGGTTATCGATAAAGCTGCCTATAGCAAGGAAAATCCAAAATGGGGATGCTAATAAGCAAGCAATAAACAACCCTATAATAATTTCTCTGACAGCAAACAAAGCGATATCTATTTCATCTAGGGTAGATAATTCATAGTGGTAATGCTGAACTAATGCACATGATACCACTATTATTATTGGATGGCGGACTACTGTTGGTATATTCCCACTGGCGAAAAATGGTAACAAATAGAAAGTTGGTGCCAATCGGCAAAAACCGAGCGCTGTAGCAGCCAGCAGACTATGCAACTGATAGAGTATCGCCTCCCCCATGCTATCCTCTCGCGAATGCTAAATTAAGCATTTCGATACCAAACGAATATAATTTTTCACCATACCATCCGCTCATTAAAAAAAAGCAAATACTTACGCACAATAATTTGACGCCAAATGGCAAAGTCTGTTCTTGCAACTGTGTTACCGTTTGAAAAAGCCCTACCAATAAACCAACAAATGTCGCAACTGCAATAGGTCCTGCAGACATAACTAAAATCAGATACAGCGCCCTATTCCCCGCAAAAACAATGTCGTCCATATTTTTTCCTCAGGGATTAATGGATAGGTCAAAATATTGTAAAATGAGTCCTTTCGATAACATTGTCCAACCGTCCATCGCGACAAACAGAATTAATTTTATCGGTGTAGATATGGTTACCGGACTCATCATCATCATACCTAACGTTAACAGAACGCTGGATATAACCAGATCAACTACAACAAAGGGTAAATAGATATAGAAACCTATAATAAATGCACTTTTTATCTCACTCAATGCATATGCCGGGAGTAACGAGAAAATTGAAATATTCTCATCATCGATTATCTCTTCATTGTCTTCAGAACTATTCACCTTCTGAATCTTTTCAAAAAAGCTAACCAACTCCGGTTCAGAATATTTTATCAAATATGATTTATAACCACTCATGCCTGTCTCAACAAAATTAACAACCGACGCTACATTATTGAATGAAAGATTCTCATTCTGACTGTTATTATATATTTCCTTCCCAACCGGCATCATTACGAACATTGACAATAGCAAAGCTACCCCATTAAGTGTCATATTTGATGGCACTTGCTGAAGTCCCAGTGCGTTTCGGACAATAACAAAAACAATCGAGAATTTAATAAAACATGTCCCGGATGCTATTATAAACGGCAATAGTGTAAATAATGATAATATCGCTATCAGCGAAATGCTATTTGACATTATTATTCCCTGATAACCAAGAATGAATTTCTACGCCCAATTTATCATCCACTTCAACAAGTTCGCCATAGCCAGTTAGCGCGCCATTTACACGTATCTCTATATTTTTCTCAGCTTCAGGAAGCAAAGATATAATTCTTTTTGCACAGAGATCGTCTATTTCATATAGATTCATTATTTTCTTTCCAAGAACAAACTCAATTTTTACAGGCAAGTCTTCAAAACTATTAATCTGCTGATAGTCATTTTCATCATTAATCTCGATTTCGCTTTTTTTGATATCAAAGTCATCTGTTTCAAAATCTTCCTCGTACTCAAAATGATCAGCCATTTTTAACTCCTCTGGATAAATCAGATCACAAATCTTTGTATTATAAATAACCGCATAAGCAAAATTATCTGAAATTAATAAAACATCACCAACTTCAATATCAACAATGGTTCTATAACATGTTTTACTAAACCCAATTACAAAATGAATGGGCCAATATAATGTTTTTTTGTCTAGCGTTAGAGCGTTTTCGTATTGGCAGACCGTGACTTTATCTAACCAAACATTTAATTCCCCTGTCCATATTCTTATTAGTGGTTGAGCTGGACTCAATACTCCATCAAATACTTTACCTACACACAAACGATTATATTTTAGTTCAGGATACTTTAGATTTAACGGGGTACTAGATAAACTGAGCCATTCCACTATTAACCTTTCCGTTTCTGGCATTAAAGCCATCCCAGCGAGCTCGGCAGAAATTAAGGGAAATATTTCTCGAAGTAACACCCATCCAGACCAGCTGCCGCTCTCTTCTGCTATCGGTAGCCATTTGGCGCTAAATTCGGGCATTAATAACGCAACATCTTCACCATTTTCTTTCCAGTTTTGAAAAGTGGTTTCAAAGGAATGAGTGTTTCCATTTACTTTTCTCAGACCGAACATTAACTTTCGTCCTTCTGATCGTTTTCGAATTTACCTTCATTTTCTTGCTCATCATGAGGCTGATGTCGTTGCCCTTGTCGTTCATCTTGCTCAGTCAATACCCAACGTTGTGCTGTAACATCATTGTGTTGGGCTTCATGGAGTCTGTCGGAGACAATCGTGTCTGATGGTTTTAGTCGTATCCCTTCACTACTTTCCAGAATCCGAACTGTATGATTCTGTCCCCAACGCTGAAACTGATATGTCAATTCATTTTCGGGTACATTGGCACTATTAACAGAATTATTTATATCATTCTGATTGAGCGTATGAACATTCCTTTGCTTTTCGATATGTTGAGTAAACATGGTTTTGTTATCAGCAAACCTTCTTTCGTTAGTAATATCTAATAAATGGGCCTGCTCTCCATTTTTTTTGTCTCCATCGCGATATTTTTTTTCACGCTCTTTATTATTACTGTGGTTTTGAACCGTGATTTTTTCTGTATGGATACCATTATGGATTCCCCCCTTAAATTGTATCGTTTTATCAGATAGTTCAGAATTAACACCCTGATCTCGTGAAGTCATATTGAGGACTTTCTTTGTAGAAAGTTGCTCTATTCCATTTGTTTGCAAAGAAAAAGATGAATTCCTGTCAACCTGGAGAGACGATTTGTTATCAATAGACTTCATTTGCCCATTCTTTTTCTCTAAGATAGGGAAATGACTATCCTGAGTCTGACGTAATAACTGTAGAATGGATCCAGCGACAATCTCTCTCATATCTTTATTTTTTTTGGTTTTCTTTAAGAAACTGTCTAAATCTGTAGCAGAATTCTCGGATGTGCCAGTGTTTAAAATTTTATAATGTTCAATTTTCTTGACTTCGTCCATTATATTTCTCTTCCTGTTCAATCTCGTCTTGATAAAACATCTGATTTGAAAATTCTTTTTTGATTCGCTTCTTTAGTCGTTGGTACTTTTCTCCTTTTAACCACCAGTGTTTTCTTTGTGCTTGCTGTTGAACTATTTCCTTGTTAAGTATTTTTCGCCGTTCTGCTATTTTTTGCTTTTCAAGATTTATCTCAGCGATCTGTTGTTGAATGACGGCAACTTTACGTAACGAGTAAAATATATCCTTGCGAAATACAACTTCGCCGCGCAACTCCTTCATATCTAAGAGTGACTGTAGATTTTTAAGTTGCATATCATACAGGTGTTCCTTTTCGGCTAACTTTTCTTTTTCTGCATTTAACTTTTGTAATGATGCTTCACATGCAGCCAGGCTCTGCGTCGTTCTTCTGATAAGTCGATTAACTTTACTTAACAATTCGTTCAAGCTCTTTCAGCGTTTCACTCATTGGCATTTTTTCATTAACTGACTGTTTTAACCAATTTGTGAGTTTAGGCCGGGCATTCATGGCAAAATCATTTTCAGCATTTTGACCAGCGCGGTATTCCCCTAAGTCAATAAATACCTGTAGATCTTCCAAAGTTGTGAGGATCTTCCTTACCCGTGCAGCATTATCTCTGTGTTTTTCATCAGTGACCTGACCAAATACTCGACTCACACTTTTTAGAACATCTATTGCCGGATAATGACCTTGCCCAGCGAGTTTGCGACTTAGATAGATATGGCCATCAAGGATTGAGCGAATTTCATCCCCCAGTGGGTCTGATTCATCCTCCCCCTCCAGTAATACGGTATAAAAGGCAGTAATACTTCCTTTTAGTGTTGGTCCCGGCCTCTCCAGTAAGCGAGGTAAACTGTCAAAAACAGAAGCAGGATAACCACGTCTGGCCGGTGGTTCACCCGCTGCCAGCTTCATATCGCGTAGTGCTCGTGCATAGCGCGTCATTGAGTCGATAAAAAGTACAACTCTCTTTCCTCGATCTCTAAAATACTCTGCCACGGTTGTCGCCATCAGGGCGGCATTACACCGATCTACTGACGAAAAATCAGAGGTGGCATAAACCAAAACACATTTTGCTGCATTTACTGATTTTTTCAGCGATTCCGCGCATTCCGTAACTTCCCTACCACGTTCGCCAATCAAGCCAATAACAAACACATCAGCTTCAGTATTGTTTACGAGCATATGCATTAAAACCGTTTTGCCACAGCCAGCCGATGCGAAAATCCCAACACGTTGACCAATGCCACATGTCAGTACGCCATCAATGACTCTTATCCGTGTCTCTAGTGGTGTATTAATAACTCGACGTTCCTGATACGACGGTGGCAGTTCATCAATCAGGCGTAAATTTCCCCTATCCCCTGGAGTGACCGGGACAAACCTTTCCATAATTTGACCAGAAGCATTCAAAACTGAACCAAGAAAGGCATCACTGATCTGTATGGTTAACTGCTCTCCCGTTGGTTTCAATACTGCAGTACGTGTAAGCCCCACAGAGCTGCCTATAAGGTTTAATAATGTCTTTCCATTGCGAAAGCCAACGACCTGAGCCCTGGCTATACGTTCATTTGCTTGCCAGCTCGCATAAATTTCGCATACTTCGCCCACTGAAACGTCGTCAAGCTCTGCTTCAATCAGCGAGCCGTTAATGCTATGTAAGTAGCTGTATTTATTTAATAGTTTTAATTTTTTCATACCAGCATGCTCCATATCGCAAGACATTATCCTAAATAGTTTTCAGAATATTAACGGGAACATTTTCCGTTAGTTCCCCGTACGAAAGTACTTCGAGGTCTCGATAACTAGATTCAATAAGTTTTTTGATAAAACGACGAATATCCACAGATCCCAGTAAAATAATGTCTTTAATAGGAATATTGATTCCAGAAAGTGCCAGTTTAAAATTATCCAGAATCATCTCAGCTTCGGATGCATCGAGATTAAGAAAAGTACCGCCAGCGGTAGGCCTGACACCATCTCTGATTCTGTCCTCTATTTCAGGCGAAATCACAATTGCTTTAATTTCTCCAGAATATGAAAACTTATGGCAAATGTAGCGACCTAATGCACCTCGTACATGCTCAACGAGTGTAATTATATCTTTCTCTCGTGGGCTCCATAATGCTAAAGCCTCCATAACTAAACGCATATTGCGCACTGAAATTCGCTCCTGGATCAGACGCTGAATTACCTCTGAAATGCGCTGCACGGTTATATATCTTAATATTTCTTTTAATAGATCAGGATACTTCATCTCTAATTGATCAAGAATATATTTGGTTTCTTGTATACCAAAATACTCATTAATATTATGAGCCAGACATACAGATAAATGATTGTACATTTCATCCATGGCCGTGCGTGTATAACAGCCAATTTTTGTTAATTTTTGGGCATCACTTTTTGTAACCCAATAATATTGTTCACCATTACTATTTACGATGACAGGTTTCTTGATCAAAGTCGAAACCACTTCATCTGAATATTCAACCAACAAGACAAGATCATGATAAATTTTAAATTGCGAGGCTCTGACTTCATTTAGCATTAATATGACATCTTCATCATTAAGGCCTTCCCCCTCGCGAATGACAATACCGGGAATACGGATACCATACTCAATAAAAAACTGACTACGAATCCTATCAGCAAGATTGATTTCAGTGTATTTTTTAGCCTGTACACTATTCATAATCAAAACCAAGGGTACCGTTTCGGTAATAACCTGATCAAGTTTATTAATAATACCTAATGAAATATCATCATCCTGATTATAGGGTTCCAACCCAACGGTGATATCTCCCTCAACAACCGTTTCTTCAACCCCTTTCTTTTTGAATTTAAAGTAAAAATAAATTCCTAAGATTACTGCCAAACATAAAAACACAAGAAGGGGAAAACCTGGAAGCAACCCAATACTTAGCGCGAGGACACATGTCACAATAATGACAAAAGAATTACTTAATAACTGGGACATTATATTTTGCCCCATATTATCACTATCGCCATTCACGCGCGTTACGATAAACCCTGCGCTAATAGCAATTAATAAAGCTGGAATTTGAGAAACAAGACCATCACCGACGGTAAGAATTGTGTAGACGGTCAACGCTGTCGAGAAATCCATTCCATTTTGGCCTACTCCTACTGATAGCCCACCGATAATATTAACAAAGATAATAATGATGTTTGCAATAGCATCACCTTTGATAAATTTCATCGCACCATCAAAGGAACCATACAGCTGACTCTCTCGCTCTAATACGCTACGACGTTCTTTTGCTAAATCTGCATCAATGATCCCGGCGCGTAGATCGGCGTCAATACTCATTTGTTTACCTGGCATACCGTCAAGCGAAAAGCGGGCAGCAACTTCAGCCACACGTTCCGAACCTTTAGTAATCACGATAAACTGAACAATAGTAACAATGGAGAAAATAACGAAACCAACTACCAGGCTATCTCCAATAACGAATTCACCAAAACTCGTTATAATTTCTCCGGCGTCCGCCTCAAGAAGTATAAGTCGACTGGTACTGATCGCCAGCGCCAAACGAAATAACGTTGTGATGAGGAGAATTGATGGGAATGAAGAAAAACTTAAGATCCTATCAACATAGAATGATCCTAAAAACACAAGTATTGCCAATGTTAAGTTCAGCCCAATCAAAAAATCGATTAAGTAGGTGGGCAATGGAATTATGAGCATGGCGATAATCATCACCATTAATCCAAGAATTATTAATTCTGGATGACTCCTTAACCCTATCAAAACTTTGTTAAACATTGAACATTACCTTCTTCCATGGTTTTTTATTTTGTTTTTTATTACTGTTTTGTGTATCAAAGAGCTCTACTGCAAATGTTACTTTTATTGCCTGTTTACAACACTCCCTAATCTCTAATAATTGTTCATTATTAATAAAAAGTGAAAATGGAAGATTTGTACATCCGCTGTAAATCGCCTTCAGGAGTAACGTTTTGTCTTTATAATTAGCATCTGCGGGTAGGGTTACCAGTGCATTTTTCAGGAGTTCCTCTGCAGTCTCAGGAAATTTTATTAACGATATCAGAAAAAATATCCAGTAATCTTCTGCGCTAATAAATTTTTTAATTATTGGGTTATTCATTAAAGTTTTCAGAAATAAAGCCTCTGCCGACTGAAGAGACAATAGTTGTGACAACTTATTGAGAAACATACCAAATTCCAATGATGAACAACTCGCATCAAGTGCATTTATATCTGAGAAAAGCGTCTCTTTGATAAATTTTGTCACTAGCATTCTATTTTGATAGCCATAACTACCAATCCATTCTACATAAGTATCTACAGCATCGTCTTCTGCCATTAAAAATTGTCGATAACTTGCCCTTAGTAATTTTGGATTTAATGACAACGCCTGGCCAAATAACTTTGCTTTTAATGCCGAGTTAATGCCACTATTAATGAATTTTTTAGTAGTCTCTTGATTAACTTTTCTAAGTAATGCTTCAGCGTTTAGCCGCACATTTTCAGATATTTGTTTTTTACGTAAAATTGCACGTAATACAACCACCAGATCGCTTTCATCTGGAAATAATTTTTTAGCAAAGCTATACACTTCATAGTCATGGGTAGTTGCTGCCTTAAGCGCCTCCATGACTTTATCGGTTTTTTCTATTGGCTGATCTTCCAGGACATATTCTTCTCCGTCCAGAAAGTTGGCCAGTTGTTCTTCGTAGATTTTTTTCTTCATAAACTGCGTTAACGCTGCTGACATCTCGTCAGTAGCTTGTAAGAATCGAGCTTCTTTACCGGCGGGATCATCTCCCATTTTAGGCATTTCAGCTTCAATATCTTCATTATCTTCTGTGATAATGTCCTCTAAGCGAGAAACTTCTCTGGCTCTTTCTAATACACCGACATGCTCTACATGAATCGCCATTTCACTATCCTCCGACGACTTCACGATTCAGGTAAGTTTTTATCCATTTCTGCAGTAATTCATCGTTGATTTCTTTATTTTTTGCCATTTGCTGTGTTATTGCTCTGGCGTCAACCGCAGCCTCATTCGCATTATTCATCATGCGCTCATCGATCTCTCTTGGCTCAATAAGAAAGACACGAACGATGTTATTCGCATTTGTTCCTTCATATCCAAATAATTTACCAATAAATGGAATACTGCCTAATATTGGTATCTTGCGACTTTCATAGGTATTCGTATCTCGTGTATATCCACCAATCAAAAGACTTTTCCCTTGAGGCACGCGCGCAATAGTACTTATAAGCGTTCTACCAACCTGAGGCAGATCATCAACATTGGTCTTGTCGGAATTGATTTCATTGCCATCTTCAATATTCAAGAGTAATTCAATTTGATTTCGCGAAGCAAATCGTGGTAGCACGCTAATCATCGTACCATAGGTTACTTCATCCAACTCCGCAGTACGCTCGCCGACTAATTTAGTATAGAAAGTACGGTTATTATCAAATATAGCAGGAATATTCTCCTGTGTTAAAACGACAGGACGAGCAACAACGGCGGCTCTTCTTTTTTGCGCAAGTGCCTGTATTGTTGCAATAAACTGTGTCCCATCCAGGGTACTAATTGAACCTGAATTATTAAATGATGCACTTAGGCTGGATCCAATTTTTATCGTGCCCGACCAGTCAGCTCCTAACTGTTCTAGATCAGTCTTATCAATATCTATTATCCATAAAGATAATTCAATATGTCGCTTTGGAATATCGAGCGTAGCTACTAACTTCTCGATAAAATCAACCTGAGATACTGTTCCTTTAACAAGTAAACTGTTGGTATCAGGATATGCAATAATTTGTATATCGTCAGTCTCTGGCGCTCCAGCTGTCGATATTATTTTCTCTACTTGTAGGTCATCATCTTCTTCAGCACCAGGAAAAGGAGGCATACGTGATACGTTTTTTAGTTGTTGACGACTTGAAATTTCAGAAAGTACGTTAACCCCAGTGCTTTGCTTAATGTTATTATTTAACAACGTCGATAGTACTTTTGCCATGCCAGGAATAACTATCTTTTCGCCACGTAATTCATAAGTCCGGTCATTAACGAATGTGTTGACCAGGTGAATAATACCTACTTTATTGCGTCCGATCTCAATGCCATCACTGTTTTGCTCCATTAATTTTGCAGCATTAACGACCAGGTCAACATAAACCGGTGGCCCCGATACATAGAAAGTACCATTGCCGCCCCCTTTAATTTCATAACGAGAGTTATACAGACCCGATTTTTTTAAAAAATTATTAAACTCATTCGTCGATACCTTTCTCAGATTAATCAGCGCATTACGCATCTCTGATGAGTCATAGATATAAATAGCTTTGCCATCATCGTACCAAATAAGTCCCATCTGTGCCGACAGGCGTTCAATCAAGGCATAGGGTTCGGTTAAATCAAAATTTCCGCTGATCTGTTTCTTCATGGCAAGCTTACTTACTATTGTAGGCTTACCCGCATATGATGAAACCGTTTCAAAAAAACTACGTAGATTTTCTTTATTTGCTACGTATCCATTCGCTGCTGCGGCATATGCACCAGGAGTCAATAATCCATTAAAAATGCATAAGGCTGAAATTAATATAATAGTAATACGTAATTTTATTTTCATAACTTTTTACATAGTTCTCTCGGTGTTTTTCCTAACCGGCTTTTTACTTCGGCTGAAAAGTGTGATGAGGATGAGTAGCCATATTTATGCGCAATAGTTGTCATATCACTGTTTCCTTCAATGATTTCCAACACGGCTCTGGCAACTCTCCAGCCACATAATTCCGTTTTAACTTTACCACCCAATGCATAACTACATAAACGGCGAAAATGTGAATACGATACGCCGTAAAGCTCACCAAGATCATAGAGTGAAGTCTGTATGAGCGATTGCGATAATAAATAGCGAACCAGTTTATAGCATTCTGTTTTTCTTAGATGCTGAAACAGAATTTCATTAATATTATCGCTGCTCAGATAAGTGGCTAAAAACCAGGCTTCACTTGCAACTTTACTGAATAGCACAACTTCTGATGCAAAGGGCAAGGCATCAGCAAACAAGTCATGGTGTTCCCTTTCCACACTCCCCGTTGATTCATCTATAAAAGCTAATAATTTACTCAGGATATCAATGCGAAGTGGATGATAAATTACTTTCCCTGCAGTTACCTCAATTTGGCTTCGGTCAATGAGCAGTAATATGTCTTCCACTACCATTAATTTTTGATGGTTATTACCAATCGTAATAACAAGGGTTACATCCTTGTTTTCATTTCCCCGTAAGAACCACATTTCAGGGTCCAGTAGGGTTAACTTCTGTCCTTGAAGCAAAACATTCATTGGAAGTAACAGCCCTTCTTCAATCATGTTTCATCTCCTTATTCCATATTCTCATTCTCCATAAACTTGCAATAAAAACATGATTAAAAAGTGATGATTCCTATTTATAAAATAATGATTCTGTTATGAGCGAATAGCTATCAGCCACTTACAGTAGTAAGTCATCCTGTCCATATACAGAATTGCAACTGTTGATATGTTTTACTTAAACATACCCCGTATTTCTTATAACACTTGTTTGGTGACTATTTTCAATAAAAATCATATTTGTTAGTTACACATTAACGCACTGCGAGTGTTTTGTTACTCCCCGCATATATTTTATTCTCTTTTTCGATTCTATTTTTCTTAATCGTTCATATAATTTTCTTGTTAGTCGGATTTACGAATTATGATACTTATGATGGATGGAATGAGGCTAAGCGGCCAGGTCAACCCTGTAATTACTGCAGCAAACAACCGATATGTTACTTTTTCTTCCGAGAAGATAAATATTAAGGTCGATGTCACAACCAGACCTATCAGGTAAGCTAACAGTAATTTATTGATCACTTTTACCTCCCTTACGATTTCTCTTTGAGCGGTCCTTTTAATCCAGGACCGCCTCATTATGAAAACTATTTAATTCCCTCATCATTGATAAGGTTGGACATTTCTTTCAACATAAGAGTCATTGAGGCTTTCGACCAGTTTAGCGGAATGATAGGGCTTGGCGCTTCATGCAAAGTTCCTGACTTGTGGATATAGTTATAGCTTTCGGGAAGTGCCATTTCAGGTACGCTCCTGCCATTTGCACCAATCATATTCTCGCCTGTTATTTGGGCCAATGATCTATTCATAAATTGCACTGAGTCATTCAAATATTCTTCTTTTCTTGATTCTTTATAAACAATTGCTGCTGATTTTGCATACCATGAGTCAAAAAACCATTCTGCTTCTGTTGATGGAATGAAGCTCTTTTCTCTTTTCGCATGTGAATTTTCATCAGTATCAGTTTTAATATCATTGAACCAAAAATTTGCCGACTGATAATTATCCTTCTCGTATCTTTTTATACCATACGGACCTGCTAGTTTTTTAACTATTTTTAAAACTTGCTCTTTTCTTCTGGTATTTATCTTTGAAAGATTTGCAGGATAAATAACATTAAGTAAGGCCGCATCAGCTTCTCTGTAATGTTTATCTTTTTCCAGATAACCAGGAGATTCTCCCCCTAAATCAAGCTGTAGCGTTATTCTTTCATAACCTTTATCTATGAGGTGGTTCAACCTCGTTGTTGAAAGTGGTTCATCCAGTTCATTGGCTTTAGCTTCGCGTAGTAAATCAGAGATAAAAACAGAGTCTTTCTTCGAGAGTAGGTTTGACAAACGTTCCAGTCCAGAGGTCACCAGTGCAACGGAAGATGTGTTTAATCGGGCATCTTCCTCCCACGCTCCGGAATCTTCCATAACATAGAAATTGGCTTTATCCAGATAAGCAATCAGCAGCGCAACCGATTTTAATCGGTCACCTTTTTGCCAATCTTCAGCGTTAATAGTACCAGTATTGATTGCTTGTATAAGGAGATCAAGATAAAGACCTAACGCATCATTTTGTTTATGGTTCCACAGCTGCGGCTTGCCTTCTTCCTGCACATCTGCCATCACGGGGGAGTTGCTGTCAAATCGGATATGCACAGCATTCATTTGCCCGGGAATTCCATCCAGTCGTTTTGGGTTGCTAATGACGTCCTGCATCCGCTTAATCTGGTCGGGCGTAGACATATAATCCCACAGGGTGAGCAGAATCTTTTTTGCAGCTACCCTATTTTCCTGATCTGATACTAATGCCATATAGCCCCATAAACTATCCCTCAGCCAGACAGCATCATAGTGGGTTTCTGCCGCTGTTTTGTCATCTTCGAAAGTAGAAGCAAGAATAAACGTTCCCCAGGGTTTCTCCGTCAACGTTAACTTTCGTGTGTTTTCTGTTAATGTTAGCAATCCTTGAATTTCGTCTTTGGTATAGTGGCTCTTTATTTCATTTTGTAATTTGGCTGAGTGAATCAGAAGACGATAATTAGGATACTTATCTGGATTTAACGATAAATAACTTTTATCTGTTGCTGCCCCCGTGGAATTAAGAATGTTAAATACAGATTCACTCGTCACTTCTGCCCCTGTCGCCTGGCATGTGCCGCATGAAAATATACCAGCGAGCAGAAGAGTTAATGCAGATTTCCCTTTCATAAAAGATTCCATCAATCGTTTGTTAAAAGCGTAGATAACCACTTATTTAACAACTTGAAAATAAGGTATTTTACCTGGGTTGTTACAAATGGATTGCATTGCGTAAACGCTTTTATTTACAAAAAAATGGGGAAGTATTACGGCGATTGCGAAAAGTCTGAAGCGATTGAATTAAGATAATATAGAAAATCAGATACAACAAAAATGGCAGGTTGATGAGGTGAAGATAAATTGGAGCGGGCGAAGGGAATCGAACCCTCGTATAGAGCTTGGGAAGCTCTCGTTCTACCATTGAACTACGCCCGCTTCGAGATGCGTAAGGCATTATAAACCTTACGCTCTCCTTAGCAAGTGCCGCGCTGCTGACTGCTGATTAATTCGCCATCAGCATTTTGGCTTGCTGCCCTGAGGCGGCAAGTAACGCAGCGGATCAATTGCCGTTGCACGGTAACGAATCTGGAAATGCAGGCGAACAGATGCCGCATCAGTGCTCCCCATGGTGGCGATTTTTTGCCCAGCCTTCACGCTTTGCCCATAATTTACCAGCATCGTGTCATTATGGGCGTAAGCCGTAATGTAATCTTCACTGTGTTTAATCATGATGAGATTACCGTAGCCACGCAGCTGGTTGCCCACATACACCACCTTTCCTGCACCCGCGGCGTAAATAGGTGTACCCCGTGGAGCAGAGATATCAATCCCTTTATTGCCGCCATCAGCTGTCGAATACGGCATGATAACTTTCCCTGTCGTTGGCCATAACCAACAACGTTGCCCTACTGGCGGCCAGGAAGATTTCGGTACCGCTGATGACGGTGTAACCGATGCGGTTTTGGTCGTTGATTTGGCGGTTGCTTTACGTGTACTACTGCTATTTTTCGCCCCACCCAGTTTTAGTTTCTGACCAACTTCAATGGTGTAAGGGGGTGAAATGCCGTTCAGTCGCGCAAGTTCTTTTACGC
This sequence comes from Escherichia sp. MOD1-EC4550, assembly GCF_963876935.1. NCBI lineage: Bacteria > Pseudomonadati > Pseudomonadota > Gammaproteobacteria > Enterobacterales > Enterobacteriaceae > Escherichia > Escherichia sp. MOD1-EC4550. The sequence goes on from NZ_CAWNSE010000023.1 coordinate 53,197, forward strand.
TGGTTCCCGTGGTGCGCGAAATACGATATAGCGTATCCCCCCGTTTCACGGTGTAAACGGAGCCGGAATACGTTCCTGTATCGGATGATTTGCTACCCGAACAGCCCGCCAAAAGCAGTCCAATCGATAAAAACATCACGATACCCAGAGATTTTTTATTCAGGCGTCCCGCACTCAAAATCTTTCCTCGCTTAAAAAACAAGACGCCATATCATAGCAGCCAGCCTCTGGATACCCAATCTCTCGCTTCTGGAAAAACGAGGTAATTGAGAAAGAGATTAATTTCATTTGGCAAAGGGAAGTATCATCAGCAAAATATTTGCTGTGGTGGTATCGAAGTTCCTGACTCTTTTACCCTATTTCCCATCCTGCTGCGTAATAATCCTAATTTATCACATTGATTTTATCGCCACTCATATTGATACGTATCACTGTCCCTATTCAAAGTCCTGTTTCGTATCGTATCTGTATTTTTTTAACGTCATCACACTTCCTTCCTCCCCTAACGTTTATCGTCGTTTCTGGCGTAAATCTTGCCTGCTTAGACTAAATCTTTGCCATAAGAACCAAATGTTCAAATCGAGGGGATTTCTATGGAAGCGCGGGAAGCAACCGCTACGGGTGAATCATGCATGCGCGTCGATGCCATTGCTAAGGTCACTGGGCGGGCACGATATACTGACGATTATGTTATGGCGGGCATGTGTTACGCGAAATATGTACGTAGCCCTATCGCACATGGTTATGCTGTAAGTATTAATGATGAACAAGCCAGAAGTTTGCCTGGCGTACTGGCGATTTTTACCTGGGAAGATGTGCCTGATATCCCATTCGCTACAGCGGGGCATGCCTGGACACTTGACGAAAATAAGCGCGATACCGCCGATCGCGCACTACTAACTCGCCATGTTCGTCATCATGGTGACGCAGTTGCCATCGTCGTGGCCCGTGATGAACTCACGGCAGAAAAAGCGGCGCAATTGGTCAGCATTGAGTGGCAAGAATTACCCGTTATCACCACGCCAGAAGCGGCGTTGGCAGAAGATGCTGCACCAATCCATAACGGCGGCAATTTACTAAAACATAGCTCGATGTCGACGGGCAATGTCCAACAAACAATTGATGCCGCCGATCACCAGGTCCAGGGGCACTATCAGACGCCGGTCATTCAACATTGTCATATGGAAAGCGTGACATCGCTGGCATGGATGGAAGATGATTCACGAATTACCATCGTTTCCAGCACCCAGATCCCGCACATTGTTCGCCGCGTGGTTGGTCAGGCGCTGGGTATTCCCTGGTCATGCGTACGAGTCATCAAACCGTTTGTCGGTGGCGGTTTTGGTAATAAACAGGATGTGCTGGAAGAGCCCATGGCGGCTTTTCTGACCAGCAAGCTCGGCGGCATTCCGGTGAAAGTTTCCCTTAGCCGTGAAGAGTGTTTCCTCGCAACCCGTACTCGCCACGCTTTTACTATTGACGGGCAAATGGGCGTAAACCGAGACGGAACGTTGAAAGGCTATAGTCTGGATGTTCTGTCTAACACAGGTGCTTATGCATCTCACGGGCACTCCATCGCTTCTGCGGGCGGGAATAAAGTCGCTTACCTTTATCCTCGTTGTGCCTACGCTTACAGTTCAAAGACCTTTTATACCAACCTCCCCTCGGCTGGTGCGATGCGCGGTTATGGCGCGCCACAAGTCGTGTTTGCCGTTGAGTCAATGCTTGATGACGCCGCGACAGCGTTAAATATTGATCCTATTGAAATTCGTTTACGCAACGCTGCCCGCGAAGGAGATGCTAATCCGCTCACGGGCAAACGTATTTACAGCGCAGGGTTACCGGAGTGTCTTGAAAAAGGCCGGAAAATCTTTGAATGGGAAAAACGCCGTGCAGAATGCCAGAACCAGCAAGGCAATTTACGCCGGGGCGTTGGCGTCGCCTGTTTTAGCTACACCTCTAACACCTGGCCTGTCGGCGTAGAAATAGCCGGCGCGCGCCTTCTGATGAATCAGGATGGAACCATCAATGTGCAAAGCGGCGCGACGGAAATTGGCCAGGGTGCCGACACCGTGTTCTCGCAAATGGTGGCAGAAACCGTAGGGGTTCCGGTCAGCGACGTTCGCGTTATTTCAACACAAGATACCGACGTTACGCCGTTCGATCCCGGCGCATTTGCTTCACGCCAGAGCTATGTTGCCGCGCCTGCGTTGCGCAGTGCGGCACTGTTATTAAAAGAGAAAATCATCGCTCACGCCGCTGTCATGCTACATCAGTCAGCAATGAATCTGACCCTAATAAAAGGCCATATCGTGCTGGTTGAACGACCGGAAGAGCCGTTAATGTCGTTAAAAGATCTGGCGATGGACGCTTTCTACCACCCTGAACGCGGCGGGCAGCTCTCTGCCGAAAGCTCCATCAAAACCACCACTAACCCACCGGCATTTGGCTGTACCTTTGTTGATCTGACTGTCGATATTGCGCTGTGCAAAGTCACCATCAACCGCATCCTCAACGTTCATGATTCGGGCCATATTCTTAATCCGCTACTGGCAGAAGGTCAGGTACACGGCGGAATGGGAATGGGCATTGGCTGGGCGCTATTTGAAGAGATGATCATTGATGCGAAAAGCGGCGTGGTCCGTAACCCCAATCTGCTGGATTACAAAATGCCCACCATGCCGGATCTGCCACAACTGGAAAGCGCGTTCGTCGAAATCAATGAGCCGCAATCCGCATACGGACATAAGTCACTGGGTGAGCCACCCATAATTCCTGTTGCCGCTGCTATTCGTAACGCGGTGAAGATGGCTACCGGTGTTGCAATCAATACACTGCCGCTGACGCCAAAACGGTTATATGAAGAGTTCCATCTGGCAGGATTGATTTGAGGATAACATCATGTTTGATTTTGCTTCTTACCATCGCGCAGCATCCATTGCCGATGCAATAAACCTGCTGGCTGACAACCCACAGGCCAAACTGCTCGCCGGTGGCACTGACGTACTGATTCAGCTCCACCATCACAATGACCGTTATCGCCATATTGTTGATATCCACAATCTGGCGGAGCTGCGGGGAATTACGCTGGCGGAAGATGGTTCGCTACGTATCGGCTCTGCAACGACATTTACCCAGCTCATTGAAGATCCTGTAACTCAACGTCATCTCCCGGCGTTATGTGCTGCGGCCTCGTCCATTGCTGGACCGCAGATCCGTAACGTCGCTACCTACGGTGGAAATATTTGCAACGGGGCCACCAGCGCGGATTCTGCCACGCCAACGCTAATTTATGATGCGAAGCTGGAGATCCACTCCCCGCGCGGTGTTCGTTTCGTCCCGATTAATGGCTTCCACACCGGACCGGGCAAAGTGTCCCTTGAGCATGACGAAATCCTTGTCGCCTTTCATTTTCCGCCCCAGCCGAAAGAACACGCAGGCAGCGCGCATTTCAAATATGCCATGCGCGATGCGATGGATATTTCAACGATTGGCTGTGCCGCACATTGCCGACTGGATAACGGCAATTTCAGCGAATTACGCCTGGCATTTGGCGTTGCCGCGCCAACGCCGATTCGCTGCCAACATGCCGAACAAACTGCACAAAATGCGCCATTAAACCTGCAAACGCTGGAAGCCATCAGCGAATCAGTCCTGCAGGATGTCGCCCCGCGTTCTTCATGGCGGGCCAGCAAAGAGTTTCGTCTGCATCTCATCCAGACGATGACCAAAAAAGTGATTAGCGAAGCCGTCGCCGCGGCGGGGGGAAAATTGCAATGAATCACAGCGAAACAATTACCATCGCATGCACCATTAACGGGATACCTTTTCAGCTTCACGCCGCGCCAGGCACGCCGCTCTCGGAATTACTCCGCGAACAAGGGCTGCTAAGCGTCAAGCAAGGTTGCTGCGTGGGTGAATGTGGTGCCTGTACGGTGCTGGTCGACGGTACTGCGATAGACAGTTGCTTATACCTTGCCGCCTGGGCTGAAGGCAAAGAAATCCGCACGCTGGAAGGTGAAGCGAAAGGCGGAAAACTTTCTCATGTCCAGCAAGCTTATGCGAAATCCGGCGCGGTGCAGTGCGGGTTTTGTACGCCTGGCCTGATTATGGCTACCACGGCAATGCTGGCGAAACCACGCGAGAAGCCATTAACTATTACGGAGATTCGTCGCGGCCTGGCGGGAAATCTTTGTCGCTGCACGGGGTATCAGATGATTGTAAATACAGTTCTGGATTGCGAGAAAACGAAGTAAAAGGATATCCGGCCTGAACTCAGGCCGGATTTACTGAGGTTATGCGTTTAACAACTCATATTTCTTTATCTTGCGATAGAGCGTAGCAATGCCGATACCCAGTTCATCAGCAACTTGCTTCTTGCTGTTATGACGTGAAAGCGCCTCGCGGATCATTTGCTTTTCCATCTCCTCCAGCGCCGTGCCGCCCGCATCATCGAGTGCCAAGTGCGCCTCGCTGACCTCTGTTACATCACTTTGCTCCGTTGTGCCATTATTCAGCAAATTTGGCGGCAATAGCGTGCTGTCGATAACTTCACCTGAAGGAACAACGTTAACCAGATATTCCATTAAATTGCTTAACTCGCGCAGGTTTCCGGGCCAACGATGCTTACGCAATATCTCGACGACATCGGGAGCAATACCCGGATAAACCGATCCCAGACGACGGGTATGCAGATGTAAAAAGTAATGTACCAGCAGTTCAATATCTTCCTGACGTTCACGCAGCGGTGGAAGAGTGATCGGGATAACATTAAGTCGGTAGAAGAGATCTTCGCGGAATTTACCTTCGGCAATGAACTGGGCCAAATTCTGGTTAGTTGCAGAAATGATACGGATGTCGACCTGAATTGGGCTACTGGCACCAATCGGCAGTATTTCACGCGCCTCAATAGCGCGCAGTAATTTAGCCTGCAACATTAACGGCATATCACCAATTTCATCGAGAAACAGCGTGCCCGTATTCGCCGCCTGAATCAACCCTGTTTTACCGTTGGCTGAAGCGCCAGTAAATGCGCCTTTAACATAACCGAATAGTTCGCTCTCCAGAAGTTGTTCAGGAATCGCGGCACAGTTGATAGCAATAAAGGGTTTATTTCGTCTTCCACTCAACTTATGGATTGCACGCGCGACGACTTCTTTACCCGTGCCGCTTTCACCAACCACCATAACGCTGGATGGGCTGGGTGCAATACGGCTAATGAGTCGTTTTAATTGCCGCATAACACGGCACTCGCCAACCAATTGTTCAATATGCGGTTCATCAGGTGCATTTGCTACAGAAAAACTGGTATGCGATTGGTGAAACGCCATTAAAAATAATTGTCTGCCCTGAATGTTATGCAATTGACCAATGATTAATTCACTTTTATCGTCCCACGAAACAATATGTTGCATATGCCCGTGGGTAAAATTACTCTCAAATGTTAATGGTCTGAAACGGATAGGTTTCCCAATAATATTATTTTGCACAACACCGAGTGTTTTTAAGGCAGTCTGATTAACAAACTGAACCCGATTTTCGTCATCAACAACTAAAACGCCCTGATCCATATTATCGATCATGGTCGCGAATATTTTACTGATGTTATCTCCTGGCCCCTGATCCTCCAGAAGTTTCGAAACAAAAATGGTGGATATATGGCGAACGTAATCAGAAAACTCGCGTAAATTATCACTGATATGTTCTTGTTGCTCGTGGGTAACTGCAATCAAACTTATCACCCCAACACAACGATCCTGTAAAATGACAGGCGTACCCAGAAATGCTTTTTCGCGACAATTATCTTTATTATCGCAACCTTCGCAAAGGGGATCGAAGCGAGACTGTGTCACAACTTTTTCAGTTTTCGTTTCCAGGACATGGCGGAGCAGGCGTGAGTTGCCGCTCAACTGGCGGCCAAGAAACTTCCCATACGCGCCCGTTCCGGCGACGCGACACAAGTTTTCATCAACGATCTCAACCTCAAGCTGCAAAACGCTGGCAAGCATTCTGGCAAAACGCTGAATTGTCGGTTGAATTTGCATCAATACTGACTGCGTAGTAGCAAGCTCCATAGCTTTACCTTCCAGACTTACTTAAAAGTCGATCATTGAAGACGTTGATGGTTCACAGATCATCATGATATTAACTCAGGCGAAATTGGCTTTGATAAAAACATAAGGTTTTTATCACTTTCTAATGAAATTATGGAAGAGATATCACATTTCTATATCAATATGAGAATTACAGCGGTGAGTTTATCAAACTGACGAGGGATAGCCTGCCCCTTTATCTTATTTCTGATACTTAGCAGCAAATAAACAACGCAATAAAAAAAGCCAAACGTTTTCGTATTTTACACACAACCGGAAGCTGGCATCAATTTGTGATCTACACCACACATTACCCGTCAAATTAGTCTTTTATAGCCGCGTGGATAATTCTGGCACACTTATTGTTAGTCCCTGGTATAGCTGTGAAAACACCAATCACTTTGGCAAGTCACAGTGAAAAAAACCACTTTGCCTGTCATTCCACTACCGGGACTTTATGATGAAAACTGTTAATGAGCTGATTAAGGATATCAATTCGCTGACCTCTCACCTTCACGAGAAAGATTTTTTGTTAACGTGGGAACAGACGCCTGACGAACTGAAACAAGTACTGGACGTTGCCGCAGCATTAAAAGCACTGCGTGCTGAAAACATCTCAACCAAAGTCTTTAATAGTGGATTAGGTATTTCCGTATTCCGCGACAACTCCACCCGTACCCGCTTCTCTTATGCTTCCGCGCTTAACCTGCTCGGCCTTGCACAGCAAGATCTCGACGAAGGCAAATCACAAATCGCTCACGGCGAAACCGTACGTGAAACCGCCAATATGATCTCCTTCTGCGCCGACGCTATTGGTATTCGTGACGATATGTATCTGGGCGCAGGTAACGCCTATATGCGTGAAGTTGGCGCTGCGCTTGATGACGGCTACAAGCAGGGCGTGCTTCCACAGCGTCCGGCTTTAGTGAACCTACAATGCGATATCGACCATCCGACTCAGTCAATGGCTGACCTGGCATGGTTGCGTGAACACTTTGGTTCGCTCGAAAACCTGAAAGGTAAAAAAATCGCCATGACCTGGGCATACTCACCAAGCTACGGCAAACCGCTCTCTGTACCGCAAGGCATTATCGGCCTGATGACCCGCTTCGGTATGGATGTCACCCTGGCCCATCCGGAAGGCTACGATTTGATCCCGGATGTAGTTGAAGTAGCTAAAAATAATGCTAAAGCCTCTGGCGGTAGCTTCCGTCAGGTCACCAGCATGGAAGAAGCCTTCAAAGACGCAGACATCGTTTATCCGAAGTCATGGGCACCTTACAAAGTGATGGAAGAGCGTACTGAACTGCTGCGTGCGAACGATCACGAAGGCTTAAAAGCACTGGAAAAACAGTGTCTGGCACAGAACGCGCAACACAAAGACTGGCATTGCACTGAAGAGATGATGGAACTGACCCGTGATGGCGAAGCCCTGTACATGCACTGCCTGCCAGCAGATATCAGTGGCGTATCCTGCAAAGAAGGTGAAGTCACTGAAGGCGTATTCGAAAAATACCGTATCGCTACCTACAAAGAAGCCAGCTGGAAGCCATACATCATCGCAGCAATGATCCTTTCCCGTAAATATTCCAAACCAGGCGCACTGCTCGAACAACTGCTGAAAGAAGCGCAAGAACGCGTGAAATAACCCCCTCGGGCCGATCGACAGGTCGGCTCTCTATTTCCAGAGGCCAAAAGGATAGGATATGTCCGTTTTCTCATTGAAGATTGATATCGCCGATAACAAATTTTTCAACGGCGAAACATCACCGCTCTTTTCGCAAAGCCAGGCAAAACTGGCGCGCCAGTTCCACCAGAAAATTGCTGGCTATCGCCCAACACCACTTTGCGCGCTGGACGATCTCGCAAACCTTTTTGGGGTGAAAAAAATTCTCGTTAAGGACGAATCAAAACGATTCGGTCTGAACGCATTCAAAATGCTCGGCGGCGCATATGCCATCGCTCAGTTGTTGTGCGAAAAATATCATCTTGATATCGAAACACTGTCATTCGAGCATCTGAAAAATGCCATCGGCGAAAAAATGACATTTGCTACAACGACCGACGGCAACCACGGGCGCGGTGTTGCCTGGGCAGCACAGCAACTCGGTCAGAACGCGGTAATTTACATGCCGAAAGGTTCCGCTCAGGAACGCGTTGACGCCATTCTGAACCTCGGAGCCGAGTGCATCGTCACCGATATGAACTATGACGATACCGTTCGCCTGACCATGCAACACGCGCAGCAGCACGGCTGGGAAGTGGTGCAAGATACCGCCTGGGAAGGTTACACCAAAATCCCAACCTGGATCATGCAGGGCTATGCCACTCTGGCAGATGAAGCCGTAGAGCAAATGCGTGAAATGGGTGTAACCCCGACGCACGTTCTGCTGCAAGCCGGTGTCGGCGCGATGGCCGGCGGCGTACTGGGTTATCTGGTCGACGTCTACAGCCCGCAAAATCTGCACAGCATTATTGTTGAACCTGACAAAGCTGACTGTATCTATCGTTCTGGTGTCAAAGGCGACATCGTCAACGTTGGCGGCGATATGGCCACTATCATGGCGGGCCTGGCCTGCGGCGAACCTAACCCACTGGGCTGGGAAATCCTACGTAACTGCGCCACCCAATTCATCTCCTGCCAGGACAGCGTTGCCGCATTAGGTATGCGCGTGCTGGGTAATCCGTACGGCAACGACCCGCGCATCATCTCCGGTGAATCCGGCGCTGTCGGTTTAGGCGTTCTCGCGGCGGTTCATTATCACCCGCAACGTCAAAGCCTGATGGAAAAACTGGCGCTGAACAAAGATGCAGTGGTGCTGGTTATCAGCACTGAAGGCGACACCGACGTGAAGCACTACCGCGAAGTTGTCTGGGAAGGCAAACACTCTGTAGCACCTTAATCACCCTATTGGAACTGCTCCCCGCAAAACGGGGAGTAAAAAATCTGGAGAAAAATAATGGCTAAGAATATTCCATTCAAACTGATTCTTGAAAAAGCAAAAGATTACCAGGCAGACATGACTCGCTTCCTGCGCGACATGGTTGCGATCCCCAGCGAAAGCTGCGACGAAAAACGCGTAGTGCATCGTATTAAAGAAGAGATGGAAAAAGTCGGCTTCGATAAAGTTGAAATCGACCCGATGGGCAACGTGCTCGGTTATATCGGTCACGGCCCGCGGCTGGTGGCGATGGACGCGCATATCGACACCGTCGGCATTGGCAACATCAAAAACTGGGACTTCGATCCGTACGAAGGCATGGAAACTGATGAGCTGATCGGCGGCCGTGGTACTTCCGACCAGGAAGGCGGCATGGCATCTATGGTTTATGCCGGTAAAATCATTAAAGACCTCGGTCTGGAAGATGAATACACCCTGCTGGTCACCGGCACTGTGCAGGAAGAAGACTGCGACGGTCTGTGCTGGCAGTACATTATTGAACAATCTGGCATTCGCCCGGAATTTGTGGTCAGTACCGAACCAACCGACTGCCAGGTATATCGTGGTCAACGCGGTCGTATGGAAATTCGCATTGATGTTCAGGGCGTTAGCTGCCACGGCTCTGCGCCAGAACGCGGTGATAACGCCATTTTCAAAATGGGTCCGATTCTTGGCGAATTGCAGGAACTCTCCCAGCGCCTGGGCTATGACGAATTCCTCGGCAAAGGCACCCTCACCGTTTCTGAAATCTTCTTCACATCTCCAAGCCGTTGCGCTGTAGCAGACAGCTGCGCAGTTTCAATTGACCGTCGTCTGACCTGGGGCGAAACCTGGGAAGGCGCGCTGGACGAAATCCGCGCCCTGCCTGCGGTACAGAAAGCTAACGCGGTTGTTTCTATGTACAACTACGACCGTCCGTCCTGGACTGGCCTGGTTTACCCAACCGAATGCTACTTCCCGACCTGGAAAGTGGAAGAAGATCACTTCACTGTTAAAGCACTGGTGAATGCCTACGAAGGGCTGTTTGGCAAAGCGCCGGTTGTTGATAAGTGGACCTTCTCAACTAACGGCGTCTCCATCATGGGTCGTCACGGCATTCCGGTGATCGGTTTTGGCCCTGGTAAAGAACCTGAAGCGCACGCACCTAACGAAAAAACCTGGAAATCTCACCTGGTGACCTGTGCCGCTATGTACGCTGCAATCCCGTTAAGCTGGCTGGCAACCGAATAATTATTCTTCACTTATTCCCCTCCGGTTCGCCGGAGGGTTTTTGGAGTTTGCTATGCGCGTATTGATCAAAAACGGCACTATCGTTAACGCAGATGGACAAGCCAAACAGGATTTGCTGATTGAAAGCGGGATTGTTCGCCAGTTGGGCACCGATATTTCGCCGCAGCTCCCTTATGAAGAAATTGATGCTACTGGCTGTTACGTTTTCCCTGGCGGCGTAGATGTCCATACACACTTCAATATTGATGTCGGCATCGCGCGCAGTTGTGATGATTTTTTTACCGGTACCCGTGCAGCTGCGTGTGGCGGTACAACAACCATTATTGACCATATGGGATTTGGACCAAATGGCTGCCGATTACGCCATCAACTGGAAGTTTATCGTGGTTATGCCGCCCATAAAGCGGTTATTGACTACAGCTTTCACGGTGTTATCCAGCACATTAATCACGCCATCCTCGACGAAATTCCGATGATGGTCGAAGAAGGACTGAGCAGTTTTAAACTCTATTTAACCTATCAATACAAACTCAACGATGACGAGGTTTTGCAGGCGTTACGCCGCTTGCATGAGTCCGGCGCGCTGACCACCGTGCACCCGGAAAATGATGCAGCTATCGCCAGCAAGCGGGCGGAGTTTATCGCCGCAGGGTTAACCGCGCCGCGCTATCACGCCTTGAGTCGCCCTCTGGAATGCGAAGCGGAAGCCATCGCACGCATGATTAACCTGGCACAAATTGCCGGTAACGCCCCGCTCTATATCGTCCACCTCTCTAACGGCTTAGGTCTGGATTATCTGCGTCTTGCCCGCGCGAATCACCAGCCAGTCTGGGTTGAAACCTGCCCGCAATATCTCCTGCTGGACGAACGCAGTTACGATACAGAAGACGGCATGAAGTTCATTCTTAGCCCACCACTGCGTAACGTGCGTGAGCAGGACAAACTGTGGTGTGGCATTAGTGATGGTGCGATTGACGTGGTGGCGACCGATCACTGCACCTTCTCGATGGCTCAACGCCTGCAAATTTCTAAAGGCGATTTCAGCCGCTGCCCAAATGGCTTGCCCGGTGTGGAAAACCGCATGCAGTTGCTGTTCTCCAGTGGCGTGATGACGGGACGTATCACACCGGAGCGTTTTGTTGAATTGACCAGTGCGATGCCCGCCAGGCTATTTGGCCTGTGGCCACAAAAAGGATTATTAGCGCCCGGCTCAGATGGTGATGTGGTAATTATCGACCCACGTCAGAGTCAACAAATTCAACACCGCCATCTCCACGACAACGCCGACTACTCGCCCTGGGAGGGTTTTACCTGTCAGGGCGCAATTGTCAGAACATTATCCCGTGGTGAAACGATTTTCTGTGACGGCACCTTTACAGGTAAAGCCGGGCGAGGTCGTTTCCTGCGACGCAAACCGTTTGTCCCTCCCGTGCTCTAACCACTGCCAGGGATCTATACACAATCAAGAATGATGAGTGAGGAAAAATGAGTAAGAAAATTGTTCTCGCCCTGGGCGGGAATGCGCTGGGCGACGATCTAGCCGGACAAATGAAAGCGGTAAAAATTACGTCTCAGGCAATTGTTGATTTAATTGCCCAGGGACATGAGGTCATCGTCACTCATGGTAACGGGCCGCAGGTAGGCATGATTAACCAGGCCTTTGAAGCCGCGGCAAAAACTGAAGCGCACTCGCCAATGCTGCCGATGTCTGTCTGTGTTGCCTTAAGCCAGGGTTATATTGGTTACGATCTACAAAACGCCTTAAGAGAAGAACTGCTTTCTCGTGGCATTAATAAACCTGTAGCAACGCTGGTTACCCAGGTCGAAGTCGACGCTAACGATCCGGCATTCCTCAACCCGACCAAGCCGATCGGTTCGTTCTTTACCGAGCAGGAAGCAGAGCAACTGACAAAACAGGGTTACACTCTGAAAGAAGATGCTGGTCGCGGCTATCGCCGTGTTGTTGCCTCGCCAAAACCGGTTGATATCATTGAAAAAGAAACGGTTAAAGCTCTGGTAGATGCAGGCCAGGTAGTGATCACCGTTGGCGGTGGTGGTATTCCTGTTATTCGTGAAGGTAACCATCTGCGTGGTGCCAGCGCGGTTATTGATAAAGACTGGGCCAGCGCCCGTTTAGCAGAAATGATTGATGCCGATATGCTGATCATTCTGACTGCGGTAGAAAAAGTGGCCATTAACTTCGGTAAAGAGAACGAACAGTGGCTCGATCGCCTGTCATTAAGTGATGCTGAACGCTTTATCGAAGAAGGTCATTTTGCGAAAGGTTCTATGCTGCCTAAAGTGGAAGCAGCCGCCTCGTTTGCTCGCTCTCGCGCTGGACGCGAAGCACTGATTACCGTATTGAGCAAAGCGAAAGAAGGGATTGAAGGCAAAACCGGAACGGTGATTTGTCAGTAATTTAAAGGCCGGGTGGGTAATACCATCCGGCCATTTTCATTTAAGCCACTTCCAGCACTTCTTTTGTCGCTTTAACGCCCTGATGCATCAACATCATTAACGCCTCAAGTACGCCGCCGCCAATTGCCCGGGCTTTATCAGAAACGCTGGTGAAATCAGCCGTTTCACCACGTGGATCGATATCACCAATTTTAAAACCACCGACCACCGCCAGTCCGTCGTTCAACAAGCCACGCACCATCCCCGTCAACGGTGCTTTAATTTCATGCTCACCAATCCAGGCAATCACATCGCCCTCTTTCACCAGATCGCCTAATTTCACGTTGGATCGCATAATGCCTGCAGCAGGAGCACGGATCACCCGTCGGGTGGTATGCCCCATAATATTGCCGGGAACACCGGTATTCTCCTGCGCACAACCAGAGTAAATCACCTGACCGAGCCAGTGCCCGCGATTTGTTTCAATTACCGCATGGCAATCCTTCCCAGCAGTAAAGCCCGGCCCAAGCGCGATTGTTACTGGTGCCATATCTGCCCGCGTACCCAAATTCTGTTTCGCCAGAATAGCGTCCACCACGCAAAGCGGTTTCAGTTCATCAAGCAATGAACAGGCGGGATCTACCATCACAGGGATGAATCCGCGTTCGGTAAGTTTCATCGCTTCCGCAGAGCTGGTTGCCAGGCGGGCAGTGACGCCTTCGACCGTCATTTCGCCATCGAACACGGCCTGGGCAAACGCCACGGTACAACGAATCACTGTCGGTTTTTCCACTTCCAGCATGATCACTTTAAAACCCGCATGATACAGACGTAGCGCCACACCACTGGCGATATCCCCCGCACCGCGAATCACCACCAGCTGGTGTCCGGAAGGATGAGAAGGTTTCATCATCAGCCCACCCGGCGCGTTATTTTTCACCTGTAATATTTCTGCCAGCACGCTGATGGCGATCTCCTGCGGCGTTTCCGCACCTATGTTGTAACCAACGGGCGCATGTAAACGGGCAATATGTTCTTCAGCCACGCCTTTCTCACGCAATTGACGTAGGAAAAGCTGAACCTTGCGGCGACTTGCCAGCAACCCCAGCCATGCAATGGGCTGTTCAATGAGTTTGTCGAGGGCTTCACGATCCTGATTATTCGTGGCAATCAGGACAAAATTATCAGGGCGAATATCCAGTGCTTCCACTGCCGCACCAAACGACTCAGCATGGAGAAGCGTGGTTGATGGTGGGAATAATTCAGGATTAAGGCTTTCGCGATAAATATCGGCAACGGCAATATCAAATCCTAATAGCGCCGCACTCTGGGCTATCGCCCGGTTGACATGCCCCGCGCCAATCAACACCAGACGAGGACGCATACCATGGACGCTGATAAACACGGACATTGCACCTCCACAATCTGACCCGACAGCATCCACACCGTTACGAGCCATACGTCCATGGAATAATCGCGGCTTACGTTCCTGCAATGCCTGAAGCGACTCTTCAATCACCTTCCGCTCAACCATTCCACCACCAATTGTACCGACGATAGAACCATCGGCGCGCACTAACATTTGTGCAGAATGGCGGGGAGTCGAGCCTCGGCTATCAACAATTTGCGCCATCGCAAACGGACAATTTTGCTCTTCAAGTTTTGCAGCCTCTGTGAAAATATTCATACCAACCTCAATGGATATCCTTTCAGTAACCCGGAATACCCGGGCCGCTAATTCACAAATCTGCGCGCGATTGCAGGATGTTCTTGTATATCGCCCAGCCAGATTGCCTCTACGTCGTGTTGTTGCAGCGGTTGAAGGAGCTCGCTTTGCGCAATCGCATTCTCACATTGAGAAAAACGGTTAATGAACCAGACTCGCCGACAACCTTGCGGTACGTTTTTAAATGCGCCCTGAGGGTGGCGAACCAGCGCAACGAGATCGCTCAGTTGCAAGGTTGCATCAGGTGTTAACCCGGTAATATCAGCAAACTGCGACCAGCGATGGACATTTTCTGTGCTCACTTTCGCACCCAAAATATGTCCTCCCATCACAGCAATCACGCAGCAACTGCTTTTGGGTATGCAAGGTTCGTGCTCATCAGGCGCTTTTAACGGCATTCCACGCGAGCCATCTGCCTCAATGAGAATTACGTCACACTCTGGTCGTTGCACCAGTGCATCAATCGCTTCTGGCATAAATCCCTGCACTTTTCCCTGGTTCGCTTTCCAGCTGTGAAAACAAAATGAAATGGGGGATGTAAGAGACGCATGAGGAAGCATGGCGGGATCACGACAGAAAACCACGGGCCAGTGAGACGTTGGCATAAACATATGTGTCGTTGTAGTGATTAACACACGCCTGCCGCTAGCCTGGAGCAGTTCTACCAGCCAAAAAAGCAAGCTGGTTTTCCCCCCAGCCCCAACAACAGAAATCACAGTGGGACGTTTCTGCGCGCCTAAATCAATGAATAATGCCGATGGGTCAACTATACTTTTCACGAGTCTTTATGACCTCTCTGGGATAAATTATCCCCAACTTAATCCATCAGGAAGTAACGCAATTAACAGGCGTTATTAGCCCCTATTAATAATGGAACCACTATGTCAGCCATCGACTGTATAATTACCGCTGCCGGATTATCATCAAGAATGGGGCAATGGAAAATGATGTTACCCTGGCAAGAGGGAACAATTCTTGATGCAAGTATCAAAAATGCGTTGCAGTTTTGTAGCCGAATTATTTTAGTCACCGGCTATCGTGGTAATGAACTGCACGAACGTTATGCGAACCAGAGTAATATCACTATTATCCACAACCCAAATTATGCGCAGGGTTTACTGACATCAGTAAAGGCCGCAGTACCCGCGGTGCAAACCGAACATTGTTTTCTCACCCACGGTGACATGCCAACCCTCACCATCGATATTTTTAGAAAAATCTGGTCGTTACGTAATGATGGCGCAATACTGCCACTCCATAAAGGTATCCCCGGCCATCCGATTTTAGTGTCAAAGCCATGCCTGATGCAGGCAACCCAGCGACCCAATGTCACCAATATGCGTCAGGCACTCCTTATGGGAGAACATTATTCCGTCGAAATAGAGAATGCAGAAATAATTTTAGATATTGATACTCCGGACGACTTTATTACAGCGCAAAAAAGGTATACTGAAATTTAGAAAACGTAGTTAAACGTTTGCGTTCAAATATTTAAACCATCCAGCCTGCTTTATCATTATGATAAGGAATCACTGATTTTGAGAAAAGAGAAAAAGTGATAAATGGGCTGGTAATAATAATTCCCAGGAGTGATTTTAATTCTCATTTGGCACCTGTGAGTTCATTCACAAAAAGCCCTTAAGTTTCGAGCCGCCTCACATTTTTTTATATTTCCCGCCAAACCTGGCAAGAGTGGTGCGATTGTTGCTCTATCCCCCTAAACCACCGGATTTCTCAACACCGGTCACTCAATGATATCTGTATAAGCTAAGGAGAGGGTTATGGGGGATATTATGCGTCCCATTCCGTTTGAGGAACTTTTGACGCGCATATTTGATGAATACCAACAACAACGCTCAATCTTTGGTATTCCCGAGCAACAGTTTTACTCACCCGTAAAAGGTAAAACTGTTAGCGTCTTCGGTGAAACCTGTGCCACTCCCGTCGGCCCTGCCGCTGGTCCGCACACGCAGCTCGCGCAAAATATTGTCACATCCTGGCTGACTGGCGGACGCTTCATCGAACTAAAAACCGTCCAAATTCTTGACCGCCTGGAGCTGGAAAAGCCCTGTATTGATGCCGAAGACGAGTGCTTTAACACCGAATGGTCTACCGAATTTACCCTGCTTAAAGCCTGGGATGAATACCTCAAAGCCTGGTTTGCTCTGCATCTTCTCGAAGCAATGTTCCAGCCTTCTGATTCCGGTAAATCCTTTATCTTTAATATGAGCGTCGGTTACAACCTCGAAGGTATTAAGCAACCGCCGATGCAACAGTTCATCGATAATATGATGGACGCATCTGACCATCCAAAATTCGCTCAATACCGCGATACGCTTAATAACCTGCTCCAGGATGAGGCATTTTTAGCCCGCCACGGATTGCAGGAAAAACGCGATAGCTTACAGGCCTTACCCGCTCGCATCCCCACTAGCATGGTGCAGGGCGTCACCCTCTCCACGATGCACGGCTGTCCTCCGCATGAAATCGAAGCCATTTGCCGCTACATGCTGGAAGAAAAAGGGCTCAATACCTTTGTGAAACTCAACCCGACCTTACTGGGGTACGCGCGTGTTCGTGAGATCCTCGATGTCTGCGGTTTCGGTTACATAGGCTTAAAAGAAGAGTCATTTGATCACGACCTCAAGCTGACGCAAGCGCTGGAAATGCTGGAACGCCTGATGGCACTGGCAAAAGAAAAATCACTCGGTTTTGGCGTCAAACTGACTAACACTCTCGGCACCATCAACAATAAAGGCGCACTGCCTGGTGAAGAGATGTATATGTCAGGCCGTGCGCTGTTCCCGCTCTCCATCAATGTTGCAGCAGTTCTCTCTCGCGCCTTTGACGGCAAACTGCCCATTTCTTATTCCGGTGGTGCCAGTCAGCTGACTATCCGCGATATTTTTGATACTGGTATTCGCCCTATTACTATGGCAACCGACCTGCTGAAACCTGGCGGCTATCTGCGCTTAAGTGCCTGCATGCGCGAGCTGGAAGGCTCCGACGCCTGGGGGCTTGACCATGTTGACGTCGAACGACTGAACAAACTGGCAGCAGACGCGTTAACCATGGAATACACGCAGAAACACTGGAAGCCAGAAGAGCGTATTGAAGTGGCAGAAGACCTGCCGCTGACCGACTGCTACGTTGCACCGTGCGTTACTGCTTGCGCCATTAAACAGGATATTCCGGAATACATCCGTCTGCTTGGCGAACACCGCTATGCCGACGCACTGGAACTCATCTACCAACGCAACGCCCTGCCCGCCATTACCGGTCATATTTGCGATCACCAGTGCCAATACAACTGTACCCGCCTGGATTACGACAGTGCGCTGAATATCCGCGAACTGAAAAAAGTCGCGCTGGAAAAAGGTTGGGATGAATATAAGCAACGCTGGCACAAACCAGCCGGTTCTGGTTCACGCCATCCGGTTGCCGTGATTGGTGCAGGTCCGGCGGGTCTGGCAGCAGGTTACTTCCTTGCCAGAGCGGGCCATCCGGTTACGCTGTTTGAACGCGAAGCCAATGCGGGCGGCGTGGTGAAAAATATCATTCCTCAGTTCCGTATTCCTGCAGAGTTAATTCAGCACGATATCGATTTTGTTGCCGCTCACGGCGTGAAATTTGAGTATGGCTGCTCACCCGATCTGACCGTTGAACAGTTAAAAAATCAGGGCTTCCACTATGTTCTGATTGCCACCGGCACTGATAAAAATAGCGGTGTGAAATTGGCGGGCGACAACCAAAATGTGTGGAAATCACTCCCCTTCCTGCGTGAATACAACAAAGGCACTACGCTCAAGCTGGGCAAGCATGTGGTCGTTGTCGGGGCGGGTAACACCGCAATGGACTGCGCTCGTGCGGCGTTACGCGTTCCAGGCGTAGAAAAAGCAACGGTCGTTTATCGTCGTTCACTGCAAGAGATGCCCGCATGGCGCGAAGAGTATGAAGAAGCGTTGCACGACGGCGTGGAGTTCCGTTTCCTGAATAATCCGGAACGTTTCGATGCTGATGGCACCTTAACCTTGCGCGTTATGTCGCTTGGCGAACCTGATGAGAAAGGTCGTCGCCGTCCGGTTGAAACCAACGAAACAGTAACACTGCATGTAGACAGCCTGATCACCGCCATTGGCGAACAGCAGGATACTGAAACCCTGAATGCCATGGGCGTGCCGCTGGACAAAAATGGCTGGCCAGACGTCGACCATAATGGCGAAACTCGTCTGACTGACGTCTTTATGATCGGCGACGTACAGCGCGGACCGTCCTCTATCGTTGCAGCTGTCGGAACTGCGCGTCGGGCTACCGATGCCATCCTGAGTCGGGAAAATATCCGTTCCCACCAGAACGATAAATACTGGAACAACGTCAATCCGGCGGAAATCTACCAACGTAAAGGCGATATCTCAGTCACCCTGGTGAACAGCGACGATCGTGATGCGTTTGTCGCTCAGGAAGCTTCTCGCTGTCTTGAATGTAACTACGTTTGCAGCAAGTGTGTGGATGTCTGCCCTAACCGCGCCAATGTCTCAATTGCGGTCCCTGGATTCCAGAACCGTTTCCAGACGCTGCACCTCGACGCTTACTGTAACGAATGCGGCAACTGCGCCCAGTTCTGCCCGTGGAACGGTAAACCATATAAAGACAAAATCACCGTCTTCAGCCTGTCGCAAGACTTTGATAACAGCAGCAACCCAGGCTTCCTTGTGGAAGATTGCCAGGTACGCATACGTCTGAATAACCAAAGCTGGGTGTTAAACATCGACAGCGAAGGTCAGTTCAACAACGTACCACCGGAGCTGAACGATATGTGCCGCATCATTAGCCATGTCCACCAGCATCATCATTATCTGCTGGGCCGCGTGGAGGTGTAATCATGTTGATTCTGAAGAATGTCACCGCAGTGCAGTTACACCCGGCGAAAGTGCAGGAAGGCGTTGATATCGCCATCGAAAATGATGTGATTGTCGCTATCGGCGATGCGCTGACGCAACGCTACCCCGATGCCAACTACAAAGAGATGCATGGTCGGATTGTGATGCCGGGAATTGTCTGCTCGCACAACCATTTTTACTCGGGGCTTTCCCGTGGAATTATGGCAAACATCGCCCCCTGCCCGGATTTCATTTCAACGCTGAAAAATCTCTGGTGGCGGCTCGATCGCGCCCTTGATGAAGAGTCGCTCTATTACAGCGGGCTGATTTGTTCCCTGGAAGCGATTAAGAGCGGCTGTACATCTGTTATCGATCACCATGCCTCTCCGGCGTATATCAGCGGGTCGCTCTCCACATTGCGCAACGCATTTTTAAAAGTTGGCCTGCGTGCGATGACCTGTTTTGAAACCACTGACCGTAACAACGGCATTAAAGAACTACAGGAAGGAGTAGAGGAAAATATCCGCTTCGCCCGTCAGATTGATGATGCGAAGAAAGCGGCAACTGAACCGTATCTGGTAGAGGCTCATATTGGTGCTCACGCGCCGTTTACTGTGCCGGATGCCGGTCTGGAAATGCTGCGTGAGGCCGTGAAAGCCACAGGCCGTGGTTTACATATTCACGCTGCGGAAGACCTTTACGATGTTTCCCATAGTCATCACTGGTACGGCAAAGATCTGCTGGCACGATTAGCGCAATTCGATCTCATCGACAGCAAAACGCTGGTCGCTCATGGGCTTTATCTGTCTAAAGACGACATCGCGTTGCTCAATCAGCGTGATGCATTCCTGGTGCATAACGCCCGTTCAAACATGAACAACCATGTCGGCTACAACCATCATCTTTGCGACATCCGCAATCTGGCGTTGGGTACGGACGGTATTGGTTCAGATATGTTTGAAGAGATGAAATTTGCCTTCTTTAAACATCGCGATGCGGGTGGTCCGCTGTGGCCTGACAGTTTTGCCAAAGCACTGGCTAACGGCAACGAACTGATGAGCCGCAATTTTGGCGCGAAATTTGGCCTTCTGGAAGCCGGTTACAAAGCCGATTTAACCATTTGCGATTACAACTCGCCGACGCCGCTGCTGGCAGACAATATCGCCGGGCATATCGCTTTCGGCATGGGTTCAGGCAGCGTCCACAGCGTGATGGTCAACGGCGTTATGGTCTATGAAGACCGTCAGTTTAACTTCGATTGCGATTCCATTTATGCGCAAGCCCAAAAAGCCGCCGCTGCTATGTGGCGTCGGATGGATGCGCTGGCATAAATGACAGATACCCTCTTCCTTAAAGGAAGAGGGTTAAATAAGGAAAGAAGATGATTGAACAATTTTTCAGGCCCGACTCTGTCGAACAGGCGCTGGAACTGAAGCGCCGCTATCAGGATGAAGCTGTCTGGTTTGCCGGAGGCAGTAAACTCAACGCCACACCAACCCGTACCGATAAAAAGATTGCCATATCCTTACAGGATCTGGAACTGGACTGGGTTGACTGGGATAACGGTGCATTGCGGATTGGCGCGATGTCTCGCTTGCAAACACTGCGTGATGCACGGTTTATTCCTGCAGCACTGCGTGAGGCTCTCGGCTTTGTCTACTCTCGCCATATTCGTAATCAGTCGACCATTGGTGGTGAAATCGCCGCCCGGCAGGAAGAGTCGGTGCTGCTTCCCGTCCTGCTGGCACTGGATGCCGAACTGGTTTTTGGCAACGGTGAAACTCTGTCAATTGAGGAGTACCTGGCCTGCCCATGCGATCGCCTGCTAACCGAAATCATCATTAAAGATCCGTATCGCACCTGTGCGACTCGCAAAATTAGCCGTTCTCAGGCTGGGTTAACGGTAGTAACGGCAGCCGTTGCGTTAACCGATCACGACGGTATGCGAATTGCGTTGGATGGCGTGGCCAGTAAAGCACTGCGTCTGCACGATGTTGAAAAACAAAACTTGG
This sequence comes from Escherichia sp. MOD1-EC4550, assembly GCF_963876935.1. Classification (NCBI taxonomy): domain Bacteria; kingdom Pseudomonadati; phylum Pseudomonadota; class Gammaproteobacteria; order Enterobacterales; family Enterobacteriaceae; genus Escherichia; species Escherichia sp. MOD1-EC4550. The sequence goes on from NZ_CAWNSE010000023.1 coordinate 74,476, forward strand.
AAGGCGATGCCCTTGAACAGGCTGTCGCCAACGCCATTTTCCCGCAGGAAGATTTGCGGGGCAGCGTGGCCTATAAACGCTATATCACGGGAGTTCTGGTAGCCGACCTTTATGCCGACTGCCAACAGGCTGGGGAGGAAGCCGTATGATCATCCACTTTACATTAAATGGCACGCCCCAGGAGCTAACCGTTAATCCTGGTGAAAACGTGCAAAAGCTGTTGTTTAACATGGGAATGCACTCTGTACGCAACAGCGATGATGGATTCGGTTTTGCCGGTTCTGACGCAATTATCTTTAACGGTAATATCGTCAACGCGTCCTTACTTATTGCCGCACAGATAGAGAAGGCTAATATTCGTACCGCAGAGTCTCTGGGAAAATGGAACGAGTTAAGTCTGGTTCAACAGGCAATGGTTGATGTTGGCGTGGTGCAGTCTGGTTATAACGATCCAGCTGCTGCTCTGATTATCACTGATCTGCTCGAGCGTATCGCCGCACCGACCCGCGAAGAGATCGACGACGCGCTTTCTGGTTTGTTCAGTCGCGATGCAGGCTGGCAACAATACTATCAGGTCATTGAACTGGCGGTTGCACGTAAAAATAACCCGCAGGCCACCATTGATATCGCTCCGACTTTCCGCGATGACCTTGAAGTCATTGGTAAGCATTATCCTAAAACTGATGCCGCAAAAATGGTGCAGGCGAAACCCTGCTATGTTGAAGACCGCGTAACGGCTGACGCCTGCGTCATTAAAATGTTACGTAGCCCTCACGCTCACGCACTGATTACTCATCTGGATGTCAGCAAAGCTGAAGCCTTACCAGGCGTCGTTCACGTTATTACTCATCTGAATTGCCCGGATATCTACTACACCCCGGGTGGTCAGAGCGCACCGGAACCGTCACCGCTTGACCGCCGTATGTTCGGCAAGAAAATGCGTCACGTCGGCGATCGCGTTGCTGCGGTAGTCGCTGAAAGTGAAGAAATTGCGCTCGAAGCACTGAAGCTCATCGACGTTGAATATGAAGTGCTTAAGCCGGTAATGTCGATCGACGAAGCAATGGCGGAAGATGCGCCTGTCGTGCACGATGAACCGGTGGTGTATGTTGCTGGTGCGCCAGATACTCTGGAAGACGATAACAGCCATGCAGCCCAGCGCGGCGAGCATATGATCATCAACTTCCCGATCGGTTCTCGCCCCCGTAAAAATATCGCCGCCAGTATTCATGGTCATATTGGCGATATGGACAAAGGCTTTGCCGATGCCGATGTGATCATTGAGCGAACCTATAACTCAACGCAGGCGCAGCAGTGCCCGACTGAAACTCATATCTGCTTTACCCGTATGGACGGCGATCGTCTGGTTATCCACGCCTCCACCCAGGTACCATGGCACTTACGCCGCCAGGTCGCGCGCCTCGTGGGCATGAAACAACATAAAGTTCATGTCATTAAAGAGCGAGTTGGCGGCGGTTTTGGGTCTAAACAGGACATCCTGCTGGAAGAAGTGTGCGCCTGGGCAACCTGCGTGACCGGGCGTCCGGTACTGTTCCGCTACACTCGTGAAGAAGAGTTTATTGCTAACACCTCTCGTCACGTCGCGAAAGTCACCGTCAAACTGGGGGCAAAGAAAGATGGTCGCCTGACGGCTGTGAAGATGGATTTCCGCGCCAACACAGGCCCTTACGGCAACCACTCACTCACCGTACCGTGTAACGGACCGGCGCTGTCGCTGCCGTTATATCCGTGCGATAACGTCGATTTCCAGGTCACCACCTACTACAGCAACATTTGCCCAAATGGTGCTTATCAGGGTTATGGCGCACCGAAAGGTAACTTCGCTATCACCATGGCATTAGCGGAACTGGCTGAACAGTTACAGATCGACCAACTGGAAATTATCGAACGTAACCGGGTACACGAAGGGCAAGAGCTGAAAATTCTCGGTGCAATCGGTGAAGGTAAAGCGCCGACCTCCGTTCCTTCCGCCGCCAGCTGCGCACTGGAAGAGATCCTGCGTCAGGGTCGCGAGATGATCCAATGGTCTTCACCAAAACCACAAAACGGTGACTGGCACATCGGTCGTGGCGTCGCCATTATCATGCAGAAATCAGGGATCCCGGATATCGATCAGGCTAACTGCATGATCAAACTGGAATCAGACGGTACCTTTATCGTTCATTCTGGCGGTGCGGATATTGGTACTGGTCTGGATACGGTTGTGACGAAACTGGCAGCAGAAGTGCTGCACTGCCCACCGCAGGACGTGCATGTTATCTCCGGTGATACCGATCATGCGTTGTTTGATAAAGGCGCATATGCCTCGTCCGGTACTTGCTTCTCGGGTAACGCGGCGCGTTTGGCAGCGGAAAATCTGCGGGAGAAAATTCTGTTCCACGGCGCGCAAATGTTGGGTGAGCCAGTGGCAGATGTTCAACTAGCAACGCCGGGCGTCGTGCGCGGCAAGAAAGGCGAAGTTAGTTTCGGGGATATTGCCCATAAAGGCGAAACCGGCACCGGTTTTGGTTCACTGGTGGGAACTGCCAGTTATATCACGCCTGATTTCGCCTTCCCGTATGGCGCAAACTTTGCTGAAGTTGCCGTCAACACACGTACGGGTGAAATCCGCCTGGATAAATTCTATGCCTTGCTGGACTGTGGTACACCGGTCAATCCAGAGTTAGCGTTGGGACAAATCTACGGAGCCACCCTGCGTGCTATCGGGCACAGTATGAGCGAAGAAATCATTTATGACGCCGAAGGCCACCCGTTAACGCGTGATTTACGCAGTTACGGCGCACCGAAAATTGGTGACATTCCGCGTGATTTCCGCGCTGTGCTGGTGCCGAGCGACGATAAAGTCGGCCCATTCGGGGCGAAATCAATCTCAGAAATCGGTGTAAATGGCGCAGCTCCGGCGATTGCTACCGCAATTCACGATGCCTGCGGCATCTGGTTACGCGAATGGCATTTCACACCGGAGAAAATACTCACCGCGCTGGAAAAAATATAAATAATAAATGGCCGCTTCGGCGGCCTGTTTCTCTGTTTGAACGATGACTAAATAGTTGACTGCGAAAATGAGATAAGCCGTTCTCAAGGCGTCCTGCGCCCCAAATTCGTGGGAATTTATTTTACTGATTCAGATGATCAAATTTACTTTAAAAGGAGTGAAGGGATGTCTGATATAAACCATGCAGGTTCTGACCTTATATTTGAACTGGAGGATCGCCCTCCCTTTCATCAGGCTCTCGTTGGTGCCATTACCCATCTGTTGGCAATTTTCGTTCCGATGGTAACCCCTGCGTTAATCGTGGGTGCGGCCTTACAGCTTTCCGCTGAAACAACCGCCTATCTTGTTTCTATGGCGATGATCGCCTCTGGTATTGGTACCTGGTTACAGGTAAACCGCTATGGCATCGTCGGTTCTGGCCTACTCTCAATTCAGTCAGTCAATTTTTCATTTGTTACAGTCATGATTGCGCTGGGCAGCAGCATGAAAAGCGATGGTTTTCACGAAGAGTTAATCATGTCGTCGCTTCTCGGCGTCTCCTTCGTTGGCGCATTTCTGGTTGTCGGCTCTTCTTTTATCCTGCCCTATTTACGTCGGGTTATTACACCTACCGTTAGCGGCATTGTGGTGCTGATGATCGGCTTAAGCCTGATTAAAGTCGGCATTATCGATTTTGGTGGAGGATTTGCTGCCAAAAGCAGCGGTACGTTCGGCAATTACGAACATCTCGGCGTTGGTTTATTGGTTTTGATTGTGGTGATCGGCTTTAACTGCTGCCGCAGTCCGTTACTACGCATGGGAGGGATTGCCATTGGGCTATGTGTCGGTTATATCGCGTCGTTATGCCTGGGCATGGTGGATTTCAGCAGTATGCGCAATTTGCCGTTAATCACCATCCCGCATCCGTTCAAATACGGGTTTAGTTTCAGCTTCCATCAGTTCCTGGTGGTCGGCACGATTTATTTGCTTAGCGTGCTGGAAGCTGTCGGTGATATCACCGCCACGGCAATGGTTTCCCGCCGCCCCATCCAGGGAGAAGAGTATCAGTCGCGTCTGAAAGGCGGCGTACTGGCAGATGGCCTGGTTTCGGTTATCGCTTCCGCTGTCGGTTCATTACCGTTAACCACGTTTGCGCAAAATAATGGGGTTATTCAGATGACCGGTGTCGCTTCACGTTATGTCGGGCGAACCATCGCGGTCATGTTGGTTATTCTCGGCTTGTTTCCAATGATTGGCGGCTTCTTCACGACCATTCCCTCGGCAGTTCTGGGAGGCGCAATGACGTTGATGTTTTCCATGATTGCCATCGCTGGGATTCGCATCATCATCACCAACGGATTAAAGCGCCGTGAAACACTTATTGTCGCCACTTCTTTAGGTTTAGGGCTTGGCGTCTCCTACGACCCGGAAATTTTTAAAATATTGCCAGCCTCTATTTATGTATTAGTTGAAAACCCTATTTGTGCTGGTGGATTAACTGCGATTTTATTAAATATTATCCTCCCTGGTGGCTACCGACAGGAAAACGTTCTGCCTGGTATTACCTCAGCGGAAGAGATGGATTAACAGTAAAGGAGTCAATGATGTCAGGAGAACACACGTTAAAAGCGGTACGAGGCAGTTTTATTGATGTCACCCGTACGGTCGATAACCCGGAAGAGATTGCCTCTGCGCTGCGGTTTATTGAGGATGGTTTATTACTCATTAAACAGGGAAAAGTGGAATGGTTTGGCGAATGGGAAGACGGAAAGCATCAAATTCCTGACACCATTCGCGTGCGCGACTATCGCGGCAAACTGGTAGTACCGGGCTTTGTCGATACACATATCCATTATCCGCAAAGTGAAATGGTTGGGGCCTATGGTGAACAATTGTTGGAGTGGTTGAATAAACACACCTTCCCTACTGAACGTCGTTATGAGGATTTAGAGTACGCCCGCGAAATGTCGGCGTTCTTCATCAAGCAGCTTTTACGTAACGGAACCACCACAGCGTTGGTGTTTGGTACCGTTCATCCGCAATCCGTTGATGCGCTGTTTGAAGCCGCTAGTCATATCAATATGCGTATGATTGCCGGTAAGGTGATGATGGACCGCAACGCACCGGATTATCTGCTCGACACTGCCGAAAGCAGCTATCACCAAAGCAAAGAACTGATCGAACGCTGGCACAAAAATGGTCGTCTGTTGTATGCGATTACGCCACGCTTCGCCCCAACCTCATCTCCTGAACAGATGGCGATGGCGCAACGCCTGAAAGAAGAGTATCCCGACACATGGGTACATACCCATCTTTGTGAAAATAAAGATGAAATTGCCTGGGTCAAATCGCTTTATCCTGACCATGATGGTTATCTGGATGTTTACCATCAGTACGGTCTGACAGGTAAAAATTGTGTCTTTGCTCACTGCGTCCATCTCGAAGAGAAAGAGTGGGATCGTCTCAGCGAAACCAAATCCAGCATTGCTTTCTGTCCTACCTCCAACCTTTACCTCGGCAGTGGCTTATTCAACTTGAAAAAAGCATGGCAGAAGAAAGTCAAAGTGGGCATGGGGACTGACATTGGCGCAGGAACAACTTTCAACATGCTGCAAACGCTGAACGAAGCCTACAAAGTGTTGCAATTACAAGGCTATCGCCTCTCGGCATATGAAGCGTTTTACCTTGCCACGCTCGGCGGGGCGAAATCTCTGGGCCTTGACGATTTGATTGGCAACTTTTTACCTGGCAAAGAGGCTGATTTCGTGGTGATGGAACCCACCGCCACCCCGCTACAGCAGCTGCGCTATGACAACTCTGTTTCTTTAGTCGACAAATTGTTCGTGATGATGACGTTGGGCGATGACCGTTCGATCTACCGCACCTACGTTGATGGTCGTCTGGTGTACGAACGCAACTAATAATAAAACTTTAACATCCTCGTGAGGACATCATTATGTCTGGAGACATCCTACAAACACCGGACGCACCAAAGCCACAAGGCGCGCTGGATAATTATTTTAAAATTACCGCTCGTGGCAGTACCGTTCGTCAGGAAGTACTGGCTGGCTTAACGACCTTTCTGGCCATGGTTTATTCCGTTATCGTCGTTCCGGGAATGCTGGGCAAAGCAGGTTTTCCTCCCGCAGCTGTGTTTGTTGCCACCTGTCTGGTCGCGGGCTTCGGCTCGTTGCTGATGGGCTTGTGGGCCAACTTGCCAATGGCGATTGGTTGCGCTATTTCCTTAACGGCATTTACCGCATTCAGTCTGGTACTCGGGCAACAAATTAGCGTTCCTGTCGCACTGGGTGCGGTCTTTCTGATGGGTGTCATCTTCACCGCCATTTCTGTAACCGGTGTGCGAACCTGGATATTACGTAATTTACCGATGGGTATCGCTCACGGCACAGGTATCGGTATCGGCCTGTTTCTGCTGCTGATTGCTGCTAACGGTGTGGGAATGGTTATCAAAAACCCGATTGAAGGCTTGCCGGTGGCGCTCGGTGCGTTTACCTCCTTCCCGGTGATGATGAGCTTACTGGGTCTGGCGGTCATCTTCGGTCTGGAAAAGTGCCGCGTACCTGGCGGGATCTTGTTGGTGATTATTGCAATTTCGATCATCGGCTTAATCTTTGATCCAGCGGTGAAGTACCACGGTCTGGTGGCGATGCCCAGTCTGACTGGCGAAGATGGTAAGTCTCTGATTTTCAGCCTCGATATTATGGGGGCACTCCAGCCAACTGTACTTCCGAGTGTACTGGCATTGGTGATGACCGCAGTGTTCGACGCCACCGGTACCATCCGTGCCGTCGCCGGTCAGGCGAATTTGTTAGATAAAGACAACCAGATCATCAACGGCGGTAAAGCCCTGACCAGTGACTCAGTAAGTTCAATATTCTCCGGCCTGGTGGGTGCTGCGCCCGCAGCGGTTTATATCGAATCAGCGGCAGGAACCGCCGCCGGGGGTAAAACAGGGTTGACCGCAACCGTAGTGGGAGCGTTATTCCTGTTGATTCTGTTTTTATCACCACTGTCATTTTTGATCCCTGGTTACGCCACTGCACCCGCTCTGATGTACGTAGGTTTGCTGATGTTAAGTAACGTCTCGAAGCTGGATTTCAACGATTTTATTGACGCAATGGCTGGCCTGGTGTGTGCCGTGTTTATCGTTCTGACTTGTAATATCGTTACCGGTATTATGCTGGGCTTTGTGACACTGGTCGTAGGCCGCGTCTTTGCACGCGAATGGCAAAAGCTGAATATTGGTACGGTAATCATTACTGCCGCACTGGTCGCATTTTACGCGGGTGGATGGGCTATCTAATAGATTCTCCGCGCCTTTCAGCGCGGAGAATTCTTTCAGAGAGGATTCTCACCGCTGGCAACAATACGCTGCTTGCGGAGCCGCCTGAGTTCTCTTTCAGTAAGCAACTGCAGCGCCTGTGTCGGGCAAGACTCAACGCAGGCTGGCCCCGCTTCCCGCTGTTCACAGAGATCGCATTTCACAATTTGTTGCCGGGTATCCCCCGGCAACGACTGAATGGTGATCATCCCAAACGGACACGCACTGACGCAACTCTGACAGCCAATACAACGGGCAGAATTTGCCTGCACCACCTGCTCGCCCATCGTCAGCGCTCCCACGGGGCAAGCGCCGACACAAGGGGCATTTTCACACTGGTGGCACATCACCGGCGCACTGATGCTGTCCAGTCGCTGTACCTTCAGCCGAGGCAAAAAGACATCGGCATTCAACGCCTGTTCTGAAGGATGAGCGACCACACAGGCTACTTCACAAGTACGGCAGCCAATACAATCAGCCGGATTAACGATAATTAACGATTTCATCACGATGCCTTCGAATCAAACAGAGTTAACATATCGCGCGCCGCCTGCCTTCCTGCGGCCATTGCAGTGACAACCAGATCCGCGCCATGAACTGCATCCCCACCAGCAAAGACTTTTTTCAGGTGCGTCTGGGTAGGTAAATACCCGACGTCCCCGGTTTGAATCAGGCCCCATTTATCGAGCTTAATTCCGCTGCCTTGCAACCACGGCATGGCATGCGCCTGGAAACCAAAGGCCATAATCAGAACATCGGCAGGCAGCTCAAACTCTGAACCCGCTACCGGACGAGGACGACGGCGACCATCCGGCCCCGGCTCCCCCATAGCGGTACGAATAAGGCCCACCGCAGTTAAATGCCCATTTTCGTCACAAGCGATATATTGCGGCTGAACATTGAATTGAAACTCGACACCTTCCTCGCGCGCATTGACCACCTCTTTTCGCGAGCCCGGCATACTGACTTCATCACGACGATACGCGCAGGTCACGCTGGCGGCATTGAGGCGGATGGAAGTCCGCAAACAATCCATGGTCGTATCGCCACCGCCCAATACCACGACTCGCTTACCTTCCACATCCGTCAGCGGATACTCTTCAGATTCCGGCAATCCCATCAACTGGCGAGTATGAGCGGTCAGGAACGGTAGAGCTTGAATGACACCGGGCGCATCTTCATGCGGCAAATCTGCTCGCATCATCCCGTAAGTCCCCACGCCGATGAAAACGGCATCATATTCAGAAGTTAAATCGCTAAAGGTAATATCGCGGCCAATCTCACAGTTGAGATGAAAGTCGATTCCCATTGCGGTGAATATCTCACGCCGCTGGCTTAAGACTGTTTTATCGAGTTTGAAAGGAGGAATGCCAAAAGTCAGCATACCGCCAATTTCTGGATGGCGATCAAAGACATCAACCTGAACTCCCGCGCGCGCCAGGATATCAGCACACCCTAACCCTGCAGGCCCTGCGCCAATCACCGCCACTTTTTCGATACGGGGAACAACATGGCTGACATCAGGACGCCAGCCCATCGCCAACGCGGTATCGGTGATGTAGCGTTCCAGATTCCCGATAGAGACTGCGCCAGAGTGATCTTTCAAAGTACATGCGCCTTCACAAAGACGGTCCTGTGGACATACCCTGCCGCAGATTTCTGGTAAGGAACTGGTCTGGTGGCAAAGTTCTGCCGCTTCAATAATCTTTCCTTCCTGCACCAGACGGATGTAATCCGGAATAGCGTTATGCAGCGGGCAATGCCAGTTGCAGTTAGCTTTTTCGGCGCAATAAATACAGCGGTCACTCTCATAAGTCGCTTGTTGTGGATCCAGCCCGCAATAAATTTCGCCAAAGTGGGTTTTCCGTTCACTCGCTGAAATTTTATCTGCGCCTTTACGCGAGTTAACGGGGAGCAACGCTGCACTGCGAGATGGCTGAGCGTCTGATGACGCTTTTCCTGCTGCCGTTTTGCGCTGGCGGGCCACCTTTATCTGCTGCAACCCTTTATCGTCCATCAGCCGTAACGCCTGTGTTGGGCATACGTCAATACAGGCTTGCGTGCCGGAACTGCGCTGATTACAAAGGTCGCATTTCTGCGCAATCGTATCGACCATCTCAACGACGCCAAAGGGGCAAGCGATTGCGCATCTTTTACAACCAATACATTTTTGCTCGTCCAGTTGTACGCTATCGGGCTGGAAAGTCAGAGCATTAACCGGACAAGCCGTAACGCAAGGAGCATTGTTGCAGTGATGACAGGCCACCGGATTCGCAGCCTGGCCTTTCCCTACAACGTGGATACGCGGTCGAAAGTCACTGTGACTCAGCGGCCAGTTTTCTTGATTATGTGCCACCGCACAGGCAATTTCACAAGCATGACAGCCTATACATTCCGCAGCTTCAGCAGCGATAAACTTATTCATTTGCATCCCTTTCATTTAATGAGTTATGTCTTCTCAAATTTCGCGATGCAATAAACGGGCATATATTAGGTAGCATGACCGTTTTAATTATAATTTTGCGACTGAGTTCAAATTATTGCCCCTCAATCTGTGCCGCTTTCATTATTTCAACATTGCCGACCAAAAGAACGCTATCCAGATAAAAACGATTAAATGCGAGAGTGCGACATGCCAGAATGATTAATGAAATATCAATATGAGAAAATTACAGATAATTCCATTGTCAGGTTCTCTTCTCATTTTCGTGGTTTAACCACGATTATGTGATTGCCTCCGCAATTCCTGTCTCTAACTCCCCTTCCTCGCAAAAACTGGCACTCCACGAGCATATGTTTAGACAGTTTCAATAACGTAAACGGTTGCTTTTTACTCTGGCGGGCGAAAGGAGAAACACTGATGAGCGCCATAGATTCCCAACTTCCCTCATCTCAAGGGCAAGACCGCCCAACTGATGAGGTTGACCGCATATTATCACCAGGAAAGCTGATCATACTCGGTCTGCAACACGTCCTTGTAATGTACGCAGGTGCAGTCGCTGTTCCTCTTATGATTGGTGACCGACTGGGCCTCTCAAAAGAAGCTATTGCGATGCTCATTAGCTCGGATCTCTTTTGCTGCGGGATCGTCACATTATTACAATGTATCGGTATCGGCCGCTTTATGGGGATCCGTCTGCCGGTGATTATGTCGGTAACCTTTGCTGCTGTAACACCAATGATAGCCATTGGCATGAACCCGGATATCGGCCTGCTGGGGATATTTGGTGCCACTATCGCCGCGGGATTTATCACCACATTATTAGCACCACTTATCGGTCGCTTAATGCCTTTATTCCCGCCACTGGTTACCGGTGTGGTTATTACTTCTATCGGGCTTAGCATTATTCAGGTCGGTATTGACTGGGCCGCTGGAGGTAAAGGGAATCCGCAATATGGTAATCCCGTTTATTTAGGTATCTCCTTTGCCGTCTTAATTTTTATCTTGCTCATTACTCGCTATGCGAAAGGATTTATGTCCAACGTCGCCGTATTACTGGGGATTGTATTTGGCTTTTTACTTTCGTGGATGATGAATGAAGTCAATTTGTCCGGGCTACATGATGCTTCGTGGTTTGCGATTGTCACCCCAATGTCGTTTGGTATGCCGGTATTTGACCCCGTTTCTATTCTAACCATGACCGCTGTGTTAATCATCGTGTTTATCGAGTCGATGGGGATGTTCCTGGCACTGGGTGAAATAGTCGGTCGTAAACTCTCTTCGCACGATATTATTCGCGGGCTGCGTGTCGATGGTGTAGGGACAATGATAGGCGGAACGTTTAACAGCTTCCCCCACACGTCATTTTCTCAAAACGTTGGCCTGGTTAGCGTGACTCGCGTTCATAGTCGCTGGGTGTGTATTTCTTCGGGGATCATATTAATCATGTTTGGCATGGTGCCCAAAATGGCGGTGCTGGTAGCCTCGATTCCGCAATTTGTGCTTGGCGGCGCAGGGCTGGTGATGTTCGGCATGGTACTGGCGACGGGGATTCGAATTCTGTCGCGCTGTAACTACACCACTAACCGTTACAACCTCTATATTGTGGCGATCAGTCTCGGCGTTGGCATGACTCCGACGCTCTCTCACGATTTCTTTTCTAAGTTACCGGCCGTACTGCAACCGTTGCTGCATAGCGGCATTATGCTCGCAACCCTTAGCGCCGTTGTGCTGAACGTCTTCTTTAATGGCTATCAGCATCATGCTGATCTGGTGAAGGAATCCGTCTCTGATAAAGATTTAAAAGTCAGGACAGTACGTATGTGGCTTCTGATGCGCAAGCTGAAGAAAAATGAGCATGGAGAATAATATGAATCTTTTAATGCGCGCTATATTCAGTCTGTTGTTGCTTTTTACTCTCTCTATTCCTGTCATTTCTGACTGTGTTGCAATGGCCATTGAAAGTCGCTTCAAATATATGATGCTGCTTTTTTAAATGGTTTTACCTGTCGACATCCGCTCAAAACGGGCGGTTGTCGATAAACGCTCACTTGGTTAATCATTTCACTCTTCAATTATCTATAATGATGAGTGATTAGAATTACATGTGAGAAATTATGCAAACGGAACACGTCATTTTATTGAATGCACAGGGAGTTCCCACGGGTACGCTGGAAAAGTATGCCGCACACACGGCAGACACTCTCTTACATCTCGCGTTCTCCTGCTGGCTGTTTAATGCCAAAGGGCAATTATTAGTTACCCGCCGCGCCCTTAGCAAAAAAGCATGGCCGGGCGTGTGGACTAACTCGGTTTGTGGGCACCCACAACTGGGCGAAAGCAACGAAGACGCGGTGATCCGCCGTTGCCGCTTTGAACTGGGTGTGGAAATAACAGCACCAGAACCGGTCTATCCTGACTTTCGCTACCGCGCCACCGATCCGAATGGCATTGTAGAAAATGAAGTATGTCCGGTATTTGCCGCACGCACGACCAGTGCGTTACAGATCAACGATGATGAAGTGATGGATTATCAATGGTGTGATTTAGCAGCGGTTTTACGCGGTATTGATGCCACACCGTGGGCGTTCAGTCCGTGGATGGTGATGCAGGCAGCCAATAGTGAAGCAAGAAAATTGTTGTCTGCTTTCGCGCAGCACAATTAAAAAACCCCGACATTTGCCGGGGTTGTGAGCATAATGTAATGCTTATTTCACCGGACGCATCGCAGGGAACAGAATAACGTCACGGATGGTATGGCTGTTGGTGAACAGCATTACCATACGGTCGATACCAATTCCCAGACCTGCTGTCGGCGGTAAGCCGTGTTCCAGTGCGGTGACGTAATCTTCGTCGTAGAACATCGCTTCGTCGTCGCCTGCGTCTTTCGCGGCAACCTGATCCAGGAAGCGCTGCGCCTGATCTTCCGCGTCATTCAACTCGCTAAAGCCGTTACCGATTTCACGACCACCAATGAAGAACTCAAAGCGGTCAGTGATTTCCGGGTTAACGTCATTACGACGCGCCAGCGGAGAAACTTCTGCCGGATATTCAGTAATGAAGGTCGGCTGGATCAGATGTGCTTCTGCCACTTCTTCGAAGATCTCGGTAACGATACGGCCCAGACCCCAGCTCTTCTCAACGTGGATGCCGATAGATTCAGCAATCGCTTTCGCAGAGTCGAAGTTGTCCAGATCCGCCATGTCGGTTTCCGGGCGATATTTCTTGATCGCTTCACGCATGGTCAGTTTTTCGAACGGTTTACCGAAGTCCAGCGTCACGTCGCCGTAGGTCACTTCCGTCTTACCGAGAATATCCTGTGCCAGAGTACGGAACAGCGATTCGGTCAGCTCGATCAGATCTTTGTAATCCGCGTAAGCCATGTAGAGTTCCATCATGGTGAACTCTGGGTTATGACGTACGGAGATACCTTCGTTACGGAAGTTACGGTTGATTTCGAATACACGCTCGAAGCCACCAACCACCAGACGCTTGAGGTACAGTTCCGGCGCGATACGCAGGTACATGTCGAGATCCAGCGCATTGTGATGGGTGATAAACGGACGCGCTGCCGCGCCGCCTGGGATCACCTGCATCATCGGCGTTTCAACTTCCATAAAGCCACGATTCACCATGAACTGGCGAATGCCAGAGAGGATCTGCGAACGCACTTTAAAGGTGTTGCGGGATTCATCGTTAGAAATGAGATCCAGATAACGCTGACGATAGCGCGCTTCCTGATCCTGCAAACCGTGGAATTTGTCCGGCAGCGGACGCAGTGCTTTGGTCAGCAGACGCAGCTCGGTACAGTGGATAGACAGTTCGCCAGTTTTGGTTTTGAACAGTTTACCTTTCGCGCCGAGGATATCGCCGAGATCCCATTTTTTGAATTGATCGTTGTAAACGCCTTCCGGTAAATCGTCACGGGCAACGTACAGCTGAATGCGGCCGCCAACGTCCTGCAGAGTAACGAAGGAGGCTTTACCCATAATACGACGGGTCATCATGCGGCCAGCAACGGCAACTTCGATGTTCAGCGCTTCCAGTTCTTCGTTTTCTTTGCCGTCGAATTCTGCGTGCAATTGGTCAGAGGTATGATCGCGACGGAAATCGTTCGGGAAGGCAATCCCCTGCTCACGCAGGTTCGCCAGCTTCTCACGACGCGTTTTCAGTTCATTGTTAAGATCGACTACCGCGTCAGCGCCCTGTGCGTGTTGTTCAGACATGTTGGTTCCTCATAACCCTGCTTTCAAACTTGCTTCGATAAATTGATCCAGGCTGCCGTCCAGCACTGCCTGCGTGTTACGAGTTTCTACCCCGGTACGCAGATCTTTAATGCGGGAGTCATCAAGGACATAAGAACGAATCTGGCTGCCCCAGCCGATGTCAGATTTGTTATCTTCCATCGCCTGTTTCTCGGCATTTTTCTTCTGCATCTCCAGTTCATAAAGCTTCGCTTTCATCTGCTTCATGGCCTGGTCTTTGTTTTTGTGCTGGGAACGGTCGTTCTGGCATTGGGTCACAATCCCGGTTGGGATGTGAGTAATACGCACCGCAGATTCGGTACGGTTAACGTGCTGACCACCCGCGCCGGATGCGCGATAAACGTCGATGCGCAGATCCGCCGGATTGATTTCGATATCGATATCATCATCGACTTCCGGGTAAACAAACGCGGAGCTGAACGACGTGTGGCGACGACCGCCGGAGTCAAACGGGCTCTTACGCACCAGGCGGTGAACGCCAGTTTCTGTACGCAGCCAGCCGTAAGCGTAATCGCCGGAGATTTTGATAGTCACGGATTTAATACCCGCCACTTCACCTTCCGACTCTTCGATAATTTCAGTTTTGAAACCACGCGATTCAGCCCAGCGCAGATACATACGCTCAAGCATGCTCGCCCAGTCCTGTGCTTCCGTACCGCCAGAACCTGCCTGAATATCGAGGTAGCAGTCGGCGCTATCATATTCGCCAGAGAACATACGACGGAACTCAAGCTGCGCCAGTTTTTCTTCCAGGGCGTCGAGTTCAGCAACGGCTTCGTTAAAGGTTTCTTCGTCGTCAGCTTCTACAGCCAGCTCCAGCAGACCAGAAACATCTTCCAGCCCCTGTTTCATTTGGTCGAGGGTGTCGACAACGGCTTCGAGGGAGGAACGCTCTTTACCCAGCGCCTGTGCGCGTTCGGGTTCGTTCCAGACATCCGGCTGTTCCAGCTCGGCGTTTACTTCTTCCAGACGCTCTTTCTTGGCGTCGTAGTCAAAGATACCCCCTAAGAACGTCGGAGCGTTCCGTGAGGTCCTGAATGCGATTATTTACCGGATTAATTTCAAACATGGTCTGATTTCTTTTATTGAGCTAGTCAAAATGCGGTGATAAGAGCGGGATTGTACCGAATCCACGCTCTTTTTTATAGATAATATGACGCTAAATTGGCCAGATATTGTCGATGATAATTTGCAGGCTGCGGTTGCCACGAAACTCGTTGATATCCAGCTTGTAAGCCAGTTGCACTTCGCGCACGCCGTTATCCGGCCAGAGGGCGGTATCGACATTAAAAGCAATACCGTCCAGCAGCGGACCGCCGCCGACCGGTTCGACCATGACTTTCAAATGACGTTCACCCACCAGTCGCTGTTGCAGCAGACGGAAATGACCGTCAAACAGCGGCTCCGGGAACATCTGCCCCCACGGGCCAGCATCGCGCAGCAGCTGCGCCACTTCCATGGTCATTTCGGCTGGGCTTAGCGGACCGTCTGACACCACTTCGCCTTGCAATAGCGAAGGGTCCAGCCACTCAGTAACCAGTTCGCCAAACCGTTGCTGAAAGAGTTCGAATTTATCCTCTTCCAGCGACAGGCCTGCCGCCATCGCATGACCGCCAAACTTCAGCATCATGCCGGGGTAGAGTGTGTCTAGCCGCTCCAGCGCATCACGCATATGCAGCCCCTGAATGGAGCGACCGGAACCTTTCAGCGTACCGTCACCCGCAGGCGCAAAAGCGATAACCGGACGGTGAAAACGCTCTTTAATACGCGAAGCCAGAATACCGACAACGCCCTGATGCCATTCCGGGTGATACATTGCCAGGCCGCCGGGTAGCGTGTCGCGGCTGCGCTCCAGTTTCTCGCACAGGGTCAGGGCTTCAACCTGCATTCCCTGTTCGATCTCTTTTCGCGTCTGGTTTAGCGCATCGAGTTCATTTGCCAGTACTCGCGCTTCGCCGATGTTATCGCACAACAACAGCGCCACACCAACGGACATATCATCCAGTCTCCCGGCTGCATTGAGACGTGGCCCCAGCGCAAAACCTAAATCGCTGGCGGCGAGTTTTTGCGCATCGCGGTTGGCCACTTCCAGCAACGCTTTAATCCCTGGACGGCACTTTCCGGCACGGATGCGACTCATCCCCTGCCAGGTCAGAATGCGATTATTAGCATCCAGCGGCACGACGTCTGCCACTGTCCCCAACGCGACCAGATCCAGCAGTTCTGCCAGGTTAGGAATTGCGATACCACGCTCATCAAACCAGCCCTGATCACGCAAAAAGGTGCGCAGCGCCAGCATTAAATAAAACGCCACACCCACGCCTGCCAGTGATTTCGACGGGAAATTGCAGTCGCGCAAGTTAGGGTTAATGATCGCTTCCGCCGCGGGTAATGTTTCGCCCTGCAAATGGTGATCGGTAACAATAACCGGAATGCCCAACGATCGAGCATGTTCAACCCCCGCATGGGAGGAAATGCCGTTATCCACCGTGACAATTAACTGCGCGCCACGGGCATGGGCCTGATCGACCACTTCCGGGCTTAAGCCGTAACCGTCTTCGAAACGGTTTGGTACCAGGTAGTCGATATTGCTGCAACCAAGCGAGCGCATCGCCAGCACGCTTAGAGCCGTGCTGGTGGCACCGTCGGCGTCGAAGTCACCGACCACCATAATCCGCGTTCCTTCGCGAAAAGCGTTGTAAAGGATCTCAACGGCCTTTTCGACGCCGCTCAGTTGCTGCCAGGGCAGCATACCTTTTACACTACGTTCCAGTTCTTGCGCACTGCGTACTCCCCGGCTGGCATATAAACGGCGCAGCAAGGGAGGCAATTCAGCGGGCAAGTCTGCCGTTTCATCGACTTCACGGCGACGAAGTTGTATCTGTTGTTTCACGCGAATTATTTACCGCTGGTCATTTTTTGGTGTTCGTCGAGGAATTCTTTCATCTCTTTCGGCGGCTGGTAACCCGGAACAAGTGTGCCATTGCTCAGCACAATTGCCGGAGTGCCACTAACGCCAAGCTGGACGCCAAGTGCGTAATGATCGGCAATATCGATATCGCAACTTGCCGGAGTGGCAGCTTTACCCGCCATCACATCATCAAATGCTTTCTTTTTATCTTTCGCACACCAGATGGCTTTCATTTGTTGCTCAGCCTGGCTCTCCAGCCCCTGGCGAGGGAAAGCAAGATAACGCACGGTGATCCCCAGCGCGTTGTAGTCTGCCATTTGCTCATGCAGTTTGTGGCAGTAACCACAGGTAATATCAGTAAACACGGTAATGACGTGTTTTTCCTGCGGCGCTTTATAAACGATCATCTCGTTTTCAAGCGCGTTCAGCTGCTTTAACAACATCTTATTAGTGACATTGACCGGAGTCGTTCCGCTAACGTCATACATTGGTCCCTGAATGATATGTTTACCATCATCAGTGATGTACAACACACCGCTGTTAGTCAGAACTGTCTTCATACCAGCCACGGGCGCAGGCTGAATATCACTGCTTTTGATGCCCATTTTGGCTAACGTTTGTTGAATTGCCGCGTCATCCGCCTGAGCAAAGCCTGAAAACGCCGCCAACAACGTAAATAACATAAAACCTTTCTTCATAAATCTTCCCGTTCTTTTCAGACATCACGCCCGCGGGTGATGCTGTTGATGAAGTTGCCGCAGACGCTCGGTAGCGACATGCGTATAAATTTGCGTGGTGGAGAGATCGCTGTGGCCCAGTAGCATCTGAACCACGCGTAAATCCGCACCATGATTTAATAAATGAGTGGCAAAGGCGTGACGCAACACATGCGGTGACAACTTTTCGCTGTCGATCCCCGCCAGCACAGCATAATGTTTAATGCGGTGCCAGAAGGTTTGTCTCGTCATCTGCTGCGCGCGCTGGCTGGGAAACAACACGTCAATTGACACACCGTTTAGCAACCACGGTCGCCCGTGTTCCAGATAAGTTTCCAGCCAGTAAACCGCCTCTTCACCTAACGGCACAAGGCGTTCTTTGTTGCCTTTACCAATGACCCGCACTACGCCCTGACGCAGGCTGATATCACTCATTGTCAGCCCGACCAGTTCAGAGACTCGCAGCCCGGTAGCATACAACACTTCAAGCATGGCTTTATCGCGCAGCTCCAGTGGCTGATCAATTAATGGTGCCTGTAATAATCGTTCGACCTGCGCTTCGCTTAAATCTTTTGGCAAACGCTGGGGCAATTTCGGCGAAGCGAGATGCGCGCTGGGATCGTCTTCACGAAACTTTTCGCGATAAAGATACTGGAACAATCGGCGCACTGCACTCAGCAAACGCGCTGAGCTGGTGGCTTTATACCCACCCTCCAGCCGTTCTGCCAGTAATGCCTGCAAATCGTCACTTTGCGCCGTCGCCAGCGTCAACCCGCGGTGATGCAACCACTCCACCATCATTGACAGATCGCGACGGTATGCGTTCAACGTATTTTCAGCCAGATTTTTTTCCAGCCACAGAGCATCAAGAAACTGCTCGATGCGTGCCAGATCCTGTTTCACTTGCGCCCCTTATGGTCACTCATTTGATCCATTATGCCTTATTGTGCCGTGACTAAAGCGATTCTGATACACTAGCCGCAAAAGCCACAGCAGAATCGAGAAGCTTACGTTATGAATATGGGTCTTTTTTATGGTTCCAGCACCTGTTATACCGAAATGGCGGCAGAAAAAATCCGCGATATTATCGGCCCAGAACTGGTGACCTTACATAACCTCAAGGACGACTCCCCGAAATTAATGGAGCAGTACGATGTGCTCATTCTGGGTATCCCGACCTGGGATTTTGGCGAAATCCAGGAAGACTGGGAAGCTGTCTGGGATCAGCTCGACGACCTGAATCTCGAAGGTAAAATTGTTGCGCTGTATGGGCTTGGCGATCAACTGGGGTACGGCGAGTGGTTCCTCGATGCGCTCGGCATGCTGCATGACAAACTCTCGACCAAAGGCGTGAAGTTCGTCGGCTACTGGCCAACGGAAGGATATGAGTTTACCAGCCCGAAACCGGTGATTGCTGACGGGCAACTGTTCGTGGGTCTGGCGCTGGACGAAACTAATCAGTATGACCTTAGCGACGAGCGTATTCAGAACTGGTGCGAGCAAATCCTCAACGAAATGGCAGAGCATTACGCCTGATGTCACTGACGGCTTAGCGCACAGGCTTTGCCGTCATCTTTATCTTTGCGTCTCTTGTTGCAACAAAATCCGCCGTAAATCCCGCCATTCGGCTTCGTCCATGCTGTCGGCTGCCAGCCATAAATGTTGCCGTTTACCGCTGTCAGAACGTAAACGCAGCATCATGCCGCTCTTAATCATCCACGGCGCTTTGACGATGCTCCACTCCTGCCCTTGCCAACGCAAACGCCCGTCCATCAACAGGCGAATTTCCCCCTGGCGGGCATTAATGCGTCGCTGGCTGCGAACGCAATCAAACACCACCAGCGAAAGTAACACCATCCATAACGGAGTGTAACTTAACGGCCAGGGCATGAGTAAAATAACAGCGGCAACCAGCCCATGAATCAGCAAGGAAAGCCACTGCGCGCGCCAGGAGACGCGTAAATCAGATTGCCACAGGACCACGTTCCCGATTCCGTGTCTGGATGAGTCGGACCATCATTTCCAGTTCTGCATCGGCCGGTTTACCATGATTCATCAGCCAGTTGAACAGATCGGGATCGTCACATTCCAGCAGACGAATAAAGATGCGTTTTTCGTCATCACTTAAGCTGTCGTACTCATGTTCGAAAAACGGCATGATTGAAATATCGAGTTCGCGCATACCACGGCGGCATGCCCAGTGAATGCGGGCTTTGTTATTAATGTCCATCTTCTTCCTGTCTCACGAAAATCCAGTACCAGGCTATTGTAACGTGTTTTTCGACTTCTTTTGCGGGAATATCAGTAAACACAATCGCGATCGCGAAATTAACCCACAATATTTCAAGGGATTCATTTTTTTGGAAGTCGCCTCGCAAAGCATATCAGAAGGCACAGATCGCGTAGTGAAAGCACTTGCATTGCCTCATAGCTCTTTTACCATTAGTCATTAATACGCCGTTAAGCAACTCAGGACTCTATTATGGCTTTTACACCTTTTCCTCCCCGTCAGCCTACGGCTTCTGCCCGTTTGCCACTGACGCTGATGACGCTTGATGACTGGGCGCTAGCCACTATTAGTGGCGCGGACAGCGAAAAATATATGCAGGGTCAAGTGACAGCAGATGTCAGCCAGATGACAGAAGATCAGCACCTGCTCGCCGCCCATTGCGACGCCAAAGGCAAAATGTGGAGCAATTTACGTCTGTTCCGCGACGGCGATGGCTTTGCGTGGATTGAACGGCGCAGCGTGCGCGAGTCGCAACTGACTGAACTGAAAAAATATGCGGTGTTCTCTAAAGTGACCATCGCGCCAGACGATGAACGTGTGCTGCTTGGTGTTGCCGGTTTTCAGGCACGCGCTGCGCTGGCTAACCTCTTTAGTGAATTACCTTCGAAGGAAAAGCAGGTTATCAGAGAAGGTGCGACTACCCTGCTATGGTTTGAACACCCAGCAGAACGTTTCCTGATCGTAACCGATGAAGCTACCGCCAATACGCTGACCGATAAACTGCGCGGTGAAGCGGAACTGAACAATAGCCAACAGTGGCTGGCATTAAACATTGAAGCGGGTTTTCCGGTGATTGATGCCGCCAACAGCGGGCAGTTTATCCCACAGGCGACCAACCTCCAGGCGCTGGGCGGCATCAGCTTTAAAAAAGGCTGTTATACCGGACAAGAGATGGTGGCACGAGCTAAATTCCGCGGTGCCAACAAACGTGCCCTCTGGCTGCTGGCAGGTAGCGCCAGCCGACTGCCGGAAGCGGGTGAAGATTTAGAGCTGAAAATGGGCGAGAACTGGCGTCGTACCGGTACGGTGCTGGCTGCGGTAAAACTGGAAGATGGTCAGGTCGTGGTACAGGTCGTCATGAATAACGATATGGAACCGGACAGCATCTTCCGCGTACGTGACGATGCGAATACATTGCATATCGAGCCGCTGCCGTATTCGCTCGAAGAGTAAATCTCTGTATCGCTCCGGCGACTATTGCCTGATGCGACGCTGACTCGTCTTATCATGCCTGGGATTTGGTGCCTTTATCACACCAAGGACGCGGCCCGTAGGCCGGATAAGGCGTTCACGCCGCATCCGGCAGTTGCGATCTGATGCCTGATGCGACGCTGACGCGTCTTATCAGGCCTACAAAGGCACACCCATTACGCCTGCCCAATATACAAATAGATCGCCAGAAAGTGGCACACGCTGCCGCCGAGCACAAAGCCGTGCCAGATGGCATGATTGTACGGAATGCGTTTGCAGACATAGAAAATCACCCCGAGCGAATAAACCACTCCGCCTACCGCCAGTAAGGTAACGCTGCCCGCCGCGAGCTTAACGGCCATTTCATAAATCACCACCAGCGACAGCCAGCCCATCGCCAGATAAGTCACCAGAGATAAAATTTTGAATCGGTGCGCGATGGTCAGCTTGAACAGAATCCCCAACAGCGCCAGGCTCCAGATAACAATCATCAACCCGCGCGCTAACGGAGAATCCAGCCCCACCAGCAAAAACGGCGTGTAGGTTCCGGCAATCAATAGATAAATGGCACAGTGGTCAAATTTCTTCAGCCACATTTTTGCCCGTTGATGGGGAACGGCGTGATAAAGCGTCGAAGCAAGAAACAGCAGGATCATACTGCCGCCATAGAGGCTGTAACTGGTTATCGCTGTGGCGCTGGCATTGAGATCCACCGCCTGAACCAGTAACAACACCAGCCCAACGATACCAAACACCAGCCCAATGCCGTGACTGACGCTGTTGGCAATTTCCTCTGCCAGCGAATATCCCTGCTTAATGAGGGGCTTCTGAACCATAACTTACTCCGGAGAAACGTACACGCACGTGAACACTTCTCCAGCGTAACTGAGAATAGTTCCAGTGAACACCTGTTAGCTAAAATAAATTCTGATTTGAGACTAATCTCCGAAAAATCATGAAATTAAATGCGAAATTTCAACTAACAGGCGTGAGTTCAATTTAAAGGCATTTAAATTCAATCACATAAAACTGTGTCTGGCCGGGATAGATATCGGCAATGACCTTTTTCAGATCAGTCAGGGTCATATTTTCCTGCTCTGCATGTTTTTCCGTCAGTGTATCCAGCGTTACGGTTGAGGTTGCGGTGACTTCAATCGTGCAAAAATAACCGTCATCTTCAAAACGCCCGACACGAAGCACATCACCCGTTTTGAAGTGCGATTCAGACTCGTCGCGGATGGTGATGGTTTTACGCCCAGCCAGAATGTCATCCTGGAAACGTTGAAAAAAAGTGATGTCGTTTGGCTGCATGGTACTATTTCCTGTAAGAATTGACTCATCTGGAGCCTATGATAGTGAAAAAACTCACCTTACCGAAAGATTTCTTATGGGGCGGCGCAGTTGCCGCTCATCAGGTCGAAGGCGGCTGGAACAAAGGCGGCAAAGGGCCGAGCATTTGTGACGTTCTGACCGGTGGCGCACACGGCGTGCCGCGCGAAATCACCAAAGAAGTCTTGCCAGGAAAATACTATCCAAACCATGAAGCCGTTGATTTTTATGGTCACTACAAGGAAGACATCAAGCTATTTGCCGAAATGGGCTTCAAATGTTTTCGTACATCCATCGCCTGGACGCGCATTTTTCCAAAAGGTGATGAAGCTCAGCCAAACGAAGAAGGGCTGAAGTTCTACGATGATATGTTCGATGAACTGCTGAAATACAACATCGAACCGGTGATCACCCTCTCCCACTTTGAAATGCCGCTGCATCTGGTGCAGCAATACGGTAGCTGGACTAACCGTAAAGTGGTTGATTTCTTTGTACGTTTCGCGGAAGTGGTATTTGAACGCTATAAGCATAAAGTCAAATACTGGATGACCTTCAACGAAATTAACAACCAGCGTAACTGGCGTGCACCTCTGTTCGGTTACTGCTGCTCTGGCGTGGTGTATACCGAACATGAAAACCCGGAAGAGACGATGTATCAGGTGCTGCATCACCAGTTTGTCGCCAGCGCCCTGGCGGTGAAAGCCGCGCGTCGCATTAACCCGGAGATGAAAGTCGGCTGTATGCTGGCGATGGTGCCGCTCTATCCTTACTCCTGTAACCCGGACGATGTGATGTTCGCTCAGGAGTCGATGCGCGAACGCTACGTCTTTACCGATGTGCAGCTACGCGGCTATTACCCGTCGTATGTGTTGAACGAGTGGGAGCGTCGCAGATTTAACATCAAAATGGAAGACGGCGATCTCGATGTACTGCGTGAAGGCACCTGCGATTATCTTGGTTTCAGCTATTACATGACCAACGCAGTGAAGGCCGAAGGCGGCACCGGCGATGCGATCTCTGGTTTTGAAGGCAGTGTACCGAACCCATTTGTTAAAGCGTCGGACTGGGGATGGCAGATCGATCCGGTGGGTCTGCGCTATGCACTATGCGAACTGTATGAGCGTTATCAGAAGCCGCTGTTTATTGTCGAAAACGGTTTTGGCGCTTACGACAAAGTGGAAGAAGACGGCAGCATCAACGACGACTACCGCATTGATTACCTGCGCGCCCATATCGAAGAGATGAAAAAAGCGGTGACTTACGATGGCGTGGACCTGATGGGCTACACACCGTGGGGCTGCATCGACTGTGTATCTTTCACCACCGGGCAGTACAGCAAACGCTACGGCTTTATCTATGTGGATAAACATGACGACGGTACTGGCGATATGTCGCGTTCACGTAAGAAGAGCTTTGACTGGTACAAAGAGGTGATTGCCAGCAACGGCGAGAAGCTTTAAGTCGATGAAGTACCGGATGCAATACTCGTTGCATCCGGTCAGATAACTTTCCTGTTTTATTTTCCACCCGCCAAATCGATAAAACTTCCCGTGACATAAGAGGCTTTATCACTTAACAGCCAGACGATGGCCTGCGCGACCTCTTCCGCCTGTCCGCCACGCTGCATGGGGATGTTCGACTTAACGCGATCAACGCGTCCAGGTTCGCCACCGCTGGCGTGCATTTCGGTATAAATAAACCCTGGCCGCACGCCGTTAACGCGGATCCCCTGCGCGGCGACTTCCAGCGACAGCCCTGTGGTTAACGTATCAATCGCCCCTTTCGAGGCCGCATAATCAACGTATTCCCCCGGAGATCCCAGCCGTGAGGCCACTGAAGAGACGTTGACGATAGCACCGCCATTACCGCCATTTTTAAGCGCCATGCGTTTTACCGCCTCGCGGCAACAGAGAAAATATCCCGTCACATTGGTGGAAAGTACCCGGTTGATTCGCTCTGCGGTAAGGTTTTCTACGGTGCACTGGGTAAACAAGATCCCGGCGTTATTGACCAGCGCGGCTAGCGGTTCATCGTGCTGATCGATTGCTGTAAACATTGCGATGACCTGATTTTCGTCGCTGATATCCGCCTGAAGCACGAATGCCTTGCCACCGGCTTGCGTGATTAACTTCACCACTTCCTGCGCCGCGTGGAGGTTTTGCTGATAATTAACCGCCACCGTATACCCTTCTTGCGCCAACAGTAATGCAGTTGCCCGCCCGATGCCGCGACTGCCACCGGTCACAAGTGCTATAGTCATCTGTTTTCCTAAAAAAATAAAGGCGCCGAAGCGCCTTTCAAATTATTGATGACAAAGTGCTTTTATTATGCCGGATGCGGCGTGAACGCCTTATCCAGCCTACAAGATCGTGCAAATTCAATACATTGCACAGACTATGTAGGCCTGATAAACGAGGTGCATCAGGCAATGTTGAGTTTGACATCAGTGTCAAAGGCGCCGAAGCGCCTTTAGAAGATAGTCGAATCAGTAAATTACTTGTATTCGCTAATCGGTACGCAGGAGCAGAACAGGTTACGGTCGCCGTAAACATCATCCAGACGTTTCACTGTTGGCCAGTATTTGTCTGCCACGCCTGCCGGGAATACTGCAACTTCACGGCTGTACGGATGCGCCCACTCGGCGACCAGTTCGCTCTGAATGTGCGGCGCGTTCACCAGCGGGTTATCTTCCAGCGGCCAGACACCGGCTTTCACCTGGTCAATTTCTGCGCGGATAGACAGCATCGCATCGATAAAGCGATCCAGTTCCACTTTGCTTTCAGATTCAGTCGGTTCTACCATCAGCGTCCCCGCCACCGGGAACGACATAGTCGGCGCGTGGAAACCATAGTCGATCAGGCGCTTGGCAATATCCAGCTCGCTGATGCCGGTTTCTTCTTTCAACGGACGAATATCAAGAATACATTCATGCGCCACGCGACCGTCGCGACCGGTATACAGCACCGGGAAGGCATCCTGCAGGCGGCTGGTAATATAGTTGGCGTTGAGGATTGCCACCTGGCTTGCTTTTTTCAGCCCTTCTGCGCCCATCATGCGGATGTACATCCAGCTAATTGGCAGAATAGAAGCGCTAC
Source organism: Escherichia sp. MOD1-EC4550 (assembly GCF_963876935.1). NCBI lineage: Bacteria > Pseudomonadati > Pseudomonadota > Gammaproteobacteria > Enterobacterales > Enterobacteriaceae > Escherichia > Escherichia sp. MOD1-EC4550. Next base: position 100,050 of record NZ_CAWNSE010000023.1, read on the forward strand.
CGAACGGTGCCGCAGAAACCGCGCCCTGACGGGTTAACATGCCTTCGATTTGCACCACGCTATGACCCGGAACAAACGGTGCCAAATGCGCTTTCACGCCGATCGGTCCCATACCCGGACCACCACCGCCGTGCGGAATGCAGAAAGTTTTATGCAGGTTAAGGTGCGAAACGTCCGCGCCAATAAAGCCCGGCGAAGTGATGCCAACCTGGGCGTTCATGTTCGCGCCATCAAGGTAAACCTGACCGCCGAACTGATGCACGATTTCACACACTTCACGGATCGTTTCTTCGTACACGCCGTGGGTGGAAGGATAGGTCACCATAATGCAGGAGAGATTATCGCCCGCCTGTTCCGCTTTCGCGCGCAGGTCAGTCAGATCGATGTTGCCGTTTTTATCACACGCCACAACCACCACCTGCATTCCTGCCATATGCGCGGAAGCCGGGTTAGTGCCATGCGCAGAAGCCGGGATCAGGCAGATATCGCGATGCCCTTCGTTGCGGCTTTCATGATAATGACGAATCGCCAGCAGCCCCGCGTATTCGCCCTGAGCGCCAGAGTTCGGCTGCATACAGACGGCGTCGTAACCGGTCAGTTTCACCAGCCAGTCAGCCAGTTGGGCGATCATCTGCTGATAACCTTCGGCCTGTTCCGGCGGGCAGAACGGGTGCAGTTCGGCAAATTCCGGCCAGGTGATTGGGATCATCTCGGCGGCGGCGTTCAGTTTCATGGTGCAGGAACCCAGCGGGATCATCGCCTGATTCAGCGCCAGATCTTTACGCTCCAGCGAGTGCATATAGCGCATCATTTCGGTTTCGCTGTGGTAGCGATTAAACACCGGATGGGTGAGAATTTCGTCATCGCGCAGCATTGCAGGCTGAATAGAACGGCTGTCGTGAGCCACGTCTTTGTCCAGCGTGTCGATGTCCAGTCCGTGATTATCGCCCAGCAGTACGCTGAAAAGCTGCATCACGTTTTCGCGCGTGGTGGTTTCATCAAGGGTGATCCCAACCGCATTCAGAATATCGCTACGCAGGTTGATTTCAGCCGCTTCGGCACGCGCCAGCACGCCCGCTTTGTCGGCCACTTCCACACACAAAGTATCGAAATAGTGCGCATGGCGCAGCTTCAGACCTTTTTGTTGCAGACCTGCAGCCAGGATATCAGTAAGACGGTGGATGCGGTTAGCGATACGTTTCAGGCCAACCGGACCGTGATAAACGGCATACAGGCTGGCGATGTTTGCCAGCAGTACCTGGGAAGTACAAATGTTGGAGTTCGCTTTCTCACGGCGAATATGTTGCTCGCGAGTCTGCATCGCCATGCGCAGCGCGGTATTGCCCGCAGCATCTTTCGATACACCGATAATACGGCCCGGCATTGAGCGTTTGTATTCATCTTTCGCCGCAAAGAATGCCGCATGTGGGCCACCGTAGCCCATCGGTACGCCAAAGCGTTGCGCCGAACCAAAAACAATATCCGCGCCCTGTTTGCCCGGCGCAGTTAACAGCACCAGCGCCATAATATCGGCGGCGACGCTGACCACAATTTTGCGTGATTTCAGTTCGCTGATAAGCGCGGTGTAGTCGTGAATTTCACCGGTAGTGCCGACCTGCTGTAACAGCACGCCGAAGACGTCCTGGTGATCGAGAACTTTTTGCGCATCGTCGACAATCACTTCAAAACCAAAGGTTTCTGCGCGTGTACGTACTACATCTAAGGTTTGCGGATGCACGTCAGAAGCAACGAAGAAGCGGTTGGCATTTTTCAGTTTACTGACGCGTTTTGCCATCGCCATTGCTTCGGCGGCAGCGGTGGCTTCATCCAACAAAGAAGCAGAGGCCATATCCAGCCCGGTCAAATCCAGCGTTACCTGCTGGAAGTTAAGCAGTGCTTCAAGGCGGCCCTGGGAGACTTCAGGTTGATACGGAGTATACGCGGTATACCAGCCCGGATTTTCCAGCATGTTACGCAGGATAACCGGCGGTAGCTGCACGGCGGTGTAACCCATGCCGATGTAAGACGTGAAGCGTTTATTGCGACTGGCAATAGCCTTGAGTTCCGCCAGCGCGGCGTATTCGGTCGCCGGTGCGCCAACCTGCGGTGGTATCGCAAGCTGAATATCTTTCGGCACAATCTGGCCGGTCAGCGCGTTTAACGATTGTGCGCCAACGGCATTCAGCATTTCTTGCTGTTGCGCGGCGTCCGGTCCGATATGGCGTTCAATAAAAGCGCCGCTGTTTTCAAGCTGGCTTAACGTCTGTGTCATGAGCGATGATTCCTGAAACGTGCAGTGAATTGTGAACCTATCTCCTTGCGAAGAGAGTGAGGGTGAGGCGTAAAAGTTCCTCACCCTGATCCTCTCCCGCAGAAGAGGAATAAAGCCGTTACTCGTCTTCTAACAATGCTTCGTATGCGGTCGCATCCAGCAGTGATTCCAGTTCGCTTTCATCGCTGGCTTTGATTTTGAAGATCCAGCCGCCTGCATACGGTTCGCTGTTCACCAGTTCCGGAGAATCGCTCAGTGCGTCGTTTACCGCCACGATTTCACCGCTTACTGGCGCATAAATGTCTGACGCCGCTTTTACCGATTCGGCAACCGCGCAGTCATCGCCCGCGCTTACCGTTGCGCCCACTTCCGGCAGGTCAACAAACACCATATCGCCTAACAGCTCCTGAGCGTGCTCAGTGATGCCAACAATGTAAGTGCCGTCGGCTTCTTTACGCAGCCATTCGTGTTCTTTGCTGTATTTCAGTTCTGCTGGTACGTTGCTCATCAATTAATCTCCAAAAAAGTAAATCACGCGACGGCTTTGCCGTTACGCACAAAAACAGGTTTCGTCACTTTTACCGGCATTTCACGGTTGCGAATTTGCACAATCGCCGTTTCGCCAATACCTTCCGGCACGCGTGCCAGCGCAATGCTGTAACCCAACGTTGGGGAGAAAGTACCGCTGGTGATAATGCCTTCATGCTGATTGCCCTGCGCATCGGTAAAACGTACCGGCAGTTCATTACGCAGCACGCCTTTTTCGGTCATCACCAGACCAACCAGTTTTTCTGTGCCATGTTCACGCTGCGCTTCCAGGGCTTCACGACCGATAAAGTCACGATCAGCCGGTTCCCAGGCGATGGTCCAGCCCATGTTGGCGGCTAAAGGAGAAATGGTTTCGTCCATCTCCTGACCATAAAGATTCATACCCGCTTCCAGACGCAACGTGTCACGCGCGCCCAGACCGCAGGGCTTAACGCCCGCTTCCACCAGCGCACGCCAGAAATCCGCCGCTTTTTCATTGGGCAGCGCAATTTCGTAGCCCGCTTCACCGGTATAACCGGTGGTGGCAATAAACAGATCGCCCGCCTGCACGCCAAAGAAGGGTTTCATCCCTTCCACCGCCTGACGCTGAGCATCATTAAACAGTGTGGCAGCTTTTGCCTGCGCATTCGGCCCTTGTACGGCAATCATGGAAAGGTCATCACGAACGGTAATTTCGATGCCGAAAGGTTCAGCGTGTTGGGTAATCCAGGAGAGGTCTTTTTCGCGGGTGGCGGAGTTAACAACGAGGCGGAAGAAATCTTCAGTAAAATAGTAGACGATGAGATCATCTATCACACCGCCAGAGGCATTCAACATCCCCGAGTAAAGGGCTTTGCCGCTTTTGGTGAGCTTCGCCACATCGTTCGCCAGCAGATAACGCAGAAACTCCCGGGTGCGACTGCCGCGAAGATCGACGATGGTCATATGTGACACATCAAACATTCCGGCATCGGTACGTACCGCATGATGTTCGTCGATTTGCGAACCGTAATGCAGCGGCATCATCCAGCCGTGGAAATCCACCATGCGAGCGCCGCAAAGCGTGTGTTGTTCGTACAAAGGAGTCTGTTGTGCCATCTTGTCCTCATTGAATAAGCGGGGCTGACAACTTTTTCATGGTGAAATTATCACCACGAAACCCAGCATCGGAGCCACTCCCGGTCCCCAACGCAATCGTTCTCTTTTCCCTGAACTTACCACCGAAACAGACTGTTAACCATAAGGTAAAATTGATCATCACATTAGCTTATGGTTAAAAAACGCCAAAATCGCAACAGAATAAAAAACCAAAAAAAGAACCAATCTCTATATAAAGATAATTAGATGAGAAAGTTAATTTGAATAAGGCAACATTAAGAACTGAAAAAATGCCAAAAAACACCAAATCAAAAATCCGTGGCATTAGAAAATATAATGCGAAATCGCAGGTGAAATTAGTTTATTTCAAATGAGGAAAATCTCCCGGTGAAAAAACCGGGAGATGAAAGTGTGATGGGTATCAAATAAACAGCAGAAGAGAAATTTTTAGCGCAGCCATTCAGGCAAATCGTTTAATCCCATTGCCTGACGAATAAGTTGTGGCTTAACGCCAGGAAGAGTGTCGGCCAGTTTCAGGCCAATATCACGCAGCAGTTTTTTCGCCGGATGAGCCCCGGAAAACAGATCGCGGAATCCCTGCATACCTGCCAGCATCAGCGCCGCACTGTGCTTGCGGCTACGCTCATAGCGACGCAGGTAAATGTACTGCCCGATGTCTTTACCCTGACGATGTAACCGTTTCAGTTCAGCAATCAGCTCTGCAGCATCCATAAAGCCGAGATTCACCCCCTGCCCCGCCAACGGGTGAATGGTATGCGCGGCGTCGCCCACCAGCGCCAGACGGTGCGCGGCAAACTGGCGCGCATAACGCCCAGTCAGCGGGAACACCAGGCGTTCACTCTCAACCTTGCATAAGCCCAGGCGATTATCAAAAGCGATATTTAACTCGCGATTAAATTCGTCTTCGCCTGCCTGCTGCATCCGCTGTGCTTCCTCTGGGAACAGTGACCAGACAATTGAGCAAAGATGCGGATCGCTAAGCGGCAAAAAGGCCAGAATGCCTTCGCCATGGAAAACCTGTCGCGCCACCGCATCATGCGGTTCTTCCGTGCGAATGGTCGCCACCAGCGCGTGATGCTGATAATCCCAGAAAGTCAGCGGAATATCGGCCTTGTTGCGCAACCAGGAATTAGCGCCGTCTGCGCCAATTACCAGACGCGCCGTTAACATACTGCCGTCTTTCAGCGTCAGGAAGGTTTCGTTCTCTCCCCAGGCGACCTGCTGTAATTCTGCAGGGGCTAACAGGCTGATATCTGACGACTGCTGTGCTTTGTTCCACAGCGCGTAGTGAATGACTGAATTTTCAACGATATGCCCAAGATGGCTATAGCCCATGCTTTGATCGTCAAACGAAATGTGACCAAAACTGTCTTTGTCCCACACTTCCATACCGTGATAACAACTGGCCCTACGAGAGAGAATGTCCTGCCAGACGCCAAGACGGGTGAGTAATTTTTCGCTGGCGGCATTGATAGCCGAAACGCGCAGTTGTGGTGGTGCATCCGCCGCCAGGGGTTCCGGTACGCGCTGCTCCAATACGGCAACGCGTAAGCCGCTGCCCTGCAAGCCGCAGGCAACCGCCAGCCCCACCATGCCGCCGCCAACAATGGCTACATCAACACTTTGCATTGTTTATTCCTTAAAGCCGCCTTTAACGCGCCACCCAACCGAGGGTGCGCTGCGCCAGCACATCGCGTGCCGGAGTGAATAGTTCCATCGTCATCAGCCCGAAGTTGCGCCCGACAACCAACGGTGCCCAACGGTTAGCAAAAAGATGTACAAGGCTGTCCGTGACACCGATGGTTGCTTCGCGATCGCTCTGCCGACGCTGCTGATAACGGCACAAGACGCCGTAATCACCTATGTCTTCTCCTCGCTCTTGCGCCTGAGTCAGGGTTTCCGCAAGGCTCATCACATCTCGCATACCGAGGTTGAACCCTTGCCCGGCAATCGGGTGCAGAGTTTGCGCCGCATTGCCCACCAGCACGGTACGATGGGTAACAGGTCTGGCGGCGCGGGTTAACGCCAGCGGGTAAGCACTGCGTTTACCAGCGTGGGTAATTTTCCCAAGTCGCCAACCAAAGGCCGACTGGAGTTCACGGCAAAACGTCTCATCGCTCCACGACAGCACCTCTTCGCGCCGTTCCAGTGGATGACACCAGACCAGCGAACAGCGTCCGTCAGACATCGGCAACATCGCCAGCGGGCCATGTTGCGTAAAGCGTTCAAAAGCGCGCCCTTCGTGCGCAACGGAAGTCGCAACGTTAGCAATCACAGCCAGTTGTTCATAAGGCTCCTGCTGCCAGTCAACGCCGCACGCGGTGGCTAACGCGGAATGGGTGCCATCAGCGGCTACCAGCACGCAGCCCGTCAGCGTCTCGCCACTCTCCAGCGTCACTTCAACGTGACTCTGAGCACGGGCAACGTTAACCACGCGATCAGGGCAATGCAGCGTTACGCCAGGTGCTTTGCGCAGCAATGCAAACAGCCGTTGCCCGACATTATGCAATTCGACAACCTGCCCCAGCGCCGCCAGTTGGTAATCTTCTGCGGCGAGGGTGACGAATCCGGCATGACCACGATCGCTGACATGCACGCTGGTGATGGCGGTTGCGCAATCAGCCAGAGATTGCCAGACGCCGATGCGCGCCAGTTGCTGACAAGTACCCGCCGCCAGCGCAATAGCTCGTCCATCAAAGCCCGGATGAGCATGTGACTCTGGCGCAGTCGCTTCAATCAAATGTACCGGCAGCGCCCCGTGACTTAACCGGGAAATAGCCAGCGCCAGCGTCGCGCCCGCCATGCCGCCACCGACGATGATTACGCTCATTGCTTTCTCGCAGCAGCCATCAACGCTTCAATTTCTTCCGGCTTTTTCACTACGCTGGCAGTGAGGTTTTCATTGCCGGTTTCGGTAATCACAATGTCGTCTTCGATACGAATGCCGATACTGCGATATTGTTCTGGTACATCCGCATCCGGCGCAATGTACAGCCCCGGCTCTACGGTCAGTACCATGCCCGGTTCCAGAATGCGCGAGCGATCCTGACCATAAATACCAACATCATGGACATCCAGACCTAACCAGTGGCTAAGGCCATGCATAAAGAAAGGACGATGGGCGTTTTGGGCGATCAGTTCTTCAACATCACCTTTCAGGATGCCGAGTTTTACCAGGCCGCTAACCATGATGCGCACCACTTCACCGGTGACTTCCTGAATGGACGTTCCCGGACGATACAGGCGCAGGCTGGTTTCAAGAGACTCCAGCACAATGTCGTAGATTTCACGCTGAGCCTGAGTGAATTTACCGTTAACCGGGAAGGTGCGGGTAATATCGCCCGCGTAACCTTTGTATTCACAACCCGCGTCAATCAACACCAGGTCACCGTCACGCAGTTCACACTCGTTTTCGGTGTAGTGCAGAATGCAGCCGTTTTCACCGCTGCCGACAATAGTGTTATAGGAAGGATAGCGCGCACCGTGGCGGTTAAATTCGTGGTGAATTTCGCCTTCCAGATGGTACTCGAACATTCCCGGACGGCATTTTTCCATCGCCCGTGTATGCGCCAGGGCAGTGATTTCACCCGCGCGGCGAAGTACGGCAATCTCTTCCGTCGATTTGAACAGGCGCATTTCATGAACAACAGGACGCCAGTCGATCATCGTTGCCGGGGCGGTGAGATTCTGTCGCGAACCTTTACGCAGCTTTTCCAGCGCGCTGTTCACGATTTCATCAGCATAGGCATATTCGCCCTGAGCGTGGTAAACCACATCCAGACCATTAAGCAGTTGATAAAGTTGCTGATTGATTTCACTGAACGCCAGTGCGCGGTCAACGCCCAGTTTCTCTGGCGCGGCATCCTGGCCTAAGCGACGACCAAACCAGATCTCTGCCGTCAGGTCGCGAACGCGGTTTAACAAAACGCTGTGGTTATGAGTGTCGTCGCTTTTAATCAGCACCAGCACCGCTTCCGGTTCGTTAAAGCCGGTGAAGTACCAGAAGTCACTGTTCTGACGATAGGGGTATTCGCTGTCGGCGCTACGTGTTACTTCTGGTGCAGCAAAAATCAGCGCGGCGCTGCCGGGTTGCATTTGCTCCACCAGGGCCTGACGGCGACGCTGAAACTCTTGCCGGGATATCTCACTCATAACACTCTCCTTACGTTTTTTGTTTTTAGTGTAGAGTCGGTTTTTGTACTTCTGGCGCGGTCGGTTGCGGATGAGTAAAGGTGTCGTGGCATAACAGCGCGGCAACACGGACGTACTCGATGATCTCTTCAAGCGACATTTCCAGCTCTTCCTGATCTTCGTCTTCGTCGTAGCCCAGCTGCGCGATGTTACGCAGATCGTCGATGGCTTCACCGGTTTCGCCGGTCACTTTGTCCAGCTTCGGTTGCGTAACGCCAAGACCAAGCAGGAAGTGATTAACCCAACCTGCCAGCGCATCAGCCCGATCGAAAACGCTGACATCATCGCCATCAGGCAGATAAAGCTGAAAAAGGAAGCCGTCATCCTGCAGGGCATCGCTGGTAGCAGAGTGCATTTTGCGCAATGCCTGTGCCAGCTCATGACCGAAAGCCATGCCTTCGTTCGTCAGGTCGTGAAGCAGCGGTAGCCATGAGCTGTCATCGTTACCACCACATATCATCCCACTGATTAAACCATGCATCTCAGCAGGGGTCAGACCCGTCCCTTGTTGGTTCAGATACTGGTTCATTTCGTTGTAACCAGGCATTTCGTTCTGTATAGACATAAGCATTCGTCGTCAAAGGGAGGAATATTCATGATATGCTACCACTTTGGGCCCTGGTGGACCAGAAAAGGGCTTGTCTCTTCTCATCAGGGTAGCTATAGTGTCGCCCCTTCGCAGACCATGGGTCTAAAGACGAAGGCAGCGCAGTCAATCAGCAGGAAGGTGGCATGTCTGCACAACCCGTCGATATCCAAATTTTTGGCCGTTCACTGCGTGTGAACTGCCCGCCTGACCAAAGGGATGCGTTGAATCAGGCAGCGGACGATCTGAACCAACGGTTGCAAGATCTGAAAGAACGCACTAGAGTCACAAATACTGAACAGTTGGTCTTCATTGCCGCATTGAATATCAGCTATGAGTTAGCGCAAGAAAAAGCGAAGACTCGTGATTACGCGGCAAGCATGGAACAGCGTATTCGGATGCTGCAGCAGACCATAGAACAAGCGTTACTTGAACAAGGTCGCATCACCGAAAAAACTAACCAAAACTTTGAATGACACTTTTCGGTTTACTGTGGTAGAGTAACCGTGAAGACAAAATTTCTCTGAGATGTTCGCAAGCGGGCCAGTCCCCTGAGCCGATATTTCATACCACAAGAATGTGGCGCTCCGCGGTTGGTGAGCATGCTCGGTCCGTCCGAGAAGCCTTAAAACTGTGACGACACATTCACCTTGAACCAAGGGTTCAAGGGTTACAGCCTGCGGCGGCATCTCGGAGATTCCCTTCTTATCTGGCACCAGCCATGACGCAACTACCAGAACTCCCACTGACATTATCCCGACAAGAAATCCGCAAAATGATTCGGCAACGTCGTCGTGCGTTAACGCCGAAACAACAGCAAGAAATGGGTCAACAAGCTGCTACCCGGATGATGACTTATCCCCCGGTGGTGATGGCGCATACGGTCGCTGTATTCCTCTCTTTTGATGGCGAACTCGACACCCAGCCACTCATAGAACAACTCTGGCGCGCCGGTAAGCGCGTATATCTTCCAGTTTTGCATCCCTTTAGTGCCGGTAATTTGCTGTTCCTGAATTACCATCCGCAAAGCGAACTGGTGATGAACAGGTTGAAGATCCATGAGCCAAAACTGGATGTGCGTGACGTGCTACCCCTTTCCCGATTAGACGTGTTGATCACACCGCTGGTCGCCTTTGATGAGTACGGTCAGCGCCTGGGAATGGGCGGTGGTTTTTATGATCGGACCTTACAAAACTGGCAGCACTATAAAATGCAACCGGTGGGTTATGCGCATGATTGTCAGTTGGTGGAAAAACTCCCCGTTGAAGAGTGGGATATTCCACTTCCTGCAGTAGTTACGCCGTCGAAAGTCTGGGAGTGGTGAGGGCGACACACCTGCATCGCCCTGATTGACATCGTTGATTCTTTGACCTAATTTAGTGAGTAAGGGTAAGGGAGGATTGCTCCTCCCCTGTGACTGACTGTTAATAAGCTGGCAAACTTATCAGTAACAGTACAATCAGTATGATGACGAGTCGCATCATAACCCTTCTCCTTCAAGCCCTCGCTTCGGTGAGGGCTTTACCGTTACAGCCCCATGCTGCCCTGCCATCGTAAACTCTCTTTAAATAAGCACAACGCATTGATCTTGCTTTGATTTATTTCTTCGAGCAGACTCGCAAAGACATATGTACGGCACTGCAAATGTGGGGAAAACAGATAAAAAACGGGCAAGCCAGTGACTTGCCCGTTGATTGTTAAAGAAGGGAGATCAGTACAGCAGTCGGGCGCGAATGGTACCCGGAATAGCTTTCATTGCCTGCAGCGCTTTTTCGGCAACGTCTTCGTCAGCTTCAATATCAATAACCACATAACCCATTTGCGCAGAGGTTTGCAGATACTGGGCAGCGATGTTAACGCCCTGCTCGGCGAAGATTTTGTTCAGCGCAGTTAACACGCCCGGACGGTTTTCGTGGATGTGCATCAGACGACGCCCACCGTGCAGTGGCAGCGAGACTTCCGGGAAGTTCACTGCAGAGAGCGTTGAGCCATTGTCAGAATACTTTATCAATTTACCCGCAACTTCCAGGCCGATATTCTCCTGCGCTTCCTGAGTCGAACCGCCAATATGTGGCGTCAGAAGGACGTTGTCGAACTCGCAAAGCGGCGAAGTAAACGGATCGCTGTTGGTCGCCGGTTCCGTCGGAAAGACATCGATTGCCGCACCTGCCAGGTGTTTGCTCGCCAGCGCGTCACACAGCGCCGGAATATCCACCACCGTTCCGCGCGAGGCATTAATCAGCAACGAGCCGGGCTTCATTAGCGAAATCTCTTTCGCGCCCATCATATTTTTGGTAGACGGATTCTCTGGCACATGCAAACTCACCACATCGCTCATATTCAGCAGATCAGAAAGATGCTGTACCTGAGTGGCGTTGCCCAGCGGCAGTTTGTTTTCAATATCATAAAAGTAAACATACATTCCCAGCGATTCAGCCAGAATGCCCAACTGTGTACCAATATGACCATAGCCGATGATACCCAGCTTTTTGCCGCGCGCTTCAAAAGAGCCAGCTGCCAGCTTGTTCCAGACACCACGGTGCGCTTTAGCGTTGGCTTCCGGTACGCCGCGCAATAGCAGCAGAAGTTCGCCAATTACCAGCTCCGCAACAGAGCGCGTATTAGAGAACGGTGCGTTAAATACCGGGATCCCGCGTTTTGCAGCTGCATCCAGATCAACCTGGTTCGTTCCGATACAGAAACAGCCAATAGCGACCAGTTTTTCTGCGGCGTTGATCACGTCTTCAGTCAGATGGGTACGGGATCGCAGGCCGATGAAGTGGGCATCGCGGATGGATTCTTTTAATTGTTCATCATCCAGCGCGCCTTTGTGAAATTCGATGTTGGTGTAACCCGCTGCACGAAGGCTTTCCAGCGCCTTTTGGTGCACGCCTTCTACCAGCAGAAACTTAATCTTGTCTTTCTCCAGCGATACCTTTGCCATTTACCCAATCCTGTCTTTTGAAATGTTGTGTGCGGATTTGAATCCGCCTTTCAACATATCAAAAAATAATATTGCGGCAATATGAACGTTTGCGTCGCGATGTTGAGGAAATATCACGCAAAGGTATTTCTTGGATGAATATGCTGGATTAGAGGATTTATTTAGAGCAATCGACAATAGCCAGGTAAAAACGTGACACATGTCACCAAATTTAACGAAGAGAATTTTTTTAACGGGGGAGATTCCCCCGTCAGATCATTTCACAATGGTTTTGACACCGTCAGGTGTGCCAATCAGCGCAACGTCCGCGCCACGGTTAGCAAATAAGCCAACAGTCACCACGCCCGGAATCGCATTTATGGCGTTTTCCATCGCTATCGGGTCAAGGATTTCCATGCCGTGGACGTCGAGGATCACGTTGCCGTTATCGGTCACCACGCCCTGACGGTATTCCGGACGACCGCCCAGTTTCACCAGCTGGCGCGCCACTGCACTACGTGCCATCGGGATAACTTCTACTGGCAGCGGGAATTTGCCCAGAATATCAACCTGCTTGGAGGCGTCGGCAATACAGATAAATTTTTCCGCAACCGAAGCAATGATTTTTTCACGGGTCAGCGCCGCGCCGCCGCCTTTGATCATCTGCATGTGGCCGTTGATTTCATCTGCACCGTCGACGTAGATGCCAAGGCTGTCGACTTCGTTGAGATCAAAAACGTGAATGCCGAGGCTTTTCAGTTTTTCTGTGGAAGCATCTGAACTGGAAACAGCCCCTTCAATCTGGCCTTTCATCGTGCCGAGCGCATCAATAAAGTGTGCGGCGGTGGAACCTGTACCTACACCAACAATGGTGCCGGGCTGAACATACTGAAGTGCCGCCCATCCTACTGCTTTTTTCAATTCATCCTGCGTCATGATCGTTTCGCCTGTGGTATGAAATTTCACTCGCATTATACTCTAAATAATTCGAGTTGCAGGAAGGCGACAAGAGAGTGAATCCCCAGGAGCTTACAGAAGTAAGTGACTGGGGTGAGCGAACGCAGACGCAGCACATGCAACTTGAAGTATGACGAGTATATACAAAAAAAGCGATTCAGACCCCGTTGGCAAGCCGCGTGGTTAACTCATCCATAAAATATCGCGCAATGGCGGGCATCCCCTTTCGCCCGGCAAATAAAGCATACAACGGTCTGGGTATGCCGCTCCACGGTGCGAACAGGCGCACCAGTTCACCGTTGGCAAGCCCCTGTTTACAGGCAAATTGAGGCAATAACGCCACGCCATTCAACACAACCAGGGCGCGAACTCGCTGAGCGAAATGCAATAGCGCAAATCCCTGATCTTTTAAGCTGCGTGTTTAACCACTGATACAAATGTACCCGCCGACGGCTTCGGTATATGCAACCTGACGCAAAATTGTGTCATAGTGCAGGAAAAAGCATTTACCAGGAGCAGACAACAGCAATGAAACGCCCGGACTACAGAACATTACAGGCACTGGATGCGGTGATACGTGAACGAGGATTTGAGCGCGCGGCACAAAAGCTGTGCATTACACAATCAGCCGTCTCACAGCGCATTAAGCAACTGGAAAATATGTTCGGGCAGCCGCTGTTGGTGCGTACCGTACCGCCGCGCCCGACGGAACAAGGGCAAAAACTGCTGGCACTGCTACGCCAGGTGGAGTTACTGGAAGAAGAGTGGCTGGGCGATGAACAAACCGGTTCAACTCCGCTGCTGCTTTCACTGGCGGTCAACGCTGACAGTCTGGCGACGTGGTTGCTTCCGGCGCTGGCTCCTGTGTTAGCTGATTCGCCTATCCGCCTCAACTTGCAGGTAGAAGATGAAACCCGCACTCAGGAACGTCTGCGCCGCGGCGAAGTGGTCGGCGCGGTGAGTATTCAACATCAGGCGCTGCCGAGTTGTCTTGTCGATAAGCTCGGTGCGCTTGACTATCTGTTCGTCAGCTCAAAACCGTTTGCCGAAAAATATTTCCCTAACGGCGTAACGCGTTCGGCATTATTGAAAGCACCTGTGGTCGCCTTTGACCATCTTGACGATATGCACCAAGCCTTTTTGCAGCAAAACTTCGATCTGCCCCCAGGCAGCGTACCGTGCCATATCGTTAATTCTTCGGAAGCATTCGTGCAACTTGCTCGTCAGGGCACCACCTGCTGTATGATCCCACACCTGCAAATCGAGAAAGAGCTGGCCAGCGGCGAACTGATTGACTTAACGCCAGGGCTATTTCAACGCCGGATGCTCTACTGGCACCGCTTTGCTCCTGAAAGCCGCATGATGCGTAAAGTCACTGATGCGTTGCTCGATTATGGTCACAAAGTTCTTCGTCAGGAATAATCCATCAAATAATGCCTGGTAATACATACCAGGCATCACCTCCAGTTCTTTTTGTATTCCTTGAATCACATCACAAAATAGACAAATCTCAGGCGGCAAAAAACGACGTCTGGATGCATTTTTTTTGCTGGCGACAAACCCACGTAAAAAGCTCACCGTAAGCGCAAATACCCTCATTTTGATTGCGTTTTATGGAGCAAATAATGTCTAACGTGCAGGAGTGGCAACAGATTGCCAACAAGGAATTGAGTCGTCGGGAGAAAACTGTCGACTCGCTGGTTCAGCAAACCGCAGAAGGGATCGCCATCAAGCCGCTGTATACTGAAGCCGATCTCGATAATCTGGAAGTGACTGGTACCCTTCCTGGTTTGCCACCCTACGTTCGTGGCCCGCGTGCCACTATGTATACCGCCCAACCGTGGACTATCCGTCAGTATGCCGGTTTCTCGACAGCAAAAGAGTCTAACGCTTTTTATCGCCGTAACCTGGCCGCCGGGCAAAAAGGTCTTTCCGTTGCGTTTGACCTTGCCACCCACCGTGGCTACGACTCCGATAACCCGCGCGTTGCGGGTGACGTCGGCAAAGCGGGCGTCGCCATCGACACCGTGGAAGATATGAAAGTCCTGTTCGACCAGATCCCGCTGGATAAAATGTCGGTTTCGATGACCATGAATGGCGCAGTACTACCAGTACTGGCGTTTTATATTGTCGCCGCAGAAGAGCAAGGTGTTACACCCGATAAACTGACAGGCACCATTCAGAACGATATCCTCAAAGAGTATCTTTGCCGCAACACCTATATTTACCCGCCAAAACCGTCAATGCGTATTATCGCAGACATCATCGCCTGGTGTTCCGGCAACATGCCGCGATTTAATACCATCAGTATCAGCGGTTACCATATGGGTGAAGCGGGTGCCAACTGCGTGCAGCAGGTAGCATTTACGCTCGCTGATGGGATTGAGTACATCAAAGCAGCAATCTCCGCTGGGCTGAAAATTGATGACTTCGCTCCTCGCCTGTCGTTTTTCTTCGGCATTGGCATGGATCTGTTTATGAACGTCGCCATGTTGCGTGCGGCACGTTATTTATGGAGCGAAGCGGTCAGTGGATTTGGCGCACAGGATCCGAAATCACTGGCGCTGCGTACCCACTGCCAGACCTCAGGCTGGAGCCTGACTGAACAGGATCCGTATAACAACGTTATCCGCACCACCATTGAAGCACTGGCTGCAACGCTGGGCGGTACTCAGTCACTGCATACCAACGCCTTTGATGAAGCGCTGGGTTTGCCTACCGATTTCTCAGCACGCATTGCCCGCAATACCCAGATCATCATTCAGGAAGAATCAGAACTCTGCCGCACCGTCGATCCACTGGCCGGATCCTATTACGTTGAATCGCTGACCGATCAAATCGTCAAACAAGCCAGAGCCATTATCCAACAGATCGACGAAGCCGGTGGCATGGCGAAAGCGATCGAAGCAGGTCTGCCAAAACGAATGATCGAAGAGGCCTCCGCGCGCGAACAGTCGTTGATCGACCAGGGCAAGCGTGTCATCGTTGGTGTCAACAAGTACAAACTGGATCACGAAGACGAAACCGATGTACTTGAGATCGACAACGTGATGGTGCGTAACGAGCAAATTGCTTCGCTGGAACGCATTCGCGCCACCCGTGATGATGCCGCCGTAACCGCCGCGTTGAACGCCCTGACTCACGCCGCACAGCATAACGAAAACCTGCTGGCTGCCGCTGTTAATGCCGCTCGCGTTCGCGCCACCCTGGGTGAAATTTCCGATGCGCTGGAAGCCGCTTTCGACCGTTATCTGGTGCCAAGCCAGTGTGTTACCGGCGTGATTGCGCAAAGCTATCATCAGTCGGAAAAATCGGCCTCCGAGTTCGATGCCATTGTTGCGCAAACGGAGCAGTTCCTTGCCGACAATGGTCGTCGCCCGCGCATTCTGATCGCCAAAATGGGCCAGGATGGGCACGATCGCGGCGCGAAAGTGATCGCCAGCGCCTATTCCGATCTCGGTTTCGACGTAGATTTAAGCCCGATGTTCTCTACACCTGAAGAGATCGCCCGCCTGGCAGTAGAAAACGACGTTCACGTAGTGGGCGCATCTTCACTGGCTGCCGGTCATAAAACGCTGATCCCGGAACTGGTCGAAGCGCTGAAAAAATGGGGACGCGAAGATATCTGCGTGGTCGCGGGTGGCGTCATTCCGCCGCAGGATTACGCCTTCCTGCAGGAGCGCGGCGTGGCGGCGATTTATGGTCCAGGTACGCCTATGCTCGACAGCGTGCGCGACGTACTGAATCTGATAAGCCAGCATCATGATTAATGAAGCCACGCTGGCAGAAAGTATTCGCCGCTTACGTCAGGGTGAGCGTGCCACGCTCGCCCTGGCCATGACGCTGGTGGAAAGCCGTCACCCGCGTCATCAGTCGCTAAGTACGCAACTACTTGATGCCATTATGCCGTACTGCGGTAACGCCCTGCGACTGGGCGTTACTGGCACACCCGGTGCGGGGAAAAGCACCTTTCTTGAAGCCTTTGGCATGTTGTTGATTCGTGAGGGATTAAAGGTTGCAGTTATTGCGGTCGATCCCAGCAGCCCGGTCACTGGCGGTAGCATTCTCGGAGATAAAACCCGCATGAATGACCTGGCGCGTGCCGAGGCGGCGTTTATTCGCCCGGTACCATCCTCCGGCCATCTGGGCGGTGCCAGTCAGCGAGCGCGGGAATTAATGCTGTTATGCGAAGCGGCGGGTTATGACGTAGTGATTGTCGAAACGGTTGGCGTCGGACAGTCGGAAACGGAAGTCGCCCGCATGGTGGACTGTTTTATCTCGTTGCAAATTGCCGGTGGCGGCGATGATCTGCAGGGGATTAAAAAGGGGCTGATGGAAGTGGCAGATCTGATCGTTATCAACAAAGACGATGGCGATAACCATACCAATGTCGCCATTGCCCGGCATATGTACGAGAGTGCCCTGCATATTCTGCGACGTAAATACGACGAATGGCAGCCACGAGTTCTGACTTGTAGCGCACTGGAAAAACGTGGAATCGATGAGATCTGGCACGCCATCATCGACTTCAAAACCGCGCTAACTGCCAGTGGTCGTTTACAGCAAGTGCGGCAACAACAATCGGTGGAATGGCTGCGTAAACAAACCGAAGAAGAAGTACTGAATCACCTGTTCGCGAATGAAGATTTCGATCGCTATTACCGCCAGACGCTTTTAGCGGTCAAAAACAATACGCTCTCACCGCGCACCGGCCTGCGACAGCTCAGTGAATTTATCCAGACGCAATATTTTGATTAAAGGAATTTTTATGTCTTATCAGTATGTGAACGTTGTCACTATCAACAAAGTGGCGGTCATTGAGTTTAACTATGGCCGAAAACTTAATGCCTTAAGTAAAGTCTTTATTGATGATCTTATGCAGGCATTAAGCGATCTCAACCGGCCGGAAATTCGCTGTATCATTTTGCGCGCGCCGAGTGGATCCAAAGTCTTCTCCGCAGGTCACGATATTCACGAACTGCCGTCTGGCGGTCGCGATCCGCTCTCCTATGATGATCCGTTGCGTCAAATCACCCGCATGATCCAAAAATTCCCGAAACCGATCATTTCGATGGTGGAAGGTAGTGTTTGGGGGGGCGCATTTGAAATGATCATGAGTTCCGATCTGATCATCGCCGCCAGTACCTCAACCTTCTCAATGACGCCTGTAAACCTCGGCGTCCCGTATAACCTGGTCGGCATTCACAACCTGACCCGCGACGCGGGCTTCCACATTGTCAAAGAGCTGATTTTTACCGCTTCGCCAATCACAGCCCAGCGCGCGCTGGCTGTCGGCATCCTCAACCATGTTGTGGAAGTGGAAGAACTGGAAGATTTCACCTTACAAATGGCGCATCACATCTCTGAGAAAGCGCCGTTAGCCATTGCCGTTATCAAAGAAGAACTGCGTGTACTGGGCGAAGCACACACCATGAACTCCGATGAATTTGAACGTATTCAGGGGATGCGCCGCGCGGTTTATGACAGCGAAGATTACCAGGAAGGGATGAACGCTTTCCTCGAAAAACGTAAACCTAATTTCGTTGGTCATTAATCCCTGCGATCGAAGGAGTAAAAATGGAAACTCAGTGGACAAGGATGACCGCCGATGAAGCGGCAGAAATTATCCAGCATAACGACATGGTGGCATTTAGCGGCTTTACCCCGGCGGGTTCGCCGAAAGCCCTACCCAACGCGATTGCCCGCAGAGCTAACGAACAGCATGAGGCCAAAAAGCCGTATCAAATCCGCCTGCTGACGGGGGCGTCAATCAGCGCCGCCGCTGACGATGTACTTTCTGACGCCGATGCTGTTTCCTGGCGTGCGCCATATCAAACATCGTCCGGTTTACGTAAAAAGATCAATCAGGGCGCGGTGAGTTTCGTTGACCTGCATTTGAGCGAAGTGGCGCAAATGGTCAATTACGGTTTCTTCGGCGAAATTGATGTTGCCGTCATTGAAGCATCGGCACTGGCACCGGATGGTCGAGTCTGGTTAACCAGCGGGATCGGTAATGCGCCGACCTGGCTGCTGCGGGCGAAGAAAGTGATCATTGAACTCAATCACTATCACGATCCGCGCGTTGCAGAACTGGCGGATATTGTGATTCCTGGCGCGCCACCGCGGCGCAATAGCGTGTCGATCTTCCATGCAATGGATCGCGTCGGTACCCGCTATGTGCAAATCGATCCGAAAAAGATTGTCGCCGTCGTGGAAACCAACTTGCCCGACGCCGGTAATATGCTGGATAAGCAAAATCCCATGTGCCAGCAGATTGCCGATAACGTGGTCACGTTCTTGTTGCAGGAAATGGCGCATGGGCGTATTCCGCCGGAATTTCTGCCGCTGCAAAGTGGCGTGGGCAATATCAATAATGCAGTCATGGCGCGACTAGGGGAAAACCCGGAAATTCCTCCGTTCATGATGTATTCGGAAGTGCTACAGGAATCGGTGGTGCATTTACTGGAAACGGGCAAAATCAGCGGGGCCAGCGCCTCCAGCCTGACTATCTCGGCCGATTCCCTGCGCAAGATTTACGACAATATGGATTACTTTGCCAGCCGCATTGTGTTGCGTCCGCAGGAGATTTCCAATAACCCGGAAATCATCCGTCGTCTGGGCGTCATCGCTCTGAACGTCGGCCTGGAGTTTGATATTTACGGGCATGCCAACTCAACGCACGTAGCCGGGGTCGATCTGATGAACGGCATCGGTGGCAGCGGTGATTTTGAACGCAACGCGTATCTGTCGATCTTTATGGCCCCGTCGATTGCTAAAGAAGGCAAGATCTCAACCGTCGTGCCAATGTGCAGCCATGTTGATCACAGCGAACACAGCGTCAAAGTGATCATCACCGAACAAGGGATCGCCGATCTGCGTGGTCTTTCCCCGCTTCAACGCGCCCGCACCATCATTGATAATTGTGCACATCCTATGTATCGGGATTATCTGCATCGCTATCTGGAAAATGCGCCCGGCGGACATATTCACCACGATCTTAGCCACGTATTCGATTTACACCGTAATTTAATTGCAACCGGCTCAATGCTGGGTTAATGACTCGTCCCGTCACGATCTTCAGCAATATGCTGAAGCATCGTGGCGGTATAACGATGATTTCTGATTGAATAAAGATATTCCTGCATATACATCGGCCTGTGCGGCGCATCAAAATATTTCAGCGTTGCCGGATTCACCAGTCGCCAGGCAAAATGCGGGATCACCGTCAGAAAATGTCCGCGCTCCACGGCGCTGATTTTGGCCATAAAACTGTAAGGTCGATAAATAATTGTGGGATTGATCCCACAAGGACGCATATTCGCATCAATCATTGCTTCGAAGTTGGCCCGGTTCTGAAAGCGCATTTGTAGCCAGGGTAGCTCCTGAAGCAACTCTTGCTCTTGTCGCTCTTCATAACGGCGAGAAACGAGAAAGCCCAATCGCAGCGGTGGTAGTTCACTGATAGTCAGGTTTTCCAGTTCCTGAACTCGTGCAGATACATGCTGTGGGGAGATTATAAAATCTAACTGACGGTCAAAAAGATTATCGATAACGCCGTTTTCGCTGAACTCAACTGGCTGGGCGGTCACGCCTTCGTACTTATCTCCGAGACTAATCAACTGATCAAAAATAATGGTCGGATAAGTATTATCTATGCCTATCACAATTTCTCGTGAACGACGTCCTGAGTTATGGATTTCATTATCAATCGCAGAAAGCCGTTGATAAACCGGGAACAGTTTTTGATACAGTTCCTGCCCGGCTTTATTGAGGCTGATATTATTATCTTTGCGGGTAAATAGCGTATAGCCAATTTGTTCTTCCAGCGCGGCAATGCTTTTGCCAAATGGCGAAGCCGTCATATGGATTTTTTCTGCCGCCCGGGCAATATTATTGGTTTGCGCTAATAAAATGAAATTGCGCATCTTTTTCGAAATAAAAATGTCCATCCCCGCTCCCCCGCATCCTTGTCCGCTTAACCGTTTCAGTCAGCCTATCCTTGATGAAACCGCGAGCAAAGATAGGTGATTACGTCATGGTTTTACAGAAAATTACAGAAAAAGGAGGCAATATCGGGTAAAGGCATTAGCCCGACCAATACGTCGGGCTACAAGTATTATTGTGCGGCAGGTGTTTTAGCGGGTTGTTGATCCACAGGTTCTAACTGGAAGACCACATCGACCTGATCATCAAACTGAATAGCAGCCTGCTCGTAAGTTTCCTGGGCTGAGACCGGCGCGGCATCGGCTTTCATCATCCGCACCATTGGGCTGGGCTGATAGTTGGAAACATGGTAGCGCACGCTATATACCGGCCCTAGTTTACGATGAAAGCCGTTCGCCAGTTCCTGCGCCTGATGAATCGCGTTATCAATCGCTGCCTTACGCGCTTTGTCTTTATAGGCATCCGGCTGCGCCACGCCCAGCGATACAGAACGAATTTCGTTAAGACCCGCCTTCAGCGCACCATCCAGCAAGGAATTCAGTTTGTCTAACTGACGGAGCGTGACTTCCACCGTTCTCACAGCACGGTAGCCTTTCAGGATACTTTTACCATCCTGATAATCATAATCTGGCTGGGTGCGTAAGTTCGCTGAGCTGATATCTTTTTTCGCGATCTGATTGAGTTCAAGGAAGGAAATGTATTGTGCGACGCGCTCATCCGCCTGTTTCTTGGCAGTAGCGGCATCCTTCGCGGCCACGTTGACTTCAATCGCAAGAGTGGCAATGTCTGGCACCGCATCCACGCTTGCCGTACCGGAGGTGACAATATGCGGTCCATCCGGCAATTCGTTAGCCTGCGCTGCCATCCCGCTAATACCCATTAATGCCGCCAGGGCGATAACTTTGAACTTCACGTTAGTCTCTCCGTGTTAATTGACTTGCCCAAAATTCAGGACCTCTGGAGGCAAGCTTAGCGCCTCTGTTTTATTTTTCCATCAGATAGCGCCTAACTGAACAAGGCTTGTGCATGAGCAATACCGTCTCTCGCCAGCTGCAAGGCAATAAACCACATAACACATCCCACTACCAGATTGATAATGCGCTGTGCTTTTGCCGTACGCAGACGCGGTGCCAGCCAGGCTGCGAGAAGAGCCAGACCAAAGAACCAGAGGAAAGAGGCGCTAATTGTCCCGAGCGCAAACCAACGTTTTGGTTCAACATCAAGCTGCCCCCCAAGGCTACCCAGCACCACAAAAGTATCCAGGTAAACATGCGGATTCAGCCAGGTCACTGCCAGCATGGTGGCGATAATTTTCCATCTTCCTTGCTTCAGGACTTCGGCACTGGCTAACTCAATATTACTGCTCATTGCGGTTTTAAAAGCGCCAAAACCATACCACAGCAAGAAGGCTACGCCGCCCCAGGTGACCAGCGCCAGCAACCACGGCGACTGCATCAATAACGCACTGCCACCAAAAATCCCGGCGCAAATCAGGACCAAATCGCTGATAGCACAAAGTAAGGCAATCATTATGTGGTACTGACGACGAATGCCCTGATTCATCACAAAAGCATTTTGTGGACCGAGCGGTAGGATCATAGCCGCCCCAAGTGCAAGACCTTGAAAGTAATAAGAAAACACGTTGGATATTCCGAATTAAGTATCTGATGCAGAGACTATATCGCGGGATTGTTATTAGCGGAAATTGATAATATTAATTGGCAATCAGAAAAACTAATAAGAGAGAGGCCAGAGAGTATTATCTGGCCTCAGCGTTGATTATGCAGCTTTGTCTTCTTTCACCCGCTTAAAGTTCACATCCATTTGCGGGTATGGGAAGCTGATACCGGCGGCATCAAATTCACGTTTAATACGCTCCAGCACATCCCAGTACACGTTTTGTAGATCGCCGCTTTTGCTCCAGACGCGGACCACGAAATTAATCGACGATGCGCCAAGTTCGTTCAGACGCACAGTCATTTCGCGATCTTTCAAAATGCGGTCTTCAGACTGGATAATATCGGTCAGGATCTGCTTAACCTGATCGATATCGGAATCATACGCCACGCCAATAATAAATTCGTTACGGCGAACTGGCTCGCGGGAGAAGTTAATAATATTCCCGGCAATAATTTTACCGTTCGGAATAACGATAATTTTACCGTCTGCAGTACGCATGGTGGTGGAGAAAATCTGCACGCTCAGCACAGTACCGGCTACGCCGCCGAGGTCAACATATTCTCCGGCACGGAACGGGCGGAACATGACCAGTAACACGCCAGCGGCCAGGTTAGACAGTGACCCCTGCAAAGCCAGACCAACAGCTAAGCCGGCGGCACCGAGTACAGCAATGACTGACGCTGTTTGTACGCCCACGCGGCCCAGTGCAGCGATTAGCGTAAAGGCGATAATTCCGTAACGGACTAATGCAGAAAGAAAATCAGCAACGGTGGCATCGATTTTACGGGAGATCATCAGGCGATTCACCGCGTTGGAAATCATCCGCGCGATAATCAAACCAACGATGATGATCGCGAGTGCCGCCACGATGTTTACTGCATAACTTAGCAGCAGCGCCTGGTTAGCCACCAGCCAGCTCCCCGCGCCGTTTATGCTATCGACAACATTCAAATCTTCCATTCAATATTCCTTTTCAACTGACTCAAAATGGAGAAATACACTCCGCCGCCTTATGACGGGCAGTCTGACAAGGGTAAACAATAAAGCATAATTTTGCCAAATAGATCACAGATTTCTCATCTGCATCACCTTGCTTTTGGTGAAAAAAGATCCGCAGAGCGGGCCTCAGACAGATATCAATGTGCGCTTTGTCATACCGGATGCGGCTTTAACGCCTTATCCAGCCTACAAAAACCTGCAAATTCAATATATTGCAGGATACGTGTAGGCCTGATAAGCGTAGCGCATCAGGCATTTTTTCTTTTGGCGAAAAAAAGACCCGCAGAGCGGGCCTTGAGATAAGCAGAAAGGAATATCTTACAGAACGTCGATCGCGTTCAGTTCCTGGAATGCTTTTTCCAGACGAGCGATCATCGAAGTCTGACCGGCACGCAGCCATACGCGCGGATCGTAGTATTTCTTGTTCGGCTGATCTTCGCCTTTCGGGTTGCCCAACTGACCCTGCAGATAAGCTTCGTTCGCTTTGTAGTAGTTCAGAACACCTTCCCAGGTTGCCCATTGGGTATCGGTATCGATGTTCATTTTCACTACGCCGTAGCTTACGGAGTCTTTGATTTCCTGAGCAGTAGAACCGGAACCGCCGTGGAATACGAAGTTCAGGCTGTTGTGCGGCAGGTTGTGTTTCTTGGAAACATATTCCTGAGAGTCACGCAGGATGGTCGGAGTCAGAACAACGTTACCCGGCTTGTATACGCCGTGTACGTTACCGAAGGACGCTGCGATGGTGAAGCGCGGGCTGATTTTGCTCAGCTCGGTGTATGCGTAATCAACGTCTTCCGGCTGGGTGTACAGTGCAGAAGCGTCCATGTGGCTGTTGTCCACGCCGTCTTCTTCACCACCGGTGCAACCCAGTTCGATTTCCAGAGTCATGCCGATTTTGGACATGCGCTCCAGGTATTTAGAGCAGATTTCAATGTTCTCTTGCAGAGATTCTTCAGACAGGTCGATCATGTGAGAAGAGAACAGCGGCTTACCGGTAGCAGCGAAGTGTTTTTCACCTGCGTCCAGCAGACCGTCGATCCACGGCAGCAGTTTCTTCGCGCAGTGGTCAGTGTGCAGGATAACCGGAACACCATAATGTTCAGCCATCTGATGAACGTGATGCGCACCAGAGATCGCACCCAGGATAGCAGCGCCCTGCGGAACGTCAGATTTCACGCCTTTACCAGCGATAAAGGAAGCACCACCGTTGGAGAACTGAACGATAACCGGCGCTTTAACTTTAGCAGCGGTTTCCAGTACGGCGTTGATGGAGTCAGTACCGACGCAGTTTACTGCTGGCAGTGCGAAGTTGTTTTCTTTTGCTACCTGGAAAACTTTCTGTACGTCATCACCAGTGATTACGCCAGGTTTTACGAAATCAAAAATCTTAGACATGTCTCTTGTCCTGTATCGTCGGGCCTTATACTCGTCATACTTCAAGTTGCATGTGCTGCGTCTGCGTTCGCTCACCCCAATCACTTACTTATGTAAGCTCCTGGGGATTCACTCTCTTGTCGCCTTCCTGCAACTCGAATTATTTAGAGTATGAAAAAATGCGTGCTCTAAAAGCGCGCTGCAACAAGGGCAGGTTTCCCTGCCCTGTGATTTTTTACTTCTTAGCGCGCTCTTCGAGCATCGCTACTGCAGGCAGTACTTTACCT
The DNA here is from genome assembly GCF_963876935.1 of Escherichia sp. MOD1-EC4550. Taxonomy (NCBI): domain Bacteria; kingdom Pseudomonadati; phylum Pseudomonadota; class Gammaproteobacteria; order Enterobacterales; family Enterobacteriaceae; genus Escherichia; species Escherichia sp. MOD1-EC4550. Next base: position 124,913 of record NZ_CAWNSE010000023.1, read on the forward strand.
TCCACGAATTCGAGGAATGCGCCGCCGCCAGTGGAGATGTAGGAGATTTTGTCAGCAATGCCGAACAGGTCGATTGCTGCCAGAGTGTCGCCGCCGCCAGCGATGGAGAACGCTTCGCTGTCTGCGATAGCGTTAGCCACGATTTCAGTACCTTTGCGGAAGTTCGGGAATTCGAACACACCAACCGGGCCGTTCCACAGAATGGTTTTCGCATTCTTCAGGATTTCAGCCAGTTCCTGCGCAGAAGCATCGCCGATATCCAGGATCTGCTCGTCAGCTTTCACATCGTTAACAGATTTCAGGGTAGCCGGTGCAGTTTCAGAGAACTCAGTTGCTACGCGAACGTCAGACGGAACCGGAATGTTGCAGGTGGTCAGCAGACGTTTTGCTTCGTCAACCAGGTCAGCTTCGTACAGGGATTTACCCACATCGTGGCCTTGTGCCGCGATAAAGGTGTTAGCGATACCACCACCCACGATCAGCTGGTCAGCGATTTTAGACAGGGAGTCCAGAACGGTCAGTTTGGTAGATACTTTAGAACCACCAACGATAGCCACCATCGGGCGAGCAGGTTCTTTCAGTGCTTTACCCAGCGCGTCCAGTTCAGCTGCCAGCAGCGGGCCTGCGCACGCAACATCAGCGAATTTACCGATACCGTGAGTAGAAGCCTGCGCGCGGTGAGCAGTACCGAATGCGTCCATTACGAACACGTCACACAGTGCAGCATATTTTTTGGACAGGGTTTCGTCGTCTTTCTTCTCGCCTTTGTTGAAGCGAACGTTTTCCAGAACAACCAGTTCACCTTCAGCAACGTCAACGCCGTCGAGGTAATCTTTAACCAGACGAACCGGGTTAGACAGTTTGTCTTTCAGGTAGTTAACAACCGGCAGCAGAGAGAATTCTTCGTTGTACTCGCCTTCGGTAGGACGACCCAGGTGGGAAGTTACCATCACTTTCGCGCCTTGTTTCAGGGCCAGTTCGATGGTCGGCAGAGAAGCACGGATACGCGCGTCGCTGGTTACTTTCCCGTCTTTTACTGGTACGTTCAGATCCGCACGGATAAATACACGTTTCCCAGCAAGATCCAGATCGGTCATCTTAATTACAGACATGGTGAATCCTCTCGTTGATTCTAAAAGTTTTGCAGACGCTGCTTGCGTCTTACCTGAAAGCAACAGTAGCCATAGCTAACGTCGTGTCGAGCATTCGGTTAGCAAAGCCCCATTCGTTATCGCACCAGACCAACGTTTTGATCAGGTGTGCGCCACTGACCCGGGTTTGGGTGCCATCGACAATGGCACTGTGCGGATCGTGGTTAAAATCTACAGAGACCAACGGCAATTCCGTATAGTCAACTATACCATGAAATGCACCTTGTGCTGCTTTTTGCAGCAACAGGTTGACTTCATTGGCTTTTACAGGTTTCTTCACCGTCACGCTTAAATCGATTGCCGTCACATTTATGGTTGGTACACGCACCGCAATTGCTTCAAAGCGATCGTTAAATTGCGGAAAAAATCGTGTGATACCGGCGGCCAGTTTAGTATCGACTGGAATGATCGACTGGCTGGCTGCCCGGGTGCGACGCAGGTCAGGATGGTATGCATCAATAACCTGTTGATCGTGCATGGCGGAGTGAATTGTGGTCACAGTGCCGGACTCAATACCGTACGCATCATCTAACAATTTGATGACGGGAATTATGCAATTCGTGGTACAGGAAGCGTTAGAAACGATGCGGTGTTCCGCACGAAGTTGATCCTGATTGACGCCGTAAACCACGGTCGCGTCGAGATCATTACTACCAGGATGTGAAAAGAGCACTTTTTTGGCCCCGGCGGCAATATGCGCTTCGCCATGCTCGCGGGAGCCATATACGCCGGTGCAGTCAAGAACCACATCGACGCCAAGTTCACGCCATGGGAGCGATTGCAGTGAACGTTCGTGTAATACGCGGATGGCGTCATCACCAACAAAAAGTTGATCGCGTTCCTGTCGTACTTCCCATGCAAAACGGCCATGACTGGTGTCATATTTCAACAAATGCGCCATGCCCGCAGCATCCGCCAGTTCGTTGATTGCCACCACGGTAATTTCCGCCCGGCGTCCGGATTCATACAAAGCACGAACCACATTACGCCCGATGCGACCGAAGCCATTTATCGCTACGCGTACGGTCATAGATCTCCTGCAAGGTTTTCCCTGAGCAAATTTGCCAAACAGAGTAATCCAGCAAATCGTCCGGGGAAACCTTACCTGTCGCAAACTGCGACTGATTGGTTAATTGTCGAACATTTAATCGACTGAAACGCTTCAGCTAGGATAAGCGAAACGTGGAATAAAAGGAATGATTGTCCAGTCAAAGAAGACAATTATCTGACTTGTATCACACTTTCTTCCCTTCTTGCAGGAGGCTTTATTCCAGACTGGCGTAATAATAACCGCACAATAACTGGAATAAATTGTCAGCTTATGAAGTGATACCTGCCTTCTTCCGTCATCTCTAATATCAGATTGGCCTGACAACTATTCAGCAGCACACGCTCGACATTAGGGCCATCGGTTCGGGCATAAAAAGCTTCGGCTTCATCCCGCGATAATCCCCCCGCAATTTTACGACTAATCAAGCGTTCCCGCAGAATTTGAACGGGGGCATGAATAAAAACAGAAAAATCGCAGAAAGATGCCAACGCCCGCCACTTCTCGTCGTCCAGCAACAACCAGTTTCCTTCGACGATGACGAGTGGTGCGGTAACGTGCAACGCATCTTCAACAGGATCATGCTTTTGTCGATCGTACTGCGGCCACGTACAATCCCCTTCCATTACCTGGCGCAGATTTTCCGCCAGTTTTGCCACATCGAATGTCTCTGGTGCGCCTTTAAAGGAGCGCAATTGATGCGCATCCAGCCAGCTATTGTAATGGTGAAAACCATCCATCGGCAGCGTCTGAATAGCGGGTAGTTCCGGGTCTTGTTGCGCGAGATATTCCCAGAAGGTGGTTAGGGTAGATTTACCCGTCCCCGGCGGAGCGCAAAGAAAAACCACCGTACGCCGCTGCGGATTTACCGTCTGTAAGGCTGCCAGCATACGCAGCAACGGTGTATGCACATTTTCAATCTCTTCGTTCGGGTACTGTGCCTGTACCTTTAATCCATTCACCGTCAGTTCGATTTTCACGGCGTTAATTCCTTTAAGGTGGTCGTTACTGCCAGCGTCAGCGCCGTTTTGACCATCCCACTAAAACGCACCTCTGACCAGACGGCGAAATCAGCGAACTTCATCGCTTTTAACGCGTCATAGAGCGTCGCATTGCGGGTTATGCTATTGACGTTGCTGATAAAATCCCAGGTAATGTCATCGGCAAATCCGGGCGTTTCATCCTGTTCGTTCAGGTAATGCCAGAACTGGGAAAAATGCGTGATATCGGCGTACAGCCATTTATCCATTTTCCCCAGCGCATAAATCAAACGCAGTGCAACATCAATATCGTTAAGCGGGCCGCTTTGGGCGAGTAACGGCTTCACTGCATATTCGACGATCTCTTCATCGTTATCGACAAACAGCGACGGCAGAAACTGGCGTATCCCCTGGAGCAAAATAGAATGCGCAGTTTTCATAAATGACAATAAATTGTCCTGTGCGTCCAGTTGCTCAAGCACATCATCTTCTGTCAGCGTCGCCATTCGTCTTCCGATAGATCACCATCAATGCAGGGAGTCTATTATATTACACGTTTGGTCCGCGCCGCCGATCAGTAATGTCTGCGTCCGCACCCCATTCGCCGTCTGTTGGATACCATTCACCAACTCGCCGCCCGTCACGCCCGTAGCACTAAAGAGGATATCGTTCCCCTTCACCAGCTCATCGAGCGAGTACACACGGTTAACGTCAACGCCCATTGCCTTGCAACGCTGGCGTTCCTGTTCTGCAATCTGCCGATCTTCCGTGTAATCCCCTTTGGCCTGGCAAAAATCAATCAGCTCGGCCTGCATATCCCCGCCCAATGCTTTAACAGCACAGGCAGAAATAACTCCTTCCGGCGCGCCGCCGATGGTGTACATCACATCGTAAGGATTATCCTGCCAGCAGGTCAGCACGCTGGCGGCGACATCGCCATCCGGCAGGGCAAAAACCTTCACGCCCAGTTGTGTCGCTTCCTCAATTGCGGCTCTCAGGCGCGGTTTATCCAGCGTAACCATACGTAGCTGGTCCAGCGGTTTGCCTAACGCTTTCGCCACATTGCGCAAGTTGTCCGCCAGGGGTAACGCCAGATCAATCGCGCCCGCCGCAAGCCGATTAACGGCCAGCTTTTTCATATACATATCGGGCGCGTGTAGAAGGCTACCTCGTGGTGCGAAGGCCATTACCGCCAACGCATTACTCTGCCCCATTGCCACCATCCGGGTGCCTTCAATCGGATCGACCGCGATATCGACTTCTGGCCCATCGCCTTTGCCCACCTCTTCGCCAATCCACAGCATCGGCGCATGGTCAATTTCTCCCTCGCCGATGACCACTCGCCCACGAAAAGCGACATCGTTTAATGCCTGGCGCATCGCGGTGACCGCCAGGCCATCAATTTTATTTTTGTTGCCACATCCGGTTTGCGGCCAGGCAGCCAACGCTGCCTGCTCCGTAACGCGAAATAATGGCCACGCCAGGGACATCATTGCGCGGCCTCCCCGATATCAACGCCAAATTGCGCCAGCAGATATTTCTCGGCCTGTTCATTCCAGATGCCGTGCGTTTCCTCAACCAGCCGCGCAAGCTCTTTAAACAGCGGATCTGTTTTGCCTTTTTCGGCAAAATCGGCAATGGCGGTGAGCGGCATGGTAACGCCGTTGTAAATGAGTTTTTTACCACCGGGGATATCCGGTAAATTGAGAACGGTATCTGGCACTGCATCCAGGCCACCGATATGGGTCACCATAAACGACGGTTGCAACTGCCCCGTGGCGCTAAGGGCAATCGCCTCTTTCATATCGTCCGTTGAACCACCCGATGTACCGACGACGTGCGTGCTGTTGTAATGGACGTTGTAGAAATTAAACGGCACTTTGAAGTTTTTATCCGTCGGCCCGGCAAAGAAGTTCAGGCAGCCATCTTCCGCCAGTAATTCGTCAGCCATCTCAACGACAGCAGGCACCGCCGCATAAACAAAAATGTCATCGAATCCGGCATCTGCTGTCAGCGCCCGCAGCTTCTGTACCGGATCGGCCATTCCTTTGGTATTCACATATATCAGCTCAATGCCTTTGCTGGCCGCCAGCTCCACCGGCAGCAGCTTCTGCACCTGTGCCAGGCGTTTTTCGTCGATATCGACCACCACTACCCGCGAAGGTTGTATGCCGCCGTTAATAGCGTAATCGATAGCGCCTATCCCCATCGGGCCCGCACACGCCAGCAGCGCAATATTGCCGCCAGGTTTGACGCCCATGCGATGCTCATAAACATATTGCGTGGTGTGATAATTGGCATGATAAGCGCCAATAATGCAGCACATAGGCTCTGCCAGCGACGCCGCAGCAAAATAAGATCCGTGATACGGTAATACGCAGCCCAAATTAATGGCTACCTCTGGAATAATCATATAGGTGGCGTTACCGCCAAAATATTCGTAGCTGTATCCCGCAGAATACCCGCTTGGTAGCCCCATCGCCGGTTGCAATACAAAACGTTGGCCTTTTTTATATTTGTCGGTAAGATTTTTCCCCACTTCAACAATAATCCCGGCACATTCATGCCCGGTAATGACCGGATGATTTTCTAAATCGTCGGGCACCCGTTTATGTTCGCTACCGAGTAACGCCGCTTTCCAGGTCGATAAACACACACTGTCAGAAATTACACTCACCAGCAGTTCATTATCGGTAATTTCGGGCAGTTCAAATTCGCGCAGACGGACATCCCGCTTGCCATAAATAGCAGCAACTTTGGTTTTCATTTTTACCTCGGCAATCAGTTTTTATGTTCAGCGGTTAATTGATTAAATAAAGTGTCGAGTTTGGGATCGCCAATATAGTTATTAATCAATATCAGCGGTTTATCCGTCACACGTTTCACGCGCCCTTCCAGACTAGCGTGAGTAACGACGATATCCACATCTGCAGGCACGTTTTCTATCGCGTAATGTTTTACTTCTATTGCCAGCCCCGCTTTTTCCAGGCGCTTACGGAAGGTGGTTGCGCCCATCGCGCTGGAGCCCATTCCCGCATCGCAAACAAAGGCGATACGCTTAACCCGGCTTAACGAGAATGCACCTTCTTGTTTCATCGCCTTAACCGCATTGGCGGACTGCACAAACTCATCCTCGCTCTCCGTTTCCACCGTTTTTTCCATCTTCAGTATTACGGAAGTGATAGCAAAGGACACCAGGGTACCTACCGTAACACCGGCAATTGTCGCCAGGAACGAGCCTTTCGGCGTCAGTGCAAGGTAAGCAAAGATAGACCCCGGACTTGGACCAGCCACCAGACCACCGTCCAGTAAGTTAAACATCCAGGTGCCAGACATACCGCCGGCAATCATGGCAATGATGGCCAGCGGCTTCATCAGCACATACGGGAAATACAGTTCGTGGATCCCACCGAGGAAGTGAATAATCATCGCCCCGGGCGCAGAACGTTTACTCATCCCTTTACCAAACAAAGTAAACGCCAGCAGCAGACCTAAGCCAGGCCCAGGGTTGGACGCCACCATAAAGAAGATGGATTTACCGTTAACTGAAGCCTGTTGCATCCCCAACGGGTAATAGACGCCCTGATCTATCGCATTATTGAGGAAAAGCACTTTCGCCGGTTCATTGATGACTGACAGCAAAGGCAGATAGCCCGCATGTACCAGCGCCTCAATACACTCTTTGACGAAAGTATTGGCAATTAACACCGCCGGGCCGATAACTTCAAAACCCAGCAGACAAAGGAGCATCCCGGTGATACCTAATGAGAAGTTATTGATAACCATCTCAAAACCAGCAGGTATGCGTTTTTCCAGTGCCTTATCGACATATTTTATGACCAGCCCACCTAACGGTCCCATGATCATTGAACCAAGGAACATCGGGATTTCTGCGCCGACGATTACACCAATTGTCCCTATTCCGCCCATGACTGCGCCGCGTTTACCGCCGACTAAATGGCCACCGGTAGAACCAATCATTACGGGCAATAAATAGGTAATCATCGGGCCGACAATTTTGGCGAAATGTTCGTTAGGCAACCAACCAGTAGGAATAAATAATGCAGTAATAAAACCCCAGGCAATAAAAGCACCAATATTGGGGATGACCATTGCCGTCAAAAAGCCCCCAAAAGCCTGGACCTTTGCACGAGCAGACTTGTTTTCCATAATATTATCCTGTAGAGGAGAGAGTCATTATTCGCGGCTGATAATGTCCGCTAATTGTTTTTCTGATGTTGCAGTTAAGAGTTGTTCAAGTATTTCTTCTTCGCACAGCAATTCACTTAACGCCTGAATAGCGCCAATGTGCGAATCGGCATCGGCAGCAGAAAGACCGATAAGTAATTTAATCGGTTCGTCATTCCCCGGAAAATAAACGCCTTGTTTAAGTAACGTCAAAGACATCCCGGTTTTAAGCGCCCCACATTCCGGTCGCGCATGAGGCATTGCCACGCCTGGTGCGAGAATATAATAAGGGCCATTGTTAATGGTGGAATCTTTAATAGCCTGAATGTAATTCTCGCTGATATAGTTTTTATCCAGCAATGATGCCATCGAGAAATTGATAGCTTCCTGCCAATCTTTTGCTGAATGTATAACTGAGATTGATGATTCTGGAGAATAATCAATAAGCCGCATAAATTATCCTTATTTTATTTTTAGGGTACCGTCCGGCGGTAAAAATAAAATACTCGTGCGATTTAATGAAAGCAATTGGGCACGCGAGAAGAAAAAAAACATGAACCAAAATAATAAAATGTTAAATAACAACAACATGAAATTTATACTTATAAAGTCAAGTTTGTGTTTGTTATGTTTATCACAAAACCAATGTTTTATCTGCCTATGTATTTGTGATGCATATCTCTATTTATCTATTGAATGTTCGAAAACATACTTTTTTTAGCCGATGTTTTTCGCTCTCCCCCTTTATAGATTCTGAATTCTCACCTGTTGGCTGTTTTCTCCTCACCTCATGTGACATATTCCCACGCTTTACTCAAGGAAGATTCTCATGAAAGCACCTGTTTCAATAACCTCATTTCGCCCACAAAAATCTATTGCTATCGCCATTGGCGTGCTTACCGTGGTTGTGCTGCCATTTCTCTCGTATTACACCGTTAATGAAGGTGAACGCGGCATTTTGCTGCGCTACGGAAAAATCGTAAAAGTTGCCGAGCCGGGTCTGGGTTTTAAGATCCCTTTTATGGAAAGCGTAGAGAAAATTTCCACGCGTAATCAGGCTGTGGTTTATCAGGGATTACAGGCCTACAGCCGCGACCAGCAACCGGCACAAATGACAGTATCAGTCAGCTTCCACATTAAACCTTCAGAAGCAGGCGCGGTTTATACCACCTACAACACCATTGAAGCATTAAAAGATCGTCTGATTGTCCGTCAGTTGCCAACTCAACTGGAGAACGTTTTCGGCCAATATACCGCCATCAGCGCGGTACAGGATCGTACAAAACTGGTTCAGGATCTGCAAAATGCAATGCGTAAAGCCGTTGTTGGCCCGGTGGTGATTGATGGTGTCCAGATTGAAAATATTGATTTTTCTGACGCTTATGAAAAATCGATTGAAGATCGAATGAAAGCAGAAGTCGCCATTGCCACACGTAAGCAAAATCTGGAAACAGAGAAAATCCAGGCGCAAATAGCGGTAACTCAGGCCCAGGCAGAAGCAGACAGTAAACTGGCGGCAGCCAAAGCAGAAGCTGAGACTATTCGCGTAAGAGGCGCGGCAGAGGCTGAAACTATTCGTTTAAAAAGTGCGGCTGAAGCAGAAGCGATCCGCCTGCGCGGTGAAGCTCTGCGGGATAATCCCGGACTTGTTGCCCTCACCACTGCTGAGCGTTGGGACGGTAAGCTACCCGATACCATGATCCCCGGCAGTACAGTTCCGTTTATCTCTACTAAGTAAAAAAAGGGCCGCTTTCGCGGCCCTTGAGACTGATGGCAAAAGCAAAACTGCCTGATGCGCTACGCTTATCAGGCCTACATACTTCCTGCAATATATTGAATTTGCACGATCTTGTAGGTCGGATAAGGCGTTCACGCCGCATCCGACATGAACAACGCGCACTTTGCCAATAATCTGAAGGGCCGCTTTCGCGGCCCTTCTCACAAAGCATCTTACCGATTACAGCAGTTCTTTTGCTTTCGCAACAACGTTGTCAACGGTGAAGCCGAACTCTTCAAACAGCAGCTCTGCCGGAGCAGATTCACCGAAGGTGGTCATGCCGACGATAGCACCGTTCAGGCCAACATACTTGTACCAGTAGTCAGCAATGCCAGCTTCCACCGCAACGCGTGCAGTAACCGCTTTCGGCAGTACAGACTCACGGTAAGCCGCATCCTGCTTGTCGAATGCGTCGGTAGACGGCATGGAAACCACGCGCGCTTTCACGCCTTCAGCAGTCAGTTTTTCGTAGGCAGCAACCGCCAGTTCAACTTCAGAACCGGTAGCGATGAAGATCAGTTCCGGCTGACCGGCACAGTCTTTCAGCACATAACCACCGCGCGCGATGTTTGCCAGCTGCTCTTCAGTACGTTCCTGCTGCGCCAGGTTCTGACGGGAGAGGATAAGCGCAGTCGGGCCGTCCTGACGCTCAACACCGTATTTCCACGCTACTGCAGATTCAACCTGGTCACACGGACGCCATGTAGACATGTTCGGGGTCACGCGCAGAGAAGCGACCTGCTCTACCGGCTGGTGAGTCGGGCCATCTTCGCCCAGACCGATGGAGTCGTGGGTGTAAACCATCACCTGACGCTGTTTCATCAGCGCAGCCATACGTACGGCGTTACGTGCGTATTCCACGAACATCAGGAAGGTGGAGGTGTACGGCAGGAAGCCACCGTGCAGGGAGATACCGTTAGCAATCGCGGTCATACCGAACTCGCGAACACCGTAGTGGATGTAGTTACCCGCAGCATCTTCGTTGATTGCTTTAGAACCAGACCACAGGGTCAGGTTAGACGGTGCCAGGTCAGCAGAGCCGCCGAGGAATTCCGGCAACAGCGGGCCGAACGCTTCAATCGCATTCTGAGACGCTTTACGGCTGGCGATTTTCGCCGGATTAGCCTGCAGTTTAGCGATGAATTCTTTCGCTTTGGCATCGAAGTCAGACGGCATTTCGCCTTTCATACGGCGGGTAAATTCAGCGGCTTCCTGCGGATAAGCTTTGGCGTAAGCAGCGAATTTCTCGTTCCATGCGGATTCTTTCGCCTGGCCTGCTTCTTTCGCATCCCACTGAGCATAGATTTCAGACGGGATTTCGAACGGTGCATATTTCCAGCCCAGCTGTTCGCGGGTCAGGGCAATTTCAGCGTCGCCCAGCGGCGCACCGTGGGAGTCGTGAGTACCGGCTTTATTCGGAGAACCGAAACCAATGATGGTTTTGCACATCAGCAGAGACGGTTTGTCAGTCACAGCGCGCGCTTCTTCTACAGCGCGTTTGATGGATGCCGCGTCATGACCGTCAATGCCGCGAATAACGTGCCAGCCGTAAGCTTCGAAACGCATTGCGGTGTCGTCGGTGAACCAGCCTTCAACGTGACCATCGATAGAGATACCGTTGTCATCGTAGAACGCAATCAGTTTACCCAGCTTCAGCGTACCCGCCAGAGAGCAAACTTCATGGGAGATGCCTTCCATCATGCAGCCGTCGCCCATGAAGGCGTAGGTGTAGTGGTCGACGATGTCGTGGCCCGGACGGTTAAACTGCGCCGCCAGCGTTTTTTCTGCAATCGCCATACCGACTGCATTGGCAATACCCTGACCCAGCGGACCTGTAGTGGTTTCCACACCAGCGGTGTAACCCACTTCCGGGTGGCCCGGAGTTTTGGAATGCAGTTGACGGAAGTTTTTCAGTTCTTCCATCGGCAGATCGTAACCGGTGAGGTGCAGCAGGCTGTAGATCAGCATGGAGCCGTGGCCGTTGGACAGCACGAAGCGGTCACGGTCAGCCCAGGACGGATTCTGCGGGTTGTGTTTCAGGAAATCACGCCACAGGACTTCGGCAATGTCAGCCATACCCATAGGGGCACCCGGGTGACCGGATTTGGCTTTCTGTACTGCGTCCATGCTCAGCGCACGAATAGCATTGGCAAGCTCTTTACGTGAGGACATTTTGACTCCAGATCGGATGATGAAGGGCACGCCCTTAACGACTTGACGACAGCGCGTTTTGGGCTACGCCGGAAAATTTGCCAACAATTTACCGCAAGCCGCGCGTCATGTACATGGAACATCCTTTTGCCGCTTCAGAAATCTCTGGATCATGCTCGCATGTTGCGCAATCTGCTCGCCCGTCCGCTGCGCTTTTCCTTATACTGAGACTGAGCGTCGATTCACCTGCAAACGGCGCATTTTTAGAATAATCCTGACCTTGTGCGGAAGAGAAAACATGAAAATTCGCGCCTTATTGGTAGCAATGAGCGTGGCAACGGTACTGACCGGTTGCCAGAATATGGACTCCAACGGACTGCTCTCATCAGGAGCGGAAGCTTTTCAGGCTTACAGTTTGAGTGATGCGCAGGTGAAAGCCCTGAGCGATCAGGCATGTCAGGAGATGGACAGCAAGGCGACGATTGCGCCAGCCAATAGCGAATACGCTAAACGTCTGACAACTATTGCCAATGCGCTAGGCAACAATATCAACGGTCAGCCGGTGAATTACAAAGTGTATATGGCGAAGGATGTGAATGCTTTTGCGATGGCAAACGGCTGTATCCGCGTCTATAGCGGGCTGATGGATATGATGACGGATAACGAAGTCGAAGCGGTGATCGGTCACGAAATGGGGCACGTCGCGTTAGGCCATGTGAAGAAAGGGATGCAAGTTGCATTAGGTACCAACGCCGTGAGAGTCGCGGCAGCCTCTGCGGGCGGGATTGTCGGCAGTTTATCGCAATCGCAACTTGGTGATCTGGGCGAGAAATTAGTCAATTCGCAATTCTCCCAGCGCCAGGAAGCAGAAGCCGATGATTATTCTTACGATCTTCTGCGCCAACGCGGCATCAGCCCGGCTGGTCTTGCCACCAGCTTTGAAAAACTGGCGAAACTGGAAGAAGGCCGCCAAAGCTCAATGTTTGACGACCATCCGGCATCCGCCGAACGCGCCCAGCATATTCGCGATCGTATGAGCGCGGATGGGGTTAAGTAAAGCCTGGTGGTGCCGAACGTAGGTCAGATAAGGCGTTCACGCCGCATCTGACATGAATGACACATTTGTTACCCTGTCCGCAATGCCGGATGCGATGCTGACGCATCTTATCCGGCCTACGGGCGACATCGCATCTGGCGCTTACTCGCCCTTTTTCGCCGCCTGAATATACAGCATCTCCAGCGCCAGCGTCGCTGCTGCCAGAGCGGTGATTTCCGACTGATCGTATGCCGGAGCCACTTCCACTACGTCCATCCCAACAATGTTGAGATCTTTCAGGCCGCGTACCAGTTTAATGGCGCGATCGGAGGTCAGGCCGCCAATTACCGGGGTACCGGTGCCTGGTGCAAAAGCAGGATCCAGGCAGTCAATATCAAAGGTCAGGTAAACGGGCATATCACCTACAATCTGTTTCACCTGGGCGATAACGTCATCCACGCTGCGATCGTTCACCTGGCAGGCGTCCAGTACGGTAAAGCCGTTGTCTTTATCAAACTCGGTACGAATACCAATCTGTACGGAGTGATTCGGGTCGATCAGACCTTCTTTCGGCGCGGTATAGAACATGGTGCCGTGGTCAAATTCACAACCGTTCGCATAGGTATCGGTGTGGGCGTCAAAGTGTACCAGCGCCATTTTGCCGAAATGCTTCGCATGAGCACGCAGCAGCGGCAGGGTAACAAAGTGGTCACCACCGAAGGAGAGCATACGCTTACCGGCAGCCAGCAGCTTTTCAGCATGCGCCTGCAGCTTCTCGCTCATCTCACGAGCATCGCCGAAGGCATACACCAGATCGCCACAGTCCACCACGTTCAGACGCTCGCGCATGTCGAAATTCCACGGGAAGCGGTTGTGTTCCCAGGCCAGATTCGTCGAAACCTGACGGATCGCCGCCGGACCGTGGCGTCCACCCGCACGACCAGAAGTGGCCATATCGAACGGCACGCCGGTAATTACCCAGTCGGCGTCGCTGTCGTACGGCTGGAAGTTCATCGGCAGGCGTAAAAAACCAAAGGCGTTAGAAACCAGTGAGTTATCGTATTGATGACCTAAGGTGCTCATGGATGGACTCCTATTACAAAGTCGATATAAAAAAAACCCTTCCGCGTCGTTAGGCCCGACGAGGAAGGGTTGGATTTGCGAAACACAATTTTGTGCTAATTATCGCCTTAAATGGGCGAGGCATCAAGCGAGGTTACTATTTCCGACACGGTGGCGGCGCATAGCCATTGTTGTCCGCCGGAAACGCTTGTCCAGAGCACGGTGGCAGCGCATTTTGCGCCGGGCCTTGTAATTCAAAGGCGGCAAAGCCGATTACACCGGTATTACGCACATCGCCTTGCGCCGAATTGGCTGCGTAGGAATCCGCAACGTTGGCGAACTGAAAAGCCGCTTCGGTATGTTTATCTTTGCGGAATCCTTTAATCGCCAACGAATCCCCGGCATTCACAATATAGCCGTTGTTATTCAGGGAACCTTGTTTACCATTGAGAACATCCAGGCCATCAACTGTCGCAACGATCTCGTAGTTGGTGTTACGACTGTAATTGCGGACATATAATTGGTAATTCATTCCTACTCTGGCATGGACTATATAGCGTAGTTCTTTACCTGATGAATTATAAATCCGCGTAATAGGTAGAGAATTAAAATTACCATCGCGAATAGCATATTCAAGTTCGTTAATACGGATGCTATAAACGCGGTCGTAGCCGGAAGGAACATTAGTCGAATAACTAATAACGATCATCTCTGCCGGATCGCGCCAGGCTCGTTCAGCAGATACGCCCTGAACCGTTGAGTGCACATCCCCACCCCAGGCGGTGCCGACATTGCCCGATGCACTGCTATTATACTGCGCATTACTGGAACAACCGGCCAGCAGCACGACTAATGCCACCAACGCGCTACGTACTTTCCATTTTTTCATAACCGTTCCCTCTGCATTTAATTAATGCAGCGATTGTAGGGAGATTATTTAATAAGGAAAGCAGCTAAATTATTTTTAAGAATATATAAAAAGAAAGCGGGTCGATTTACATAAATAAATCGACCCGATAGCGGAATAATCTTAATTACTCATCTTCAAGATAAGTATAACCGTACAGACCTGCCTCGAACTCTTCCAGGAACTGTTGTTGCAGTTCAGCATCAAGATCGGTTTTCTTCACTTGATCACGGAACTGGGTTAACAGCGTTTTCGGATCGAGCTGTACATATTGCAGCATGTCCGCCACGGTATCGCCTTCGTCAGACAGTTCCACTTCTACGCTACCATCAGGGAAGACGAACACATCAACCGCTTCGGTATCACCAAACAGGTTGTGCATGTTGCCGAGGATCTCCTGATATGCGCCGACCATAAAGAAACCGAGCATCGGCGGATTCTCTGGATCGTACTCCGGCATAGGCATTGTTGTGGCAATACCATCACCATCAATATAGTGGTCGATGGCACCGTCAGAGTCACAGGTAATATCCAGCAGCACGGCGCGGCGCTCCGGAACTTGATTCAGCCCTTCCAGCGGCAGAACCGGGAACAACTGGTCGATCCCCCATGCGTCCGGCATCGACTGGAACAGCGAGAAGTTGACGTACATTTTGTCCGCCATACGTTCCTGCAATTCGTCGATAATCGGGCGATGTGCGCGGTTTTGCGGATCCAGCTGCTTTTGCACTTCATGACACATGCTCAGATAAAGCTGCTCAGCCCACGCGCGTTCTTGCAGGTTGTAGGTGCCCGAAGAATAGCCGATATGAATATCGTGCAAGTCCATCTGGCTGTCATGTAACCACTCACGCAGAGAACGGCGAGTTCCCGGTTCGTGCATCTCCTGCCAGGTTTCCCACATGCTTTGCAGCGCGCGCGGCGCGTCTTCTGCTGGCGCGGTCGGCACCGTGTATTCGTTACGTTCCACGCCGATGATATTCGACACCAGCACGGTGTGATGCGCAGTCACCGCACGACCCGATTCGGTGATTACTGTCGGATGCGGCAGACCATTTTCTTCACACGCATCGCCAATCGCCCAGATGATATTGTTGGCGTATTCATTGAGGCCGTAATTCACTGAACAGTCGGACTGCGAACGAGTACCTTCATAGTCCACACCCAGACCGCCGCCGACATCAAAGCACTGAATATTGACGCCCAGCTTGTGCAGTTCCACATAGAAACGCGCGGATTCACGAACGCCCGTGGCGATATCGCGAATATTCGCCATCTGCGAACCGAGGTGGAAGTGCAGCAGTTGCAGGCTGTCGAGACGTCCGGCTTCACGCAGGGTTTCAACCAGTTGCAGTACCTGAGTCGCCGCCAGGCCGAACTTCGATTTTTCCCCGCCAGAAGACTGCCATTTGCCAGAACCTTGAGACGCCAGACGCGCGCGCACGCCCAGACGAGGAACGACATTCAGACGTTCTGCTTCATCCAGCACAATGGCGATTTCTGACATCTTCTCAATGACCAGATAGACCTTATGGCCCATCTTCTCGCCAATTAATGCCAGGCGGATATATTCGCGGTCTTTATAACCATTGCAGACGATGACGCTACGGGTCATGCCAGCATGCGCCAGTACCGCCATCAACTCAGCTTTGGAACCGGCTTCCAGGCCCAGCGGTTCGCCCGAATGAATCAGGGATTCAATCACGCGGCGGTGTTGGTTAACTTTGATCGGATAAACGAGGAAGTAATCGCCGTTATAGCCGTAGGATTCCCGCGCACGTTTGAACGCGGCGTTAATGGAACGCAAACGGTGCTGCAGGATCTGTGGGAAACAGAACAGTGCAGGCAGACGCTGACCCTGTGCTTCACGAGTTTTCACTAACTGCGCGAGATCGACGCGAGCTTCCGGGACGTCCGGGTCCGGGCACACGCTAATGTGGCCCAGCTCGTTAACGTCATAATAGTTATTGCCCCACCAGGCAATATTGTAAGTACGCAGCATCTTGCTGGCTTCCTGGGAGCTCATTGCAACCTCCTGCATGGAGCGTAGTACACCGTGTTCGCCCGCTGACGAAGGCAAACTCATAGACATGTCGTCAGACATAGCGAACCTCAAATTATTTTATTAAGTGTAAAACAGTTAACGACTATCGCAGCCTGGGACTGCGATAACAACCCATAAGCACACGGATTTTCCAGCAAAGTATGCTGACGCTCCGACTGCGCAACCGGTTTCTTTTTCATAACATTATTAAACACATAACCGAACGTAAGTGTGACAGTTCGGCGAAACCACGAGAAAACTCTTGTTTTTACAAGAGCGCCCTTGTTCAGTCCTCAGTAACTGTAACCAGCTCTTGAATCCTGAGAAGCGCCGAGATGGGTATAACATCGGCAGGTATGCAAAGCAGAGATGCAGAGTGCGGGGAACGAATCTTCACCAGAACGGTGAGACAGGTTAAGCAGCAGACAACGGTTCATTATTTCGTATCACCTCCACGGCCGCCTGTTAAGACGAACCCACAAGCCAAAACTCTGATTTCAACCCGGCTGGAAGTGGCAACACGAAAGAAACGTCGTGTGCTTTTTATTTAAGCCGCGCGCCGCGTTTTATACCCCACAATGGCAGAAAATTGCAAAAGATAAATACGCAGAATGCCAGCATTGTCAGGAAAAATTTCCAGCCACGTTTTTAACAGAATGAGACACGATTCAAAAAAAAGTGGAAATTGGGTGAAGAACTGACCTAAAATAGCCGTCCAGATGTTAATCCATCCATACCGATTAACACTCAGACTGCCAGTGTTTTTAACCTGCAGAGTCGTGGTAGGATCCGCTACCACAGAAAATCCACACAACAGTTTGAGCTAACCAAATTCTCTTTAGGTGATATTAAATATGGCAAAACACCTTTTTACGTCCGAGTCCGTCTCTGAAGGGCATCCTGACAAAATTGCTGACCAAATCTCTGATGCCGTTTTAGACGCGATCCTCGAACAGGATCCGAAAGCACGTGTTGCTTGCGAAACCTACGTAAAAACCGGCATGGTTTTAGTTGGCGGTGAAATCACCACCAGCGCCTGGGTAGACATCGAAGAGATCACCCGTAACACCGTTCGCGAAATTGGCTATGTACATTCCGACATGGGCTTTGACGCTAACTCCTGTGCTGTCCTGAGCGCTATCGGTAAACAGTCCCCTGATATCAACCAGGGCGTCGACCGTGCCGATCCGCTGGAACAGGGCGCGGGCGACCAGGGCCTGATGTTTGGCTACGCAACCAATGAAACCGACGTGCTGATGCCAGCACCTATCACCTATGCACACCGTCTGGTTCAGCGTCAGGCTGAAGTACGTAAAAACGGCACTCTGCCGTGGCTGCGCCCGGACGCGAAAAGCCAGGTGACTTTCCAGTATGACGACGGCAAAATCGTTGGCATCGATGCTGTCGTGCTTTCCACTCAGCACTCTGAAGAGATCGACCAGAAATCGCTGCAAGAAGCGGTAATGGAAGAGATCATCAAGCCGATTCTGCCCGCTGAATGGCTGACTTCTGCCACCAAATTCTTCATCAACCCGACCGGTCGTTTCGTTATCGGTGGCCCGATGGGTGACTGCGGTCTGACTGGTCGTAAAATCATCGTTGATACCTACGGCGGCATGGCGCGTCACGGTGGCGGTGCATTCTCTGGTAAAGATCCATCAAAAGTGGACCGTTCCGCAGCCTACGCAGCACGTTATGTCGCGAAAAACATCGTTGCGGCTGGCCTGGCCGATCGTTGTGAAATTCAGGTTTCCTACGCAATCGGCGTGGCTGAACCGACCTCCATCATGGTGGAAACTTTCGGTACCGAGAAAGTGCCTTCTGAACAACTGACTCTGCTGGTACGTGAGTTCTTTGACCTGCGTCCATACGGTCTGATTCAGATGCTGGATCTGCTGCACCCGATCTACAAAGAAACCGCAGCATACGGTCACTTTGGTCGCGAACATTTCCCGTGGGAAAAAACCGACAAAGCGCAGCTGCTGCGCGATGCTGCTGGACTGAAATAATCCTCCGACGCCTTCGTCTTCAAGGTCAGCTTCGTGCTGGCCTTTTTCTTTTCCAGAGAAATGCCTGATGCGCTACGCTTATCAGGCCTACAACCGCTGTCACATGTAAGTGGATAAGGCGTTCACGCCGCATCCGGCAAAAAAAACCGCCTGCACAATAACATCATTCTTTCTGAACACGTTTTACCCTCAAATCATCACCACGACTGAAACCGATTACACCAACCACACCAGCCAAATATTTGTAATACTTTCATATTATTATTCTGCTTTCACAGTTGTTACATTTCTTTTCAGTAAAGTCTTAATTGCAGATAACAGCGTTTAATCTATGATGATATAACTCAATTATTTTCATGCACTTAAATCATAACTAAGATAAATGTTAGTGTAAGCGATTACACTGATGTGATTTGCTTCACATCTTTTTACGTCGTACTCACCTATCTTAATTCACAATAAAAAATAACCATATTGGAGGGCATCATGCCTGACGCTAAAAAACAGGGGCGGTCAAACAAGGCAATGACGTTTTTCGTCTGCTTCCTTGCCGCTCTGGCGGGATTACTCTTTGGCCTGGATATCGGTGTAATTGCTGGCGCACTGCCGTTTATTGCTGATGAATTCCAGATTACTTCGCACACACAAGAATGGGTCGTAAGCTCCATGATGTTCGGTGCGGCAGTCGGTGCGGTGGGTAGCGGCTGGCTCTCCTTTAAACTCGGGCGCAAAAAGAGCCTGATGATCGGCGCAATTCTGTTTGTTGCCGGTTCACTGTTCTCTGCGGCTGCGCCAAACGTTGAAGTACTGATTCTTTCCCGCGTTCTGCTGGGGCTGGCGGTGGGTGTGGCCTCTTATACCGCACCGCTGTATCTCTCTGAAATTGCGCCGGAAAAAATTCGCGGCAGTATGATCTCGATGTATCAGTTGATGATCACTATCGGGATCCTCGGTGCTTATCTTTCTGATACCGCCTTTAGCTACACTGGTGCATGGCGCTGGATGCTGGGTGTGATTATCATCCCGGCAATTTTGCTGCTGATTGGTGTTTTCTTCCTGCCAGACAGCCCACGTTGGTTTGCCGCCAAACGCCGTTTTGTTGATGCCGAGCGCGTGCTGCTGCGCCTGCGCGACACCAGCGCGGAAGCGAAACGCGAACTGGATGAAATCCGTGAAAGTTTGCAGGTTAAACAGAGTGGCTGGGCGCTGTTTAAAGAGAACAGCAACTTCCGCCGCGCGGTGTTCCTTGGCGTACTGTTGCAGGTAATGCAGCAATTCACCGGGATGAACGTCATCATGTATTACGCGCCGAAAATCTTCGAACTGGCGGGTTATACCAACACCACCGAGCAAATGTGGGGGACAGTGATCGTCGGTCTCACCAACGTACTCGCCACCTTTATCGCAATCGGCCTTGTTGACCGCTGGGGACGTAAACCAACGCTAACGCTGGGCTTCCTGGTGATGGCTGCTGGCATGGGCATACTCGGTACAATGATGCATATCGGTATCCACTCTCCGTCAGCGCAGTATTTCGCCATCGCCATGCTGTTGATGTTTATTGTCGGCTTTGCCATGAGTGCCGGTCCGCTGATTTGGGTACTGTGCTCCGAAATTCAGCCGCTGAAAGGCCGCGATTTTGGCATCACCTGCTCCACCGCCACCAACTGGATTGCCAACATGATCGTTGGCGCAACGTTCCTGACCATGCTCAACACGCTGGGTAACGCCAACACCTTCTGGGTGTATGCGGCTCTGAACGTACTGTTTATTCTGCTGACACTGTGGCTGGTACCGGAAACCAAACACGTTTCGCTGGAACATATTGAACGTAATCTGATGAAAGGTCGTAAACTGCGTGAAATCGGCGCTCACGATTAATCTCCTCTGGCTTCCTCCCGTCGCGGAGGAAGCCACCTCTTGCAGTCATCTTTTCTTCGCTCTATCCTCTGCCGCTATGAAAACATCCCGTCTCCCTATCGCCATCCAACAGGCCGTTATGCGTCGCCTGCGGGAAAAACTCGCCCAGGCCAACCTGAAGCTGGGGCGTAACTACCCGGAGCCAAAACTCTCTTACACCCAGCGCGGAACCTCTGCCGGAACAGCCTGGCTGGAAAGCTATGAAATTCGCCTCAATCCCGTTTTGCTGTTGGAAAACAGTGAAGCTTTTATTGAAGAAGTGGTGCCACACGAACTGGCACATTTGCTGGTATGGAAACATTTCGGCCGCGTAGCGCCACATGGCAAAGAGTGGAAGTGGATGATGGAAAACGTGCTTGGCGTTCCCGCTCGTCGTACGCACCAGTTTGAACTGCAATCCGTGCGTCGCAACACCTTCCCCTACCGCTGCAAGTGCCAGGAACATCAGCTTACCGTACGCCGCCATAATCGCGTAGTTCGTGGCGAGGCCGTCTATCGCTGTGTTCATTGCGGTGAACAGCTGATTGCAAAATAACCACCTGAACTATCAGGAACTTTCCTGATCTGGCTGATTGCATACCAAAACAACT
Organism: Escherichia sp. MOD1-EC4550; assembly: GCF_963876935.1. NCBI lineage: Bacteria > Pseudomonadati > Pseudomonadota > Gammaproteobacteria > Enterobacterales > Enterobacteriaceae > Escherichia > Escherichia sp. MOD1-EC4550. The sequence goes on from NZ_CAWNSE010000023.1 coordinate 145,776, forward strand.
TTCGCTACGTTGCTGGCTCGTTTTAACACGGAGTAAGTGATGTACCGTTATTTGTCTATTGCTGCGGTGGTACTGAGCGCAGCATTTTCCGGCCCGACGTTGGCCGAAGGTATCAATAGTTTTTCTCAGGCGAAAGCCGCAGCGGTAAAAGTCCACGCTGACGCGCCCGGTACGTTTTATTGCGGATGTAAAATTAACTGGCAGGGCAAAAAAGGCGTTGTTGATCTGCAATCGTGCGGCTATCAGGTGCGCAAAAATGAAAACCGCGCCAGCCGCGTAGAGTGGGAACACGTTGTTCCCGCCTGGCAGTTCGGTCACCAGCGCCAGTGCTGGCAGGACGGTGGACGTAAAAACTGTGCCAAAGATCCGGTCTATCGCAAGATGGAAAGCGATATGCATAACCTGCAACCGTCAGTCGGCGAGGTGAATGGCGATCGCGGCAACTTTATGTACAGCCAGTGGAATGGCGGCGAAGGCCAGTACGGTCAATGCGCTATGAAGGTCGATTTCAAAGAAAAAGCCGCCGAGCCACCAGCACGTGCACGCGGTGCCATTGCGCGCACCTACTTCTATATGCGTGACCAATACAACCTGACACTCTCTCGCCAGCAAACGCAGCTGTTCAACGCATGGGACAAGATGTATCCGGTTACCGACTGGGAGTGCGAGCGCGATGAACGCATCGCGAAGGTGCAGGGCAATCATAACCCGTATGTGCAACGCGCTTGCCAGGCGCGAAAGAGCTAACCTACACTAGCGGGATTCTTTTTGTTAACCCCTACCCCACGCGTACAACCGCGTGGGGAGACGACGCGGATTTTTAACTATGCGTATCCCCCGCATTTATCATCCTGAACCACTGACCAGCCATTCTCACATCGCGCTTTGCGAAGATGCCGCCAACCATATCGGGCGCGTACTGCGTATGGGGCCGGGGCAGGCGTTGCAATTATTTGACGGCAGCAACCAGGTCTTTGACGCCGAAATTACCAGCGCCAGCAAAAAAAGCGTGGAAGTGAAAGTGCTGGAAGGCCAACTCGACGATCGTGAATCTCCGCTGCATATTCACCTCGGTCAGGTGATGTCGCGTGGCGAAAAAATGGAATTTACGATCCAGAAATCGATCGAACTCGGTGTAAGCCTCATTACGCCACTTTTTTCTGAGCGTTGCGGCGTTAAACTGGATAGTGAACGTCTGAACAAGAAGCTCCAGCAGTGGCAGAAGATTGCAATTGCTGCCTGTGAGCAGTGTGGTCGTAACCGGGTGCCGGAAATCCGTCCAGCGATGGATCTGGAAGCCTGGTGTGCAGAGCAGGATGAAGGACTGAAACTGAATCTTCACCCGCGCGCCAGTAACAGCATCAATACGTTGCCGTTACCGGTTGAACGCGTCCGCCTGCTAATTGGCCCGGAAGGCGGTTTATCGGCAGAGGAAATTGCCATGACTGCCCGCTATCAATTTACTGATATCCTGTTGGGACCTCGCGTTTTGCGTACAGAGACAACTGCGCTCACCGCCATTACCGCGCTACAAGTACGATTTGGCGATTTGGGCTAACGGAGAAGAATAATGATCAAGCTCGGCATCGTGATGGACCCCATCGCAAACATCAACATCAAGAAAGATTCCAGTTTCGCTATGTTGCTGGAAGCACAGCGTCGTGGTTACGAACTTCACTATATGGAGATGGGCGATCTGTATCTGATCAATGGCGAAGCCCGCGCCCATACCCGCACGCTGAACGTGAAGCAGAACTACGAAGAGTGGTTTTCGTTCGTCGGTGAACAGGATCTGCCGCTGGCCGATCTCGATGTGATCCTGATGCGTAAAGACCCGCCGTTTGATACCGAGTTTATCTACGCGACCTATATTCTGGAACGTGCCGAAGAGAAAGGGACGCTGATCGTTAACAAGCCGCAAAGCCTGCGCGACTGTAACGAGAAACTGTTTACCGCCTGGTTCTCTGACTTAACGCCAGAAACGCTGGTTACGCGCAATAAAGCACAGCTGAAAGCGTTCTGGGAGAAACACAGCGACATCATTCTTAAGCCGCTTGACGGTATGGGCGGCGCGTCGATTTTCCGCGTGAAAGAAGGCGATCCAAACCTCGGCGTGATTGCCGAAACCCTGACTGAGCATGGCACTCGCTACTGCATGGCGCAAAATTACCTGCCAGCCATTAAAGATGGCGACAAACGCGTGTTGGTGGTGGATGGCGAACCGGTGCCGTACTGCCTGGCACGTATTCCACAAGGCGGCGAAACCCGTGGTAACCTGGCTGCCGGTGGTCGCGGGGAACCTCGTCCGCTGACGGAAAGTGACTGGAAAATCGCCCGTCAGATCGGACCGACGCTGAAAGAAAAAGGGCTGATTTTTGTTGGTCTGGATATCATCGGCGACCGTCTGACTGAAATTAACGTCACCAGCCCAACCTGTATTCGTGAGATTGAAGCAGAGTTTCCGGTGTCGATCACCGGTATGTTAATGGATGCCATCGAAGCACGTTTACAGCAGCAGTAACCCACCTTAGCGAGAAGGATCTCGTTGAGACTCTGAGTGACAGCGCCCTACTTTCCCCGCATACTGGGCGCTGTTGCTTTTTTGAACCAGGAAACAGAACCTCTGACAATGAATTTACAGCATCACTTTCTTATTGCCATGCCTGCTCTCCAGGATCCGATTTTCCGTCGTTCCGTGGTCTACATTTGCGAACATAATGCCAATGGTGCAATGGGGATCATCGTCAACAAGCCACTGGAAAATCTCAAAATTGAAGGGATTCTGGAAAAGCTGAAGATCACGCCGGAGCCGCGTGATGAATCAATCCGTCTGGATAAACCGGTTATGCTCGGCGGCCCACTGGCTGAAGATCGCGGGTTTATTTTGCATACTCCGCCCTCCAATTTTGCTTCCAGCATTCGCATTTCAGACAACACGGTGATGACCACTTCCCGCGATGTGCTGGAAACGCTCGGCACCGATAAACAACCGTCTGACATATTGGTGGCTCTGGGCTATGCCTCCTGGGAGAAAGGTCAACTGGAACAAGAAATTCTCGATAACGCGTGGCTAACGGCCCCGGCAGATCTGAATATTCTGTTCAAAACACCGATTGCCGACCGCTGGCGCGATGCGGCAAAACTGATTGGTGTGGATATTCTCACCATGCCTGGTGTGGCAGGGCATGCCTGATGAGTGGAACCTTACTCGCCTTCGATTTCGGCACTAAAAGCATTGGCGTAGCGGTCGGACAACGCATTACCGGCACCGCTCGCCCACTGCCTGCAATTAAAGCGCAGGACGGTACGCCGGACTGGAATCTCATCGAACGTTTACTGAAAGAGTGGCAACCGGACGAAATCATCGTCGGTTTGCCGCTGAATATGGACGGTACCGAGCAACCGTTGACTGCCCGGGCGCGTAAATTCGCCAATCGTATTCATGGCCGTTTCGGTGTTGAAGTAAAGCTCCATGACGAGCGTCTTAGCACCGTGGAGGCACGTTCCGGTCTGTTTGAACAAGGCGGCTATCGGGCGCTCAACAAAGGTAAAGTCGACTCTGCCTCTGCGGTTATTATTCTCGAAAGTTATTTCGAGCAGGGATATTAAGGCGATTTACTAGCGCACAGATTTCTGACAATGTGCTCGTTGTTTCATGTTGGATGCGGCGTAAACGCCTTATTCAACCTACGGTGAGTGCGAATTCAAAGTTACGCTTCCCTTGTAGGCCCGATAAGCTTGCGCATCGGGCATGTTTACAATTCGTATCAGACACAGCAACGTCACAAGCGCCCTTCTTTCACCCGCTGCTGATAACTCTGCTGAAACGTTAACATCCCCACTTGTTGCCCAGTTTGAATAACATGCGGTAACTGGTGGGTTTTCCCTTCACGTATCAAATTCCCCACCGCGGGTGTGTTAATCAGCAATTCAAACAGCGCTACTCTTCCTTCCTGTTTATCCACTTCCAGCTTTTGTGACAACACTGCCCGCAAGCTCCCGGCCAGTTGATTACGCACGGGATCTTTTTCCTGCGCCGGAAATGAATCCACCAGTCGCTCAACTGCCTGCGCCGCACCACGCGTATGTAATGTTGCCAGCACCAGATGCCCGGTTTCTGCCGCCGTCAGCGCCAGACGGATTGTCTCGCTGTCACGCAGCTCTCCGAGCAATATCACATCGGGATCTTCCCGCAATGCAGCCCGCAACCCCGATGCGAACGTCATACAGTGCAAACCAATCTCCCGCTGCTGGATCAAACATCGCTGGCTGGCATAGAGATATTCCACAGGATCTTCCAGCGTCAGAATATGCGCATCGGCATGTTGATTGAGATAGCCAACCATCGCCGCCAGCGTGGTAGATTTGCCACTCCCCGTCGCCCCCGTCACCAGAATCAGGCCATTCTGGCTCTTGAGTAATTCCGGCAATACCGGTGGTGCGCCAAGCTGTTCGAGCTGCGGGCAGTGCGAAGGCAACAGCCGTAATGCCAGAGAAATGCCTTGCCGTTGTGCGAACGCACTGCCGCGCAATCTCTGGTTTTCCGCCAGCGACACAGCAAAATCCAGCTGACCATTCTCCAGCAATATTGCCCGCTGATCGTCATCCAGCCACTCCCGCAATAGCTCTTCCACGTCCGGCGCATCAAACGGCGCAGCTTCCATTCTCCCGCGAATACGCCATCGTGCGGGCCAGGCGCTGCACAGGTGTAGATCCGAGACGTTATGCTTTACACTAAGGGCCACAATTTCTTCCATATTCATACTAAGATCCTCGGAAAATGAACGATATTGCGCATAACCTGGCACAGGTCCGGGACAAAATCTCAGCGGCTGCAACGCGTTGCGGTCGTTCTCCAGAAGAAATTACGCTGCTTGCAGTCAGTAAAACAAAACCTGCGAGCGCCATCGCAGAAGCCATTGATGCCGGGCAGCGTCAATTTGGTGAAAACTATGTTCAGGAAGGGGTAGATAAAATTCGCCACTTTCAGGAACTGGGCGTCACAGGATTAGAATGGCATTTTATTGGCCCGTTGCAGTCTAATAAAAGCCGCCTGGTGGCAGAGCATTTCGACTGGTGTCATACCATCGACCGTTTGCGCATCGCTACCCGTCTGAACGACCAGCGCCCGGCAGAACTTCCCCCTCTTAACGTACTGATTCAAATTAATATTAGTGATGAAAACAGTAAGTCCGGGATTCAACTGGCTGAACTGGACGAGCTGGCAGCTGCGGTCGCTGAACTACCGCGTTTACGTCTGCGCGGGCTGATGGCGATCCCTGCGCCTGAGTCAGAATATGTAAGGCAGTTTGAAGTTGCACGCCAAATGGCTGTAGCATTTGCCGGACTGAAAACGCGCTACCCGCATATCGACACGCTCTCTCTGGGAATGTCGGACGATATGGAAGCCGCCATTGCGGCAGGTAGCACGATGGTTCGTATCGGCACTGCAATTTTTGGTGCGCGTGATTACTCTAAAAAATAAGGAATTAAAGGAACGCCATGAATACGTTGACTTTCCTGCTTTCAACGGTCATTGAGCTGTATACCATGGTGCTGTTATTACGCATCTGGATGCAGTGGGCTCATTGTGATTTTTACAACCCCTTCTCACAGTTTGTGGTGAAGGTGACGCAGCCGATTATCGGACCACTGCGCCGCGTTATTCCGGCAATGGGACCGATTGACAGCGCCTCGCTGCTGGTTGCCTATATTCTCAGTTTTATCAAAGCCATCGTGCTGTTTAAAGTCGTGACTTTCCTGCCGATCATCTGGATTGCTGGTTTACTGATTTTGCTGAAAACCATCGGCCTGTTGATTTTCTGGGTCCTGCTGGTGATGGCGATTATGAGCTGGGTAAGCCAGGGTCGTAGCCCGATTGAATACGTCCTGATTCAGCTTGCCGATCCACTGCTGCGCCCGATTCGCCGCCTGCTGCCAGCAATGGGTGGGATTGATTTCTCGCCGATGATCCTCGTTCTGCTGCTGTATGTCATTAATATGGGTGTCGCAGAAGTACTGCAGGCGACCGGAAATATGCTACTACCGGGGCTGTGGATGGCGTTATGAGTGCCGTAACAGTTAACGATGACGGTCTGGTTTTACGGCTTTATATTCAGCCGAAAGCCAGCCGTGATTCTATTGTCGGTTTACATGGCGACGAAGTAAAAGTCGCCATTACCGCGCCGCCAGTTGACGGCCAGGCCAACAGCCATCTGGTGAAGTTTCTCGGCAAGCAATTCCGGGTAGCCAAAAGCCAGGTGGTAATTGAGAAAGGCGAACTTGGCCGCCACAAACAAATTAAAATCATTAATCCGCAACAAATCCCGCCAGAAATCGCGGCGTTAATTAATTAGGTATCCTATGCAAAAAGTTGTCCTCGCAACCGGCAATGCCGGTAAAGTGCGTGAGCTGGCGTCGCTGCTTAGCGACTTCGGTCTTGATATCGTGGCCCAAACAGACCTCGGCGTAGATTCCGCTGAAGAAACCGGCCTGACCTTTATCGAAAACGCGATTCTGAAAGCACGCCACGCGGCAAAAGTAACCGGTTTACCGGCAATTGCCGACGACTCTGGTCTGGCGGTAGATGTGCTTGGCGGTGCGCCTGGGATTTACTCCGCACGTTATTCCGGTGAAGACGCGACCGATCAAAAAAATCTGCAAAAACTGCTGGAAACTCTAAAAGACGTACCGGACAACCAACGTCAAGCGCGTTTCCACTGCGTGCTGGTATATCTGCGCCACGCGGAAGATCCGACTCCGCTGGTGTGCCACGGTAGCTGGCCGGGCGTGATTACTCGTGAACCGGTGGGTACTGGCGGCTTTGGTTATGATCCAATCTTCTTCGTGCCTTCCGAAGGTAAAACTGCTGCCGAACTGACCCGCGAAGAAAAGAGCGCCATTTCCCACCGTGGTCAGGCATTGAAACTGCTGTTGGACGCTTTACGAAATGGTTAAATTACCGCCGCTGAGTCTCTACATTCACATCCCGTGGTGCGTGCAGAAATGTCCGTACTGCGATTTCAACTCTCACGCGTTGAAAGGAGAAGTGCCGCACGACGATTATGTTCAGCACCTGCTTAACGATCTGGACAAGGATGTGGCTTACGCTCAGGGCCGTGAAGTGCAGACAATCTTTATTGGCGGCGGTACGCCGAGCCTGCTTTCTGGCCCGGCGATGCAAACGCTGCTGGACGGCGTGCGTGCGCGTTTGCCGCTGGCAGCGGATGCAGAAATCACCATGGAAGCGAACCCAGGCACGGTAGAAGCCGATCGCTTTGTTGATTATCAGCGTGCTGGTGTAAACCGCATCTCTATTGGTGTGCAGAGTTTTAGCGAAGAAAAGCTAAAACGACTTGGACGTATTCATGGCCCGCAAGAAGCGAAACGGGCGGCAAATCTGGCAAGCGGGCTGGGGCTGCGTAGTTTTAACCTCGATTTGATGCATGGGTTGCCTGATCAATCACTGGAAGAGGCGCTTGGCGATCTACGCCAGGCCATTGAACTGAATCCGCCGCACCTTTCCTGGTATCAGCTAACCATCGAACCTAATACGTTGTTTGGCTCACGCCCTCCTGTACTGCCGGACGATGACGCGCTGTGGGATATTTTCGAACAGGGGCATCAGTTATTAACCGCAGCGGGCTATCAGCAGTATGAAACATCCGCTTACGCCAAACCAGGTTATCAGTGCCAGCACAATCTCAACTACTGGCGATTTGGTGACTACATCGGTATTGGCTGCGGCGCGCACGGCAAAGTCACCTTCCCGGATGGGCGCATTCTGCGTACCACCAAAACGCGTCATCCGCGTGGTTTTATGCAGGGGCGGTATCTGGAAAGCCAGCGCGATGTTGAAACCGCAGATAAGCCGTTTGAGTTCTTTATGAATCGCTTCCGTCTGCTGGAAGCCGCGCCGCGCGTGGAGTTTAGCCAGTATACTGGCCTTTCAGAAGAGGTTATTCGCCCTCAGTTAGACGAGGCTATTGCTCAGGGTTATCTCACAGAATGTGCGGATTACTGGCAGATAACGGAACATGGGAAGTTGTTTTTAAATTCGCTGCTGGAGCTTTTTCTGGCTGAGTAAATTTGTATTGCCGGATGCGGCGTGTACGCAACATCCGGCTACAACTCTTGCGTCATCGCAAAAATTACTTAATCACCCCATTGCGCCGCAATTGTTCGGTATCTTTTTTCCAGCGTTCATTAGCCTGGTTGATATCGTCAATTTTCATCAAAATCGCGACTTTTTTACTGTTTATTTCTGAAACTTTCATCGTTAACGGATATTGCCCTTTTTCGAGCGTTATCCAGTCATCCTGCAATTTACGGCTAAGTTTTTGTGATTGCAGAAAAGTCTGTCGCCGTTGTTCGTTGATATCGAAATCTCGCTTCTGCTGAATCGGCACTTCATAACACTCTGCACTCTGTTTATGACATGCCGCAATCGCCGGTTGATAAACCTCTTTGTCATATTTAACCGCGAACGCCTCGCTATCGTTCTGTTTATTAAACTCATCACGCTGTTGGTGAATTTTTTTAAATGCGTCTTCGCGGGTCATTTGCTTACCGTTTGCATCTTTTCCCCAATATGCATCCGCTGCTTTCTGCGCCGCCACCATTTGCTTATCAAGCGCTTTCACTTCCTTTTCCAGCGCAGGAATCGAGTTCTTCTGGGTATTCAACGCTGATTCAAGCTGACTAAAGCGATAATTGAAATCTTCGCTATTCACGATCAGATATTTATTATTCGTTTTGATATCGTCGACCACCCGCCCACGATCGCTGGCTGCCGCCTGAAAAGAGTAAAAGTTCACCGACCAGCCAGACGCGGGCGTTCCTTTACTGGTTAACATCGCCGAGAATTTTACCGGTTTATCTTTCGTCCAGGTCTGTTCGAGCAGTTCGTAATCTGCCAACTGACCGACCCAGGTATAGAGATCGTCACTGGAAGAGACATCGCCTTCCGCTGACCAGGTGGCCTGATTACCCTTAGCATCAAGATTTTTTAAGCTGATGGCATCAAGCTTGAGAATGCCGTGATACTGCTTTTTGAATTGATCTTTTAAGATATTTTCAGTTGGCGGTTCGCCATCTGCCCAGGCATTACCAGTCATCAACATAAGCAGCGCCGTGCCTACAATCCATTGCTTTTTCACCCGAAAACCCTCGCGCGGAATAATTTATTCCGGTGATTATCATTAGGGTGATAAAAATTGGCAATGGACGTGAGTCTGAAGTGAAAAGCCCCGGCACGATACCGGGGCGAGGTGATTAGTACTGATTGAAGAGCTGCTGGATCTGCTGCGGATCTTTGGTTTGCGTCAGAGCCAGTTGCAGCAGAACGCGCGCTTTTTGCGGGTTCAGCGTGCCAGAGGCCACGAAGCCATATTTCGCATCATCCACTTCGGCATCCTGAGTGGTAGCGCCCGTCGGTACGCGGGAAGAACGCACTACTGCAGTGCCGTTTTTCGCGGCGGTCGCCAGAGTGTCGAACACGGATTTATACAGGTTACCGTTACCCACACCAGCGCTGACGATGCCATCATAGCCCGCATCTACCAGTGCTTTAGCCGGAAGATCGGATGCGTTAGCGTAGTTATAAACGATGCCGACTTTCGGCAGTTCATTCAGCTTAGAGACATCGAACGGCGTGTCGCTGGTATGCTTACGTGCCGGGGTACGTTGGTAGTCAATCTTACCGTTGTGAATGTAACCCAGAGGACCGTAGTTAACAGACTTGAAAGTCGCTACGTCGGTGGTGTTGGTTTTGGTGACATCGCGACCGTCCAGTACGGTGTCGTTCATCACCACCAGCACGCCACGATTAGCGGAGGCTTTATCAGCTGCGGTCACTACCGCGTTATACAGGTTGAATGGACCGTCTGCGCTCATGGACGTGGACGGGCGCATTGCGCCGACCATCACCACCGGTTTGTCGCATTTCACCGTCAGGTCGAGGAAGTAAGCGGTTTCTTCCATCGTGTCGGTACCGTGAGTAATGACGAAGCCGTCGGTTTTATCGCAGTCGGTGTTAATTTTTTTCGCCAGTGTCAGCCAGACATTATCGTTCATGTCCTGGGAGCCGATATTCACTACCTGCTCGCCTTTAACGTTCGCAATGTCCTTCAGTTGCGGCACCGCATTAACCAGATTTTCTACGCCAACTTTACCCGCTGTGTAGTTAGATTTGGTTGCGGAGTCACCACCACCGGCAATGGTCCCGCCGGTTGCTAAAATGGTGATATTGGGTAATGCCAATGCTGCACCACTAAAACCCATAACCAGTGCGGCAAGTGCCGTCTTTTTGAAAAACTCCATTTCATTCCTCCAGTTACGTGAACGCTACGCATTATCCCTTAGCTTTGTATGGGAAATTTGACGTTAAACAATTTACAACGTGAATATATTTTGGAGATCTACAAAGTTAGAGGCAGGTAACAAAACGAAGAATTAAACGGCATAAAAAAGTATTATGCCGTCTTAAAATAGAGGATTATTTTAAATTCCCGACCAGGGCTTTGCGACTATCTTCCAGAGTCACAACGCGGCTACAAACATCTTTGCCAAACTGTTGGAAATCTTTTTCCTGCTTTTTCCATTCGGTTTGGATTGAGGATTGCAGACCGCCCAGGCTTCCCAGCACATTCTGTAATGGGTTACCACCGCTTTTCAGCACCGCTTTCGCGCCCATTTCATTAATGCTGTCCTGTAAAATTCCGCCCATTGCCTGATTCACTAATTGCTGGCCTTCGGCGCGAACCTGATCAATGGCTTTATAGTGAAACGTCAGGCCGTCGCTGCGCGTTTCGATAATGCGGTTCATCTGCTCTTTCAGCTGCGCATCAAGTTTGGTCAGACGGCTGCGCATTTTGCTGTTTTCGCCCATCTCCTGAACGATGATTTTATCCAGCGCGATACGGGCTTTCTCGACGCGGCTTTTCGCGCCTTCATCAATCCACGGCAGCGTGCTACGCAGTTCAGCCTGATAATCCTTCGCCTGCTCGCGCTGGGCGGCGTTCAGGGAATATTGCTTACCGTTATACATCACGTTGCCGTCTGGCGTGATCACCAGATTGCCGTTTTCGCCCTTCACCTGCACGGTTTGCGGGCTGACAATCACATCATCACGCGGCGTGACGCTGCACTGGTAGTCGGCGTGAGCGGTCATTGCCGTCACTGAAAGTGCTGCCGCCAGCAGCATTTTGCGCATCATAGTCTTCCCTCAAGAACAAATCAGGCCAGCATTTGCTGGCCCCAGATTGATAACAAAGTACATGTCATCCATGCCGGATGCGGCGTAAACGCCTTATCCGGCCTACTCGATTGTGCATCTTTCAGGCCTGATAAGCGTAGCGCATCAGACAGTTTTGCATTTGTCATCGCCCGTATGCTTTCTTAGTCCCACCAAACGTCGAAAAGTTCGCTGGTGCGTACCTCATCCAGTTTGCGCTCTTCCAGCCACTTACGCACAACCGCCTGATGTTCTTCGGTGCATTTGCCGATTTCCTGCATGCAGATCAGACCTTCCCAGGCCAGATATCCGCTGCCGTCAAAGGCCAGTTTGTTCGGTTCGATAACCTCGTTAATAAAGTCATCAACGGTTTTATCAATCTGTTCTTCCGATGTACCTTCCGGGAATCGCCATGCCACCGAAAATCCTAATTCCTGGAATTCGTCGATGTGCATTTTTTTACGCAGACGACGGCTACGGTTCTTTGCCATTATTTCACCCTCTCGAACATTAAGTCCCATACTCCGTGACCAAGACGATGACCACGTTGTTCAAATTTCGTCACCGGACGTGATGCCGGACGCGGTACGTAATCATTGCTCTCTGACAGGTTTTTATAACCGTCAATCGAAGACATCACTTCAAGCATATGTTCCGCATAAGGTTCCCAGTCGGTCGCCATATGGAATACGCCCCCCAGCTGCAGTTTGCTTTTTACCAGTTCGGCAAACGGCACCTGAACGATACGGCGTTTATTATGGCGCGCTTTGTGCCACGGGTCAGGGAAAAAGAGCTGTACCATGCGCAATGAATTGTCAGGAATCATTTTATGCAGCACTTCAACCGCATCGTGACACATCACGCGCAGGTTGCTTAAGCCCTCTTCATGCGCAGAAGACAGGCACGCACCAACGCCTGGTGAATGCACTTCAATGCCGAGGAAGTCCTGCTCAGGGCGATCTTTAGCCATTGCCACCAGCGACGCCCCCATGCCGAAACCAATCTCAAGCGTCACTGGCGCTTCACGGCCAAAAAGCGCAGGGAAATCCAGCATATCTTCGCTGAACTCAACGCCCATCACCGGCCAGTAGTTTTCCAGCGCATGTTCCTGGCCTTTGGTCAGTCGCCCCTGGCGGCGCACAAAACTACGGATACGGCGCAGTGGGCGGCCGTTTTCATCAAATTCCGGTGAGATGACGTCGTTTTTCATAAAGATTTAGTCGCTTGTGAAAGTGTTCTGAAAACGGGCATTATCCAAAGTTAGTTGCCGGATGCAAGCATGATAAGGCCGTGGCTGCGGAAAGTTCCGGTTTACACCCTGCCGTCGCTGTGCTGCAATCTTGCCCCCAACAACAGTGAATTCGGTGACCATGCAAGCGTCGCAATTTTCAGCCCAGGTTCTGGACTGGTACGATAAATACGGGCGAAAAACTCTGCCCTGGCAAATTGACAAGACGCCCTACAAAGTATGGCTCTCAGAAGTGATGTTGCAACAAACTCAGGTTGCGACCGTTATCCCCTATTTTGAACGCTTTATGGCGCGCTTCCCGACGGTGACCGATCTCGCCAATGCGCCGCTGGACGAAGTTCTCCACTTGTGGACCGGACTGGGCTATTACGCCCGCGCGCGCAATCTACATAAAGCGGCACAGCAAGTTGCCACCTTACACGGCGGTAAATTCCCGGAAACCTTTGATGAGGTTGCCGCGTTACCGGGCGTCGGGCGTTCCACCGCAGGCGCGATTCTCTCGCTTTCTCTGGGTAAGCACTTTCCGATTCTCGACGGTAACGTCAAACGGGTGCTGGCGCGCTGCTATGCTGTAAGCGGCTGGCCTGGGAAAAAAGAGGTCGAGAACAAACTATGGAGTTTAAGCGAGCAGGTGACGCCCGCGGTTGGCGTGGAACGGTTTAACCAGGCGATGATGGATTTGGGCGCGATGATTTGTACGCGCTCGAAGCCGAAATGTTCGCTCTGCCCGCTACAAAACGGGTGTATTGCCGCCGCCAACAATAGCTGGTCGCTTTATCCGGGCAAAAAACCGAAACAGACGCTGCCGGAGCGTACTGGCTACTTTCTGCTGTTACAGCACAAAGATGAAGTATTTCTGGCGCAGCGTCCGCCAAGCGGATTGTGGGGCGGTTTATACTGTTTCCCGCAGTTTGCCGACGAAGAAAGTTTGCGGCAGTGGCTGGCGCAACGGCAGATTGCTGCCGATAACCTGACGCAACTGACCGCGTTTCGGCATACCTTCAGCCATTTCCACTTAGATATTGTGCCTATGTGGCTTCCCGTGTCGTCATTCACCGGCTGCATGGATGAAGGCAATGCGCTCTGGTATAACTTAGCGCAACCGCCGTCAGTTGGCCTGGCGGCTCCCGTGGAGCGTTTGTTACAGCAGTTACGCACTGGCGCGCCGGTTTAGCGCGTGAGTCGATAAAGAGGATGATTTATGAGTAGAACGATTTTTTGTACTTTCCTGCAACGTGAAGCAGAAGGTCAGGATTTTCAGCTGTACCCCGGCGAGCTAGGAAAACGCATCTATAACGAGATCTCCAAAGAAGCCTGGGCGCAGTGGCAGCACAAACAAACCATGCTGATTAATGAAAAGAAACTCAACATGATGAATGCTGAGCACCGCAAGCTGCTGGAGCAGGAGATGGTCAACTTCCTGTTCGAGGGTAAAGAGGTGCATATCGAGGGCTATACGCCGGAAGATAAAAAATAAAAACAGTGCCGGAGCACGTCTCCGGCAACTTGCATAAAAACAAACACAACACGCACCCGGAATGATGAAAAAATATCTCGCGCTGGCTTTGATTGCGCCGTTGCTCATCTCCTGTTCGACGACCAAAAAAGGCGATACCTATAACGAAGCCTGGGTCAAAGATACCAACGGTTTTGATATTCTGATGGGGCAATTTGCCCACAATATTGAGAACATCTGGGGCTTCAAAGAGGTGGTGATCGCCGGTCCTAAGGACTACGTGAAATACACCGATCAATATCAGACCCGCAGCCACATCAACTTCGATGACGGTACGATTACTATCGAAACCATCGCCGGGACAGAACCTGCCGCGCATTTGCGCCGGGCAATAATCAAAACGTTGCTGATGGGTGACGATCCGAGTTCGGTCGATCTCTATTCCGACGTTGATGATATTACGATTTCGAAAGAACCTTTCCTTTACGGTCAGGTGGTGGACAACACCGGGCAGCCGATTCGCTGGGAAGGTCGCGCGAGCAACTTCGCGGATTATCTGCTGAAAAACCGTCTGAAGAGCCGCAGCAACGGGCTGCGTATCATCTACAGCGTCACCATTAACATGGTGCCGAACCACCTTGATAAACGTGCGCACAAATATCTCGGTATGGTCCGCCAGGCATCACGGAAATATGGCGTTGATGAGTCGCTGATTCTGGCAATTATGCAGACTGAATCTTCCTTTAACCCGTATGCGGTCAGCCGTTCCGATGCGCTGGGATTAATGCAGGTGGTACAACATACTGCCGGGAAAGATGTGTTCCGCTCGCAGGGGAAATCCGGCACGCCGAGCCGCAGTTTCTTGTTTGATCCTGCCAGCAATATTGATACCGGCACCGCGTATCTGGCGATGCTGAATAATGTTTATCTTGGCGGAATTGATAACCCAACGTCGCGGCGTTATGCCGTCATCACCGCCTATAACGGCGGCGCAGGCAGCGTGCTGCGAGTCTTTTCGAATGATAAGATTCAGGCGGCTAATATTATTAACACCATGACGCCGGGCGATGTTTATCAGACGCTGACGACCCGCCATCCCTCTGCGGAATCTCGCCGTTATCTTTATAAAGTGAATACCGCGCAAAAATCCTACCGCCGCCGATAATTCCACTAACCGCCCCTGACGATGCTCAGGGGTAAAAATGTTATCCACATCACAATTTCGTTTTGCAAATTGGGAATGTTTGCAATTATTTGCCACAGGTAACAAAAAACCAGTCTGCGAAGTTGATAGAATCGCATCATCTTGCACGGTCAAATGTGCTTTTTCAAACACTCATCCGCATCACGATGTGAGGAAATTAACATGAATCTTAAGCTGCAGCTGAAAATCCTCTCTTTTCTGCAGTTCTGTCTGTGGGGAAGTTGGCTGACGACCCTCGGTTCCTATATGTTTGTTACCCTGAAGTTTGACGGTGCTTCTATTGGCGCAGTTTATAGCTCACTGGGTATCGCCGCGGTCTTTATGCCTGCGCTGCTGGGGATTGTGGCCGACAAATGGTTAAGTGCGAAATGGGTATATGCCATTTGCCACACCATTGGCGCTATCACGCTGTTCATGGCAGCACAGGTCACGACGCCGGAGGCGATGTTCCTTGTGATATTGATTAACTCGTTTGCTTATATGCCAACGCTTGGGTTAATCAACACCATCTCATACTATCGCCTGCAAAATGCCGGGATGGATATCGTTACTGACTTCCCGCCAATCCGTATCTGGGGCACCATCGGCTTTATCATGGCAATGTGGGTGGTGAGCCTGTCTGGCTTCGAATTAAGCCACATGCAGCTGTATATTGGCGCAGCTCTTTCCGCCGTTCTGGTTCTATTTACCCTGACTCTGCCGCATATTCCGGTTGCTAAACAGCAAGCGAATCAGAGCTGGACAACCCTGCTGGGCCTCGATGCATTCGCGCTGTTTAAAAACAAGCGTATGGCAATCTTCTTCATCTTCTCAATGCTGCTGGGCGCGGAACTGCAGATTACCAACATGTTCGGTAACACCTTCCTGCACAGCTTCGACAAAGATCCGATGTTTGCCAGCAGCTTCATCGTGCAGCATGCGTCAATCATCATGTCGATTTCGCAGATCTCTGAAACCCTGTTCATTCTGACCATCCCGTTCTTCTTAAGCCGCTACGGTATTAAGAACGTAATGATGATCAGTATCGTGGCGTGGATCCTGCGTTTTGCTCTGTTTGCTTACGGCGACCCGACTCCGTTCGGTACCGTGCTGCTGGTACTGTCGATGATCGTTTACGGTTGCGCATTCGACTTCTTCAACATCTCTGGTTCGGTGTTTGTCGAAAAAGAAGTTAGCCCGGCAATTCGCGCCAGTGCGCAGGGGATGTTCCTGATGATGACTAACGGCTTCGGCTGTATCCTCGGCGGCATCGTGAGCGGTAAAGTGGTTGAGATGTACACCCAAAACGGCATTACCGACTGGCAGACCGTATGGCTGATTTTCGCAGGTTACTCCGTGGTTCTGGCCTTCGCGTTCATGGCGATGTTCAAATATAAACACGTTCGTGTCCCGACAGGCACACAGACGGTTAGCCACTAATTACGCAAAGAAAAACGGGTCGCCAGAAGGTGACCCGTTTTTTTATTCTTACTTCAACACATACCCGTACAACCGTTTCATACCATCCGCATCGGTTTCGCTATAGACACCTTGCAGCTCCGGTGAAAAACCTGGCAGCAAATTCACCCCTTCTTCCAGCGCAAGGAAATAACGTTGGACCGCCCCGCCCCAGACCTCCCCGGGCACCACGCAAAGCACGCCTGGTGGATAAGGCAACGCCCCTTCTGCCGCAATTCGCCCTTCGGCATCACGAATCCGCACCAACTCCACTTCACCGCGAATATAAGCGCTATGCGCGTCCTGGGGGTTCATCACCACTGACGGGAAACTCTGCTGGCGGAACATCGCTTTTTGGAGATCTTTAACGTCGAAACTGACATACAGATCGTGCATCTCCTGACACAACTGGCGCAAAGTGTAGTCGCGATAGCGCACCGGATATTTGTTATAAACGCTCGGCAACACCTCAGCCAGCGGTGAGTCATCCTCAATATGCTGTTCAAACTGCGCCAGCATCGCCACCAGTTGTGCCAGCTTCTCGTGGCTTTCCGCCGGCGTTAATAAGAACAGAATGGAGTTGAGATCGCACTTCTCCGGCACAATACCGTTCTCACGCAGATAATGCGCCAGAATCGTCGCCGGAACGCCAAAGTCGCTATATTCACCGGTTTCAGCATCAATACCTGGTGTGGTCAGTAACAGCTTACACGGATCGACAAAATACTGCTCCGCGGCATATCCTTCAAAGCCGTGCCACTTCGCCCCCGGCTCAAAACTGAAAAAACGACGGTCGCTGGCTAACACTGACGTCGGATAATCCTGCCACAATTTGCCATCAACAACGGGTGGAATAAACGGGCGGAACAGCTTACAGCGCGCAAGAATCGCCTTCCGGGCTTCAATCCCCAACGCAACGCACTCCGCCCACAGCCGACGCCCACTCTCCCCTTCATGAATTTTGGCGTTAACGTCCAGCGCGGCAAACAGCGGATAGAACGGGCTGGTAGAAGCATGGAGCATAAAGGCATTATTTAACCGCTTATGCGGGCAAAAACGCGCCTGCCCGCGAATATGGTTATCTTTTTTATGGATCTGCGATGTCTGCGAGAAGCCCGCCTGCTGTTTATGCACCGACTGCGTCACAAAGATCCCCGGATCGTTTTCGTTAAGCTCTAACAGCAGCGGCGAGCTATCTGCCATCATCGGGATAAACTGTTCGTAACCGACCCACGCGGAATCAAACAGAATGTAATCACACAGATGCCCAATGGTATCGACCACCTGTCGGGCGTTATAGACAGTGCCGTCATAGGTTCCCAGCTGAATAATCGCCAGACGAAACGGACGCGGCAGGTCGGCTTTTTCTGGCGCAACGTCGCGAATTTGCTGGCGCAGATACTCTTCATTAAAGCAGTGCGCATCAATACCACCAATGAAACCAAACGGGTTGCGTGAAGCTTCCAGATAGACCGGCGTCGCCCCCGCCTGAATCAACGCGCCATGATGATTCGACTTATGGTTGTTACGGTCGAAGAGCACCAGATCGCCACGCGTTAATAGCGCATTCGTCACCACTTTATTCGCTGCCGATGTGCCGTTCAGTACAAAATAGGTTTTATCGGCATGAAAGACTTTGGCTGCGAATTTCTGCGCATCTTTCGCCGATCCTTCATGAATAAGCAGATCGCCCAATTTTACGTCAGCGTTACACATATCGGCGCGAAAGATGTTCTCGCCAAAGAAATCGTAAAAATGGCGTCCGGCAGGATGCTTTTTAAAGAAAGCACCATGTTGATGCCCAGGGCAAGCAAAGGTGCTATTGCCCATCTCAACGTACTGCGTCAGCGTGTCATAAAACGGTGGCAGCAAATTCTCTTCATACTGACAGGCTGCGGATTCCAGCTCCAGCCACTGCTGCTCGTTGCCGTTGATTACCGCCGTAACGCCCGCAGGTAATTCAACAGCATGTTCGGAATACAAAAACACCGGTAGATGAAAACCGGTGCGCTTAAGCAACGTAAGAATGCCACTGCGACTATCCGCAGCGGTAATGACGACTGCCGCGACGTCCGTAAAATCAGTATCTCCCAACGCCACCACGCGGCGATGAGTAGAAAGTCGGGATACCAGTTCACTACTGGCGGCAATATTCATTGATTTCATAAGCGCAAAACCCGTTTCGGGGAAGTAAGAATACCGGACAAGGTGAAAAACCCTGCCCCACGAGATATGGGTCAAACTGGTCACCAGCTCCGACCGCCAGACATCAGTAAAAGCAGAAACGCTCTGATTTTACTGTTGTCCTGCAGTGAGCGTGCGTTAACTTCACCGCATGAGCAGAAAAAGGGAGGAGTTTCGCGCGAAACGGCGATAAGCGAGAGAATGTAAGGAGGTGGCGTGCATCGGGCAAACTCCGTACAGAGAGGAGAAAATTCGCGCAATCATGGCACCTTTCGCTAAAGCGTGCAAGCCAGGACTTTGCGACCAAACAAGCCATCAACAAGGCAAAAAGTTCATAATAAGAAAATCAAACAATACAGTTAACAGGAACTCTTGTGGTCATCGGCCCTTTTATCAACGCGAGTGCAGTCTTACTGGGTGGCGTTATCGGCGCTCTGCTCAGCCAACGTTTACCGGAACGTATCCGCGTTTCCATGACATCTATTTTTGGTCTGGCATCGCTGGGGATTGGTATTTTACTGGTGGTGAAATGCGCCAACCTTCCAGCGATGGTTTTAGCTACGCTACTTGGCGCTCTAATTGGCGAAATTTGTCTGCTGGAAAAAGGCGTCAATACAGTGGTCGCCAAAGCGCAAAATCTGTTTCGCCACTCACGTAAGAAGCCAGCGCATGAATCTTTTATTCAGAATTATGTCGCGATTATTGTCCTGTTTTGCGCCAGCGGCACCGGGATCTTCGGGGCGATGAACGAAGGGATGACCGGCGATCCGAGTATTTTAATCGCCAAGTCATTTCTCGATTTCTTTACGGCGATGATCTTCGCCTGCTCGTTGGGTATTGCGGTGTCGGTAATTAGTATCCCATTACTGATCATCCAGTTAACGCTGGCGTGGGCTGCCGCGCTGATATTACCGCTGACCACACCGTCGATGATGGCAGACTTCAGCGCTGTAGGCGGTTTATTGCTGCTGGCAACCGGCTTACGCATCTGTGGCATTAAAATGTTCCCGGTGGTCAACATGCTTCCAGCACTCCTTCTGGCAATGCCGCTTTCCGCCGCCTGGACCGCCTGGTTTGCCTGACAGTGCGTGCAATAGCGACAAAGTGATGATAGATTGTGCAGTCTGCAGTAAATTGAAGAAATTTGATTGACGAGACGAGGCGAATCAGGTTTAATGCGCCCCGTTGCCCGGATAGCTCAGTCGGTAGAGCAGGGGATTGAAAATCCCCGTGTCCTTGGTTCGATTCCGAGTCCGGGCACCACTAATTCTTAAGAACCCGCCCACAAGGCGGGTTTTTGCTTTTGGATCTGGCAATAACCTTCACGAAAAAACTTAGCTTATAAGGTCTGGGGGAATTACTCTCGCCACGTTAACGAGAGTAATTTTATTGATATTAATCTCCTGATACTTACCCCCCTCCAAACTCCAGCCGCTGCACATTCACCATCCCAGGCTTCTCACCTGCGCTGACATCAATTTGTGTCACCCGCAGCGCATACTTTTCATCCAGCGCGTTTAACCAATTCAGCAGGTCATTAAACACCACAGGATCTATCCAGACCTGGATATTCTCCCCGCGCTCGGCTATCCGCTTAATGACCACTGAATGCGCCGAAGCACTGTCGCTGATGACCCGCGATACCTGTGCTTGCGTTGTCGTGCCGGATTTTCGCGCCGCAATAATATCCGGCGCGGAGCTCTTCAGTCGCGCGTTCATCGCCACCAGCTGCTGCAACATCGTCTCCTGTTGCTCAATCCGTTCGCTCAACGGCTGCCAGATGAGAACGTAATATCCGGCGCTAAACAGGAACACTACCGCTGCCAGTAACATGCCTTTTTCACGCGGAGAACGCCCCGCCAGGTGTTGTGTCAGCCAGTGTTCGCCACGGCTTAACTGGCGTTCACGCCATTGCTGAAAATAGTGAATAAATTTATCGCGTAACATGTTATTTCCTCCGCAACGTTACGCCGCCGGAAACCGCATCACCCTCTTTCTGTAACGCGTCCTGTTGCACAACATAATCTGCCGCCAGCGCGCTACGCAGTTTGTCGAAACTGGCAAAGTTTGCGGCCCGCAACTGGAGATGAAGCGTCTGGCGTTTTTGATCAAAGGTGAAACCACGCATCTCAATGTCGGTAAGTGACGCTGATTTCAGGGTACTGGCGATCGCTGACAATTCTGCGAGCAGCCGGGTATCGTCGGCCTGTAGGCGATATTTTTTCAGCGCCATCGTCACCTGAGAGCGTAAATTCACAATCCGTTTTTGCTCCGGGAACAGCGTTAAGAACTGTTTCTCCGCCTGGGCACGGCTTTGCGCCACCTGCTCGCTGACGCTCCATAATGTCACGCCCCGTTCCACTGCCAGCGCAACCAGAATCAGCAATATCGGCAGAATCATCACCCGCCAGCGCGCCCACTGTTTTCGGTAGCTGACACGAGGCTGCCACGGCCCTGTTAGCAGGTTCCCTTCAGGTTCGCCATAAGTGGTAACGGCTGGCAGGGCCGTCACTGTCAGACGTTCAGCGTCTGGGCCAGCCCATGCAGATAGCTCTTCCGGCGCGATTCCGACTACGGTCAGCGAAAGCGGTGACGCCTGCTCATTGAGCTGTGCGCGGAACATGACCGGGGCCAGCGCCCGCCCGGCGCTCCATCCACGACATTCATCGATGCGGCAAATAATTCGCTGTTCATCGCCAGCCAGATAACCACAAGGAATGGACATCCAGTCCGGTGCAACGGTGGCGCGAGTAATGCCGTTTTCCTGCAACCACTGCGCAATGTTGCGCATATGCTGCTGGTGAATCACTGCTACGGTTGCCAGTTGCTGGTCGATTTTCAACGCGGCGAAATGCAGTTCGTCAATATCCTGATTCAGCTCTTCTTCCAGTAAGGCAGGCAGAATAGTTGGTATCTGCTTGCGAGGCACATCAGGCAGTTCAACCTGCCAGACGCTGATCCATTCGCCGGGAATGTAGAGTCGAATCGCATCAGTTTGCAGCCATTGCTGGAGATGTTCGCCAGCAACGTCAGGCCATATGCCGTGCTCCACGTCGGGTGTACGGCGCTGCCAACGGATGGGATCAGCGGCGCAAAGCGGGAAAAAAATCTCAAGCATGGAACTCACTCACTTTCTCCTGTCTGATGCCAGAGAACCGAAAAGTGTTGTGGGCCCATGCGGACAATTAACGAATTCATCGTCAGTTCAATCTCATTCATGGTGATATCTGAACGCAGCCAGAAGTAATTGCTGTCCACGCTCAGGACGGTTTTTAGCTGTTTTTTAGTACGCTCATCGACGTCAGCGAGTAGCGGCTGTGCGAGAAACTGATCGACATCTTCCCAGCCCTTCGCCGGACGTTGTTGTAATAACGCCCGCGCCTGAATAGGGCTTAACCACGGGTCAAACAGCGCCTCAAGAATCACACTTTGCGTGACGTCTAAGGTGTTGATGTTGATTTGCTGGTGGGTCATCGGCAGCGCACAGACCAGCGGTTTCAGTCTTTGATAAAGTCCGGCGTCCATTCCCTGTACCACGCGCATTTCGCTGATATCGGTCAGCGGTTGATTCGCGGCGTAGAACGGTACCGAACGGGCGAGATACTCGCTGTCTTCACGGCCCAGACGCGTCTGCACGCTGCGGTCCTCGTCAATAAATTCCCACAGGCTTTCGGCTATCAGTTCGGCCCGATAAGCAGGCACATCCAGGCGCGAGATCAGGGCAATCAGTTGTTGTACCGCGAGCGGACGCGACGCTGTTGTTGGTTGAGCAAGGGCATTCAGGTTAAAGCAGGCCTGAGCGTCACGCAGAGTGACGGCAATTTGCCCCTGCGGCAGTGGCAACAAACGAGGGCCGGAAGCCCACGGCTGCGCCAGATGCACGCGCTTTTCATTTTTCAGGCTCAGACTGAGTGCGCTCAGCGCCAGGCTTTCTGCACTGGCGCTATACCACAGCGCCTGCTGGTACTCCTGCTGGCTGCGCGTTCGCCCAAGTTGTTGCTGCATCCGCCCGGAAAGCGTGATGGTTACCAGCATCATGACCGCCAGCAATACCAGCACCACGACCAGTGCCATTCCGCGTTTTGGTGGTGAGGTGATCATGATAATTGCGGCCCGCGTAACCACCAGATGCGTTCAATCTCGCCCCATTGCGGCGAATGCAGAGTCATGCGCACTGCCACAGGGATCGCCTGCACTGATGACCAGGTTTCCTGCCAGCGAGTGCCGTCGTAAAACTGCAAACGAAGTGAATCCGCCGGAATCAACTTTTGCGTTGTTGGCTTCACGCTGCCTGCGGCATCGGTCAGCGGCCAGGCTAACCGTTCGAGATAACCGTCATGAATGCGGTAACCGACGGTGAGCAGATTACTGCGCGGCAGACGCATCAATGGATTAACCACACCGCCGCGCACAAAGCGTATTCCTTCACTCTCAGAGGCCAGCACGCCAGCGCCCGCCAGTAACGCAGGTTCTCGCTGACCCTGATCGCCTCTTACCGGACGCGGCATCATTTGGGTCAGATCGTGGGTCAGAAAACTCATCGTTTGCTGCATGAGGTTCAGTTTTTGATCGTGTCCGGCGATGGCGCTATTCACGCGTGTGACGCCGTTTGTCACCTGCTGTGCCATCAGTGCCAGTGAGGCAAAAATGGCTATCGCCACCAGCATTTCCAGTAACGTGAAACCAGCGCGAGTCCTTTTCACTGTTGGCCTCCCACGGCGCTAAACCAGGCGCGTCGTGACTGAATCACTGACGAAAAGTCTTCGTGACGGCTGACTTCAATATCCACCGCCTGGAGCAGCGCGTTACCGGTATTCAGCGGTGTGGTTCGCCAGTACCAGCGGCTTCCTGCCATATCACTCTCGCCCTGGTGCCTGAGCGCCCGTTGTTCGCGGGTCATCAGGTAAAGCATCGCGGTCTGGTTTTCGGCTACCCAGCCCGCTACCGTTTTCTCCTCAAGAATCTGCTGATTACTCAGCGCGCCGCTGGCAATCTGTAACACCGCCATGGCGGCCAGCGCAAAAATCGCCAGCGCGAGCATTACTTCCAGCAAGGTAAATCCACGCTTCATGGCATCCTCTCATCACATTGATTGAGGGATAACGCGCCATCGTGCGCCAGCTTTACCGCCCAACACGCGTTTTGTGCCGACGCGTAAAAACGCAGTGTAAACGGCGTGACAGGTTCAAAAGGCGAAAAACGGATCTGCGGCGTCTTCTTTTTCGCCTCTTTTTGCAGCTCCAGTTCAATATCGTGCAGCGTCAGGCGACGACGCTGCAGCTCCAGCGCATACTCCTTCTGCCAGATATCACTGCCGGGTTGTAACAGCATCTGCACCTGTTTTGGCACCGTAACCTGTGCCGATAAGCGGGTCGCAGAAACGGGCAGCCACTGCCCGTGACGACGCTGCATAAACTGATAGCCAGGAGGATCGATTAGTACACCGAGTGTTTGCCCTTCGATCACTGCCCTGTCCTTAAACTGCGCAAAGCGAGTCAGAAAATCCTGCGCCGCTTTTTTCGCGGGCGATTCAGAATCGGTCGAAAAAGTCTGTACCACGCCCGCACTGGCAAGGCCGATAAGGAAAATCACCAGCATGATTTCCAGAAGAGTGAATCCGCGTTTGGGCACTGATTACTGAAACTCCTGCAAATTCCAGTTACCGATATCTGCGCCAGCACCTTCCCCGTTTTCCTGACCATCCGCCCCTAAGGTGTAAACATCAAACAGTCCTTTTTCACCCGGGCTGAGATACTGATAATCATTGCCCCACGGATCCTTTGGCAGCCGTTTGATGTATCCACCAGGACGGTAGTTGCGGGAGTCCGCCATATTGGCCGGTTGCTGGATCAGCGCCTCAAGCCCCTGTTCGGTGGTCGGATAACGCCCGTTATCCAGTCGATACATATCCAGCGCGTTCTCCAGCGCCACGATATCGCTGATGGCTTTTTGCCGATCGGCTTTCTCTTTGTTGCCCAAAAGATTAGGCACCACCAGACTTGCCAGGACGCCAAGAATAACAATCACCACCATCACTTCCAGCAGGGTAAAACCTGCCCGTGGTCTTTGTGTGCGGGATAACGAATTCATGTGATAACTCCGTAAATTACATTCCAACCATATTGTTCAGTTGCAGCATCGGCTCGAGGATGGCGATGACGATAAACAGCACCACACCCGCCATCATCACCACCAGAGCAGGCTCAAACAGCCCCAACGCCAGCCCCACCTGGGTATCAAATTCCCGTTCCTGGTTGACTGCGGCCTGCTCAAGCATGGTTTCCAGTTCACCGCTCTGTTCGCCGGAGGCGATCATGTACAGCATCATCGGCGGGAACAGGCGCAACTCCGCCAGCGCAGCGCGCAAGCTGCTTCCTTCGCGGACGCGATCTGCCGCCAGCAGCAGTTGTTGCTCGACATAGCGATTTGCCGACACGGCAGCGGCGGTCTGAATGCCTTCCAGTAGCGGAACACTGCTGGCGGTGAGGATGCTTAACGTGCGGGAAAAACGCGCCGTATTCAGTCCGCGCGCAACACGCCCCGTCACGGGAAGACGCAGCAAGGTTTTATCCCAGCGCAGGCGCATAGCAGGATTTTTGAGTAGCCGTTGCCCCAGCACCAGAAGCCCCAGCAGACCTGCCAGCCAGTAAACGCCGCTGGTCTGCAACGCGTCGCTCATAGCGATAAGAGCGCGGGTGGAGGCAGGCAGCGCGTGTCCGAGATGATCAAACTGTTCGATAATTTTCGGCACCACCGCCGTCAGCAAAATAGTGACCACGCCCGTTGCCACCACCAGCAGTACCAGCGGATAGAGCATGGCCTGCAGCAGGCGTGATTTCAGGCGCTGTCGCTGTTCGGTGTAATCCGCCAGGCGATTGAGCACCACGTCGAGATGCCCGGATTTTTCTCCGGCAGCCACCATCGAACAAAACAGGGAGTCAAAGACGCGGGGATGTTCGCGCAGGCTGTCCGACAGGGTGTAACCTTCCTGAATCCGGCTGCGTAGCGCCATTCCGAGGCTTTTTACATGCAGTTTTTCACTTTGCTCACTGACCGCCTGTAAGCAGGTTTCCAGCGGCATTGCTGCCTGCACCAGCGTTGCCAGTTGGCGAGTGAACAGCGCCAGATCTGCCGCCGCCACACGACGATGTGCGTGTCGCCGACGCTGCAACATTCCCCCTGACGAAGCATTCATCCGGGCTTCAATGTGTACGGGGATAAGCTCTTTACCGCGCAACAACTGGCGGGCATGACGCGCGGAATCCGCCTCAATCATACCTTTGGTTTTGCGACCATTACGCTGTAACGCCTGATAGTAAAACAGTGCCATTACGCCTCCATCGTTACCCGCAGCACTTCATCGAGAGAGGTTTCTCCGGCAAGCACTTTCTCAATGCCGTTGCTGCGGATACCCGCAGAGTGTTGCCGGACATAACGTTCCAGCTCCAGTTCCCCGGCCTGACGGTGGATCAAATCACGCAATGTGGCGTCTACCACGATCAGCTCATGGATGGCAGTACGCCCGCGAAAACCTTTGTGATTACAGGCGGGGCAGCCCTGCGGATGGTACAGCGTGACGGTACGCACATCGGTAATTCCCAGCAGGCGTTTTTCTTCATCAGTGGCAGGCGCGGGCTGGCGGCAGTCGGTGCACAGTGTGCGAACAAGTCGCTGCGCCATCACGCCCGTCAGGCTGGAAGAGAGCAGGAAAGGCTCAACGCCCATATCCTGCAAACGCGTGATCGCCCCCACCGCCGTGTTGGTATGCAGCGTGGAAAGTACCAGGTGTCCGGTCAATGACGCCTGGACGGCGATTTCTGCGGTTTCGGTATCGCGGATTTCACCGACCATCACCACATCCGGGTCCTGACGCAAAATCGCGCGCAGGCCACGGGCGAAGGTCATGCCGACGCGGGTGTTAACCTGTGTCTGACCGATCCCTTCAATCATGTATTCGATGGGGTCTTCAACCGTGAGAATGTTGCGCGAGTGGTTGTTCAGCTCCTGCAATCCGGCGTACAGCGTGGTGCTTTTGCCGGAACCTGTCGGCCCCGTCACCAGAAAGATGCCGTGCGGTTTGTGCAGTAGCTGGCGCAACTGCGCGGTCAGTTCATGGCTCAACCCCAGACGTTCCAGCGTCAGGCGGGCCTGGTTTTTGTCCAGCAGTCGCAGCACCACGCGCTCGCCCCAGGCGGAAGGCATGGTGGAGACACGCACGTCAATCGCCCGACCGCCCAGCAGCAGCGCAATGCGCCCATCCTGCGGTACGCGTTTTTCGGCGATATCCAGCCGTGCCATCACCTTAATACGTGATACCAGCAGCGAGGCCAGTTTGCGCCCCGGACGCAGCATTTCATGTAATGTGCCGTCAACGCGAAAACGGATCACCAGACTCTTTTCAAACGTCTCGATGTGGATATCCGAAGCGCCTTCTTTAATCGCCTCTGCCAGCATGGCGTTGATCAGTTTGATGATCGGCGCATCATCGTCACTTTCCAGCAGATCTTCCGTTTCTGGTAGTTCTTCTGCGAGAGTAAAAAAGTCCTCAGCAGAACCGAGATCTTCCATCAGCTGGCGGGCCTCGGAAGAGTCCCGCTGCCAGACCGCATTCAGCCGCTGTTCAAATTCGGCTTCGTCGATTTGCCGCAGCGTAAAGGGCGCGTTCAGCCCCCGTTGCAGCTCCTGCAAAACAGAGAGCGACAACGGATGCACATGGAGGATCTCTAGCGACGCTTCGCACCATGCCACCAGGCTAAACCGACGGCTGAAACTGTAGGGCAGACGCACGGTGTTAGCAGTGGTTTCCTGTGCTACAGGCACCATTAACGCGTTCTCCCGGCATTAAGGAACGCGCGAACTTCTGGCGGTAAGGCCTGATTTTGCGCAGGCAATATCGGCTGCGCGGTGTGCGGCATCAGGCTTAAGCCCTGCTCATCGCGATAGATCTGTTCGGCGCGCATATAGTTATATTTGCGCTGCGACACGCCGTCTGCCGCCATACCGTCACGCAGAATGGTCGGGCGGATAAACACCATCAGGTTACGTTTTTCTTTTTTATCCGCCGTCGATTTAAACAGGTTACCAATCAACGGGATATCACCCAGCAGCGGCACTTTCGCCACGCTTTCTCCCGCCTGGTCGTCCATCAGACCGCCAAGCACGATCAGCTCACCATCGTTAGCCAGCACGGTGGTTTTCAGTTTGCGCTCGCCAAACACGACGTCGAGGCTGGTCTGTCCTTCCACCTTCGACACTTCCTGCTCAATCACCATCTGTACCGCGTTTCCTTCGTTAATCTGCGGCGTGACTTTCAGCATGATGCCGACTTTTTTCCTTTCTACTGTATTGAAAGGATTGCTGTTATTGGAGCCAACGGTAGAGCCGGTTAATACCGGAACATCCTGGCCCACCATGAAGAAGGCTTCCTGGTTGTCCAGCGTAGTGATGCTCGGCGTGGAGAGAACGTTCGAGCTGGAGTCGTTTTTAACCGCCTGTACCAGCGCCATCCAGTCGCCTTTCACCACGCCAACCGCCGTACCGCTAAATCCAGAAAGAAGCTGGGCGAGCGTGGAGAGATCGCCGTTAGTATCCGGATTAATGGTGGTGGCACCGTTTTCGCTGATCACCGTTGAACCTTTCTGTGGCTTCGCCTGAGAAATGGCCGCCCCCAGCGTGCCGATAGGGATCTGCGTACCGTTGGCAAACTGCATTAACCCGGCATCTTTTGACGCCCACTGCACGCCGAAGTTGATATTGCTGCCTTCAGCAACTTCCACGATCAACGCCTCGACATGCACCTGAGCACGGCGAATATCCAGTTGTTCAATCACGCTTTGCAGCGACTGCATAATGTCCTGCGGCGCGGTAACAATCAGGGCATTACTGTGTTTGCTGGCGGCGATGGAGACAACCTCACGCCCGCTACCGACCGTGCCTTCCGCCTCTTCTTTAGCCGCCGTGAGCGTGCCGCTGACCTGCTTCAGTACATCGACCAGATCTTCGGCTTTGCTGTATTTGAGATAGAACACCTGGCTGTTGCCGCTGCGTTCCATTTCTGAGTCCAGCCGACGGATCAGACGGCGCATTTTGTCTCGCGTGGCGGGATCACCACTGACAATCACGCTGTTGGTGCGTTCGTCGGCGACAATTTGAGATTTCAGCGTCGCAGGCTGGTTCTCGCCGCTGTTTTTAGTCAGGCTTTCCAGCACGCGGGCGATTTCCGAAGCCGAGGCGTTATCCAGCGGGATCACCTCTTCAGTGCGATTTCCCGCGTGATCCACACGCTGGATCACTTCCGTCAGGCGCTCTACGACGGAGGCGCGTCCGGTGAGCATAATCACGTTGGAGGGATCGTAATTAACAACGTTGCCTGAGCCTGCGCTGTCGATCATCTGGCGCAAAATCGGTGCCAGTTCGCGGACCGACACATTACGTACCGGCACTACTTTGGTGACCATTTCATCGCCCGCGTAGTTGTCGCTGCCTTCACCGACCAGCGGCAGCGGCTCGACTTTCGCGGCGCTGGATTTCACCACCTTCAGCACGTCGTTTTCCATCGGTACGACGGCATACCCCTGTGCTTCCAGCAGGTTAAGGAATAGCTGGTAATACTGGCGTTCATTGAGCGGCGTCATGGTGCGAATACTCACTTTCCCCTGTACGCCCGGCCCCATAATGATGGTTTTATTAAGGTTAGCGCCGACGGTTTCGATGAACGATTTCAGGTCGGTATCTTTAAAATTAGCGGTGAAAGTGGCTTCTTCCGCCCAGACCGGTGAACTGCATAATGCCGCTGCCAGCACCAGCGGCAGTAAACGCTTTTTTGTTTTGAGGCCAGTTGTCTTCTTACGCCAGACCGACAACGTAATATCACGCCAAAACACGATGAATGATTCTCCTGGATTAAATGCGGTTAGCGCAGCGCGATGGAAATGTCGTAGCGCGCACCCTTGCGTAAAACCGTAAGTTGAATGGAATCCATTGAAGGTAACTGCCGCATCAGAGCAATCATTGCTCGTGGATCAGTGAAATCCTGCTGATTGAGTGCAATGGCGATATCGCCTTCCTTGAAACCGCTGGCATCGAACAGAGAACGATCTGCCCCCGGTTTCACTGCATAACCGACAATCCCCTCCTTACGCACAGGCGTAAGCTGGATATAGTTAAAAATTTTCTGCGGATCTTTCGCCAGTGCCTGACGCACGGCAGCCGGGATCTCAACGGGCGCACTGGCCGCAGGCTCAGCAACAGCTTGCTTTGCTTCGTCACTGGCGGCTTTTTTGTTGGTCGCAGCAACGGTGGAACGTTCCTCTTCAGCCAGACTGAGCCGCTCCATTTTTCCCTGATAGCGCAGCATCACATGGTCGCGATTGATTTCCTCAATCACTGCGTTGTGAGAGCCAAGCCGTTCACCCTGCAAATAGACCTGCTGTTTGCCACCTTCTTCAATAACCGCGCCGGGTCTGGCACCAAAGGCGATCCCGCGCAGCACCACATTAAGACGCGTTTCTGCTACAGGTTCAGGTTGCTTTACCGGTGTGGCGACGCGCTGATATTTACCAAACCAGTTTTGCTGGCTGATTAATTGCACATCTTTTTTATCGAACGTTTTTACATCCGCATGGGGCTGTTTATTCACCGATTGAGAAACCGCCGTATATTCCGCAGAAAAGGAGAAATAGCGCCAGAGTGAATACGCCATTTTTGCAGAAATAATAAGCAGCATCAGCCAGAACATCGCGCGTACAATTTTGCGAAGATGCTCTTTGTTTGTATTAAGAGATTGTCTCTGGTTAAGAGTGTGACGAATTTTAGTCAGCCATTGAATGAGATAAATTCGTGCGTCACGAAAAACAACCCGCGCCAATTTATATACCCGATGTTATGCTTTGACTATTCCACAAGTAGTGCGATCCAGTTTCCGCTGATACTGGTTACCTGTACGTGTATCATTAATCGTTATGCTGTAATTAATTCCCTCGGTGATCATTAATTTCACCGTTGGGTCTGCACACATTTGTCGTTGGTAGCTGGTTAAAAAGGCGTCAGGCGTCTGCGTGGTCTGAGCACCCGCTTCGCTGATGATGGTCATTTTTACCGTCGTGCCGCTGCTTTGCGCCAGCACTAAGGTATAACCCGCAGATTTAATCGGCAGGTTTTGGCTGATATTTTGCGCCTGTTTTTTCGCCAGTAAACTGGCATTTTCATTATGGCTGGCACAGCCACTTAATAATCCTGTAGCGCTCAATAATAGCGATATTAATACCCTCCCTGGCATCTGTTTTATCGACATGGTAAATAATCTCTAAGGTTATTAATAAGAGTTAAAATGTCACTTTGATAATGACGGGATTATCATTAAAACAATGCCTGTAGATAAAGTGTTGCTATACCGCCCAGACTTAAACACGGTCCAAAAGGCAGTGTGGTTGATCCTCTTTTTGTAATAACGGCATATATCAGGCCGCAGCATGAGGCGATTAAAGCCACATTGGGCAGCGACAACGCGCCCACCCAGCCACCTAACGCGGCGAAGAGTAATACATCGCCCATGCCTAATGCTTCTTTACGCAGAATTATTCCGGCCAGCCAGCGCAGGGAGTTAAACGTAATAAACCCCACCAGAACGCCGGTAACTGCGTCTTGTAGCGTTAACGGGCTCTGTTGCGCCCATGCCGCAATCAGTCCTGTCCACAATACGCCCTGAGTAAAAACATCGGGCAGCCATTGGTTATCAAGGTCGATGATGCTCGCGGCAATCAGCCAGGCGGATAATATCATCACCGCCAGCCCCCATCCACTTTCCGGCCAGACCAGGCTCGCCAGCAAAAAAGCGAGTGCCGTCAATAACTCCACCAGCGGATAACGCTTGCTGATTTTCGCCTGACAATCACGGCAGCGCCCTTTGAGCATCAGCCAGGAGAGCAGCGGTATGTTGTCACGTATCCGGATGGTCTGCTGACAATGTGGGCAGTGCGAACGCGGCAGCGCAAGGCTTATTTTTGACTGCGCACTCGGCGTTTCACCGTGAAACTCCGCCATTTGTTGGCGAAGCATGATGGGGTAACGCCAAATCACCACATTCAAAAAACTGCCGATGATCAATCCTCCGACGGTTGCCAGTATGGGCATCGCCGCAGGGTATTGCTGAAAAACATCAAAAAGCATGGTTAAAGGTTATTTGTTGTAACTTGCCGGATGCGGGCCTGCAGGTGTATGCCATACGGCTTTCCCTGTCTGTAGGCCCGATAAGCTGGCGCATCGGGCAAATGTGTTGACCCGGTGCGCCTTATTTCATGCCGGATGCGGCGCAAGCGCCTTATCCGGCCTACGGGCTTACTCGGCTGACATCTTATGCTCGGTAACCTGATTAATGGTTTCCGGCCCTTGCTGCGGTTTCGGCAGACCAAGCGCCGCGAGCGTCTCGTAAGCCGACGGGCTCACACCGCCCTCGAAGTTCATCTCGCTCGCCCCCGGCAGCTGGTAAGCATTCGCGCCCGGATTCCATTTCTTAAAGAATGCGGAAAGATCCGTCTGGGCGACCCAGGAGGCACACAGCATCAGCGTGTCCGCTGCGTTACCGTTGGATTCAGCACAGTAATTCTTGCCGCCAAAGGTTTTGTCGCCAACCTCATCACCGCGCGCTTTACGATGCATCAACTGGAACAGGTTCCAGCCCTTCATCCCTTCACGATCGCTGTAGAACTTAGGCAGGTTACCTTCTGGATACCACTTAGTGATATCAAAGTTTTTCTCAGCCCATTCCTTCAGCTGCGCGTACATCAGCAGACGATCACCCGCACCGCCGCGCGCCCATGCCTGACCGTTGCTCTCCTCCAGATATTCCGGCGCAACGGTAATATCGTCAGCAACACGGTTCATCTTGCCGAGATAGCGATCCTGCATGTACAGCGCCAGCACGTTGTTCGCCACTTCGGTCGCGCCTGGAACAGTCAGCGGCGTTTCTGCGGCGTTATGCCCTACTTCATGCCAGATCAGCCAGTCGTTCAGCGGCGTCGTCGGCAGCGTGGTGCTGTTCGGCGAGAAGCTGCTGTTCATCACCGGATAACCAGAGTGCGCGTCACCAATGGAGATCTGCACATCGTTGGTGAAACGATGCTTGTGGCCCGTCAAGTTTTTATAGGTAAACATCCGGTGCTTACCGTCTTCATCATTACGACCGTAGAAGTCATTCATCGAGCTGGCAAAGGTATCCAGATCTTTAGCGAATTCTGCTACGCCACCAGTGAAATTGCTGGCCTCAAGGTTCTTCTTCGGCGTGGTGTAGACGAAAGCGTCTGACTCCAGCTCGCCCAACGGCGCAGGGGAGTTCAGAGCGTTTTTCCATGCGCCATCTTTATAGAACGGCGCTTTCACCACACCAGTAAAGGTGAATTCGGCTGACTCATTCTGTGGGCTGTTGCCCTTGATATAAATCAGGCCACCGTAAGGCACCTTGAACTTCACCGTACCGCTAGCGTCCAGAGAGTACGTTTTAGTCACTCTTGGCGGACGGTTCAGCGCAACTTCATGCTTCTCACGTCCGGTCAGGTCGTCAGCCAGCGCCACGGTGACGGTCACAGGAACGTTCGCATTGGACTTAATGGTGACCTCTTTCTGAGCCGGTGCCCACAGGCCAGTTGACTGCATGTTACCTGCAAACCATTTGGTCGGATTCGAGTACAGGCTGATGGTTTCAGTAACCTCTTCTCCCCCTACAGATACCGCTCCAGGGTACTTCTCCACATCAACCTTAATGTTCAGATCCCACCAGGAACGGCCCAGCATCAGGCGCGTCAGCGGTTTTTCCATATAGTTGAGTGGATAGCTCGGGTTCATCATGCCCGCTTTGCTGCCTTCACCGTAGATCATCTTGTTATCGATCAGCGATTGTTTCAGCTCTGCGGAGCACAGCGTACCTTTGGTGTAAGCATCGTTGGCGTAGCAGTTCAGGAACTCGGTGAACGTTTTAAAGCCCAGCTCGTCATCCTTGCTGCTGTCATAGCTATATTCAATTTCATTCCACAGCCAGACCGACATGTTCTGGTACAGACGTTCCAGATCGACGCTGCTCAGACGCTCACCTTTGCGACCATTGGTCCGGAAGTAGAGCTCATGCTGATACAGACGCTGAATGTTGGTGCCTAAATCCGCAGCCTGCACCATCGCTTTTGCAGTGTCGGCGCTGAGATTCAGTTGCGTATAGCGCGGAACATACATGCCACCAGTAACCGGAACGTTCGTGCCAGGACGGTATTCCAGACAGTTGACCTCGTAGTGGTATGTCGGGTCCTTACACTCCTCTAATCCCTTGAATTTTTCCAGAATTTTCTTCTTCGCAGCATCCAGAGATTCAGTCGTTTTGTGGTCGGCTTCATCGATAAAGGCGAATTGAGTTACCTGTTTACCATCAACCTCTTCTTGCCAGCTGGCTACTTCCAGTTTCGGTTTCTTATCAGGCTTGTTATCAATCTGATATTTCCAGGTAACTTTTCCTGTTTTGGAATCAATGGTGTACGGCAGCTCACCCTCCACAACCGGATAACGTTCATAAACCCAAATGCCAGTCGCTCGACGCTGGCGCACGCGGTCTGGATAACCCTGCGGATCGTTATTCACCACCGACTTGTTCAGTGCCATTGACAGGCCTGCGGCATCCAGCAGGCGCACAAAGCCAGACGCGCTCTCTTCCTTAAGATTGCTCATCACGTTTTCCATGATCAGCACCGAACCGCCTTTGTCCAGATAGGCTATCAGATCGGTCACATCCTGCTGGCTCAGCTTCGGTTTGCTGGTATCTGCACGTAGAGGCACTGCATAGGGATCACCAGACCACTGAGTCACATATTCAAAGCCGTTGAGGATCAGCAACGGAACTTCTTCCGGATTCAGATCGCCATAGCTGGTCAAATGTTTAACAGAAATACCTGCGAAATCCGGATGGAAGCCAAACGCAGCACGGCTCCCCGTAACCTGGCCATGATTTTTGAAATAAACGTTTTCCAGGTTCGTACCCACGGTCATTGTGCTCTTGGTATTTGGCTGCCAGATGTCGTTTGACAGATAGCGCAGTACGTTCTGCATGAAGTGCTTCATGTCATCTGAATCACCGCTGAGCGTACACTCACCTTTATCATTAACACCACCGGTCCAGCTGTAACCATTCGGGCAACGCAAAATGCTGTTGTAGTGCGGGTTACCGATAACCATCAGTTTGCCCTCACCGACTTGCCCCAGCGAAATAAACGGCAGATTGAAGGTGGCGGTATCGCGCGTAACGTTCTCTGGCTGCACAATGGAAGGCGCTTCCGTAATGTACGCCAGCTCGTTTTTATCCCAGGCGCGTTTTTCGCCAAACGCCAGCCAGTAGTTTTTATCATTACGCGCCATCAGAATCGGGAATGCCGCGTTGGAGATATTCACCACCGCCTGACCGCGCGCATTTCCCGTGCTGCCATAGAAGTTGGTAGAGTCATGGAATACATGGAACTTGCTGACAGACTGGTAGTTCGTATCCACGCCCCACAGCTTGTTGATAACGCCCTGAATCTGGCCGTCATTAACATTGCGCGTCGTCAGCGAGAACCAGCGAGCCTCGTTACAACCGTCGGTTTTCGCACAAATCGCGGTATCGATCTCTTTGGCCTGACCCGTCTTAAACTGCTCGATAAATTCGTTAGGCAGCACAACGTTTTGATCGCCTTCATCCAGCGTCGCGCCATTGGATAACGAGAGATTGATAATCTCGTTGATGACGTTGGGATATTCGGCAAAGATCTTGCGTACATCGTCCGGAACAACTCGGGTATTATTTTGTCCGGCTTTCGAATAGCGGTGGATAAGCTGATCAACATTCGCGCCGTGAACTTCATCACCCAATTCAGTCAGCGCAATAGTCGACTTATTGCCGCGTACTGAGCCCAGTTCAAAGGTATCGATACCAAAGGAGATGGTTTCGCCCCAGCTAAAGGAGAATTTACCGTTTTCGTCAGTTACGCCACGGCCTGAATTGGTGTAGTAGTCTACGCCAGCAACACCGTTCCCCAGGCTATCCACCAGATGGCCTTCGGAAAGAATGATTTCAGTTGGTTGATACTGATAAAACTGTTCCGCGTTAGCCGACACGAAGGACGCGTTCAGATCCGGTTTTGTTCCCTCTGTCGTGACTGGCACTACCGTTGAGGTATGGGTGGACGGCGCTTTATCAGTCGCAGCATTGTTTTCCACCTCTTCATTGACCAGCTTGCTGAAATCGTTTGTTGCCAGATCAATTTGCTTATACAGTTTTTCAAAACGCGCGCGATCAACCACTGACGAGAAAGTAAGACAAAGCTGTTCTGCATCTGCGGGGCAACTGTCGCTGGACGTCACCAGAGAGATGGCGTTGGTTTTCTTATTTGCAGAATCCGCCAGCTCCTGCGCGTCCTCAAGGCTAAACGACACTTTGTCAACCGCACGCAGGCTACGCGCAGTCTCTGACTGGGTGTTGAATGTTGCAATGGTCGTACTGCCCACCACACAACTCACGGTATTGCCTGGCGTAAAGGTAAAGCCGTCGCTGGATTCACCATTACAGGTAGCACCAGTTACCCGCTGGCTTCCGCCCAGGGTCAGATAACCCGTTTTCGTAGGAACAGGTTCTGGCTCCGGTTCTGGTGTCGGCTCTGGATCGGGTGTCGGGTCTGGTGTAGGTTCTGGGTCCGGCGTCGGCTCAGGTGTCGGTTCCGGGGTTGGTATTGGATCGGGTTTCACTTCCGGCAAAGTCCCTGCTCCAGAATCTACAGACGGCGTATCGGAGGACGATCCTGAACCACCGCCATCACAACCGGTTAATAAGGTTGCGCTTAAAATAGCCGCTAAAAGCGATTTTTTATATTTAAATTTCTTATTCATTAATAACGCAAGTGACAAAATAAAATTAAAGAATTTGTAACTGGGAAAATAGTTTTATGCTTTATTTTCTCTAATAACTCCCTCCATTCTTAAGAAAACGGCATCATTTATAGAAAAACAGGTGAAATCTATAAGAATATCCCCTATACGATATCTGTCAGGTTATTTTTACGAAATTTCAACAAACAAAAAATCAACAACTTTTCACAGCGTAACCATATAAATTCGTTGATAGTTTTAACGATTTAGATTGCAAAAGCAACAGATAGAACGGTGTTTGCTCATCAAGCGAACATAATTAATACAGACTTGTTTTGCGTGATAAAAAAACAGATGTTCTCACACCCTTAATTATTTAGTATGTTATCTGAATGCAATACATTATTACTGTATAGATAATAAAGCAGGAAATGATTTTAAATTAATAAGACAGAATAATGTAATGAACAAAGAATGAAGCCGGATGATATTAACGATCATCCGGCTTTATTGATTTACGAGACTAACATTCCGGTAAACACATACGCCTGCAGCAGGGTGATAATGCCGATAACGCTGGCAAAAATCAGACTGTGCTTCACGGTGTAGCGGAACAGTTCAGATTCTCGGCCCACCATGCCCGTCGCGGCGCAGGCCACGGCGATAGATTGCGGGGAGATCATCTTGCCAGTTACGCCGCCGCTGGTGTTTGCTGCCACCAGCAGGGTGTCAGAGACGTTGATTTGCTGCGCCGTCGTTGATTGCAGTGAACCAAACAGGGCGTTAGAAGACGTATCCGAACCCGTGAGAAATACACCCAACCAGCCAAGGAACGGTGAGAAGAACGGGAACATCACGCCTGTGCCCGCCAGCACCAGCGCCAGCGTGGTGGACATACCGGAATAGTTGGTGACGAAGGCGAACGCCAGCACCATGCCAATAGACAGTATCGGCCACTTCAGGCTAATTAGCGTTTCGGCAAAGACGCCAATACCTTTCTTGATCCCCACGCCGAGGATGAAGATAGAGATAATCGCCGCAATAAAAATAGCGGTACCGCCAGCAGAGAGGGGGTCGAATTTAAACACCGCATCCATTGGCGTTGGCTGAGCGACAATGGGTGCCGCTTTCAACACTTGTTGATGCAAATGAGGGATCTGGAAATTAATCACCAGCGAATAAAACGCACCGCCCGGAGCAAATAACGCTTTAAATGGTTTCATCGTCCAGATGGTAACCAGTACCGTTAAGATTAAAAACGGTGACCATGCACGAATGATTTGCCCCAGACTATATTCTGAAGGCACGGGACCGCCAGAAGATGGCTTATTTACCACCATCGCACCTGCGGATTGCCCCATGCTGATTGCCGTTTCGGTATTTTTCGGCCGCCAGACTTTAAGGAATAAAGCGAGTGAGACAATACTCACCAGCGCCGAAGTAATATCCGGCAGTTCCGGACCAATGTAGTTAGAGGTAAAGAACTGCGTGACAGCGAAGCTTCCCCCTGCAACCAGCGCCGCTGGCCACGTCTCTTTCACCCCTTTCCAACCGTCCATCATTGCCACCAGCCAGAATGGCACAAGAACCGACAGGAACGGTAACTGACGTCCCGCCATTGCGCCAATATCAAACGGATCGATTCCCGTTACCTGACCAGCGACCAGAATCGGCACGCCCAACGCACCAAACGCCACCGGCGCAGTGTTGGCAATCAGACACAACCCCGCCGCATATAACGGTTTGAAGCCCAGCCCCACCAGCAGAGCGCCTGTAATCGCCACCGGCGCGCCAAAGCCAGCCGCTCCTTCCAGCAGTGCGCCAAAGGAGAAACCAATCAGCAACACCTGCAAACGCTGATCGTCGGTGATGGAGATAACCGAACTGCGGATAATATCAAACTGACCGCTGGCAACGGTTAATTTATACAGGAATACCGCCGCGACAATAATCCACGCAATAGGCCATAATCCATAAATAAAGCCATAGCCCGCAGCAGCAAATGCCATATCAATTGGCATTTTAAAGGCGAATATCGCAATCAGGATAGATAATATAAGGGTTATTGCTCCGGCAACATGTCCTTTCAGACGTAATACCGCGAGTGCAACGAAGAAGAATATTATCGGGATCAGGGCGACCAGAGCGGATAGCCCCAGTCCTCCCATCGGCATATACATTTGGGTCCAGGTAACCATATTGTTCAGTCTCTTATTATCTTTATATGCTTGATATACTTAAGGTTGTAATAAGCAAAAGAGGACTGAACTGTAAAATATAGGCGTTATACTTTACAGCAACAGTACGCCGCTAACGCAATTGCTACCTCTGGCATAACAAGTATATCGGGTAAGGGTTTCTGTTCCGCACACACAGGTGCAGAGTATCGTAAAGATGTCCATAATGTTGTTTTAATCCCGCTAGTGATGCGCTACGGGTATTTAATATTGTTAAACCCTGATAATCGCTCCGGTTATTTCCGGGATAAATATACTACCGCAGTTACTATCATAGCCCCGACAATAAAACTTGCCGGGGCTTTTTTGATGCTATTAATGACTTTCTTTTTCACGTAAACGCCAGGCGTGTAATAACGGTTCGGTATAACCGTTTGGCTGTTTCACGCCGAGGAAGATCAAATCGCTGGCAGCTTTAAAGGCACACGAGTTAGCGAAATTCCCGACCATCGGACGATATGCCGGATCGCCAGCATTTTGCTGATCCACCACTTTCGCCATGTTCTCCAGCGACGCATGCACCTGATCTTTGGTCAGAATACCGTGACGTAACCAGTTGGCGATATGCTGGCTGGAGATACGCAACGTTGCACGGTCTTCCATCAGCGCCACGTTGTGAATATCCGGCACTTTAGAACAACCAATCCCCTGCTCTACCCAACGCACCACGTAGCCCAGAATTCCCTGCACGTTGTTATCCAGCTCTTGTTGGATCTCTTGTGCCGACCAGTTAGCGTTTTCAGCAACCGGAATGGTCAGCAGATCGTCCAGCAGCGGTTCAAATTCAGCATTGAACTCGGTCTGGGCAATGTTGGCTTGCACACTCTGTACGTTGGTTTGATGGTAGTGCAGCGCATGGAGTGTAGCGGCAGTTGGCGACGGAACCCAGGCCGTGTTCGCCCCGGCACGTAACTGATCGCCCTTCTGGCTGTACATGTCTGCCATCAGGTCCGGCATTGCCCACATCCCTTTACCGATTTGCGCTTTACCGCGCAGCCCGCAGAACAGGCCGGAAAGCACGTTGTTGCGCTCGTAGGCTTTGATCCACGGCGTCGATTTCATCTGGTTTTTACGCAACATTGGGCCCGCTTCCATCACCGAATGCATCTCATCGCCAGTACGGTCGAGGAAACCGGTATTGATAAACGCCACGCGGTTGCTCGCCTGAGCGATACAGCTACGCAAGTTCAGCGAGGTCCGGCGTTCTTCATCCATAATGCCCATTTTCAGGGTATTCGGTTTCATACCAAGCATTGTCTCAATGCGGGTAAACAGTTTGTTGGCAAAAGCCACTTCCTGTGGACCGTGCATTTTCGGTTTCACAATATAAACACTGCCGGTACGCGAGTTTTTCTGCACTTTTAAGTCGTAGAGGGCAATCGCACCAGTCATGACGCCATCAAGAATACCTTCCGGAATTTCATTACCTTCGCTGTCCCAAATCACAGGAATGGTCATCAAATGCCCCACGTTGCGGATAAACAGCAGCGAGCGTCCGTGCAGAGAAATTTCAGAGCCATCGGCGGCGGTGTACTGACGATCGTCAT
Source organism: Escherichia sp. MOD1-EC4550 (assembly GCF_963876935.1). Lineage (NCBI taxonomy): Bacteria > Pseudomonadati > Pseudomonadota > Gammaproteobacteria > Enterobacterales > Enterobacteriaceae > Escherichia > Escherichia sp. MOD1-EC4550. Next base: position 186,194 of record NZ_CAWNSE010000023.1, read on the forward strand.
TCAGTTTACGCACGATTTGCCGACCGTTCTTCTCCATTTTCTCTTGCAGAGTCCCCTGCATCAGGCCCAGCAGGTTGCGGTACAGCAGGATTTTATCTTCCGCATCAACCGCCGCGACCGAATCTTCACAGTCGAGAATGGTACTGATAGCAGCTTCGACGATAACATCGTTGATGTGCGCCGGATCGTCTTTGCCAATCCGCCCGTTGGCATCGATTTGTAGCTCGATATGCAGGCCGTTATTTTTCAGCAAAATGCAGGTCGGCGCAGCAGTATCGCCACGGTAACCGACAAACTGTGCTGGAGTACGTAACGTGGTTTCTTGACCATTTTTCAACTGGATGCGTAATTGTTTATCGACCACCTTAAACGCCACCACATCCTGATAGCTGCCATTTTCCAGCGGTAGTGATTCATCGAGGAAACGCCGAACCCAGGCGATAACCTGCTCACCACGCTGCGGATCGTAGCCGCTGACCATCGCCCCTTCCTGCGGGATGATGTCGCTGCCGTATAACGCATCGTACAGTGAGCCCCAGCGCGCGTTCGCCGCGTTCAGCGCGTAGCGGGCATTCATTGCCGGAACCACCAGCTGTGGCCCCGCCTGGCTGGTGATTTCGCTGTCGATACCCGTGGTTTCCACCGTAACGTGGTCAGGCTGTGGCACCAGGTAGCCCAGTTCACGCAGGAAAGATTTATAGGCCGCTTTATCTTTTACCGGCCCCGGATTGCTGCGATGCCACTCATCAAGCGCCGCCTGAATGCGATCGCGCTCTGCCAGCAACTGACGATTCTCTGGCGCCAGATCGTGAACGATGTCATCAAAATTGCGCCAGAACGCGGCAGCATCCAGTTCCACGCCAGGCAAAACTTCTTCATCCACAAAACGTTTAAAATTGGCGTCAATGCGTAAACGGCCCTGGGTTATGGTTTGACTCATTGTTTATCTCCTCGTTTTCGCTTATTTCGCCAACACCGCTGCTGCCGCTTTCGCGACCTGCGCATCCTGTGCTCCGGTTAAACCAGAAACGCCCACGGCACCAATAATTTGCCCATCCACAACAACCGGTACGCCACCTTCCAGCGACGTCAGTAACGGCGCAGTCACGAACGCGGTACGTCCGTTGTTCACCATCTCTTCATAGCCCTTAGTTTCACGACGCCCCAGCGCGGCGGTACGCGCTTTCTCCTGGGAGATGTAAGCCGCAATCGGCGCGCAATCGTCCATGCGACTTAACGCCAGCAGATGACCGCCGTCATCGGCAACAGCAATGGAAACAGACCAGTTATTTTTCTGCGCCTCTTCCTGACCTGCGGCAATAATTGCACTCGCCATTTGCTGGCTAAGAATGACTTTAGTTTTCATTTTGTTATTCCTTTTCAAGGGCTTGTTCTACAATTTCAATCCAGTGACGCACAGAGGTACGACCGGCGCTCGCCAGATGCGTCTGGCAACCAATGTTGGCGGTGACGATCATTTCCGGTTTGCCGCTTTCCAGCGCATTCATTTTGTTATCCCGCAGCTGGCGTGCCAGATCGGGATGCGTTAACGCATATGTTCCCGCAGAGCCGCAGCACAGATGGCTGTCGGGAACGTCCGTTAAGGTAAATCCAAGACGAAGTAACACTTTTTCCACTTCGCCGTTCAGCTTTTGCGCATGTTGTAGGGTACACGGGCAGTGGAAGGCCAGTTTTTTATCGCCGCGAATTGCCAGTTTTTCCAGCGGTTCCTCGCGCAGAAGTTCGACTAAATCGACCGCCAGCTCACTGACCTGACGCGCTTTATCGGCATACAACGCATCGTTTTTCAGCATCTGCCCATACTCTTTGACAAACGCGCCGCAGCCGCTGGCAGTCTGCAAAATTGCCTCGGCACCTGCTTCAATCGCGGGCCACCAGGCATCAATATTATTGCGCGCCCGCGCTAACCCTTTCTCTTGCGCATTAAGATGATAGTCCACCGCGCCACAACAGCCTGCTTCGTTAGCTGGCATGACGCTGATCCCCAGACGATCCAGCACTCGCGCAGTTGCCGCGTTGGTGTTGGGCGAAAGCGTAGGCTGGGCGCAGCCTTCCAGCATTAAAACCCGACGCTTATGGCGCAGCGGTGGACGCGGTTTAGCTTTCACGGTTTCAGCAGGCAGTTTTGCTCTGACCTGTTCCGGTAAAAACGGTCGCAGCACCAGCCCTACCTGCGTCAGCGCACGGAAGACCGCCGGACGCGGCACAACCTGGCGCAGCCCTTCGCGCAGTATTCGCTCCGGCAGTGGGCGTTTCACTTTCTGCTCGACGATATCACGCCCGATATCCAGCAAATTGTGATAGCGCACACCAGAAGGACAGGTGGTTTCACAATTGCGACAAGTGAGACAGCGATCGAGATGCTCCTGCGTTTTAAGCGTGACTTCGTTGCCCTCCAGCACCTGTTTAATCAGATAGATGCGCCCGCGCGGCCCGTCCAGTTCATCGCCCAGAAGCTGATAGGTTGGGCAGGTTGCGGTACAAAATCCGCAGTGAACACAGGCGCGCAGGATGCTGTCGGCTTCCAGCGCGCGCGCGTTCTGCCGCATCTCTTCTGTTAATCGGGTTTGCATAGCCTGCTCCTTAAAGTTCCGCGTACATGCGACCGGGGTTAAACACGCCGCAAGGGTCGAGCTGCTGTTTAAGCTGCTGGTGATAGCGGAATAAAGGAGCCGGTAGCGGGGCAAAGCCACCATCTCCGGCACTAAAGCGGGTCGCATGACCGCCTGCGTTGTGGGCAATGCGATGGATTTGATTGTCATCGGCTGTCGATTTCAGCCAACGCAACGCACCGCCCCAGTCGATCAGTTGCTCGCCGGGTAAATCCATCATCGGCGCATCGGTGGGTAAGGAAATACGCCATAAAGTGCCCGGTAATGAGAAGAACGGCAGTTGTTGTTCACGCAATTGCTGCCAGAACTGACCCGCAACCTCTTCGCCACCCAGCAGTTCACGTGCTGCTTTTACCGATCCTTCACCGCCTTCGAGGCGGATCCACAGCGCATTGTCGAAGTAACATAAGCCACTAATGGGTAATGGCTGGAGTTGCCACTGGGCGATTTCACTCATGGCTTCTTGCAGGCTTATTTCCCGACGCAAGCTCAGTGTGGCGCGCGGTCGCGGCAACACTTTCATCGAGATTTCAGTGAGCACGCCAAGACAGCCGTAGCTTCCGGCCATTAACCGCGAGAGATCGTATCCGGCAACGTTTTTCATCACTTCGCCACCAAAGCGCAGATGTTTTCCAGTGCCGGTAATAATGCGCGTACCGAGGACAAAATCGCGTACTGAACCACTCCACGGGCGACGCGGCCCTGCCAGCCCGCAGGCGACCATCCCGCCCCAGGTGGCTTCTTCACCATAATGCGGTGGCTCGCAGGGGAGCATTTGCCCCGCGCTCTCCAGCGCCGCTTCAATCGCCACCAGCGGTGTTCCGGCACGCGCGGTAATCACCAGCTCGGTCGGGTCGTAATTAACAATGCCGCGATGGCAACGCACATCCAGCGTTTGCCCGATGACAGGACGACCTAAAAAGGCTTTGCTATTGCTTCCCTGAATCACCAGCGGCGTTTTATCGCTAATTGCCTGATTCACCTGCTCCAGCAGCGCCTGGCTGTAATCACACTCGCGTAGCATCAGAAACGCTCCAGTTCAGGGAAAGGTAAATGACCGTGATGCACGTGCATGGCACCAAATTCAGCGCAGCGATGCAGTGTGGGGATGTTTTTCCCAGGGTTCAGCAAACCATCAGGATCAAACGCCGCCTTGACTGCATGAAAGGTAGTAATTTCATCACTGTTGAACTGGGCGCACATCTGATTGATTTTTTCGCGCCCGATGCCATGTTCCCCACTGATACTGCCGCCTACTTCAACACAGAGTTCAAGGATCTTCCCACCCAATTCTTCCGCACGGGCGAATTCACCGGGTTCGTTGGCATCGAAAAGGATTAACGGGTGCATATTGCCGTCTCCGGCATGAAAGACGTTGGCAACGCGTAAATCATATTGCTGCGATAAACGGGCAATGCCTTCCAGTACGCCAGGCAGAGCGCGACGCGGGATGGTGCCATCCATGCAGTAGTAATCCGGGGAAATACGTCCCACCGCCGGGAAGGCGTTTTTGCGACCAGCCCAGAAACGTACGCGCTCCGCTTCATCCTGCGCCAGACGGACGTCAGTCGCGCCCGCTTTCAGTAAGATGTCGTTAACTCGCTCGCAGTCTTCCTGTACATCAGACTCCACGCCGTCCAGTTCACATAATAAAATTGCTTCGGCATCGACAGGATAACCGGCATGAATAAAATCTTCCGCCGCGCGGATCGACAGGTTATCCATCATCTCCAGCCCGCCGGGGATAATGCCATTAGCGATGATGTCGCCAACCGCAAGTCCGGCTTTTTCTACCGAGTCAAAGCTGGCTAACAGAACTCGTGCCACAGGGGGCTTCGGCAGCAGTTTTACCGTCACTTCGGTGGTCACGCCGAGCATGCCTTCCGATCCGGTGAACAGCGCCAGTAGGTCAAAACCGGGTGAATCCAGCGCGTCCGATCCCAGCGTTAGTGCCTCGCCATCCAGCGTTTGCACTTCAATTTTCAGCAGGTTATGTACGGTCAGACCATATTTCAGACAGTGGACGCCCCCGGCGTTTTCCGCCACGTTGCCGCCAATGGAACAGGCGATTTGTGAGGAAGGATCCGGCGCGTAATAGAGATTATGCGACGCAACAGCCTGGGAGATCGCCAGGTTACGCACGCCCGGCTGCACACGCGCACGGCGACCAACGGGGTTAATGTCGAGGATTTCTTTAAAGCGCGCCATCACCAACAACACACCTTTTTCCAGCGGCAGCGCACCGCCAGAAAGTCCGGTGCCTGCGCCACGGGTCACTACCGGTACATGCAAACGGTGGCAGACAGCGAGAATCGCCGTCACCTGTTCCATCTGCTTAGGCAGAACAACCAGTAATGGACGCGTACGATACGCGCTCAACCCGTCACACTCGTAAGGAATGATCTCCTCATCGGTATGCAGGATCTCCAGTCCAGGGACATGCTCACGCAGTGCCATCAGTACCGATGTACGGTCGACATCGGGTAAAGCGCCATCAAGACGCTCTTCGTACAAGATGCTCATGAGTAGGGTTCGCTTTGTTGTGTTGTGTGGCAGCTGATTTTTGCGCGCTGCTTCTGTGAACAGTTATTAAGCGGGCTTTTCGTTTTCGTCTATCTCTTTAGCTACCGGTCAGACCATTTTTTTTCCAGCTCTGTGACCTTGCCTTGGTTAACTTAATGTTAAATTGATGTAACATAATCACTTACGTGATGTGCGTGTTTTGCGAATCAAGAACAGAAAAATTGGTCCTACCTGTGCACGAGGTCCGGGAATGAAAGATGAACGTCGCCCTATTTGCGAAGTGGTTGCAGAGAGTATCGAACGGTTAATTATCGACGGCGTGCTGAAGGTCGGTCAGCCGCTTCCCTCGGAACGTCGACTGTGTGAAAAGCTCGGCTTCTCGCGTTCCGCACTGCGTGAAGGGCTGACCGTGCTGCGCGGACGCGGGATTATTGAAACAGCACAGGGGCGCGATTCTCGTGTAGCACGCCTTAATCGCGTGCAGGACACCAGCCCGCTGATCCATCTGTTCAGTACGCAGCCGCGAACGCTGTACGATCTGCTCGACGTTCGCGCATTGCTGGAGGGCGAATCGGCAAGGCTGGCGGCAACGCTGGGAACCCAGGCTGATTTTGTTGTGATAACCCGCTGTTATGAAAAAATGCTCGCCGCCAGTGAGAACAACAAAGAGATTTCGCTGATCGAACACGCGCAGCTGGATCATGCTTTCCATCTCGCCATTTGTCAGGCTTCCCACAATCAGGTGCTGGTGTTTACACTGCAATCATTGACCGACCTGATGTTTAATTCAGTGTTTGCCAGCGTAAATAATCTCTACCATCGACCACAGCAAAAAAAGCAGATCGATCGCCAACATGCGCGGATCTACAACGCGGTGTTGCAGCGACTGCCGCACGTCGCCCAGCGCGCCGCACGTGATCATGTGCGGACCGTGAAAAAGAATCTCCACAATATCGAACTGGAAGGCCACCATTTGATTCGCTCGGCGGTGCCGCTGGAGATGAAGCAGGGGTGACTGCCATCAAATCTGCTTTTCATACAATCGGTAACGCTTGTACGGCTCCGCTCCAATGCGTTCCAGCATGTTATTCATGCCTGTATTGGTTTCGAGGATCCATGACATCTCCAGCGCATCGATCTTCCGGCGAGCAAACGGATCGCGTAAGGCTTCAATCAATAACAGCGCAATCACCGGGCCGATGCGGCTGAACTGATACTCGTCACGCACGCCCATCAGCGGCACTCGCGCAGTTCGCACACCGCTGACTTTTAAGCGCCACAGCAATTTTGCCCAGCCGAAGGGAAAGAGCGATCCGTTCAGATCGGCAATCGCCTCGTTGATGTTCGGCAAGCCGACAATAAACGCGCAGGGTGCAGAATCAATCTCGGCGACGTAGATCATATCGTCCGGTACCAGATACTTTAGTTGATCGCCCATGGTCGCAAATTCATGTTCGGTAAACGGCACAAATCCCCAGTTGTGCTGCCAGCCAGAGTTGAAAATCTCACGCAGGATCAGCATCTCTTCGGCAAACCGCTGGCGCTTGATGCAGCGAATGGTCACCTTTTTGCGCACCTGATCCATCAGTTTTTTTAGCGCCGGAGAGAACGTGAGATCGGTTCGTTGCATCCACCACGCCAGTAAATCAATACCTTTGTGATAACCCAATTGTTCAATATGCGCGGCATACCACGGTTTACCGTGCGGCATCATCGCACAGGGCGGAGTGTCGAAACCTTCAATCAGTAATCCGCTTTCCTGATTGATATTCAGGCTGAAAGGCCCGCTGATCTTACTTGCGCCTTGTAACTTCAACCATGCTTCCGCTGCGCCAAACAAAGCGGCAAAAACCTGCGGATCATCAATGGCGTCAATCATGCCAAAATGACCGGTATCGTCACCGTAACGCTCGCGGTGCAAGGTATCGATTTGCGCGGTAATCCGCCCGACTATCTGCCCCGCTTTTTTTGCTACCCACGCCTGCCAGATAATATGGTCCGTCCCCGGATTCTTCGCCGACAAATGCTCGCTGCGTTCAATGAACAAAGGGGGTATCCAGTTTGGATCATCGGGATAAAGTGATGACGGAAAAGCGATAAATGCCTTAAGGTCATTTTTATTAATTACTTTTTCAATTTTAATCATCAGCAGATCGCATTCCATATCTCTGTGGATAACAAATAATTAACGGTGACAAACAGATTGCAACAGCAACGAACGGCATCTTAATAATCAACCCAATGAATACAAACAAAGAATAAATAGTATTTATTAATAATTAAGATAAGGTCAGAGACTACACAGAAGCGCCTCAATGCCTTTTGTCGATTTAAGGCAACCAAACAAGGCTTCTTCTTAATATATTCATAAATTAAATATCATTCACAATAAAAACAACAAAGCCAAACCTATTATTTAAATCAATGTTCAATATCGCACCGATGAAAATACTATCTCATTTATCTTTTATGCCTATATAATCCACCGCATTATTGTCATTTTATTTCTGATATCCAATTTTTTTCGTGGTGTATATGTCTAATAAAATCTTTACGCATTCCCTACCTATGCGCTATGCCGATTTTCCAACGCTGGTTGATGCTTTGGACTACGCCGCTCTGAGTAGCGCCGGAATGAATTTTTATGACAGACGTTGCCAACTTGAAGATCAACTGGAATATCAGACGTTAAAAGCGCGTGCCGAAGCTGGTGCGAAGCGATTGTTATCGCTAAACCTGAAAAAAGGCGATCGCGTGGCGCTAATTGCCGAAACGAGTAGCGGGTTTGTAGAGGCTTTTTTTGCCTGCCAGTATGCCGACTTAGTCGCCGTCCCGTTAGCGATTCCAATGGGCGTCGGTCAGCGGGATTCCTGGAGCGCTAAACTGCAAGGTTTACTGGCTAGTTGCCAGCCCGCAGCCATTATCACTGGTGATGAGTGGTTGCCACTGGTCAATGCTGCTACGCATAACAACCCCGAATTACATGTTTTAAGCCACGCCTGGTTTAAGGCATTACCGGAAGCCGATGTTGTACTCCAGCGTCCAGTTCCGAACGATATCGCCTACCTCCAGTACACCTCCGGCAGCACCCGTTTTCCCCGTGGCGTCATTATCACCCATCGCGAAGTGATGGCTAATCTACGTGCTATAAGCCACGATGGCATTAAATTACGCCCTGGCGACCGCTGCGTCTCCTGGCTGCCTTTCTACCATGATATGGGACTGGTCGGCTTTCTCCTGACCCCCGTCGCCACGCAGCTCTCAGTAGATTATTTGCGCACTCAGGATTTTGCCATGCGTCCTCTGCAATGGCTTAAATTGATTAGTAAAAATCGCGGCACCGTTTCCGTTGCGCCGCCGTTTGGCTATGAATTGTGCCAGCGCCGCGTGAATGAAAAAGATCTCGCTGAACTGGATCTTTCCTGCTGGCGCGTTGCTGGTATTGGTGCTGAGCCGATCTCCGCAGAACAACTCCATCAATTCGCTGAATGTTTCCGTCAGGTTAACTTTGACGATAAAACTTTCATGCCGTGCTACGGACTGGCAGAAAATGCGCTGGCTGTCAGCTTCTCTGATGAAGCCTCCGGGGTTGTGGTTAACGAAGTGGATCGCGACATCCTTGAATATCAGGGCAAAGCCGTCGCGCCGGGTGCTGAAACACGCGCCGTATCGACTTTCGTCAACTGCGGTAAAGCGTTGCCGGAACATGGCATTGAAATCCGCAATGAAGCAGGTATGCCGGTCGCGGAACGTGTGGTAGGCCATATTTGCATCTCCGGCCCCAGCCTGATGAGCGGTTACTTTGGCGACCAGGTTTCGCAAGACGAGATTGCCGCGACGGGCTGGTTAGATACCGGCGACCTCGGTTATCTGCTGGATGGTTATCTGTATGTCACCGGGCGCATTAAAGATCTGATTATTATTCGTGGCCGTAATATCTGGCCGCAGGATATTGAATATATTGCGGAACAGGAACCGGAAATTCATTCTGGCGATGCGATTGCTTTTGTTACCGCCCAGGAAAAAATCATTTTGCAGATCCAGTGTAGGATCAGCGACGAAGAACGTCGTGGGCAGCTTATCCACGCACTGGCAGCACGGATCCAAAGCGAATTTGGCGTAACAGCGGCTATCGATCTGTTGCCGCCCCACAGTATTCCCCGAACGTCCTCCGGCAAGCCTGCCCGTGCGGAAGCGAAAAAACGTTATGCTGCAAGCCTTCATGTGCAGGAATCCATGGCATGAATCAAACTGTCGCGGTGACGGGCGCTACCGGGTTTATCGGTAAATATATTATCGATAACCTGCTCGCCCGCGGCTTTCACGTTCGCGCATTGACGCGTACTGCCCGCGCTCACGTCAATGATAATCTCATCTGGGTGCGCGGTTCGCTGGAAGATACACATTCGCTTAGCGAACTGGTTGCCGGAGCCAGCGCGGTGGTCCATTGCGCCGGGCAAGTGCGCGGACACAAAGAAGAGATTTTTACCCGATGTAACGTTGACGGCAGCCTGCGCCTGATGCAAGCGGCAAAAGAGAGCGGCTTTTGCCAACGTTTTCTGTTTATCTCTTCGCTGGCGGCGCGCCATCCCGAACTCTCCTGGTACGCAAATTCCAAACACGTCGCCGAACAACGACTGACCGCAATGGCTGACGAAATTACGCTGGGCATTTTTCGCCCGACAGCCGTGTATGGTCCTGGCGATAAAGAGTTAAAACCGCTGTTTGACTGGATGCTGCGCGGCCTGCTGCCACGACTTGGTGCGCCAGATACACAGCTCTCTTTCCTGCACGTCACCGATTTCGCGCAAGCCGTGGGGCAGTGGTTAAGCGCCGAAACTGTACAGACGCAAACCTATGAATTATGCGATGGCGTCGCCGGCGGCTATGACTGGCAACGCGTACAGCAACTTGCCGCCGACGCCCGTTGCGGTTCCGTTCGAATGGTTGGTATTCCTCTGTCGGTACTCACCTGCCTTGCGGATATCAGTACCGCGTTGAGTCGCCTGGCAGGTAAAGAACCTATGCTGACCCGCTCGAAAATCCGTGAATTAACCCACACCGACTGGTCAGCAAGTAATAACCGTATTTCTGAAGATATTAATTGGTTTCCCGGGATTAGCCTGGAACACGCATTACGCAGCGGGCTATTTTGATTGTCTTGTTTAAAGGTGTGTTAACGTTTCTATGGTAAATCGTGAAATAGTAATGGATTACATCCTTTCCTGTTTACAGGATTTGGTCGAAAACGGTGTGGAAATTAAGCCCGACAGCGATCTCGTCAACGATCTTGGCCTGGAGTCGATCAAAGTGATGGATCTCTTAATGATGCTGGAAGACAGATTCGATATTTCCATTCCTATTAATATTCTGCTGGATGTCAAAACCCCTGCGCAATTAATGGAAACTCTACTTCCATGGCTGGAGAATAAATAATGGGGCTATACGATAAATATGCGCGCCTTGCTGGCGAGCGACTGCAATTTAGTGACAACGGGTTAACGCCGTTTGGTACCTGTATTGATGAAGTGTATTCCGCCACCGAAGGCCGGATCGGCGATAAAAACGTGATCCTGGCCGGGACTAATAATTATCTCGGTTTAACTTTCAATCATGATGCCATCACCGAAGGTCAGGCAGCATTAGCGGCACAAGGCACCGGCACTACCGGTTCTCGTATGGCTAATGGCAGCTATGCGCCACATCTGGCGTTAGAGAAAGAAATTGCCGAGTTTTTCAATCGCCCTACCGCTATCGTTTTTTCAACCGGTTATACCGCTAATTTAGGCGTCATCAGCGCGCTTGCCGACCATAACGCCGTAGTGTTACTGGATGCCGACAGCCACGCCAGTATTTATGACGCCTGTTCTCTCGGTGGAGCGGAAATTATTCGTTTCCGCCATAACGATGCTAAAGATCTGGAACGGCGCATGGTTCGCCTCGGTGAACGGGCAAAAGAGGCGATTATCATCGTTGAAGGCATCTACAGTATGCTCGGTGACGTTGCGCCGCTGGCGGAAATTGTTGATATCAAACGTCGTCTCGGTGGTTATTTGATTGTCGATGAAGCGCATTCGTTTGGCGTGTTAGGCGCAACGGGGCGCGGACTGGCTGAAGCCGTTGGCGTTGAAGATGATGTGGATATTATCGTTGGTACTTTCAGTAAAAGTCTGGCCTCGATTGGCGGTTTTGCTGTCGGTTCGGAAGCGATGGAAGTGCTGCGCTACGGCAGCCGTCCGTATATTTTTACCGCCTCTCCTTCTCCGTCCTGCATTGCGACCGTGCGCTCGTCGTTAAGAACCATTGCCTCACAACCAGAGTTGCGGCAAAAGCTGATGGATAACGCCAACCATCTGTATGACGGTCTGCAAAAACTGGGTTACGAGTTAAGTTCACATATTAGCCCGGTAGTGCCAGTAATAATCGGTTCGAAAGAGGAAGGTTTACGCATCTGGCGCGAGCTTATTTCGCTGGGCGTTTATGTGAATCTTATCCTGCCACCTGCCGCGCCTGCAGGCATCACGCTGCTGCGCTGTAGCGTAAACGCTGCCCACACTCGTGAGCAAATCGATGCTATCATTCAGGCATTTGCTACTCTGAAGCAGTAATGTGAGCCCGCTGTGGTGCTGCGCCACGGCGGGTTTAATGTTGACTGTCATACCAATACACCAGGCTCAACGCCACCAGCATAAACGCTATCGGTAAACCGAGCGCGGTAACAGGTGCGCTCAACGCAAATAGCAATCCCAGATTGACCATGATTTGATAGCTGATCCAGGTGAGTAAGCCCACGATGACGCCTACAGCGAGACGGCTACCCATCCCAGGCGAACGCGGGGCACTAAAGGTAAACGGCACAGCCAGCAAAATCATCGCCAGGGTCAAGATGGGTTGTCCCAGTTTTTCCCACAGTGCAAGGCGGTATTCGCTGCTGGGTTGCCCGGTTTCCTGCAAATAATGGATGTAATGATTAAGTTGACGGACAGAAAAAGTATTTCCCGGCATCGATAACTCTTCAAGATTCATACTGGTGAAGGCCGATTGCCAGGCAAGATTATCAGATGTTTCCAGCGTTTCTTTGCCATTCAGCCATTTTTTATGATTCACACCATGCAGGATCCACGTTTTGTCGTCTTCAATGGTGGCACTGCGTGCATAAATGTAGGATTCGAGCGAGAGATCGTCGCGGTAATGAAATATCTCCACGCCCACCGGCTGGCCCTGCTCGTTCAGCGATTTCACCGTCACAAATTCATTACCACGCCTGGCCCACAGCATATTGCCGGTAATGTCATCGTCCTCCCCCAACGCAGTGGCAGTCGATTTGATTTGCAGCGCCTGTTGCTGCAATGGCGACGCCACCCACTCATCTATCGTGCCTAATGAAACAGTCCACAATATCCCGGCAACCAGCGCCACCAGTGCAATACGGAAGATAGAAAACCCCGTGCTGCGAATGGCGGTAAGCTCACTGTTTTTCGATAACTGCCCCAGGCCGACAATCCCTCCCAATAAGGCGATAAACGGCGAAAGTTCGACCAGTGTGCGCGGTAAGGTCATCAGCACCACCAGCACCGCCTGAGTCCAGCGATAACCACCCGGGCTGACATCATCCAGTTCGTTAATCAGGTTGAAGGTGGTAAAAAGCGGCAGCAATAGCCCTGCGGCGGCGGCAAAACCGAGAAAGAGATGACGGATTAAATAGCGACTGAAAACATTCATCGGGAAAATTTCTGCAGCAAAGAGAAGTCGCGTGCGACCAGCATCAGCAGGCCCATTAGCATGAGTCCGGGTACTAACCACAAACCAGGAATGAGGGGAATCGCGCCGTTAGCCACCAGCGTACGGCAGACGTCGCCGCCATAAAAAATGGCAACAAACAGCAACGTCAGTGGCAATAACGTTGAAAATCGCCCTTGCCGCGGTTTTACCCGACTTAATGAAATGGCCAGCAGCGCCATCAACAATGCTGTCAGGCCACGGCTTTGTCGCCATTGCAGTTCGGCATGATCGGCAGGAAAGGCGGAGCGCGCCAGCTCCGTGACCGATTTTGCTTTGCGTTTGACGTTAGGGCTTTGATCCAGCGGATTCAGATGCAATTGCAGATTACGGTAGATCTGTTCGTTGTCGTCACGCCCCTGATGATCGAGAAGATAGGCGGTCCCGTTATGCAACATAACGGTCGGTTTCTCGGGTGATGGGTCAACTACATCAACCGAACGGGCGCGGAAAATACGGGTTCGATTGGCAGTAGAAGTATAAATCAGCACGTCAGTCAGGCGATTATTATCCTGATCAACCGTCTGCGAAAGGATCATTCGTCCGTTATCGTTAGTGTTAAATTTCTTTGCCCGCAACTGGCGAACATCCAGCTCCGACTGCGACTGTTGCTCCAGTTGATAAATCTGCGCATAAGCCCACGGACGACCATACATCGACAGAAGGGTGACAAAAATACTTAGCGGTATCGCCAGATAAAGAACGGCTTTGTACAAGCGTCCCGGACTCCCCCCCGCCGCAGAAATAGCGGTAATTTCCGAGTCGGTATACATCTGCCCTAGCGACACGCCAACTGACACATACAGTCCAACAGGTAACAACATCTCCAGTGCAATCAGCACCTTGTAGAAAACAATATCCAGCACAACATCAAGAGCTAATGTCCCATTTGCCGCTTCGGTCAGATAACGCTGTGCGGAGTAGCTGGCGAAAATAAAGATCAGAAAACCGACGATAATCAGCACCAGACGGCGCGTACCACGCATGATGTAGTGTTCAACCAGCTTCATCTCACTAACGTCCTCAATCCTTTGAGTTTTTTATTCATTGATCAGCTTCTGCGCCAGCGCAATGACATGATCTACCTCTTCCGGCGTCAGGCTGCCGTCCTTTGCCCACTGAATTTGCCCGGCTTTATTCAGCACCAGAATGGTTGAACTCTGCTCCGGCAACCGCCAGACAACGCGTCCCTGTCCATTGCCGTCAATAACGAATTGCGCCCACGGATAGCGGCGTTTATTTTTTTCGATTTTGCCAACGACAAAATAGCCAGTACCAAAGATAGCATCATCGGTGTTCACAATGGTGGTGGGCTGAAAACGATCCTGCGGAAAGTTTGCCGCTTCAACCGCTTTAATTAACAGTGAGTTCTTTTTCTTCGCCGACTTACGCCCGGCGATATACTGAATAATGCGGACTTTTCCCGCCAGCTGTGTGCTGTTCCACTTTTGGTAGTGAATTTCGTCGTCGCTATTCAGAAGCAGCTCGCCGCCTTCCTGGATATAAACAGGGGTAACCATTTTGCCCGTGACGAAATTGTGCGCCTGCACACCCGGGGCTAAGAGCATAATAATCAGCGCAATAATCAAACGAGATGACATCATTGCTCCGGTTATAGCGGAAAACGCGAAATCAGCAGTTCTAAGCGCTGACGAATATCGCTATCCAGCGCCATCGGTGCATCATACGACTGGCGGTTTTCCATATCATCCGCCACCATGTCGTCGTGTTTATCCCCCATCAGGCCATTAATGGCGGCGAGGAAGCGGGAAATCTGTAACGCTTCTTTATTTTCAGGATCAAGCGATCTTAGGGTGTCGTAATAAGAAACCTGCTGGCTGATGATTTTTCGCACATCATGAAATTCCCTGCCGGTTAGTCGCGGTTTGGCAATTATCTCTTTCAGGGTATGCATTTGCTTTTGCCGATAGGCAATAAAACCGCTTACGCTTTCTAACTGGCTATGGCGTAATGAATAGTTCACCAACAACCAGACCGGAGAGCTTAAATAAATCCGTAAAAGGTTGCCGTAAAACGACACAATATTTTTCTTACCGTTACGAAAGCCGTCCTGAAAACGTCCAAGAAAAACGGTCGTTTTGCCAAATAATAATCCGGCCTGATGCTTTTTTAAATACAACCGTTGGGCAAAACGTAGATGCTTATAACGCGCCCGCATATATTTAAACTGTTTACGCTCGTCAGCCGTAAGCCCCTCGCCTTTGGCTTGTTTGTGGATTAAACGCAGTAATTCCTGACGATCAACGCCATTCAGCCAGAATTGCAGGCATAACGCGTAATTATCATGAATGATTTCGGTGGTACAACCTGTTGCGATAGTCGGCGGTAAACTGACCTGCGCATCAACGACATCATCTTCTTCAACTGCAATAAATAGACGCTCGCTCGCCTCAAGCGGGAAATATTTTCTCATCATCAGGATTTCTCTCCGGCTGCGTTATAAAGCAAGGAATGGCGCTGAAAAAATGCCTTTAAGGTTGGAATTAACGAGAGCACCACATCCAGACATTGCCCACCGAAGTAAGCAAATGCAGCCCCCAGCACGCCAAACAGATGACAGAACATGAACAGCAATACGATGTAGCCGATTGAGGCGATGGTTTGCGCCACGAGAAAAGCGCGCTGTTTTCCCGCCATCAATAGCAATGACTCCTGTGGGAAGCCCAGCATCGAAATCACAATTGCGCCAAGCATCACCTGAATCAGGTCATACGCTTCGAGATACTTAACGCCAAACACCAGCGAAATGAGCGGCTTGCCGACGATCAACACCGCGAGCGCCACCAGAATACCGATTCCGCCCGCCAGTAAACCGGACTTCACGCCTAACAACCACGGTCTGGTGGTGCGCGGATCTAAACGCATCACCTCTGGGTAAAAACTTTTGCCCAGTAAACCCGCTGGCGTTCCGGCGGCATCGAAGAATGTCATGGCGATTTTAAATAACCCGGCGGCAGCGGGTCCTAACACGATCCCCACCAACACTGTGCTGCACGAGTTACGTGCCGACCAGATGGAGTGGGCAATGTTGGTTGACCAGACAAAACTCCACGCGCCTTTAATGTGTCGGGCAGACTCAAACAAATTCAATTTGAAGGCGTTATGGATATTTCTGCGGCGTAATTCGCGCGCGGCAAACCACCAGTACATGGTGCCGCCAACCAGATTCGATGCGTACCAGGCAATAACAAAACCCGCAAAACCAAAATCAAAATACCAGGCTACGACGCTCCCCGCTGCGCGCAGAAAAGGTTTCGTCGCCTGCTGTACAGCAATCAAATCGAAGCGATCTACCGCACGCAGAATGCCGGTCGGTGTGGAGGAAGCCATTGAAGGAATGAGCGTGCAATACAGCGCTGCCAGCCAAAAGCTTTGGTCATCCAGACCTAATGAATGGGAAAGAAAAGGGAGTAAGGCAATGCCACCGACAATCGCCACCGCGCCGCTGACGATATCCAACGAGAAGGAAAATGAGACGACATTGCGAAATTGCTGCGGATTATTATTGGTCAAGGCTGGCGTTCCGTACTGAACCACCAGCTGCCATGTCTGAAACTTAATAAAATCGCTGATCGACTTGGCGTACGATTGCACAATCACCAGTACGCCAAACATGGCGGGCGTCATCCCTTTACCGGCACACGAGAGCGCCAACAGACCCAGCAAAGCGCTCACGACATTACTGGAGCCTAACCAGGCGCTATTGCGAATAATGGTGCGAAACGCGCCATCTGCAAACCAATGTTTGATGTTAAACCCCGCCAATTCAGCCTGACCTTATCGTTGATAGTAAAAAGTATCCCGCCAACCTTAAGTTAAACTTCGGCGGTCAGAAACGATTGCAACCAGAGAAACCGCCTTCTGTGCCTGTTCCAGCACTTCGCTGTAGGGCGCTCTGGAATCAATCTCAAGAATTTTTGTGCCGTTATAGCCAATCGTCGACATGACACCGATTTTGTCCTGCAGCTCGGCATAGTCATGGTCAGGCTTGCGGGAGATGGCAGTATCAATATCAATCCCCAAACGAATAATTAATTCAGGACGGTATTGCGCCATTTTTTGGTATAAACGCCGTTCGCGCTGTGCCAGAAACATGCTGATTTTCCCGGTCGCACGCTCGACGCCAATCCCCGGTCCGTCATAATAAAAGCCCGAAATTTCAGCCTGCGGGAAGCGATCGCTGACCACCAGAACGCCACTTTGCGCCAGTCGCTGAACCTTGCGTAGATTCGCCATTCTTCGCAGCGAGAAGCAGTACATAATCACCGCCGCCCATAGCGCCGGAGATTTGGTTTTCATGCTTTGGGTTTTCGAGGATTTGGCCGCCAGTCGCCGTTCCAGCCAGACGCCAACGAGCGGCAACCGTTTGATTTTGTCGCCGTCTTCGCCGGAGAGCAGCCCCAGATAGCGGCGCTCGGTTTGCCAGTGTTGTTGCAGCGATTTCACCAGGTCAGTGGTCAGTGTGGATTTACCGGTGCCATCACACCCGACCACCGCAATCAGCCCCGGAATGTAGTTGGGCTGCGGCGCGGTTGTACTATTAACAGTTTGTGTTTGTAGTGCATCCATTCGTTAAATCATCCCCTATCCATTTGGTGATCAGGAAAGCGCGGCGTGAATTGCGCGTAGTGACGCTTGCAGAATTTCATCGGCTGGTTGCCGACCATCCAGTTCAAGGATCTTTGCGCCATTGAATGTCAGTTGCGGCGTAACAGCGATTTTTTCCTGTAACGCCGCCAGTTGGTGGTCAGGTTTACGCGCAAACGCGGTTTGTTCATCAATGCCAAGACGAATCAACAATACGGGCAAATAAGACGCCATCCATTGGTAAAGTTTGAGCTCGCGCTGTCTTAACATTTTTATCCAGCCGTTACCGCCCGTGTTTTTTGCCAGTTGCGGGCCATCAAAGCGAAAACCCGGCACTTCAACCTGCGGGTAGCGGTCGGTGATGAGCAGATAGCCTTGCTGGCTTTTACACAACATTTTGCGAAACTTATACGCCCGCCAGCAGGAAAGCAGATAAATAACCAGCGCAGTAATATTGCCAGGCGGTGTGGAGGGCTTTTCGTGCACATGTGCCGCTTTACTTCGCAGATAACGCCCAAAAGGTGCGCCAATAACAGGGAGCTGTGAAATCCATTCGCCAATTCGCCCGGACGATTGCCCGAGATAAATGTGTTCTGTTGGCATTGTTGCTGCCAGTTCATTTACCAGGCTTGCCGTGAGGGTCGATTTACCTGAACCATCACATCCTACAATGGCAATAACACGCACTGGCGTGGAATTAATTATTGACATATTACGTTGATTCACGAAAAACCCGGCAGCAAATAATGTATTGAATATTACGTGGTCCGTGCTCAGAATATCCGTTCAACCTTATTGTGACAATGGTTAATTGTGACATTGACCTGAATTACGCTTTCATAAAAACATATTAACCAAATAAATATTTTGGATGGATATTTAAATTTAAGGATATATTCATGCAGTCAATAACACCTCCATTAATTGCCGTTATTGGTAGCGATGGTTCAGGCAAGTCAACGGTGTGTGAACATCTTATTACCGTTGTCGAAAAATATGGTGCTGCCGAAAGAGTTCATTTAGGAAAGCAGGCCGGAAATGTCGGGCGTGCGGTGACAAAATTACCTTTTTTAGGCAAGTCCCTACGCAAAACTATTGAAAAAAATGAAGTAAAAACGGCAAAAAAATTGCCTGGCCCAGTTCCGGCGTTGGTGATTACTGCATTTGTCGCCCGTCGCGTACTGCGCTTTCGTCATATGCTCGCCTGTCGTCGTCGCGGGTTAATTGTTTTGACCGACCGTTATCCACAGGACCAAATTCCTGGCGCTTACGATGGTACGGTGTTCCCGCCTGACGTTGAAGGCGGTCGTTTTGTCTCATGGCTGGCAAGCCAGGAACGTAAAGCGTTTCACTGGATGGCGAGCCATAAGCCTGATCTGGTCATCAAACTCAATGTTGACCTTGAAGTTGCCTGCGCGCGTAAACCCGACCATAAACGGGAATCGCTGGCGAGAAAGATTGCCATAACGCCACAGTTAACCTTTGGTGGTGCACAACTGGTTGATATCGACGCCAATCAGCCACTGGAAAAGGTGCTGGTTGATGCAGAAAAAGCGATTACGGATTTTATGACCGCGTGTGGTTATCACTAGTCAAAAATGGAAATGCCCGATCGCCAGGACCGGGCATTTTCAGGAAGGTTAAATCAACTGCAATGCTATCCAGTACAACCCACCAGACAGAAAAATCGCCGCCGGTAAAGTAAACACCCACGCCATCAGGATGCTGGTTACCGTTTTACGCTGTAACCCACCGCCGTCCACCACCATCGTCCCTGCTACCGCAGACGAGAGGACGTGCGTTGTGGAGACGGGCATCCCAATATAACTGGCAAGGCCGATAGACACTGCCGCCGTCATTTGTGCCGCCATGCCTTGCGCATACGTCATGCCGCGCTTACCAATCTTCTCACCGATGGTCATCGCTACACGACGCCAGCCAATCATGGTGCCAATGCCGAGCGCCAGTGCTACCACCATGATGATCCACACCGGAGCGTACTCAATGGTGCTTAACATATCACTGCGCAGTTTTTTCAGCAGGTTCTGATCTTCTTTACTGACGCCTGGCAGTTTCGCCAGCTTCGCAGAGGTATCAGAGATGCACAGCATAATGCGGCGCAGCTGGCTGCGCTGACTCACGCTTAACGGCTCGTAGCTTTCCATATTACCTGGCAACATCGTTTTAACGCGCGCAATCGCATCAAAGGTATTTGCCGGATGACAATGAAACTCCTTTACTTGCGTGCCATCAGTCGATGCCGCAGGCAATGGAGGTTCCATCGCAATCAACTTCTGCGGCAGTTCAGGATGCTGTTGCAGATAGTGTTCAAAGTTGGTGACGGCATCGCGGGTACGGGTAATTTCATAGCCGGACGCATTCATATTGACGACGAAACCAGCAGGAGCAATCCCCACCAGTACCAGCATCACCAGGCCGATCCCTTTCTGCCCGTCGTTCGCGCCGTGCGAAAACGCCACGCCCGCAGCGGAAACAATCAGCGCAATACGCGTCCAGAATGGTGGCTTACGTTTGCCTTTTTTCTTTTTGCGATCTTCCGGAATGCGGTGAATACGGTCACGCTTTTTCGTCCCGCTCCAGTAGCGGCGCAGCAGGAATATCAGGCCTCCCGCAATGACCAGGCCGACGATAGGGGAAACAATCAGCGAGGAGAAAATTTTGGTCACTTCACGCAGGTTTAACGCATCCATCACCGATGAGCCGGTTAACAGCGCGTTGGTTAAACCGATGCCGATAATCGCACCAATCAAGGTATGCGAACTGGAGGCCGGTAAACCAAAGAACCACGTTCCCAGGTTCCAGATAATCGCCGCCAGCAGCATGGAAAAGACCATCGCCAGGCCGTGAGTTGACCCCATATTCAGCAACAAATCGGTTGGCAACATATGGACAATGGCATAGGCAACGCTAAGTCCGCCTAGCAATACGCCAAAAAAGTTAAAAAATGCCGCCATCACCACGGCAAGCTGTGGCTGCATGGCACGAGTATAAATAACGGTTGCCACCGCATTCGCCGTGTCATGAAAACCATTGATTGCTTCGTAGAACAACACAAATGCCAGAGCAAGTAATAACAAAAGCCCTGTGTATATATCAAGGCCAACAAATAAATTTAGCATATATTAGATTACGCCATTTTGAATTTACGAACGGACGCATTATCAGTGACTTTCACGGCGTGGGCAAAGTGAAATATCATCTTTTAACGATAAAAAGAGTGTTATTTCTTGTGTATCAGACAATAAGCATTCATTCAAAATATTTAAAAATAATTAGAACACAGGTATTCTGCTGGTTAATATATTCACATATAAAATGAATAGGCATTGAAATATATAAATATTGAATATTTTGATTAATCCCCGCACTGATTATTCTTCATAATCAGTACGGGGTTGCTACAACATGTATTACTCTTTCACCACAATTAACGGTTCAATATCACTCTCTTTTTTAATGACCAGTGATTCATCACCGCGCAAGCAAGTACCGCCGTAGTTGCCGCCAACGGTGAAAGTACATACCTGGATGTATTTACCGTCCACTTTCGGCAAGCACCACAGTTGCTGGTAAATGTTTTTCTGCTCGGCAAATTTACCGCTGGTTTTGTCCAGCACCTCTTCATGATGGCTGACAAGGTCGATATTGCTGCCACAGCGACCGGCAATCGGCTTCACGGCGTAACCTGTTTTTACCAGTTCATCATTAACAGTGAAATCGGTATCCAGTAGGTAACGATGGTGCGGGAACAGCGACCAGAGGATCGGCAGAATCGCTTTGTTGCCGGGGATCACCGTCCACAGCGGCTCAAAGACCAGCACTTCCGGGCGCAGCAATACGTCAATTAAACGCACTTCATTTTGCGGATGACCGGTACGGATCGGCACCGCAGCAAACTCACGGTCGCTAACTTCACGAATCTGATCAAACGCGGTTTCCCACGCCCAGGTTTTCCACACGCAGTTAACCAGTCGCCCTTCCCCATCAATCAGTTGCCCGGCAGCATCCCAGCCCAGTTCATCCAACCCACGCAAGATACGCGTTTCAAAGCCCGCCTGGTGCAGCGCCTGCTCCATAAACTGCGCGTGATAGTTTTCCTCGATATCTTTGTCCTGCATGATATGGACAAACGGACGTGCACGACTGTGTTTCCAGGCACCAGCCAGTTCGTTAATCAGCCCTTCCGCAGGATTGAAGCCGTTGCCTTTATAGCCCTGCTCCGCCCAACGTTCGAGGATCAAGCCCGCTTCGGTATGACAGGAGGCGGAATCGGCGTTGTATTCGTAGACCTTCAGGCCACGTTCGTCCATGCAGAAATCCATACGACCGGTGATCATATGGTGACGGCGACGCTGCCAGGAGAGACGCAAACGTGGCCAGAGGATTTTCGGAATGTCGAACAGTGCCAGCAGGTTGTCATCTTTTAGCACCTTGTCGGTTGCGTGAAGATACATCAGGTGCAGCTCGTTGGTGGCTTTAATCAGCTCCTGCTCTGCGCTCTCGGTAATGGTGTAGTAATGATACGGATCCTGATTGATCACCTGACCGTTGGCCTGCACGTAGGCATTTTGTAGCGGATCTTTTTCATCCAGCCATTTACCGTCAAACTGACCTTTGTTTTCCAGACGCGCTCCGCTGATTTTCAGCAGCTCGCCTGCAATTTCCGGCTGCGGTAAGCTGTAGTCGGTATCTTCCGTCTGGATCATCCAGCCCAGAATGGTGGTGTCATCAAACGTGTCTTTAAGGGTATAGCAGCCGTTTTCGACCACCATCTCCAGCTCGCGTGTCCACTGTTGCCCTTGCGGTAACGGGGAATGAATCACGTTCTGTTCCGCAATACGGACTTTGTTGCCATGCAATTGGGTAATGATGGCGACATGGCCAGTGTCTTTAAATTCACCGCCTTTATCCCAGATAAGAAGCGCCCCCGCGACCGGCGCACGCGGCGAGCCGTTAGGAAATGCCTGCAATGGCAGGATGTTGTCATTAACCACTTCACGCAGGAAGCGCAGCGAGAAAATCTCCCACGCCATACCCACGTCAGTGAAGACCACACCGTAATTCAGAAAGAGAAAACGGCGAGCAAATTCAACGCATTGCCATTTGTGGCCCATATATTCGTCGTCGATATAGCTACGGAATACGGCGTCATCTTCGTATTCCTGCGGATCGAGAGAACTGTAATCTGAAGAGTAGATTGCTACCCCACCTGGGGCGTAGCCCAATAATGTCCCGAACGGGGCATCCTGGCTGGTCGTTCCTTTGCTCATCACTTTACCTTTAACAATACAACCTAAGCAGTTGGCGTAATTGTTGTGCTCTGATTACCTGCTCAGCGACATTAACCGGACAGAGGTCAGACTAATCATACACCTCATCGCAGCGGCTGGCGCAAAGGGTTAAAAAATTCACATTCTGTACAGCAAGTGACCTGCTACACTGCTTCAACACTACCACTCAGAAGGCAACTCACTATGACAGACGATACTTATCAGCCCGCGAAAGTCTGGACGTGGGATAAATCCGCTGGCGGCGCGTTCGCCAATATCAATCGCCCGGTTTCTGGTCCGACGCATGAAAAAACGCTGCCGGTGGGCAAACATCCGCTGCAACTCTATTCGCTGGGAACGCCAAACGGACAGAAAGTAACGATTATGCTTGAGGAGCTGCTGGCGCTGGGCGTTACTGGTGCAGAGTACGACGCCTGGCTGATTCGTATTGGCGATGGCGATCAATTCTCCAGCGGCTTTGTCGAAGTGAACCCAAACTCGAAGATCCCGGCGCTACGCGATCATACCCATACTCCGCCGATCCGCGTGTTTGAGTCTGGATCGATTCTGCTTTATCTGGCGGAGAAATTTGGCTACTTCCTGCCGCAGGATCTGGCGAAACGTACTGAAGCAATGAACTGGCTGTTCTGGTTACAGGGTGCCGCGCCGTTCCTCGGCGGTGGTTTTGGTCACTTTTACCATTACGCGCCGGTGAAAATTGAATACGCCATCAACCGCTTTACCATGGAAGCCAAGCGCCTGCTCGACGTGCTGGATAAGCAACTGGCGCAGCATAAGTTTGTTGCGGGCGATGAGTACACCATTGCAGATATGGCGATTTGGCCGTGGTTTGGCAACGTGGTGTTAGGTGGTGTGTATGATGCCGCTGAGTTTCTTGATGCGGGCAGTTATAAGCATGTACAACGCTGGGCGCAAGAAGTGGGCGAACGTCCGGCGGTGAAGCGTGGGCGTATTGTTAACCGCACCAACGGACCGCTGAATGAGCAGTTGCATGAGCGCCATGACGCCAGTGATTTCGAGACGAATACGGAAGATAAGCGTCAGGGGTAAGGGTTGGTGTTCGTCGCAGCAAGCCATCCAGGCCGGATAAGGCGTTCACGCCGCATCCGGCAATCGTGCACAATGCCTGATGCGATGCAGCCGCGTCTTATCAGGCCTACGAAAGCTAATCATCACGCGCTGGTAATGTCGTAATCCATTTGGCGCAGCGCGTCTAATGTGGCTTTGGCTTCATCTTCGTCGATGATGCTCATGGCAAATCCGACGTGTACCAGTACCCACTGGCCCAGCAAATCGGCAGGGTTACCTTCACAAATCAGGGCGATATTCACGTCGCGCTTGATACCACATACTTCAACCTGCGCAAGCTGGTGAATATCTTCACCGACAGCCAGCACCTGGCCTGGAACGCCAATACACATTGTTAACTCCGGTTATTCAACTTCAATACTTTTGACGATCAGCGAATCGCCGGTATCGACACGCAACCGCTCGCCGTGACAGATCGGACACTGCGCATCGTGCTGATGAATCTCCACTACCTGGCTGCAATCCCAGCACCAGGCCTGGGCGGGTTTATAGACGATATGTAAATCGCACCCTTGCGCCACCGTTCCGTGGCAGACAATTTCAAAACTAAAACGGACGGCGCTCTCCTCAACGCAGGAGAGCGCGCCAATTTCCAGCCACACGGCGGTGACGCGCTTAACATCATGCTGCTCCGCCTGCCGTTGGATAATTTCAACGGCGCTCTGGCAAAGCGACAACTCATGCATTTTCGCCACTCCTGCGACCAAACAGCAGGGCACGACGCCCTGCGTGTGGTACATCCGGATTGGTGACCGGCAGCGAAAGGATCATCCGCGCGCAGTCATCCGTCAGCCGTTGGCCCTCTTCAATCGACATGCTATGCGAAAGCGGCGACATCAGCGAGCAGGAGAGGTATTGCGAAACACCGTCCAGTTCGCCAACGGTAAAGGTCATGGTGCCATACGGCAGTTGCAGACCGATTTTTTCACTCACTTTGCGCAGCGGCCAGAGTTGATCCGGGCCGGGGAAGATAACTGCACTCAGCATCCATGGGGTGATTACACACCCCGTCCACTGACCTTCGAACAACGTAAAGTCGGAAACGTACACCGGCATTGAAGGATGCAGAAAAGAGAGATCGTGCATCGAACGCCGGGCAATTTCTTCAAACGCTGCCTGTACTTGCGCCTTCGGGGAGGTCTGAAAACCTGCTATCTCTTCATTCATGAGTCGCCTCCCGTGGGATGGCTTCCACGCCTGATTCGCGCAGCGCAACCAGAACCTGCTCAAGCGCAGGTTCAATCATCGCTTCGACCGTCGGCGTCAAGCCGATGTGCGGCTCCAGCGATTCCGGGATCACGCCGACCAGGGTCAGCTTTTTCGGAAACTCGCCGGTGAAGCGCAGGGCCGACAATACGTCGGCCAGGCCAAGCTGATGCGGAGAGATTTTGTTGGTAAACAACGCCGGAACTTCTTCATCCCGCAGGATCATCATCGTTCCCGGCGCGTTCTTTTTCGACACAATGGCATCGGCGATAATCAGATGATCGCGATTTGCCATGTCGCCAAGCAGCTCCATTCCCGCCGTGCCGCCATCGAGGATCTCAACATAATCCGGCAGAATGTATCGTTGCTCTAACGCTTCGACAATCCGCACACCGATGGCTTCATCGGTCAGCAAAATATTGCCAACCCCTAAGACTAAAATACGCATTACAGGACCTTCACTGAAACCACTTCGTTGCCGTCGGCATCCACTACGTGTACCGCACAGGCCATGCACGGGTCGAAGGAGTGAATGGTACGCACCACTTCCAGCGGTTTATTCGGATCGGCAACCGGCGTACCCACCAGCGACTGCTCGTAAGGACCGACGTCATCATTGAAGTTACGCGGGCCAGAGTTCCAGGTTGATGGAACAACTGCCTGGTAGTTACTGATAATTCCGTCTTTGATCACCATCCAGTGAGAGAGCATACCGCGCGGTGCTTCAAGGAAGCCAACGCCTTTGAACTCACCTGTAGCCGGAATGTTCGGCTTCACAAAGGTGGTGTGATCGCCTTTGCCGATATTGGTAATCAGTGCACTGTATTGATTTTGCAGGATATCCTGCAATTCGCAGCAGTGAACGGTACGACCAATAATACGGCCCAGCGTGGAGTGCAGCTGCGCCACTTCCAGCGTGTTGCCTGTCAGTTTCTGATAAATCGCAACGATTTCATTCAGTTTGTTCTGGGTAGACTCGCGTCCTGACGCCAGTTTCACCAGCATGTTAGCCAGCGGCCCCACTTCTACCGTTTTACCGTAGAAAGTCGGTGATTTCACCCAGGAATATTTGCCGTCGTCAGACCAACCATCATAAGCCGGAATAGTGGTGCCTTCCCACGGTGCCTGCGGCGCTTCGTCTTTATACCAGGAGTGCTTCGCGCTCTCCTGAATGCCTTTGATCAGGTATTCATCGGAATGAGAAGTGATCGGACGATACGAGGACAGATCCGCATTCTCAATGTAGCCGCCCGGGAACAGGAAGCTGCCGTTTTTGCTGTCGGTCGGAAATTCCGGCACGCTCAGGTAGTTCACCGCACCTTTACCGCGCGTCAGCCATTCCGGGTAGAACGCGGCGATAACCGCGGTATCAACCTTATAAACCTGCTCAACAAAGTCGCTCAGTTTGTCGATGAAAGACTTGATGTACATCAGGCGCTCAAGGTTCAGCACACCCAGACCGTCGAGGTTGATCGGGTTCGCGACACCACCTACCGCCAGGTTCTGAATGTGCGGCGTTTTACCGCCCAGCAGCGCCACGACGCGGTTAGCGTCACGCTGGCACTCCAGCGCCTGCAGGTAGTGCGCTACCGCAATCAGGTTCACTTCCGGCGGCAGTTTCATTGCCGGGTGCCCCCAGTAGCCATTAGCGAAAATACCCAACTGACCGCTGGCAACCAGATCTTTGATCTTGTTCTGAACTTTAGTGAACTCTTCCGGGCTGTTCAGATGCCAGGTCGAAACGCCTTTCAGCATTTCGGAGGCTTTGGTTGGGTCAGCTTGCAGTGCAGAAGTGATGTCCACCCAGTCCAGCGCCGAAAGCTGATAGAAATGAACGATATGGTCATGCGTGGTGTGCGCAGCCAGAATGATGTTACGGATGTATTGCGCGTTAACCGGAACGTCGATATTCAGCGCACTCTCTGCCGCACGAACGGAAGAGAGCGCGTGAGTGGTGGTGCATACGCCACAGATACGTTGCACAATCATCCATGCATCGCGCGGATCGCGGTTTTTCACGATCTCTTCCATGCCGCGCCACATGGTACCGGAAGCCCATGCTTTCGAAACGACGCCATTTTCGATTTCGCAATCTATGCGTAAATGCCCTTCAATACGGGTTACCGGATCAATAGTAATTCTCTGGCTCATGCTTTGCTCGCCTCATGACGATTATGATCGTTTTGTTTTAAAGGAGGAAGTATCGGCAGTAGACGAATGAGTACGATGTAAGCGCAAATCTCAATAGCCACAAAACCAATAGAAATCAACAGTTCTTCCCAGGTCGGGAAGTAGGCGTAACCGCCGCCCGGGTTGAATGCCACCAGCGAATAGGTCAGACGCCAGGTTGCACAACCTAACAGTGCGCTCAGTGCTGACAGGAACAGCATGCGGGAATCATTACGAAGCTTCGCCACACGCAGAACGACCAGCGGGAAGAGCATCAGCAGAACTTCAATCCAGAACATCACGGAGTAGAAGTCACCGGCAAACGCTAACGACAGCTTGTCGCGATAGATAAGCTCGCCAAAGCGCAGCACGATGAAAATCGCCAGCAACACACTGATGGTGTTGGTCAGCTTGACGAACAGGCTCTTTTCATCCGGACCGTTGCCACGCAGCCCCGCCTGCACCAGCGAACCTTCAAAGATGACAATCGAGAAGCCCATGATGAACGCCGTCAGCAGCGAGAACAGCGGCAACATTTCATAGCTTTGCCACAGCGGATGCACCTTGTAGCCCGCCGAGATCATCAGTGACCCCATTGAAGACTGGTGCATGGTTGGCAGCAGCGCACCGAGCGCGATGATGAAGAACATCACCTTGTTCAGACGCTTGAGCGACACTTTCCAGCCCAGACGTTCAAACAGTGCCGGAGCAAACTCCAGTGCCATCACGCCGATGTAGATGGTCATACAGACCGCCGTCTCGAACAGTACCGAGTTCACGTTGAAGTGACCCGGAATGTAGAAGTACGGCAGGTTCCAGTAGCGACCAACGTCGATAGTGATCGACAAACCACCCAGTGAGTAACCAAACAGACTTGCCAACAGTGCCGGACGCACCAGCGGATGGTATTGCCCACGATTAAAGACGTATACCGCCCACGCCAGCGCCCAGCCGCCACAGGCAAAGCCGGTGCCGATCAACAGGTCAAACGCGATCCACACGCCCCACGGGAAGCCGCCGTTCAGGTCAGAGACAGAGCCCAGACCGAACACCAGACGCTTCACAATCAGGAGCATACAGATGACGATTAACGGTCCAAAAATCATGACCGGTTTACTGATGATTTTGCCGCCCAGCGGTTGTGGATCATGACTCATGATCGTCTCCTCCGTCGTGATGGTCGTTTTTGGTGTTGCGACG
The DNA here is from genome assembly GCF_963876935.1 of Escherichia sp. MOD1-EC4550. Lineage (NCBI taxonomy): Bacteria > Pseudomonadati > Pseudomonadota > Gammaproteobacteria > Enterobacterales > Enterobacteriaceae > Escherichia > Escherichia sp. MOD1-EC4550. The sequence continues at coordinate 214,713 of NZ_CAWNSE010000023.1, forward strand.
AACCAGCACGGTTAAGCCCGCCAGCACAGCCAGTGGTAGCATCATGCCTTTATACAGGGTGTGTTGAACATGTTCGGAACGCGCACCAGTAGAAAGATCGTCCAGTTTCGGCAGGTCGAGATTTTCATAAGGCACACCCGTCAGTACCAGTACCTGAGTACCGCCGCCCTCTTTCTCGCCGTACAGATGCGGATAATATTTCGGCACCGTATGCAGGTAAGTGTCGCCAGATTTCAGCGTCTGACGTGGATAGTGGTATTCGCTGCCAGGCTTCAGCGCCAGACGTTTTTTCGCCTCCGCCATCAGCTCTTCACGCGTACCAAAAATCACCGCGCCCGCCGGGCACACTTCTACGCAGCCAGGCAGACCGCCTTTATCAAGACGTTCCACACCTTTCTGGTTGCAAAGCTCACACTTATGCAGCGCACCAAACGGGTTGTTGTAGTCGTACTTCGGCACGTTGTACGGACAGGCAACCATGCAGTAACGGCAGCCGGTGCACACATCTTTGTCGTAATGGACAATGCCGGTTTTCGGATCTTTTTTCAGCGCAGAAACCGGGCACACTGAGACACAGTTCGGATCGACGCAGTGCATACACTGTTTCTTAATGTACGCATAGCCGTTCTCTTCCTGGTCTTTGTTGACTCCCGTGCCGCTGGTCCACACCTGAATGATGTTATTGGTGTACGGCGACAGTTTGTCGTTGTTCGACCAGGTCTGTTCCCCTTGTGGGTTACGTTCAGGAAAGTTGATATCCTGACACTTAGTGACGCAAGCCTGGCAGCCTACGCACAGCGTCGAGTCATACAACATACCCAGCGATCCCGGAATTGGCGGGCGGTTTTCAGCAGCCGCATGACTGACCGACGGCAACGCGCCCGTCAGCAATGCCCCGCAGGAGGCTGCTTTAATAAAATTACGTCTGTTCACGGTTATTCTCCCCGTGAGTCAGCGTTATCTTTCTTTTGCTGACGACCCAGTTCACGCACCGCCATCACGCTGACACCGGCAACCAGCCCAACCACACCGCCGAGCAAACCGATAGCGCCCGCAGAGACGTTGCCGCCCTCTTTAGCGTTAACATCCGGTTTCTGCGAACGCGGAGTCTGGTTTTCGACGTTGGCAAGCTGATGGATGCCTTTATGGAAGCCGATACCTTCTTCGTTACAGCCATAGCACGGGTGACCAATCGCCACCGGCCACACACCACCAACATCGCAGAATTGCAGCGTTGAGCAGTTGCCGTAAGTTTCTGGCCCTTTACAGCCGAGGTGGTACAGGCACCAGCCTTCGCGGTGGCCTTCATCACCGAACTCTTTGGCAAAACGACCAGCATCGAAGTGCGGGCGGCGTTCGCAGTGTTCGTGAATCAGACGGCCATAGGCGAAAGTCGGACGGTTTTTGTCATCCAGTTTCGGCGGTTTGCCGTAAGTGATGATGTGCGCAACGGTCGCGAGGAAGTTGTGCGGGTTCGGTGGGCAGCCCGGAATGTTGATAACGGTTTTGCCCGGCAGAACTTCTTGCAGGCTGACAGCGCCAGTTGGGTTAACTCCAGCTGCGGCAACACCGCCCCACGCAGAGCAGGAACCGATAGCGATAATGGCTGCTGCGCCTTCCGCCGCTTTGCGGATGTGATCCACAATCGGCTCACCGGCAACCATGCAATAAATACCATTATCTTTTAATGGGATGGAACCATCCACCACTAACACATACTGCCCTTTGTACTTCTCGAGAGCGTTATGTTTGTTCTCTTCGACCTGATGACCGAAGGCGGCGGAAAGCACTTCGTGATACTCCAGAGAGATAGTCTCCAGCACGAGGTTTTCTACCGTTGGATGCGTTGCACGAAGCAGAGATTCCGTACAACCGGTGCACTCCTGCGCGCCAATCCAGATAACTGGCGGACGCTGCGGGTTAGTAACCGATTCGGCCATTTCTGCAGCGGCTTTGCTACTTAACCCCATGGTGGCGGCTAATGCTGCACAAAGCTTCATGAAATCACGACGGTTAATGCCGTGAGAATGGATGAGGGTGTTATCTCCAGTCATTTATAGTTATTCCGTTGCGAAGACCTGGCATATATTTTGCCTCAATCGCAAAATCAATAATGCGATCGATGCGCCATTTACCACACATTTATTATGGTTATCGATATCATGATACTGCGGCGGGGCACTAAAACGAAGGGAATAAGCATTAGTGTAATTAATTAAAGCAAGATAATACGTATGTTTGATCAATTTTCGAGGCGATAACCGGCCATAAAAAAGCGCAACGTAGAACAGGAATTATTCTCACGAAAGAAATCCATTACCATCTCTTTATCCAGTCCATAGCGGCGCGTCAGAATCCCCGCTTCCCAGGCGCTAAGCTGGCGATCTCCGGTCTTTTCGTACATCCGGTGTGAGTAGCCTAATACAAAACCGCGTTTATAATCGGCACAGTATTTTGTCACATTAACCGCACTGTCGGCATGCGTTGCTTTTAATCCCGCCATTAAGCCTTTACCAAAATGGTTATTCATCGTTCACCTTATTCGCTATATATTGTCATATATAGCGATATTTTAGGCAAAGAACGACTTTTGCGCACGCTATTTTTTCATGCTTGTTTAAGACGTAATCCCGTAAGAGATAAACCTATCAGGAGAGATATTTATCGAACCATTTCAGCGTCCTTTGCCAGGCAAGATCGGCGGCAGATTTGTCATAACGGGGCGTGGAATCATTATGGAATCCGTGATTAACCCCCGGATAGATATACGCCTCATAGACCTTATTATTGGCTTTCAACGCCGCCTCGTAAGCGGGCCAGCCCTCGTTGATTCGGGTATCCAGTTCCGCGTAGTGGAGCAGTAAAGGCGCTTCAATCTTCGCCACATCGGCAGTGGGTGCCTGACGACCATAAAACGGCACCGCGCAGGCCAGTTCCGGATACGCGACAGCCGCCGCGTTCGATACACCACCGCCATAGCAAAATCCGGTAATACCCACTTTGCCTGTCGCTTGCGGATAGCGTTGCATAAACTCAATTGCGGCAAAGAAATCATTCATCAGTTTGGTTGGATCAACCTGCTGTTGCAGCTCACGACCTTTATCATCATTACCCGGATAACCTCCAACGGAACTTAAGCCGTCAGGTGCCAGGGCGATATACCCCGCCTTCGCTACTCGCCGTGCCACATCTTCGATATACGGATTCAGTCCACGATTCTCATGCACCACCACCACGGCTGGCGTTTTGCCGCTCATCTTTGCGGGCTTCACCAGATAACCCCGTACCTCGCCGTGACCATTTGGCGAAGAATACGTGATGTACTCAGCAACAATTTCCGGGTCGGTAAACTCTACCTGAGTCGCCAGCGCATAATTTGGCTTGAGCAAATCAAACAACGCTAATGCCGTCATCCCGCCCACCGCATACTTCGCCGCAAGGTTGAGGAACTCACGTTTCGAAATTTTCCCGTGAGCGTAATAGTCGTAGTAATCCAGCAACTCTTGTGGGAAATCTTTAGCGGTCAGACGCGGCATCATTGCACTCCTCAATTGGTGTTTTTTTAAGCAAAGCATAAGCACGTGTTTTTGCCCAGTTTTTCGTCACACTGTGAGCGATGCTACGGGATCCCCCCTGGTAAATCGCTAAACTGGAAACATTGTTTCGAAATTGAATGGTGGAAAGGAGAGGTCATGGTCTGGTTAGCGAATCCCGAACGTTACGGGCAGATGCAATACCGCTATTGCGGAAAAAGCGGTTTACGCCTGCCCGCGTTATCGCTCGGTTTATGGCACAATTTCGGTCACGTTAACGCACTGGAATCACAGCGTGCGATCCTGCGCAAAGCGTTTGATTTGGGCATTACGCACTTTGATTTAGCCAACAATTACGGGCCGCCTCCAGGAAGCGCAGAAGAGAACTTTGGTCGCCTGCTGCGGGAGGATTTTGCCGCTTATCGCGATGAACTGATTATCTCTACCAAAGCCGGATACGATATGTGGCCCGGCCCGTACGGCTCTGGCGGCTCACGTAAATACCTGCTCGCCAGCCTCGACCAAAGCCTGAAGCGGATGGGGCTGGAGTATGTCGATATCTTTTACTCTCATCGCGTCGATAAAAATACGCCGATGGAAGAAACCGCCTCTGCGCTGGCTCATGCGGTACAAAGCGGTAAGGCGCTTTATGTCGGGATCTCCTCTTACTCGCCAGAGCGGACGCAAAAAATGGTCGAGTTGCTGCGCGAGTGGAAAATTCCGCTGTTAATTCATCAACCTTCGTACAATTTACTGAACCGCTGGGTGGATAAAAGCGGCCTGCTGGATACCCTGCAACATAACGGCGTGGGCTGCATTGCCTTTACTCCTCTGGCCCAGGGATTGCTGACCGGAAAATATCTCAACGGTATTCCTGAAAATTCACGTATGCATCGTGAAGGGAATAAAGTTCGTGGCCTGACGCCGAAAATGCTCACCGAAGCCAACCTCAACAGCCTGCGGTTATTGAATGAAATGGCACAGCAGCGTGGACAATCAATGGCGCAAATGGCGTTAAGCTGGTTGCTGAAAGATGAGCGAGTGACGTCGGTATTGATTGGTGCCAGCCGCGCGGAGCAACTTGAGGAGAACGTGCAGGCGCTGAATAATCTGACATTTAGCACCGAGGAGCTGGCGCAGATTGATCAGCATATCGCCGATGGCGAGCTGAATCTGTGGCAGGCGTCTTCCGATAAATGACCTGTTAATAACGGGCGCGAGAACCGCGCCCGAATCAGATCAGTGATTATGACGAGTCAGTCGGTCAAGATAGCCCATCACAAATGCAGAGAGCACAAACGTCAGATGGATAATGACGTACCACATCAGTTTGTTATCAGGGACATTTTTCGCATCCATAAAGACGCGCAGTAAGTGAATGGAAGAAATTGCCACAATCGACGCTGCTACTTTGTTTTTCAGCGACGTTGCGTCCATTTTCCCCAGCCAGTTCAGCTTCTCTTTGTTCTCGGAGATATCCAGCTGCGAGACGAAATTCTCATAACCGGAAAACATCACCATCACCAGCAAACCGCCAACTAGCGTCATATCCACCAGCGACAGCAACACGAGGATCAAATCTGATTCCGCCATCGAGAAGATATTCGGCAGTACGTGAATAATCTCCTGGAAGAACTTCAGCGCCAGAGCAACTAACGCCAGCGAAAGGCCAAAGTACACGGGGGCAAGCAGCCAGCGAGAAGCATACATTGCATTTTCAAGAAAACGTTCCATACATTCCTGTCGTGTAGTTAAAACGGGCAACAGTATATCGCAATTGAGTAAACAGCGCGCAACAGCAAATCAACATATCCGTTAAACCTTTGTCGCATAAATCCGAGGTTTAGGGATCTTCCTGGTTCCCTTATCAACGCATCGAGAGCGTCTACCCTTAAAGGACGTTGAACCTGAAGGGAGAAAAACAATGTCTCATTTAAAAGACCCGACCACGCAGTATTACACTGGTGAATATCCCAAACAGAAACAACCGACGCCAGGCATCCAGGCGAAGATGACTCCAGTGCCGGATTGCGGCGAGAAAACCTATGTTGGTAGCGGTCGCCTGAAAGATCGTAAAGCACTGGTGACAGGGGGCGATTCCGGAATCGGTCGTGCTGCCGCCATCGCTTACGCGCGTGAAGGCGCTGACGTAGCGATCAGTTATCTTCCCGTGGAAGAAGAAGACGCTCAGGATGTGAAAAAAATCATTGAAGAATGCGGACGCAAAGCCGTCCTGCTGCCTGGCGATTTAAGCGATGAGAAGTTTGCCCGTTCGCTGGTTCACGAAGCGCATAAGGCGTTAGGCGGGCTGGATATTATGGCGCAGGTCGCCGGGAAACAGGTTGCTATTCCTGATATTGCAGACCTCACCAGCGAACAGTTTCAAAAGACGTTTGCCATTAACGTTTTCGCACTGTTCTGGCTCACCCAGGAAGCGATCCCCCTGCTACCGAAAGGTGCCAGTATCATCACCACTTCGTCAATCCAGGCGTACCAGCCAAGCCCACATTTGCTGGACTATGCGGCTACAAAGGCGGCGATTCTGAACTACAGCCGTGGTCTGGCGAAGCAGGTCGCGGAGAAAGGTATTCGGGTGAATATTGTTGCACCAGGCCCTATCTGGACGGCACTGCAAATTTCCGGTGGACAGACGCAGGATAAGATCCCGCAGTTTGGTCAGCAAACACCAATGAAACGTGCAGGACAACCGGCGGAGCTGGCCCCAGTGTATGTTTATCTGGCAAGTCAGGAGTCGAGCTATGTCACTGCAGAAGTGCACGGCGTGTGCGGCGGCGAGCATTTAGGCTAAAAAAATGCCCGGTTGCGAAAAGCAACCGGGCATCATTATGCATTTAACTCTTGCCGGATGCGGTCTAAACGCCTTATCCGGCCTACATGTCATGCAAATTCAATATGTTGCAATATATTTTGTAGGCCTGAAAAGCGTAGCGCATCAGGCATTGAGCACCGAATGCCGGATGCGGCGTGAACGCCTTATCCGGCCTACAAATTCATGCAAATTCAATATGTTGCAATATATTTTGTAGGCCTGATAAGCGTAGCGCATCAGGCAATTGTCTTTACTTCGCTTTGGCAGTTTCTTCGCCGACCAGACCTATCTTCAGGTAACCCGCCTGATGCAGCGTATCCATTACCTTCATCAACGTCTCGTAATCGACAGTTTTATCCGCACGGAAGAAGATAGTGGTATCTTTCTTACCTTCGGTTAACGCATTCAGCGCTGTAACCATTGTTTCATCGGTGACCGGATCGTTACCGATAAACATCGAGTTGTCCGCCTTCACCGACAGATAAACCGGTTTTTCCGGACGAGGCTGCGGCGTGCTGGTAGAAGCAGGCAAATTCACCTTCACATCTACCGTCGCTAACGGCGCTGCCACCATAAAGATAATCAGCAGAACCAACATCACGTCGATAAACGGCGTCACGTTGATATCATGCATTTCGCCGTTATCGTCGAGGTTTTCGTTAAGATGCATTGCCATCGAACATTATCCTGCGCGTAATTTTTGGGCGACACGAACCGGATGCGCAGCGGCGCTGGCTTCCAGATCCAGGTCACGACTTTGCAGCAATAATACCTGCGCTGCGACATCACCCAGCATCGCTTTAAAGCCGCCAATCTGACGTGCAAATACGTTATAGATAACGACCGCCGGAATCGCTGCCACGAGGCCGATTGCCGTTGCTAACAGAGCTTCTGCGATACCCGGCGCAACGACAGCCAGATTAGTGGTCTGCGTTTGCGCAATACCGATAAAGCTGTTCATGATGCCCCAGACCGTACCAAAGAGGCCCACAAACGGCGAAATCGCGCCGATGGTTGCAAGGTAGCCGTTACCGCGGCCCATTTGACGCCCCACGGCGGCGACCCGACGCTCCAGACGGAAGCTGGTACGTTCTTTAATACCTTCGTTATCGTCGCTGCCTTCTGACAGTTCCAGCTCATCCTGCGCTTCATTGAGCAAATGCAGGCTTAAGCTTTTGCTACCAAAATCAGCGGCGATATCGTTGGCCTGGTTCAAGGAACGCGCTTGGGCCAGCAGTTGCTGTTCGCGTTTCAGGCGACGCTTCTGATTGAAGAACTCAACGCTCTTACTGAAGAAGATTGCCCAGGTGACTACGGAGGCCAAAATAAGCCCAATCATCACGCACTTAACGACAATATCGGCGTGCTGATACATACCCCAGACGGAAAGGTCCGTCTGCATTAAATTATTACCCACTGTGTATCTCCAGGACGCAAGTCACAAAATCTGCGCATAATAATATCAAAACGGCGTCGAATTGATAGTCGTTCTCATTACTATTTGCATACTGCCGTACCTTTGCTTTCTTTTCCTTGCGTTTACGCAGTAAAAAAGTCACCAGCACGCCATTTGCAAAAATTTTCTGCTTTATGCCAATTCTTCAGGATGCGCCCGCGAATATTCATGCTAGTTTAGACATCCAGACGTATAAAAACAGGAATCCCGACATGGCGGACAAAAAGCTTGATACTCAACTGGTGAACGCAGGACGCAGCAAAAAATACACTCTCGGCGCGGTAAATAGCGTGATTCAGCGCGCTTCTTCGCTGGTCTTTGACAGTGTGGAAGCCAAAAAACACGCGACACGCAATCGCGCCAATGGCGAGTTGTTTTATGGACGGCGTGGAACGTTAACCCATTTCTCCTTACAAGAAGCGATGTGCGAACTGGAAGGTGGCGCAGGCTGCGTGCTGTTCCCCTGCGGGGCGGCGGCGGTTGCTAATTCCATTCTTGCTTTTGTCGAACAGGGCGATCATGTGTTGATGACCAACACCGCCTATGAACCGAGTCAGGATTTCTGTAGCAAAATCCTCAGCAAACTGGGCGTAACGACATCGTGGTTTGATCCGCTGATTGGCGCGAATATTGTTAAACATCTGCAGCCAAACACTAAAATTGTATTTCTGGAATCGCCGGGCTCCATCACCATGGAAGTCCACGACGTTCCGACGATTGTTGCCGCCGTGCGCAGTGTGGTGCCGGATGCCATCATTATGATCGATAACACCTGGGCGGCCGGTGTGCTGTTTAAGGCGCTGGATTTTGGCATCGATGTTTCCATTCAGGCCGCTACCAAATATCTGGTTGGGCATTCAGATGCGATGATTGGTACTGCCGTATGCAATGCCCGTTGCTGGGAGCAGCTACGGGAGAATGCCTATCTGATGGGGCAGATGGTCGATGCCGATACCGCCTATATAACCAGCCGTGGCCTGCGCACTTTGGGTGTTCGCCTGCGTCAACATCACGAAAGTAGCCTGAAAGTAGCTGAATGGCTGGCGGAACATCCGCAAGTAGCGCGAGTTAACCACCCTGCTCTGCCTGGCAGTAAAGGTCACGAATTCTGGCAACGAGACTTTACAGGTAGCAGCGGGCTATTTTCCTTTGTGCTTAAGAAAAAACTCAATGATGAAGAACTGGCGAACTATCTGGATAACTTCAGTTTATTCAGCATGGCCTACTCGTGGGGCGGGTATGAATCGTTGATCCTGGCAAATCAACCAGAACATATCGCCGCCATTCGCCCGCAAGGCGAGATCGATTTTAGCGGGACCTTGATTCGCCTGCATATTGGTCTGGAAGATGTCGATGATTTGATTGCCGATCTGGACGCCGGTTTTGCGCGAATTGTGTAATGTTGCCAGTTTGGACAAATTTGCAGACATTTAATTGTGAAAAGTCTTAAATTGTTGCGTCCGGGATCAAGGCGTCCCGGGTGATTCAGGAGTACAATAGGCAGATAAAGGCTTAAACGCTGTTCCACAGGAAAGTCCATGGCTGTTATTCAAGATATCATCGCTGCGCTCTGGCAACACGACTTTGCCGCGCTGGCGGATCCTCATATTGTTAGCGTTGTTTACTTTGTCATGTTTGCCACGCTGTTTTTAGAAAACGGCCTGCTGCCCGCCTCATTTTTGCCAGGCGACAGCTTGTTGATACTGGCAGGCGCATTGATTGCCCAGGGGGTTATGGATTTTCTGCCAACGATTGCGATTCTGACCGCCGCAGCAAGTTTGGGCTGCTGGTTAAGTTATATTCAGGGGCGCTGGTTAGGGAATACTAAAACGGTGAAAGGCTGGCTGGCACAGCTTCCTGCCAAATATCACCAGCGTGCTACCTGTATGTTTGACCGTCACGGTCTGCTGGCGCTGCTGGCTGGACGTTTTCTCGCATTTGTCCGTACGCTGTTGCCAACCATGGCGGGTATTTCCGGTCTGCCAAACCGCCGCTTCCAGTTTTTCAACTGGCTAAGCGGATTGCTGTGGGTCAGCGTAGTAACCAGTTTCGGCTATGCCTTAAGCATGATTCCGTTCGTTAAACGGCATGAAGATCAGGTAATGACATTCCTGATGATCCTGCCGATTGCCTTGTTAACTGCAGGCTTGTTAGGCACGCTGTTTGTGGTGATTAAAAAGAAATACTGTAACGCCTGACAATTTCCCCCGTTCCCGGTTGCGGTACCGGGAACGCATTTAACTCCCCTGCATCGCCCGCATTCTTGCCGCATCCTCCCCCGGTGTCACACCAAAGTAACGTTTAAACTCACGGCTAAATTGCGACGCGCTTTCGTAGCCGACGCGCATCGCTGCTGCACTGGCCTTCATGCCGTCGTGGATAATCATCATCCGCGCCTTATGCAGACGGTAATTCTTCAAATACTGCAACGGCGAGGTGCTGGTGACAGACTTAAAATTATGGTGGAACGCCGATACGCTCATGTTGGCTTCTGCCGCCAGTTGCTCGACGCTCAGGTTTTCGGTGTATTTATTCTCAATTCGTTTCAGCACACGACTAATCAGGCTGAAGTGGGTCTGACGGCTGACCAGCGCCAGTAACGCGCCACCGCAAGGTCCGGTCAGCACGTAGTACAGAATTTCGCGGATAATCTGTTTGCCGAGAATACGCGCATCCAGCGGTCGCTCCATCACGTCGAGTAACCGCTCCGCCGCACATAAAATCTCTTCTGATAACGTGGCAGAGTTAATCCCGCTGGCTGCCATCGACGGACGAAAATGCTCATCTTCGCCAATGTCCATCAACAGCTCTTGTAACTGCAAAACATCGACATTGAGACGCACCCCTGCCAGCGGTACCTCTGACGTGGCATAAGTTTCGCACTCAAACGGCAACGGCACCGTCAGCAGCAGATATTCATTGGCATCATAACGAAACACGCGTTCATTGATATAACCGATTTTATGCCCAGAAAAGAGAATTATGATGCCAGGCTCGTACATCACCGGCGTACGTGCGAAAGGCGTCTCGCCATACAACAAACGCACATCGGGCAATAGCTCTGACAAACTATTTTCTTTATTTTTCAGTTTATTAACTTTACCCGCCAGCAAGCGGCAAATCTCTTCACGTTTCATATCGCGTAATTTCTTAGGAATAATGCGGCAATTTGATTGTGCGCAATTTTGTAGCATTTCTCCAGCACTCTGGAGAAATAGGCAAGACATTGGCAGAAATGAGCATTGAGAGGTACGGCGCTGGCGACCACAATGAAATACATCAGGCAGACCGATCTCTGCCCTCATATTGACCCAGCAAAGGGAGCAAGTAATGAACAACTTTAATCTGCACACCCCAACCCGCATTCTTTTTGGTAAAGGCGCAATCGCTGGTTTACGCGAACAAATTCCTCACGATGCACGCGTATTGATTACCTACGGCGGCGGCAGCGTGAAAAAAACCGGCGTTCTCGATCAAGTTCTGGATGCCCTGAAAGGCATGGACGTGCTGGAATTTGGCGGTATTGAGCCAAACCCGGCTTATGAAACGCTGATGAATGCCGTGAAACTGGTTCGCGAACAGAAAGTAACCTTCCTGCTGGCGGTTGGCGGCGGTTCTGTACTGGACGGCACCAAATTTATCGCTGCGGCGGCTAACTATCCAGAAAATATCGATCCGTGGCACATTCTGCAAACGGGCGGTAAAGAGATTAAAAGCGCTATCCCGATGGGCTGTGTGCTGACGCTGCCAGCGACCGGTTCAGAATCCAACGCAGGTGCGGTCATCTCCCGTAAAACTACAGGCGACAAGCAGGCGTTCCATTCTGCCCATGTTCAGCCGGTATTTGCCGTGCTCGATCCGGTTTATACCTACACTCTGCCGCCGCGTCAGGTGGCTAACGGTGTAGTGGATGCCTTTGTGCACACCGTGGAACAGTATGTTACCAAACCGGTTGATGCCAAAATTCAGGACCGTTTCGCAGAAGGCATTTTGTTGACGCTGATCGAAGATGGTCCGAAAGCCCTGAAAGAGCCAGAAAACTACGATGTACGCGCCAACGTTATGTGGGCGGCGACTCAGGCGCTGAACGGTTTAATTGGCGCAGGTGTACCCCAGGATTGGGCAACGCATATGCTGGGCCACGAACTGACTGCGATGCACGGTCTGGATCACGCGCAAACGCTGGCTATCGTCCTGCCTGCACTGTGGAATGAGAAACGCGACACTAAACGCGCTAAACTGCTGCAATATGCTGAACGCGTCTGGAACATCACAGAAGGTTCTGACGATGAGTGTATTGACGCCGCGATTGCCGCAACCCGCAATTTCTTTGAGCAATTAGGCGTGCCGACCCACCTCTCCGACTACGGTCTGGACGGCAGCTCCATCCCGGCTTTGTTGAAAAAACTGGAAGAGCACGGTATGACCCAACTGGGCGAAAATCATGACATTACGCTGGATGTCAGCCGCCGCATATACGAAGCCGCCCGCTAAGCTTTTTACGCCTCAAACTTTCGTTTTCGGGCATTTCGTCCAGACTTAAGTTCACAACACCTCACCGGAGCCAGCTCCGGTGAGTTCATATAAAGGAGGAACGTATGGCTAATCCAACCGTTATTAAGCTACAGGATGGCAATGTCATGCCCCAGTTGGGACTGGGCGTCTGGCAAGCAAGTAATGAGGAAGTAATCACCGCCATTCAAAAAGCGTTAGACGTGGGTTATCGCTCGATTGATACCGCCGCGGCCTATAAGAACGAAGAAGGTGTCGGCAAAGCCCTGAAAAATGCCTCAGTTAACAGAGAAGAACTGTTCATCACCACTAAACTTTGGAACGACGACCACAAGCGCCCCCGCGAAGCCCTGCTCGACAGCCTGAAAAAACTCCAGCTTGATTATGTCGACCTTTACTTAATGCACTGGCCCGTTCCTGCTATCGACCACTATGTCGAAGCATGGAAGGGCATGATCGAATTGCAAAAAGAGGGCTTAATCAAAAGCATCGGCGTGTGCAACTTCCAGATCCATCACCTGCAACGCCTGATTGATGAAACTGGCGTGACGCCGGTGATAAACCAGATTGAACTCCACCCGCTGATGCAGCAACGCCAGCTTCACGCCTGGAACGCGACACACAAAATCCAGACCGAATCCTGGAGCCCATTAGCGCAAGGTGGGAAAGGCGTTTTCGATCAGAAAGTCATTCGCGATCTGGCAGATAAATACGGCAAAACCCCGGCGCAGATTGTTATCCGCTGGCATCTGGATAACGGCCTGGTGGTGATCCCGAAATCGGTCACACCTTCACGTATTGCCGAAAACTTTGATGTCTGGGATTTCCGTCTCGACAAAGACGAGCTAGGTGAAATTGCCAAACTCGACCAGGGCAAACGCCTCGGCCCCGATCCCGACCAGTTCGGCGGCTAACGCGCAAATTCTTCCGGTGGCGGTAATGTTCCGCTACCGGACTTTTCAGAAATCATTTATTCCCCTCGCGTCACGCCCATTGTTACTCTTCCTTGTTCAGGAACGCCAAATATAAGGGCATCATCATGCAGAGCCGGAAGCTCTTAAAGGAACAACTCATTTACATCCGGGATGAACGCAACGGAGAGGTGAAAAACAGATGAAAATAATACTTCTGTTTTTAGCAGCCCTGGCAAGTTTTACCGTACACGCACAGCCTCCCTCACAGACCGTAGAACAAACAGTCCGGCAGATTTATCAGAACTATAAATCAGATGCCAGTACGCCTTATTTCGGTGAAACCGGAGAGCGAGCGATAACATCTTCGCGTATTCAACAGGCGCTTACCTTGAACGACAATCTTACGCTGCCGGGCAATATTGGCTGGCTGGATTATGATCCAGTTTGTGATTGTCAGGATTTTGGCGATCTGGTGTTAGAAAGCGTAGCGATAACCCAACCTGACGCCGATCATGCCGATGCCGTTGTGCGCTTTCGTATCTTTAAAGACGATAAAGAAAAGACCACGCAGACACTGAAAATGGTGGCGGAAAATGGTCGTTGGGTCATTGACGATATTGTCAGCAATCATGGCAGCGTCTTACAAGCAGTTAATAGCGAGAATGAAAAAAAGCTGGTAGCTATAGCTTCGTTGCAAAAAGAACAGCCGGAAGCCTTTGTTGCCGAACTCTTTGAACATATTGCTGATTATAGCTGGCCGTGGACGTGGGTGGTTTCCGACTCTTACCGCCAGGCGGTCAATGCCTTCTATAAAACCACCTTCAAGACTGCCAACAATCCCGATGAAGATATGCAAATAGAACGGCAATTTATTTACGACAATCCGATCTGTTTTGGCGAAGAGTCGCTATTTTCACGCGTTGATGAAATCCGTGTCCTGGAGAAAACCACCGATTCCGCCCGCATTCATGTTCGTTTTACGCTGACCAATGGCAACAACGAAGAGCAAGAACTGGTTTTACAGCGGCGCGAAGGTAAGTGGGAAATCGCTGATTTTATCCGCCCGAACAGCGGCAGCCTACTTAAGCAAATTGAGGCAAAAACCGCCGCCAGATTAAAGCAATAGCTGAATTAAATAACAATTAGTCGGAACAATAAATAAAAGGGAATACTATATGAAAACGATTTTCACCGTGGGGGCTGTTGTTCTGGCAACCTGCTTGCTCAGCGGCTGCGTCAATGAGCAAAAGGTCAATCAGCTGGCGAGCAACGTACAGACGTTAAATGCCAAAATTGCCCGACTTGAGCAGGATATGAAAGCATTACGCCCGCAAATCTATGCGGCAAAATCCGAAGCTAACAGAGCCAATACGCGCCTTGACGCCCAGGACTATTTCGATTGCCTGCGCTGCTTACGTATGTATGCGGAATGACGGTTCTGGAATTCATAATGAACAAACTTATCTTATCCATTCCGCTGGCGCTGTGTCTTGCTGGCTGTACCAGCAATGCCAAAATTGAACACCTGGAACATGATATTCAGGCATTGAATAACAAAATTAATCAACTGCAACAGGATATTGACGCCCTGCGTCCGGAAATTCAGCAAGTTAAAGACGAAACAGCAAGAGCGCATTACCGCTTAGACGTTCGTAACAGTCCTTATAAACCAAGGTTATAAATTTCCCGGCAGCATCATTGCTGCCGGGCACATTTCACTTAACGACCTGCCACCGCTTTAGGGCGTTTCTTCGCGCCAGCATTCACCGGGCGAGATGGCGTAGACGACGCTTTTTTTGCCGTAGCAGGTGTCTGACGCAGGGTCGCCATCGGCGTATGTTTAGTCAACGCCGGACGGGTATTGCGGTTCTGACGGCGGGCTTCGCGCATCTCTTCAATGGTTGGCGCAGGCACTAAGCAATCACGACGGCTGCCAATCAGATGCTTTTTACCCATCGCTTCCAGCGCCTGACGGATTAACGGCCAGTTTGCCGGATCGTGGTAACGCAGCAACGCTTTATGCAAACGACGCTGCTTGTCACCCTTCGGCACGAAGACGTCTTCACTCTTATAACCGATCTTCGCCAGCGGGTTTTTCCCGGTGTAATACATGGTGGTTGAGTTAGCCAACGGCGACGGGTAGAAGTTCTGTACCTGATCGAGACGGAAGCGATGCTTTTTCAGCCACAGCGCCAGATTCACCATATCTTCATCACGCGTACCGGGGTGCGCGGAGATGAAATAGGGGATCAGATACTGCTCTTTACCTGCCTGTTTCGAGTAAGTATCGAACAGCTCTTTAAAGCGGTCATAGCTGCCCATGCCCGGCTTCATCATCTTCGACAACGGCCCTTCTTCGGTATGTTCCGGAGCAATCTTCAGATAACCGCCGACGTGATGGGTCGCCAACTCTTTGATATAGCGCGGATCTTCCACGGCGATGTCATAACGTACGCCTGAGGCGATGAGGATTTTTTTAATGCCTTTCAGATCACGCGCACGGCGATAGAGGTTGATCGTCGGTTCGTGGTTAGTGTCCATGTGCGGACAAATATCCGGATAAACGCACGACAAACGACGGCAGGTTTGCTCAGCGCGTGGCGATTTGCAGCGCAACATATACATGTTGGCAGTTGGCCCACCGAGATCGGAAATTACGCCCGTAAAACCTGGAACGGTGTCGCGGATCGCTTCGATCTCATTAATGATCGAATCTTCCGAACGGCTCTGAATAATGCGCCCTTCGTGCTCGGTAATAGAGCAGAAAGAGCAGCCGCCAAAGCAGCCACGCATAATGTTGACCGAGAAACGGATCATTTCGTAAGCCGGAATACGGGCATTGCCATAGGCCGGATGCGGCACGCGCTTGTACGGCAGCGCAAAAACGCTGTCCATCTCTTCGGTAGAAAGCGGGATAGCAGGCGGGTTGATCCACACATAGCGGTCGCCGTGTTTTTGCATCAATGCGCGGGCGCAGCCAGGGTTGGTTTCGTGGTGCAGAATGCGCGAAGCATGGGCGTACAGCACTTTATCGCCCTTCACTTTCTCGAAAGAAGGCAGCAATACGTAGGTTTTTTCCCACGGTTTCGGGCGCGGCGGCTGCACGGTTACGGCTTTCGCTTCCTGCTTTTTCGGCGCAACAGGTTTGTTATCCGCGCACGGCAGATCTTCGCCATACGGATGCGGGATCGGGTCGATTTTCCCTGGGGTATCGAGACGGGTGGAATCCACGCCGCTCCAGCCTGGCAACGCCTCTTTTACGATAATCGCAGTATTACGCACATCGCGGATTTCACTAATCGGCTCACCCATCGCCAGACGATGCGCCACTTCCACCAGCGGACGCTCACCGTTACCGAACATCAGCATGTCGGCTTTGGAATCCACCAGCACGGAACGGCGCACGGTATCAGACCAGTAATCATAATGCGCGGTACGACGCAAACTAGCCTCAATACCGCCGAGGATCACCGGCACATCTTTCCACGCCTCTTTACAACGTTGGGTGTAAACCAGTGTGGCGCGATCCGGGCGCTTACCCGCAACGTTATCCGGCGTGTAGGCATCGTCATGACGTAAACGGCGATCGGCAGTATAGCGGTTGATCATCGAGTCCATGTTGCCAGCAGTAACACCGAAAAACAGATTCGGTTTACCCAGACGCATAAAGTCGTCTTTGCTGCTCCAGTCTGGCTGGGCGATGATCCCGACACGGAAGCCCTGCGCTTCCAGCATACGACCGCAAATCGCCATCCCGAAGCTTGGGTGATCGACATACGCGTCGCCAGTAACCAAAATGATGTCGCAGCTATCCCAGCCAAGTTGATCCATCTCTTCACGAGACATCGGCAAAAACGGTGCCGGTCCAAAACAGGCGGCCCAGTACTGCGGCCAGGAGAACAGGTCGCGATCCGGTTGGATCAGGGAGATAGAGCTCATTTTGCTTCCAGAAATGGTAAAAAAATAATCAAAGGCCGGGGATTATAAGCCGGAACGAAAGAGAAATCGAAAAGTATTCCATACTCGCCCTCTCGGGCGAATATGGCGATTACGGTACCGGATTGACCAACAGTTGCCCAATCGAGCCACGGTCCGCCATTTCCAGCGTCTGACTGTTGAAGTAGAACGGGAAGTGCGCCCAGGAAGGCTGACCGAAATAAACAAGCAGCTCCACTTGTCCGTCAACCCAAACGGTATCTTTCCAGCCTCTGTCTTCCGGGAACGGCATCGCGCCATTCACGTTACGGATCTGGAACATCACGCCTTCAATATGGAACGCTTGCGGCTCGTCCGCGCGTACCGTCCAGCGTTCCCACGTTCCTTGCTGCGCGGTGACATCAATACGGTTGACGTCCCACAGCTGCCCATTGATACCCGGGTCATCACCCAGACTGATATCGCGACTGCGAATCGGCGAACCGGCCATAATTTCAGTTGGCAGCAGGCGCATCGGCAGGCTGTCAGTAACCAGCGGCAGTAGCCCGGTCGGGCGCAACGTGAGCACCAGCGTAGAAACCAGAATGCTGGATGGCTCAAAGAAGCCACGAATACGATCAACAATGCTCGCCGCTTCGCCACAGGTGATCGACACTTCATCACCGTTGCTCATATCCACCAGAATCTCGCGGCGCTCGCCCGGTGCCAGCGAAAGTTGCTTCACCGATACAGGAGCAGGCAAGAATCCCTGATCGCCAGAAATCACATGTAACGGGCGACCATCGCTCATCTGTAGTTGATAGCGACGAGAGTTCGACGCGTTCAACAGACGCAAGCGCACCCAGCCACGCGAGACTTCAACGTACGGGCTTTGTACACCGTTGACCAGCAGCGTATCTCCAACAAAGCCGCCGCTTCCCGGTTCGTTGTATTCTGGCGTACCAAAGTTATCCAGCCGTTTATCCTGGATAATGACCGGAAAATCATCCACACCATAATGGTTGGGGATAGGCAGCGACTTGCTGACTTCATCTTCCACCAGCCACATTCCGGCAAGGCCATTATAGACCTGCTGAGCCGTGCGATTGGGGGTATTAGCGTGATACCACAATGTCGCTGCGTTCTGGCGAATGGGTAATACGGGTGCCCAGTCAGCGTTTGGCGACATCATCCGTGCCGGACCGCCCATCAGCGGGCCAGGCACCTGTAAACCAGACACCGTCATTGAGACATTTTCTGTCAGGCGGTTACTGTAGATCAGCTTAACATCATCGCCCTTCCAGACGCGGATAGTCGGCCCCAGGTAACGACCATTGATTCCCCAGACCGATGCGCGTGTCCCTGGCGTAAATGACCAGTGCGCACGTTGTACAGTCATAAACAGCGGTTGCCCACGGCGAGATTCAAGCAGCGGCGGAACGGGTAGCGGTTGCTGTTGCCCGGCTGCGCTGGCCTTCAGGGGAACAGCGCCTGCACAAAGTGCAATCCCCGATGCCTGAATGAACTGACGCCGACTGAGTGACATATTTGCTCCATGTAAAACTGGCTAAAGTAATACCGTGCAGGAAAGTGTTCCCCGCAAAAATACAGATTGCCGACTTAAACTTTTCCGGCGGCTTCGCGCTCTGCGACTTCTTTATCGAGCTCAGCGATTTTTTGTTCCATTATCGAACGACAATGGGCAGCCAACTCGCGAACCTGATCTTTGCCATACTGACTGACGTCAATTGGCGGCAGCATTTCGACAATCACCAGACCGTTGTGTAGCCGATTAAGATTAATCTTATTCGAAGTTGTAGAGACGCACACGGGAATAATCGGGACGCCTGCCGCAATTGCCGCGTGAAATGCTCCGGTCTTGAACGGCAGCAGGCCGCGACCACGGCTGCGGGTACCTTCCGGGAACATCCAGATGGAAATACGGCGTTTTTTGAAGTGATTCACTACTTCTGCAATGGTGCCGTGAGCTTTAGTGCGGTTATTTCTGTCGATCAATAAGTTGCCGGTTAGCCAGTACAACTGACCAAAGAAGGGGATCCACAGCAAACTCTTTTTACCTACCGTCACCGTCGGCGGTTGCACGATGTTCGATGCTGTCACCATGTCATAGTTGTTCTGGTGGTTAGCAATATAAATAGCATTGCCGTAGCTTTCAGCATCTGCAGGTTTGCGACACTCAACTTTCAGGCCGAACAGCGGCGCAAGACGACCAAACATATGCCCAAAGGTGGCTACATGTTTCGGGTTACGCGGGCTGAAAAGGCAGTAAATGGAGCCGAATACACAGACTAAGATGCTGTAAATCACGGTAATAATAAGACGAAAGATATATAGCATAACACCCTCTGAAGGTCTGAGAGACTGGCATTGTACGTCACCTGAAATCAGGTTAGGGCATTGTTAAAAGCCGCTCTCTGGAAAAGCGTATTGTTAATCGCAACGCATGAATAAACAACGGTTTCAAGGGAATTTTTATCGTTTCCGGGGGTGGAATATGCTGCCGGATGACGACTTAACGTTTCATCCGGCGTTCCTTGCAAGCGGGAGGAAGCAATACCCTCCCCGGCATACTACTCTTCGCTATCGCCGCTGCTGGCGCGGCGAGGAGAGTCGATCTCGACACGATCGATACGCTGCAAACCGCGCATCAACGTACCGCGGCGTCCACGTTCGCCAGTGACTTTCTGTAGCTCTTCCGGACGCAGTTTAATTTTGCGTTTCCCAACATGAATGGTCAGCGTGCTTTGCGGCGGCAGAACGTACAGTTGCGCCAGACCATCTTCTCCACGCGCGGCTTCTGCCGATGGAATGTTGATAATCTTGTTGCCTTTGCCCTTCGACAGCTGCGGCAGATCGCTTACCGGGAACATCAACATACGGCCTGCCTGAGTGATTGCCAGCAGCATATCAGAAGCGTCCTCAATCACCACAGGCGGCATAACATGGGCATTTTCCGGTAAAGTGATTAAGGCCTTACCTGCACGGTTACGCGCCACCAGATCGTTAAAGGTGCAGACGAAACCGTAACCCGCATCGGAAGCCATCAACAGTTTCTGATCGTCGCTTTCCATCAGCATATGGTCAACGGTCGCCCCAGGCGGCAACGTCAATTTGCCGGTGAGCGGCTCGCCCTGACCACGTGCCGACGGCAGCGTAATCGGGTCGATAGCATAGCTACGACCGGTGGAGTCAACAAACACTACCGGTTGGTTGCTCTTACCTTTCACCGCTGCTTTGAAACTATCACCCGCTTTATAATTCAGGCCCGGCGCGTCGATGTCATGGCCTTTAGCGCTGCGTACCCAGCCCATCTGCGACAGCACAATGGTGACAGGTTCAGACGGCAACATGTCGTGCTCGCTCATCGCTTTCGCTTCTTCGCGTTCCTGCAACGGCGAACGACGATCGTCACCATAAGCTTGCGCGTCTGCCTGCAGTTCTTTCTTCAGCAGGTTATTCATTTTACGCTCGGACGCCAGAATGCCTTGCAACTGGTCGCGCTCTTTTTCCAGCTCACTCTGCTCACCGCGAATCTTCATCTCTTCCAGTTTGGCGAGATGACGCAGTTTCAGTTCGAGGATCGCTTCCGCCTGAGTTTCCGTGAGGCCAAAGCGCGACATCAGCGCCGGTTTCGGTTCATCTTCATTGCGAATGATCTCAATCACTTCGTCGATATTGAGAAACGCCACCAGCAAACCTTCCAGAATATGCAGGCGCTTGAGGACTTTCTCCAGACGATAGTTCAGTCGGCGGCGCACGGTATCGCGGCGGAACACCAGCCATTCGGAAAGGATTTCCAGCAGGTTTTTCACCGCCGGACGCCCATCCAGACCGATCATATTGAGGTTAATACGATAGCTCTTTTCCAGATCGGTGGTTGCGAAGAGGTGGTTCATCACCTGATCCATATCCACACGGTTGGAACGCGGCACAATCACCAGACGGGTCGGATTCTCGTGGTCAGATTCATCGCGCAGATCGTCAACCATCGGCAGCTTTTTGTTGCGCATTTGCGCAGCAATTTGCTCCAGTACACGCGCACCTGAAACCTGATGCGGCAATGCGCTGATAACCACCGCACCGTCTTCTTTCTTCCACACCGCGCGCATACGCACAGAACCGCGACCATTTTCGTAGATTTTACGGATCTCGGCACGCGAGGTGATGATTTCCGCTTCAGTCGGATAATCCGGCCCCTGCACGATATCCAGCAGCTGGTCGAGCGTGGTTTTCGGCTGGTCGATTAACGCGATTGCTGCCTGAGCCACTTCACGCAGGTTATGCGGTGGAATATCGGTCGCCATACCGACGGCAATACCGGTGGTGCCGTTAAGCAAAATGTTTGGCAGACGGGCAGGCAGCATTTTCGGCTCCTGCAAAGTGCCGTCGAAGTTTGGCACCCAGTCAGCCGTCCCCTGCCCCAGCTCGCTCAATAGCAGCTCGGAATATTTCGACAACCGGGATTCGGTGTAACGCATTGCTGCGAACGATTTCGGATCGTCCGGCGCGCCCCAGTTCCCCTGACCATCAACCAGCGGATAACGGTAAGAGAACGGCTGTGCCATCAGGACCATGGCTTCATAACAGGCGCTATCACCGTGCGGATGGTATTTACCCAGTACGTCACCGACGGTACGGGCCGATTTTTTAAATTTGGCGCTGGCATTTAGTCCCAGTTCAGACATCGCATACACAATGCGGCGCTGAACAGGTTTCAGACCATCACCAATAAACGGCAACGCACGGTCCATGATTACGTACATGGAGTAATTTAAGTAGGCGTTTTCCGTAAATTCATGTAGCGCAAGGCGCTCTGCCATATCGCTCATTAATTCTGATTCCTCAACTTATTCGCCAGCCTTCAAAGGGGCAATATTGCCGGAGATACTACATTATCTGCCGCGTCGAGTCACAGGAGATCAGCGTGAATAGCGCCGCCGGACGTGCTCCGACGGCGATAAAGGCACCAATGTGCCTTTATATACAACTCTTTGCTGTAGACATAATCCTGAGGATTATGCAGCGGAAAACCGCCAATGGCGGTTTCTGTGTGGAAGGACAAAATCCTGTGCCGTCAGAGTCTGAGCGGACAACATTACGCCTGTGGCATCGTTAACTTAAACTGATAGCGAGTGATTTGACTCACACTCCGGTAAAGATTCTTCATCACGCCAACGGCACATAAACATCCGTTTCCAGTCGCTGCTCTGTTACCCCTTCGGCAAGATTGGTGTAGTGAAACAGAATCGGTGCTTTACGCATTTTCTCGCCGCTTGCAGGCAGCCAGTGGCGAATGATGCCCCATACCGTATGTGAAATATCGTCCAGCTCGCCAACGTGGCGGGCCACGGCATAACGTCCACCGGTAAGTTCACCATTACTCACGCCATAACGATTATCGGGAATCGGTTCGTTAACGCTGCCGCAGATATCAAAGCGAAACGCTTCCGGTACGGTGGTGGCAGGGTCATCCCAGGCGACACCAAAAGTCTGGCTTTGGTTAACAGGAGAAAGCCCCGTTTCTTTACGCCACATGATAAATTTCGCCACGCTGTAGTTGAGCAATTCAGGGCTACAGCGATGTGGCAACATCGCCACAGGGATTGATGGGAAATCGATAATATTTACATCCAGTGTCAGGTTTTTCATTTTGCCTCCCTGCGAAATTATTCCCGGGAACGTGTCCCGGGAGCGCTAACAATTACGGATTTACTTTGCGGATCTGTTTGACGTCAATTTCAACAGAGTTCCAGTCTTTATCGACTTCACCCTGAATCTCAACGGTATCTTTCGGGGTCACCGTCACGCCGTTCCAGCGTTTGTGGTCGATATCAACATTGATAGTACCGCTGGCATCTTTGAACACGTAGAGATCGTCAGAGATACGTTCAACGATATTGCCGCGCAGGGTGACCCAAGTGTCATCACGCAGGGATTTTGCGCTTTCTACGGTCGTTACGCTGCCATTCGGCCCCTGGAATCCTCCGGCCTGACTTTGTGTTGCCGATGGACCAGAAAAACCGCCCTGCTCTGCTGCCATCACCGGTGCACTGCACAGGGCCATTACTGCGATTACTGCTGCGAATTTTTTCATGTTTATTACTCCCTTTAATGTCTGTTTTCGAGCATTTAACAAGATAGTCCTTAACAACTTCTTAAGGGAAAAAAATAAAATTTAGTGCTGTACAGAGCGCGTTACAACACGGTTTACTGGCAGCAAATATGGTTATCGCAGGGATGAAAAAATGCGAATTTTACTGATAGAAGATGACATGCTGATTGGCGACGGCATCAAAACGGGCCTTAGTAAAATGGGTTTTAGCGTCGACTGGTTTACACAAGGTCGTCAGGGAAAAGAGGCGCTATATAGCGTACCTTATGATGCGGTGATCCTGGATTTAACCTTACCGGGCATGGATGGTCGCGATATTTTGCGCGAATGGCGAGAAAAAGGTCAGCGTGAGCCGGTATTAATCCTGACTGCGCGCGATGCGCTGGCGGAACGTGTAGAAGGGCTGCGTCTGGGAGCTGACGATTATCTGTGTAAACCTTTTGCGTTGATAGAAGTCGCCGCCAGGCTGGAAGCTCTGATGCGCCGAACCAACGGCCAGGCCAGCAACGAGCTGCGCCACGGCAACGTCATGCTCGACCCCGGCAAACGTATCGCCACGCTGGCTGGCGAACCCTTAACGCTGAAACCAAAAGAATTTGCCCTGCTGGAATTACTGATGCGTAACGCTGGTCGGGTACTGCCGCGCAAACTTATTGAAGAGAAACTGTATACCTGGGACGAAGAGGTCACCAGTAATGCCGTTGAAGTGCATGTGCATCATCTGCGACGCAAACTCGGTAGTGATTTTATTCGTACCGTGCATGGTATTGGCTACACATTAGGTGAGAAATGAAATTTACCCAACGTCTTAGTCTGCGAGTCAGGCTGACGCTAATCTTTTTAATTCTGGCCTCGGTGACCTGGCTGCTTTCCAGCTTTGTCGCCTGGAAACAAACAACGGATAACGTCGATGAGTTGTTCGACACCCAACTGATGCTGTTTGCCAAACGGTTAAGTACGCTCGATCTCAACGAAATCAACGCGGCGGATCGCATGGCACAGACGCCAAATAAATTAAAACACGGTCATGTTGATGACGATGCGCTGACCTTTGCCATCTTTACCCACGACGGCAGAATGGTCCTTAACGATGGCGATAATGGAGAAGATATTCCTTATAGCTATCAACGGGAAGGTTTTGCTGACGGGCAACTGGTGGGCGATAAAGATCCCTGGCGTTTTGTCTGGATGACCTCACCAGATGGCAAATATCGCATCGTTGTTGGTCAGGAATGGGAATACCGTGAAGACATGGCGCTGGCGATTGTTGCCGGGCAATTGATCCCGTGGCTTGTCGCACTGCCGATTATGTTAATCATCATGATGGTACTACTGGGTCGTGAACTCGCGCCGCTGAACAAACTGGCGCTGGCACTACGTATGCGTGACCCTGACTCGGAAAAACCACTAAACGCGACGGGCGTACCCAGCGAAGTGCGTCCACTGGTTGAGTCGTTGAATCAACTGTTCGCCCGCACACATGCGATGATGGTTCGTGAACGACGCTTTACCTCCGACGCAGCTCACGAACTTCGTAGCCCGTTAACGGCGCTGAAAGTGCAAACCGAAGTTGCGCAGCTCTCTGACGATGATCCGCAGGCGCGGAAAAAAGCGCTGCTCCAATTACATTCCGGGATCGATCGTGCTACTCGTCTGGTTGATCAACTGCTCACGCTATCGCGGCTGGACTCACTGGATAACCTTCAGGACGTCGCGGAGATCCCGCTTGAAGATCTCCTGCAATCGTCGGTGATGGATATTTACCACACGGCGCAGCAAGCGAAAATTGACGTGCGACTGACACTCAATGCCCACGGCATCAAACGCACCGGACAACCGCTATTGCTAAGTTTGTTGGTGCGAAATTTGCTGGATAACGCCGTGCGCTACAGTCCACAAGGTAGCGTGGTGGACGTCACGCTGAATGCCGATAATTTCATCGTGAGGGATAACGGCCCCGGTGTGACACCAGAGGCACTAGCGAGAATTGGCGAACGCTTCTATCGCCCACCCGGACAAACCGCTACCGGCAGTGGACTTGGGCTTTCAATTGTCCAGCGAATCGCCAAGCTGCATGGCATGAATGTTGAGTTTGGGAATGCGGAACAAGGTGGATTTGAGGCGAAAGTAAGCTGGTAACTTCTCTGTCTATGAGAGCCGTTAAAACGACTCTCATAGATTTTATTAATAGCAAAATATAAACCGTCCCCAAAAAAGCCACCAACCACAAACCAAACAAATAACGAGCGAGATTACATATAACCAAAACTCAAAGATTTCTCGCACAAAGAGTTTTCTTAAGATAATAATAAGTGGCGTCAGAAGAAAAAATGCTGCAATCATTGTTTGCAATATACGATCTTCGCCTGAAACGGAAGGTATACTGCAAATATTGTCTCCCGACTCAAGCATCCAGTCATACTTATTGAATGCAAAAAAAGCATCTATTAACCAATAAGTAAGCATTATATATAACAGAGCTTCAAATATTGTTTGAATTTTATGCTTTAACATATGTTAGCACGCTCATAAAAATCCATTTATAATTATCAAAGTGACGCGTTGATATTTTCATTTTTACTTATCCAACGCCATATTTTTAATCTCCAAAAAACCGAACCAAACCTGTAAATTAATCCGGTGCGAGTAGGAATTATGAGGAATGGCTATCAGTATTGTCATTTTCAGAAAATATTTATCCTGCATCGGTGAATCGGAGCAAGATCAGACTTTTGCTAAATTCGCAAAAGACTTTGCACATTTTGCTAATTTCACCGTACCGCTCTGTGACGTACTATAGTCGGCAAACGTCTCACCTTGAGGTTAAAAAATGAGCAACATCCTGATTATCAACGGCGCGAAAAAATTCGCCCACTCCAATGGTCAACTGAACGACACCCTGACCGAAGTCGCGGATGGCACACTGCGCGACCTCGGGCATGATGTCCGCATCGTTCGCGCCGACAGCGACTACGATGTCAAAGCCGAAGTACAAAACTTTCTCTGGGCTGATGTGGTGATCTGGCAGATGCCAGGCTGGTGGATGGGCGCGCCGTGGACAGTGAAAAAATACATTGATGATGTATTCACCGAAGGTCACGGGACTCTGTATGCCAGCGATGGTCGTACCCGCAAAGATCCATCAAAAAAATACGGTTCCGGCGGCCTGGTACAAGGTAAAAAATATATGCTTTCCCTGACCTGGAACGCACCAATGGAAGCTTTCACCGAAAAAGATCAGTTCTTCCACGGGGTTGGCGTTGACGGTGTGTATCTACCATTCCATAAAGCAAACCAATTCCTTGGTATGGAACCGCTGCCGACATTTATCGCTAATGACGTGATAAAAATGCCTGATGTTCCCCGCTATACTGAAGAATATCGCAAGCATCTTGTGGAAATTTTTGGTTAACTAGAGCTCTGGCTTTAGAAGGAGTTAACCATGATTACAGTAATCGCAGAAATCCGTACTCGTCCTGGTCAACATCACCGTCAGGCAGTGTTGGATCAGTTTGCTAAAATCGTTCCAACCGTACTGAAAGAAGAAGGTTGCCACGGCTATGCGCCAATGGTGGATTGCGCTGCTGGCGTGAGTTTCCAGTCTATGGCACCGGATTCTATCGTGATGATTGAGCAGTGGGAAAGCATCGCGCATCTTGAAGCGCATCTGCAAACCCCGCACATGAAGGCGTACAGCGAAGCCGTAAAAGGCGACGTGCTGGAGATGAATATCCGTATTCTGCAGCCAGGGATTTAATCCTGCCTTGTTTGCCCGGCCATCCTGACCGGGCAATGTTCTTTCCTTTAAACCTCAATCTCCGCCATGTCGCCTTTCTCTTGCAACCAGTTACGGCGATCTTCCGAGCGTTTCTTCGCCAGTAGCATGTCCATCATCGCGTCAGTACGCTGATCGTCTTCATCATCGATAGTCAACTGCACCAGACGGCGAGTGTTCGGATCAAGCGTGGTTTCGCGCAATTGCATCGGGTTCATTTCCCCCAGACCTTTAAAACGCTGAACGTTCGGCTTGCCTTTCTTGCGTTTTAATTGCTCGAGCACGCCCTCTTTCTCTTCTTCTGTCAGCGCGTAGTAAACCTCTTTTCCAAGGTCAATACGGTAGAGCGGTGGCAGAGCAACGTAAACGTGACCGTGTTTCACCAACGCGCGGAAGTGTTTTACAAACAAAGCGCAAAGCAGCGTGGCAATGTGCAGACCATCGGAGTCAGCATCCGCCAGGATACAGATCTTGCCATAACGCAGTTGGCTAAGATCGTCGCTGTCAGGATCGATACCGATCGCTACCGAAATATCGTGCACTTCCTGCGAAGCAAGCACTTCATCAGAAGAGACTTCCCAGGTGTTAAGGATCTTACCTTTCAGCGGCATGATCGCCTGATATTCACGATCGCGCGCCTGCTTGGCAGATCCGCCTGCGGAATCACCTTCCACGAGAAACAGTTCGGTACGGTTAAGATCCTGCGCGGTACAGTCAGCCAGTTTGCCAGGCAGCGCCGGGCCGCTGGTCAACTTTTTACGCACCACTTTCTTGGCCGCACGCATACGGCGCTGGGCGCTGGAAATCGCCATCTCCGCCAGCAGTTCAGCCGCCTGAACGTTCTGGTTCAGCCACAAGGTGAAGGCATCTTTCACCACGCCAGAAACGAATGCCGCGCACTGACGCGAAGAGAGACGCTCTTTGGTTTGCCCGGCAAACTGCGGATCCTGCATTTTTACTGACAGCACATAGGCGCAGCGATCCCAGATATCTTCTGCCGACAGCTTCACGCCGCGCGGCAGAATGTTGCGGTATTCACAGAACTCGCGCATTGCGTCCAGCAGGCCCTGACGCAAACCGTTAACGTGCGTACCGCCCTGCATCGTAGGAATCAGGTTGACGTAGCTTTCGGTCAGCAGTTCTCCGCCTTCCGGTAGCCAAAGTAGCGCCCAGTCCACCGCTTCAGTATCGCCAGCGAAATTACCGATAAACGGTTTTTCCGGCAGCGTCGGTAAACCGTTTACCGCTTCCGCCAGGTAATCGTTCAGACCGTCCTGATAGCACCAGCGTTGTTCGGTGTTGTTGATCTCATCTTTAAAAGTGATCTCAACGCCCGGGCACAGTACCGCTTTGGCTTTCAGCACATGCGTCAGGCGTGAAACAGAGAAACGCGGGCTGTCAAAGAAGGCTTCATCCGGCCAGAAGTGCACGCTGGTACCGGTATTGCGTTTACCGCAAGTGCCCACAACCTGCAAATCCTGTACCTTTTCGCCATTTTCAAAGGCGATGTTATAGATCTGACCATCGCGGCGTACGTTAACTTCTACGCGCTTCGACAGGGCGTTAACCACCGAAATCCCCACGCCATGCAGGCCGCCAGAGAACTGGTAGTTTTTGTTAGAGAATTTACCACCCGCGTGCAAACGGCAAAGAATCAGTTCGACCGCCGGAACGCCTTCTTCAGGGTGAATATCCACCGGCATCCCGCGACCATCATCTATCACTTCTAACGACTGGTCAGCATGTAAAATAACGTCCACGCGTTTTGCGTGACCCGCCAGTGCTTCATCGACACTGTTATCAATGACTTCTTGCCCCAAATGGTTAGGGCGCGTGGTATCGGTATACATCCCCGGGCGGCGGCGAACCGGCTCAAGCCCGGTGAGTACCTCAATGGCATCAGCGTTATAAGTTTGCGTCATGGTTTAAGTTAGCAATTCGAGTTGATCGTCAGAGATGGTGCAGACCAAGAAAATCGACGATCGGGTTGAAATAATCTTCGAAGCCTGTGAATGCATGGTTGCCGCCTTCTATAACAGTCTGGCGGCAGGAAGCGTAGTACGCCACCGCCTGGCGGTAATCCAGCACTTCATCTCCCGTCTGTTGCAGCAGCCAGATCAAATCCGGCGCTTCCAGCGGGTCAATCTGCATGACTTTGAGATCGTAAATATGGCGTGACTCTAGCACATATTGCTGCCCGGTGTAGGGGTTCTCGTTCTGACCGAGATAGTCCGTCAACAGTTCAAACGGGCGCACCGCTGGGTTTACCACCACGGCGGGCAGCATAAAACATTGCGACAACCAGGTGGCGTAATATCCCCCCAGTGATGAACCGACGATCCCCAGCGAATCGCCGCCATGTTCCAGGACAATGGATTCCAGCAGTTCTGCCGCATCGGAAGGGTACGGCGGTAACTGCGGAATGATCATCTCAACGTCAGGGTGATGTTCCGCCAGCCAGTTTTTCACCAAACTCGCTTTTGCAGAGCGCGGCGAACTGTTGAAACCGTGTAAATAAAGAAGCGTCGACATCAGTAACCTTCTGAAGCGGTATCTGGTTGGAAACGGGAGTCTGCCAGGCGGTGCACCTCGGTGGTCAGCGTACCATCAGCATGTAACTCGAGCGTACGCCAGCCAGGCGCGATGGTGTCCAGCGTAAAGTTGGAACAATGCGGCTTAAACTGTACACAGGTCGATGGCGTTGCCAGCAGGCGGCGACCATTCCAGTCGAGATCCAGCTCCTGATGGATATGTCCACACAGCAAGTATTTAACGTTCGGAAACTTCGCCAGCACGTTATCCAGTTCGCCCGCGTTACGCAGACTGTGTTGGTCGAGCCAGCTACAACCCGCAGGTAGCGGATGATGGTGCAGCAGCAGCAACGTATGGCGTTCTGGCGCATCGGCCAGTTTACGTTCCAGCCACTCAAGCTGAAACTCGCTCAGCTCACCGTGCGGCACGCCAAACACCTGGCTATCCAGCAACAGGATTTGCCATTGCTCACCAATAAACACCCGCTTCGCCGGGGAGATCCCCGCATCCTGTAGCGCGCTGTACATCGCAGGCTGAAAATCGTGGTTGCCCGGCAGCCAGACGCAGGGCGCACGAAAACTTGCGATGCCTTCAGCGAAATGCTGATAGGCCGCAGAGGATTGATCCTGCGCTAAATCACCGGTCGCGACAATCAGGTCGAATTCGTGCTGGTGTGGACGAATCGCCTCCAGCACCGCCTGGTAGCTTTCCCAGGTATTTACCCCCAACAGGGCTTCGTGCTTTTGCGCAAACAGGTGAGTGTCGGTAATTTGTAAAATCCTGACTCTGGCCTCACCAGCCAGAGGAAGGGTTAACAGGCTTTCCAAATGGTGTCCTTAGGTTTCACGACGCTAATAAACCGGAATCGCCATCGCTCCATGTGCTAAACAGTATCGCAACCAGTCCGCTAAAAACTGGTTAATTTGATGCTTTTCGTCGCGTTGATGCAACTTTTTATTAGGATAATCATACCGCGCTTTGAAGCGAAAAATCTGCTGACTTGAACACACTTCAGCCACCATCGCGTCATGATACAGACGCACCGTCATTGACGGAAGGCTCCAGTAACTGATCGCGGGCGCAGTCTGTTCGATTGTCACCAGGGTAGTGTATCGGGTCGATTCCACAATCGTTAGCCGATATTGTGCGTTTGCCACCTGATAGCTTACAGTTTCGCCGGGTGCGTCATTGCGCGGTAACAAACGCCGCAATTGTGAAAAGTTCATCTCGCACAGGCGCATCATTTCAGGAAAGTCAGGTGTGTAACGCTTCATTTATGCCCACTCATTTTTTAACGCTTGATGATGCAGCTGCAGCCATTGCAAAGCGATGACCGACGCTGCGTTGTCGATTTTCCCCTCTTCTACCCATTGGTATGCCTGTTCCCGGCTTACCACATGAACGCGAATATCTTCGTTTTCATCAGCCAGACCGTGAATACCGCTTGCGGTCGTGGCGTCCACTTCGCCCACCATAATTGACGAACGCTCACTGGTGCCCCCAGGGCTTGCCAGGAAACTTAACACCGGTTTGGTCCGTTTGACTATCAGTCCCGCCTCTTCAATCGCTTCGCGACGGGCGACATCTTCCACACTTTCACCCTCTTCAATCATCCCGGCCACCATCTCCAGTAGCCAGGGGGTTTCGCTGGTGTCATACGCGGCAATCCGAATCTGCTCAATCAGCACAACTTCATCGCGCACTGGGTCAAAGGGTAGCAAGACTGCGGCGTGACCGCGCTCAAAAATTTCCCGCCGTACCTCACGACTCATTTGCCCGTTGAATAGACGATGACGAAATCTATAAAGATCTAATGAAAAAAAGCCGCGATAAAGTGTTTCTCGTGCAATAATTTCAACATCGTTTTTGCCAAAAGTAACGGGCAGGTTGTCTGGCTTAAGCATTGTTAATGTCCTGGCACTAATAGTGAATTAAATGTGAATTTCAGCGACGTTTGACTGCCGTTTGAGCAGTCATGTGTTAAATTGAGGCACATTAACGCCCTATGGCACGTAACGCCAACCTTTTGCGGTAGCGGCTTCTGCTAGAATCCGCAATAATTTTACAGTTTGATCGCGCTAAATACTGCTTCACCACAAGGAATGCAAATGAAGAAATTGCTCCCCATTCTTATCGGCCTGAGCCTTTCTGGGTTCAGTACGTTGAGCCAGGCCGAGAACCTGATGCAAGTTTATCAGCAAGCACGCCTTAGTAACCCGGAATTGCGTAAGTCTGCCGCCGATCGTGATGCTGCCTTTGAAAAAATTAATGAAGCGCGCAGTCCATTACTGCCACAGCTAGGTTTAGGTGCAGATTACACCTATAGCAATGGCTACCGCGACGCGAACGGCATCAACTCTAACGCGACCAGTGCGTCCCTGCAGTTAACTCAATCCATTTTTGATATGTCGAAATGGCGTGCGTTAACGCTACAGGAAAAAGCAGCGGGTATTCAGGACGTCACGTATCAGACCGATCAACAAACCTTGATCCTCAACACCGCGACTGCTTATTTCAACGTGTTGAATGCCATTGATGTTCTTTCCTATACGCAGGCGCAAAAAGAAGCGATCTACCGTCAGTTAGATCAGACCACTCAACGTTTTAACGTGGGCCTGGTGGCGATCACCGACGTGCAGAACGCCCGTGCACAGTACGATACCGTGCTGGCGAATGAAGTGACCGCACGTAATAACCTCGATAACGCGGTAGAGCAACTGCGTCAGATCACCGGTAATTACTATCCGGAACTGGCGGCACTGAATGTCGATAACTTTAAAACCGACAAACCGCAGCCGGTTAACGCGCTGCTGAAAGAAGCCGAAAAACGCAACCTGTCGCTGTTACAGGCACGCTTGAGCCAGGACCTGGCGCGCGAGCAAATTCGCCAGGCGCAGGATGGTCACTTACCGACTCTGGATTTAACGGCTTCTACCGGGATTTCTGACACCTCATATAGCGGTTCGAAAACTCGTGGTGCCGCTGGTACCCAGTATGACGATAGCAATATGGGACAGAACAAAGTTGGCCTGAGCTTCTCGCTGCCGATTTATCAGGGCGGAATGGTTAACTCGCAGGTGAAACAGGCACAGTACAACTTTGTTGGTGCCAGTGAGCAACTGGAAAGCGCCCATCGTAGCGTCGTGCAAACCGTGCGTTCCTCCTTCAACAACATTAATGCTTCTATCAGCAGCATTAACGCCTACAAACAAGCCGTAGTTTCCGCTCAAAGCTCATTAGACGCGATGGAAGCGGGCTACTCGGTCGGTACGCGTACCATTGTTGATGTGCTGGATGCCACCACCACGCTGTACAACGCCAAGCAAGAGCTGGCGAATGCGCGTTATAACTACCTGATTAACCAGTTGAATATTAAATCAGCTCTGGGTACGTTGAACGAGCAGGATCTGCTGGCACTGAACAATGCGCTGAGCAAACCGGTTTCCACTAATCCAGAAAACGTTGCGCCGCAAACGCCAGAACAAAATGCTATTGCTGATGGTTATGCACCAGATAGCCCGGCCCCAGCCGTTCAGCAAGCATCCGCACGCACGACTACCAG
Organism: Escherichia sp. MOD1-EC4550; assembly: GCF_963876935.1. NCBI lineage: Bacteria > Pseudomonadati > Pseudomonadota > Gammaproteobacteria > Enterobacterales > Enterobacteriaceae > Escherichia > Escherichia sp. MOD1-EC4550. The sequence continues at coordinate 247,875 of NZ_CAWNSE010000023.1, forward strand.
TAACGGTCATAACCCTTTCCGTAACTGATGCTGACGACGGGGCTTCGGCCCCGTCTGAACGTAAGGCAACGTAAAGATACGGGTTATCTGCCGCATTCTTCCCCCTTCCCGCTTCAATTTCGACCAGCCATCCTCTATTCTGATGGGTATTTACCACTGGTCCCGGAAGACAAAAATGAAACGGACAAAATCCATACGCCACGCATCGTTCCGCAAAAACTGGAGCGCACGCCATCTGACACCTGTCGCTCTTGCTGTTGCCACTGTTTTTATGCTGGCAGGCTGTGAAAAGAGTGATGAGACAGTGTCTCTGTATCAAAATGCTGATGACTGCTCAGCCGCAAACCCAGGCAAAAGCGCAGAATGTACCACTGCGTATAACAATGCGCTGAAAGAAGCCGAACGTACTGCGCCGAAATACGCCACACGTGAAGACTGTGTTGCCGAATTTGGTGAAGGTCAGTGCCAGCAGGCACCAGCCCAGGCTGGCATGGCACCTGAAAATCAGGCGCAAGCCCAGCAATCCAGCGGAAGTTTCTGGATGCCACTGATGGCAGGTTACATGATGGGACGTCTGATGGGCGGCGGCGCGGGCTTTGCACAACAACCGCTGTTCTCCTCGAAAAACCCAGCCAGCCCGGCTTACGGTAAATATACTGATGCCACCGGTAAAAACTATGGCGCAGCTCAGCCAGGCCGCACCATGACCGTACCGAAGACGGCAATGGCACCAAAACCGGCGACCACCACTACTGTTACCCGTGGCGGTTTTGGTGAATCTGTTGCCAAACAAAGCACTATGCAGCGTAGCGCAACCGGCACCTCTTCTCGTTCAATGGGTGGCTGATACCGATGGAAAGAGTCAGTATTACCGAGCGCCCGGACTGGCGCGAAAAAGCCCACGAATACGGTTTCAATTTTCACACCATGTACGGAGAGCCGTACTGGTGTGAAGATGCTTACTACAAGTTGACCCTCGCCCAGGTTGAAAAGCTGGAAGAAGTCACCGCCGAACTGCACCAGATGTGCCTGAAAGTGGTGGAAAAAGTGATCGCCAGCGATGAGCTGATGACTAAATTCCGCATTCCAAAACATACCTGGAGTTTTGTGCGCCAGTCATGGCTGACTCACCAGCCGTCGCTTTATTCGCGTCTCGATCTGGCGTGGGATGGCACTGGCGAACCTAAACTTCTGGAAAATAACGCCGATACGCCAACGTCACTGTATGAAGCCGCATTCTTTCAGTGGATCTGGCTGGAAGATCAGCTTAACGCGGGCAACCTGCCGGAAGGCAGCGACCAGTTTAACAGTCTGCAAGAGAAGCTGATCGATCGCTTTGTCGAGCTGCGTGAACAGTATGGCTTCCAGTTGCTGCATCTCACCTGCTGTCGCGACACGGTGGAAGATCGCGGAACCATTCAGTATTTGCAGGACTGCGCGACAGAAGCTGAAATCGCTACTGAATTCCTCTACATCGACGATATCGGTTTAGGCGAAAAAGGTCAGTTCACGGATTTACAGGATCAGGTGATTTCTAACCTGTTCAAGCTGTATCCGTGGGAATTTATGCTGCGTGAGATGTTCTCCACCAAGCTGGAGGATGCAGGCGTACGCTGGCTGGAACCGGCGTGGAAGAGCATTATCTCCAACAAAGCGCTTCTGCCGCTACTGTGGGAGATGTTCCCGAATCACCCGAACCTGCTGCCCGCTTATTTTGCGGAAGATGATCATCCGCAAATGGAAAAATATGTGGTTAAACCGATCTTCTCCCGTGAAGGCGCAAACGTGTCGATCATTGAGAACGGCAAAACCATTGAAGCAGCGGAAGGTCCGTATGGCGAAGAAGGGATGATTGTTCAGCAATTCCACCCGTTACCGAAATTCGGCGATAGCTATATGCTGATTGGTAGCTGGCTGGTGAACGATCAACCTGCCGGAATTGGCATTCGTGAAGACCGTGCATTGATCACCCAGGATATGTCTCGGTTTTATCCACATATTTTTGTTGAATAAGCCATGATACCGGATGGCACTCGCCATCCGGTAATTATTAGCCTATCTGCACCGACAACATACTTAAACTGCCCATTTCTATACCATCGACCGGAATGGTAATTGGCTCCTGCCCATCCCACGCACCTAAGACATACAACAACGGCAGATAGTGCTCTGGCGTTGGGTTCGATAACGCGCCACCTTCATGGTCGAGATAATTCACCAGAGGATGCTGCTCTACCGGTCCTTGCCACGTCAGATTCGCTTTCACATACTCATTAAATGACGTCGCCCACGGATACGGTGAACTATCACCGTGCCACTTCACCGTACGCAGGTTATGCACCACGTTACCGCTGGCGACCAACATTATTCCTTCGTCTCGCAGAGCCGCCAGTTTACGCCCCATCTCAAAGTGCCAGGCGGCAGGTTTGGTACTGTCGATACTCAACTGCACCATCGGGATATCGGCGTCAGGATACATCTTAATCAGCACGCCCCAGGAACCGTGGTCAAAGCCCCAGGCTTCTTTATCCAGCGTCACAGGGACCGGCGCTAACAGCTCAACCAGACGCTGTGCCAGCGCAGGCGAACCCGGAGCAGGATAATGGGTGTCGTACAGCGCCTGCGGAAAACCGCCAAAATCATGAATCGTGGGCGGCGTCTCCATCGCGGTCACTCCTGTTCCACGGGTAAACCAGTGAGCCGAAACCACCACAATCGCTTGCGGGCGTGGCAATGTCATCCCCAACTTCTGCCAGCTGCGGGTATACAAATTATCTTCCAGCACGTTCATCGGACTACCGTGACCTAAAAACAATGCTGGCATACGTGTTGAAGACATGATGATATCCTTAACTAAAGGTGTCATTTTGATATCCTCACAATACGCTTGTTCGGCGGAGTAAGAACCCGGATAACAATGATGATGATCATCAGTTATTTTGACGATCTGCCTGAAGGTAAAGATTTATAAGGAGTTGTCGATGTCAGTACCTCTCATTCTGACCATACTGGCGGGGGCAGCCACGTTTATTGGCGCGTTTCTCGGCGTTCTCGGACAAAAACCCTCGAACCGCTTACTGGCGTTTTCGCTAGGATTTGCGGCGGGGATCATGTTGCTCATCTCATTAATGGAAATGCTTCCTGCCGCATTAGCCGCCGAAGGAATGTCGCCTGTGCTGGGTTATGGAATGTTTATCTTCGGTCTGCTTGGCTATTTTGGTCTGGACCGCATGTTGCCACATGCACATCCGCAGGATTTAATGCAAAAATCGGTGCAGCCGTTGCCAAAATCGATCAAGCGCACAGCCATTCTGCTCACTCTCGGCATCAGTCTGCATAACTTCCCGGAAGGCATTGCCACCTTTGTCACGGCGAGCAGTAACCTGGAGCTGGGCTTTGGCATCGCGCTGGCTGTTGCATTGCATAATATTCCTGAAGGTCTGGCAGTTGCGGGGCCGGTTTACGCGGCAACGGGGTCAAAACGCACCGCAATTTTGTGGGCGGGCATTTCTGGGCTGGCAGAAATTCTTGGTGGTGTGCTGGCGTGGTTAATCCTCGGTAGCATGATTTCTCCGGTGGTCATGGCGGCAATCATGGCGGCGGTTGCAGGAATTATGGTGGCGCTCTCGGTTGATGAATTAATGCCGCTAGCTAAAGAGATTGACCCCAATAATAACCCCAGCTATGGCGTGCTATGTGGAATGTCAGTGATGGGATTCAGTTTAGTGCTGTTACAAACGGCGGGAATTGGTTAAAGACGATTATGACAGATGTTGCCCATTGCTAAAGGCAACATCTGTATCGTTATTAAAGGTATTATTGATGCTTTTCAAATACGTCTTTATCGAAGCGTTTATCTAATTTACTTTGAGCAGCTAACAGCGCATCTCTGTCATGACGAAAAGCTTTACAGTAACGTTTAAGATGAAGAAAATAGCCACCAGCTAGTAGAACAATTAATACAATCCAGTACCAGGCAATAAACATCCTTTTCACCTTCATAATTTAACATTACTAAACATTTAGCATTAAAATTTCACATATCCATCGTTGAATATATTCATATACTCGCATAATTGTGGATCAAGTATATGATTTCGATCATAGTAAGTGTTGTATTATACACCATAGTCGATTAAAAAAGAAACAACCAAGACTATTAATGCATCCTATTCCCGGATGGAACATCACTAATTAATATTAACAAGCACCATCAGATATATATTATATCTTCGTGATTATTACGTTCCTACTCGTTATAATAATTATACTCTACCACCTTACAATATCAGAAGTAAACTTTTGTCAAAAGGTGGTCATTTTTTCACCGCGACCCATACAAAAAATGAATCATACATAACGAAATTCAACAAATGTCTAGATATATGCATCAAAATATATAACTAAAATATATATTTTAAGTTTTACTTAATCAGTATTAAATATTAATAACAAGACAAATTATCTCTGATTATGGTAATGTCCATAGCGGAATTAATATTAGATTCAAACCTATATTTTCCTCATCCATAGCTCTTCCTATTTATAAAGGATTAAGTCATGTTAAAAAAAACATTATTATCTATATTCGCAACCACACTATTATCTGGCGTTGCATTTAACGCGCTTGCTGATGACCCTAATCAGGGTTCCGGTAAAATAACGTTTAAGGGTGAAGTTATCGATGCACCTTGCTCTATTGCTCCTGGTGATGAAGATCAAACAATAAATCTCGGTGAGGTTGCTGATACTGTATTAAAAAGCGGACAGAAATCTCTGCCTGTAGATGTCACCATTCATTTGCAGGATTGTATTTTATCTGACGGCACTAACACTGTTGATAAAGTCAAAATCACCTTTAGCTCTGCCAGCGTTGACACTACCGACTCCAACCTGCTTAAAAACACACAGGAAGGTAACATCGGCGGCGCAACTGATGTAGGAGTACGTCTGGTGAAATCAGACAATACCAACGTGACTCTTGGTACCCCCATCACCATCGACTTCCCGACAACTAATTCCTACCAGGAGTTGAACTTTAAAGCCCGTATGGAATCTCTGGGACGCACCGCGACCCCGGGTAATGTGCAGGCACAGGCTAATTACGTACTCGACTACAAGTAATCGGCAATTAATACCTACACAACACCAGGCGGTAAAACTGATGAAATTTCATCAGCACCTTGGGGTCTTTTTTGAAATGGATTTTTATGAACAATAAAAACACGTTTACCGGGGATAAATTATCCTACGCAATTAAAAATGCCCTGTCTGGTGTTGTGTTTTCGCTACTCTTCGTTTTACCAGTCCGCGCCGTAGAATTCAATGCTGATATGATTGACGTTGAAGATCGTGCGAACATTGATCTCTCGCGATTTGAAAAAAAAGGCTATATCACCCCTGCAAAATACCTCGTTCGTGTGCAAATAAACAAAAACATGTTACCACAAGCGTTAATGCTGGAGTGGGCAAAAGCCGATAATGAAAGTGGTTCGTTACTCTGCTTAACCAAAGAAAACCTGACTAATTTCGGCCTTAATACGGACTTTATTGAATCATTGCAAACCATAGCTGGCAGCGAATGTTTAGATTTAAGTCAACGTCAGGAATTAACGATACGGCTTGATAAAGCCACAATGATATTATCGCTTAGCATTCCCCAAGCATGGTTAAAATACCAGGCAACAAACTGGACGCCCCCCGAATTTTGGGATGACGGTATCGCCGGATTTATCCTTGATTACAACATATACGCTAGCCAGTATTCTCCACAGCAGGGAGACAGTACCCAAAATGTCAGCTCCTATGGTACGTTAGGCTTTAACCTCGGCGCATGGCGCTTACGTAGCGATTACCAATATAATCAGAATTTTGCTGATGGTCGTTCCGTCAGCCATAGCGGTGAATTTGCGCGAACTTATCTCTTTCGCCCTATTCCCTCATGGTCATCTAAGTTCACCATGGGACAATACGACCTGAGTTCCAATCTTTACGATACCTTCCATTTTACTGGCGCATCACTGGAAAGTGATGAAAGCATGTTGCCGCCAGATTTACAGGGTTATGCGCCACAAATTACCGGCATCGCGCAGACCAACGCCAAAGTGACAGTAGCGCAAAATGGTCGTGTACTTTATCAAACCACAGTCGCGCCAGGCCCTTTTACTATTACTGATTTGGGTCAATCGTTTCAGGGTCAACTGGATGTCACTGTTGAAGAAGAAGATGGCCGTACCAATACCTTTCAGGTCGGTTCCGCTTCCATCCCCTATTTAACCCGTAAAGGGCAAGTACGCTACAAAACATCGCTGGGAAAACCAACATCAGTCGGACATAACGATATTAATAACCCCTTTTTCTGGACGGCTGAAGCCTCCTGGGGCTGGCTGAATAATGTGTCGCTCTATGGCGGCGGCATGTTCACTGCAGATGATTACCAGGCGATCACCACTGGCATCGGTTTTAACCTCAATCAATTTGGTTCGCTTTCTTTCGATGTCACCGGAGCTGATGCCTCTTTACAGCAACAAAATAGCGACAATTTGCGTGGTTACAGCTATCGGTTTAACTATGCAAAACATTTCGAATCAACGGGCAGCCAGATTACCTTCGCGGGTTATCGCTTCTCTGATAAAGATTACGTGTCAATGAATGAGTACCTCAACTCACGTAATGGTGATGAGTCAATCGATAACGAAAAAGAAAGTTATGTTATTTCCCTGAACCAGTACTTTGAATCGCTGGAATTAAACTCTTATGTCAACGTTACACGCAATACTTATTGGGACAGCCCTGCCAATACTAATTACTCGATATCAGTAAGCAAAAACTTTGATATTGGTGATTTCAAGGGCATTTCCGCATCGCTGGCAGTGAGTCGCATTCGCTGGGATGATGACGAAGAAAATCAGTATTACTTCTCATTCTCTCTGCCGTTACAGCAAAGTCGCAACCTTTCCTACAGCATGCAGCGCACGGGTGGTAGTAATACTTCGCAAATGGTTTCCTGGTATGACTCGTCAGACCGCAACAATATCTGGAATATTTCGGCGTCAGCAACGGACGATAATATTCGCGATGGCGAACCAACGCTGCGTGGCAGCTATCAGCACAATTCACCGTGGGGACGTCTGAACTTTACCGGTAGTGTGCAACCGAATCAGTACAATTCTGTTACCGCAGGCTGGTACGGTTCAATTACAGCTACGCGTCATGGTGTCGCTCTTCACGATTATAGCTACGGCGATAACGCCCGCATGATGGTCGATACCGATGGTATTCCTGGCGTTGAAATCAACTCTAACCGTACTGTTACCAATGGGCTGGGCATCGCCGTGATACCTTCATTATCGAACTACACCACCTCCATGTTGCGGGTGAATAATAACGTTCTGCCAGAAGGTGTCGATGTCGAAAACTCGGTCATTCGTACTACGCTCACCCAGGGTGCCATCGGCTACGCAAAACTGAATGCCACCACCGGATACCAAATCGTCGGCGTTATTCGCCAGGAAAATGGGCGCTTCCCACCACTGGGGGTGAATGTCACGGATAAATCGACAGGTAAAGATGTGGGCCTGGTGGCGGAAGATGGCTTTGTTTATCTCAGCGGGATTCAGGAAAACAGTACCCTACGTTTAACCTGGGGTGATAACTCCTGTGAAATTACCCCCCCGAACCAAAGTAACATCAACGAAAGTGCCATTATTTTGCCTTGTAAAACAGTCAACTAATTCAGGATGAAAAAAATGAAATCGCTATTAACCGTAACAGGAATGATTTGTTTACTGGGGTTCTGTAACTTCGCCCAAGCGACTGTCTCCCCCGACAGAACGCGCATAATTTTTAATGCTTCAAATAAAAGCGCAACTGTTCGCCTGACCAACCAAAGTAAAATCGATCCTTATTTAGCTCAATCGTGGATTGAGGACGCCAGCGGTAAAAAAACGCGCGATTACATATCAACGCTCCCCCCAATGGAACGTATCGAGGCCAATGAGCAAGTGCAAATTCGCCTGATGGCGCTGTCCGCATTAAACAACTTGCCACAGGACAGAGAAACGCTGTTTTACTATAACGTGCGGGAAATTCCGCCGCGCGCCAAAGAACAGAATGTAATGCAAATCGCCATGCAAAGTCGTCTGAAACTGTTCTGGCGACCCAAATCGATTGAATTAAAAGAGGGAGAGATGGTACCCCTGCAAAAATTGACGATTACCCACAGCGCCGCCGGGTTGACCCTGAATAACCCGACGCCTTATCACATTACCGTCGGTTATATCGGAACTAACGGCAAGACATTAATGCCCGGAACAGACAGCATTATGGTTACCCCTTTTGGGACTGCAACTCAGCAAATTAAAAACCTTCCGACGACCTTCCTACTGGGTTTTGTTGGTGATTACGGTGGGCTGGAAATGTTCAAAATTGACTGTAATTCCGTTCAGTCACTCTGCCAAGCTACACCTGCGAAGAAGGGAAAATTATGATCATGCTTTTTCGTCTCCTGGCAATATTGTGCTTGTTTGTTAATGTTTCTTCTTATGCAGTCGATTGCTATCAGAATAAACGTTTTGGTAATACAGAAATAAATAAACCTATGCCTGCGTTCAAAGTACCACAGGATGCTGAGATTGGTCAGAAAATTTGGGAAAGCGATGATATTAATACAAAAGTTTTTTGCAACAGGGCCGTCAATTGGTCAGAAAGCAATCCATATGAAAATGTTCATGCCTGGATAAAAATAGCAGAGTTCAATGATCCCTCTGTGATAAACAACCCATACTTAACATTTGGTGTAACTTATAATGGACAGGATTACGAAGGAAACAATCAGGGCATTGATACAGGATATTGTCTGGATAGAGCAAACCCATTTCAGATTGTGACTGACACATGCACTAATACTGGTGTCCTCCAAACAGAGGTCACCTTCAATGCTCGATTTCGCTTGTATGTAAAACTTAAACAACACCCCCCAAAGGACACGAAAATTGACTTCAGTACGGTCAATATATTGCAATTCGATGGTTCACAAGGAGCAAACACCGATAATAGAGCCAAAAATTTACACGCTAATATTACTGGACTCGACAATATTTCTTTTCTTGATTGTAGCATAGACATTCGCATTTTCCCTGAAAGTCAAATCGTTAATTTCGGACGTATTGACCCGAGTACAATCGTGACTATACCACCAACAGCTACATTTGATGTTTCAACAATTCGGGATGCTACTGCTAATTGTAGCGAACAATTTGATGTCGCAACCAGTTTCTACACTGATGATACATTATATGATAATACACACTTAGAAATGGGAAACGGTCTTATAATGCACATTACAGATCAAGTTGATAAGACAGATATGAAATTTAATCAGTATAAATTATTTACTACTTATAAACCTAATGAAACCCCAGCAGTAATAACACGAAGTTACCAGGCGAAGCTAACGACAGAACCAGGTGCAACACTGGTTTATGGCCCATTTCAAAAGGACCTGATTGTTAAAATCAACTACAACTAGCCATAAAAACGCCGGGAATATCCCGGCGTTTTCATCTTCAATATTTTGAGTTATTAACTAGCTTTACGCTCATGTGCCTGACGGTATGCCACCAGGTCTTCAATAGTCACGAGCGCCATATTGTGTTTATTGGCAAACTCAATGCACTCTGGTGCACGCGCCATCGTGCCATCGTCATTAGTCAGCTCACACAACACACCAGCTGGTTTAAAGCCTGCCAGCGTCATCAGATCAATAGTCGCTTCGGTATGGCCGCCACGCGTCAGCACACCACCAGCCTGCGCGCGCAGTGGGAAAACGTGGCCAGGACGATTCAGATCAGAAGGTTTTGCGCCATCGGCAATCGCTGCGCGAACGGTCGTAATACGGTCAGCGGCAGAAACACCGGTAGTCACACCTTCAGCCGCTTCAATGGTCACGGTAAAACCGGTGCCATAGGCGCTGGTGTTATTTTCTACCATCATTGGCAGATCGAGTTGTTTACGGCGATCTTCAGTAATGCACAGGCAAACAATACCGCTACCGTGGCGAATGGTCAGCGCCATCTGCTCAACGGTCATGGTTTCTGCCGGGAAGATCATATCGCCTTCGTTTTCACGGTCTTCATCATCAAGCACCATTACACCGCGTCCTTCACGCAGCGCAGCCAGTGCATTTTCAACACGTTCGAAAGGCGTACCAAAAGAGGAAAGTAGCGTCTGATTCATGGTAAAAAAAACCTCACTAAAATTATGGTTACCAGAATCAGGGCAGTCTTAGGAGTGGCGGCATATAGCCAAAATAACGTGAGCGGGTCCATGCCCGACAGAATCGTTACTCTCTCCCATCCGGACTCTAACCGTCGGCCCCGGAATTACACCGGATCTGCTGTCCTTTGAGTTCGCACCCAAAGCGCTCGCGGGCTTTCAACTAAGTTGATTTACCGCCGGTGGGGAATTTCGCCCCGCCCTGAGAATAAGCGGATTCACTATAACGCTAATGATTAGCGGCAGCAACGCATAGCTTCACATTATTCTGGTTTATGACTTACCCTTATCGCACTACAATGGCACTCAACACCTATCAGTACAGGGAAACTACAATGATTGACCCGAAAAAAATTGAGCAAATCGCTCGCCAGGTTCACGAATCAATGCCTAAAGGAATCAGGGAGTTCGGGGAAGATGTGGAGAAAAAAATCCGCCAAACCCTACAAGCGCAGTTGACGCGTCTCGATCTGGTAAGCCGCGAAGAATTCGACGTTCAGACGCAAGTCCTGTTACGGACTCGTGAAAAACTGGCGTTACTAGAACAACGCATCAGCGAACTGGAAGCGCGCAATAATCCGGTAGCAGAACTTCAATCTCCTCCAGCTATCCCGCCGGTTGATAAAGCAGAATAAAGCACCACAAAAACGGGCCAGACGGCCCGTAATATCAATGTTCTAATTCCAGTTCTCTGGTTTGCATCATCTGTTGGCAATACCAGGCATAACGTGCGCAAAACCAGGTTCTATGTTCTTCATCCATGTTACCAGTAACGGCCAGAATATCGACCGGGCGACCTTCTGCGTGCATTCTGGCAAAACTACGCGCCAGGAAATCGAAGTTATTTAAAGAATTAAGACTATGATCCATAAGCACATCCTCCGGTTATCGCATACCTTTTAAGGCCATATGCTTTTTCTGATTTCAGTATTCCCCAATCAGTGTAGTGCCTTTAAACATAACGTGCGTAAATATATTGTTCCCGATCACACTTTTTAGTGAAAAATAAAAAACAACATTAAAAGACTTTCTCTTTCAGAACATCTCTCACATGTGTTATTATTAACAAAGATAAATGTAAGCAAGGAAATTATCGCAAAATAAATATTGCGTCACTAAATGGACATTGGAGTGACATATGATTTTATTCGCCGACTATAACACCCCTTATCTTTTCGCTATTTCCTTTGTACTGTTGATCGGCCTTTTAGAAATTTTTGCGCTTATCTGCGGTCACATGCTTTCCGGTGCTCTTGATGCACATCTTGACCATTATGATTCCATAACCACAGGTCATATTAGCCAGGCACTTCATTATCTCAATTTTGGAAGATTGCCAGCTCTCGTCGTTCTCTGTTTACTGGCTGGTTTTTTTGGTCTTATTGGCATCCTGTTGCAGCATGCCTGCATCATGGTTTGGCAATCACCACTCTCGAACCTGTTCGTGGTTCCTGTCAGTTTACTGTTTACGATTATTGCGGTGCATTATACCGGTAAAATAGTTGCGCCCTGGATTCCACGCGACCATAGTTCAGCTATTACAGAAGAAGAATATATTGGTAGCATGGCGTTAATTACCGGTCATCAGGCCACTTCAGGTAATCCCTGCGAAGGAAAACTCACCGATCAATTTGGCCAAATACATTATTTACTACTAGAGCCTGAAGAAGGAAAAATTTTCACTAAAGGAGACAAAGTGTTAATTATTTGCCGACTTTCTGCAACGCGATATTTGGCGGAAAACAATCCCTGGCCCCAAATATTGTAATTTATTAATCAAAAGGAAATTTAATAATGGATGATATTGTTAATTCTGTGCCCTCCTGGATGTTTACCGCAATTATTGCCGTATGCATTCTGTTTATTATTGGAATTATTTTCGCCAGGCTCTATCGTCGCGCTTCGGCAGAGCAAGCTTTTGTTCGTACTGGTTTAGGTGGGCAAAAAGTGGTAATGAGCGGTGGCGCAATCGTGATGCCGATCTTTCATGAAATAATCCCCATCAATATGAATACTCTGAAGCTGGAAGTCAGCCGCTCAACCATTGATAGCCTGATTACGAAAGATCGTATGCGCGTCGATGTCGTTGTCGCTTTCTTTGTGCGGGTAAAACCGTCAGTGGAAGGTATTGCCACCGCCGCCCAGACGCTGGGGCAACGCACCCTGTCGCCTGAAGACTTACGTATGTTGGTTGAAGATAAATTTGTCGATGCCCTCCGTGCAACAGCTGCACAAATGACCATGCATGAGTTACAGGATACCCGCGAGAACTTCGTGCAGGGCGTACAAAATACCGTTGCTGAAGATCTGTCGAAAAACGGCCTGGAACTGGAAAGCGTTTCACTTACCAACTTTAACCAGACGTCGAAAGAACATTTCAATCCTAACAACGCCTTTGACGCCGAAGGTTTAACCAAGCTGACGCAGGAGACGGAGCGCCGTCGTCGCGAACGTAACGAAGTTGAACAGGATGTAGAAGTTGCGGTGCGTGAGAAAAACCGTGATGCGCTTTCGCGGAAGCTGGAGATTGAACAGCAAGAAGCGTTTATGACGCTTGAGCAGGAGCAGCAGGTTAAAACCCGTACCGCTGAGCAGAATGCGAAAATTGCGGCTTTTGAGGCCGAGCGTCGTCGGGAAGCAGAGCAGACGCGAATTCTGGCTGAACGACAGATTCAGGAAACGGAAATCGACCGCGAACAGGCCGTCCGTTCCAGAAAAGTTGAAGCTGAACGTGAAGTTCGCATTAAAGAGATCGAACAGCAGCAGGTCACCGAAATCGCCAACCAGACGAAATCGATCGCTATTGCCGCCAAATCGGAACAGCAGTCACAAGCGGAAGCGCGTGCCAACCTTGCACTTGCAGAAGCGGTAAGCGCCCAGCAAAACGTAGAAACCACTCGCCAGACCGCAGAAGCCGATCGTGCTAAACAAGTTGCCCTAATCGCTGCCGCGCAGGATGCAGAAACCAAAGCGGTTGAACTGACCGTGCGGGCGAAAGCAGAAAAAGAAGCCGCAGAGATGCAGGCGGCGGCGATCGTTGAGTTAGCCGAAGCAACACGCAAAAAAGGCCTGGCGGAAGCAGAAGCGCAACGTGCGCTGAACGACGCTATCAACGTACTTTCTGACGAGCAAACCAGCCTTAAATTCAAACTGGCATTGTTACAGGCGCTCCCTGCGGTAATTGAGAAATCTGTGGAACCAATGAAGTCTATCGACGGTATTAAGATTATTCAGGTCGATGGTCTGAACCGTGGTGGTACCGCAGGGGATGCAATATCAGGTAGCGTTGGTGAAGGAAATCTGGCGGAACAAGCGTTATCAGCCGCGCTTTCTTATCGCACACAGGCACCGCTGATTGACTCCTTACTCAATGAAATCGGTGTTTCAGGCGGCTCGCTAGCGGCATTGACTTCACCCTTAACCTCAACAACTCCCGTCGCAGAAAACATAGAATAAATTTTCAACTATGAACATCCCTGGCCCAAAAAGCCGGGGATTTTTTATATCTGCGTTCCGCTAAAAAGTACAAATGATCAGGTTGTTACAGCGTTTTGCGAGCCAACTCGGGGAAGAGAAAACTGCATCAGGGAAAGCATTGCGCGGGGTCCGGCGCTCATCAACAATCGGGGAGCCAGCAAGGGGCTGAAACGGGAAAGCCCCTCCCGAGGAAGGGGCCTTGTATAAGGAAAGGGTTATGATGAAGTTCGTCATCATACTGATTGTGTTGTTACTGTTAAGTTTCCCGACTTACTAACAACCAATTCAGAGGGGGGAGAAATCCTCCCTTACCCTTGTTCCTTTACTTTAGGTTGAAAAAAAATCAGCGTCAAGAAGGTTTCATTAACACATATCCCTGGCCCAAAAAGCCGGGGATTTTTTATATCTGCGTTCCGCTAAAAAGTACAAATGATCAGGTTGTTACAGCGTTTTGCGAGCCAACTCGGGGAAGAGAAAACTGCATAAGAGAAAGCATTGCGCGGGGTCTGGCGCTCATCAACAATCGGGGAATCAGCAAGGGGCTGAAACGGGAAAGCCCCTCCCGAAGAAGGGGCCTTGTATAAGGAAAGGGTTATGATGAAGTTCGTCATCATACTGATTGTGCTGTTACTGATAAGTTTCCACGCTTATTAACGGCCATTCAGAGGGGGGAGAAATCCTCCCTTACCCTTGTTCCTTTACTTTAGGTTGAAAAAACAACAGCGTCAATAGGACTATCCGGCACAACGCGAGAACTGTGAACCGCTTTCCGGTTAGCCTTTTTTATCCTGCTGGATCTTCTTGATAATGTTAGTGGTTGAGCAACCGTCTTCGAAGTTGAGCACCAGCACTTCGCCACCGTTGGCCCAGACTTCTTTACTCCCGGCAATCTCTTCTGGTTTATAGTCGCCGCCTTTCACCAGCAGGTCTGGCAAGATCCCGGCGATCAAGCGCTGCGGCGTGTCTTCTTCAAACGACACCACCCAGTCGACCGCTTCCAGTGCCCCCAGCACAATCATACGCTGTTCGAGAGGGTTAACGGGGCGGGAATCCCCTTTCAGCCGTTTGGTGGAGGCGTCGCTGTTGACGGCGACAATCAAACGGTCACCCAGTTTACGGGCGTTTGCCAGATAGGAGACATGCCCGGCGTGCAGAATGTCGAAGACGCCGTTGGTCATCACCACTTTTTCACCGCGTTTACGCGCCGCCGCTACCGCCAGCTTCAGCTCCTCTTCGGTCATCACACCAAAGCCGGTATCTGCACGTCCACGTACTGCGTTTTCCAGCTCGATCGGTGAAACCGTGGATGTTCCCAGTTTGCCAACCACCACGCCAGCCGCCGCGTTGGCAAAGAAGCAGGCTTCTTCCAGCGAATTACCCGCCGCCAGCGTTGCTGCCAGCACACCAATCACCGTATCGCCCGCACCGGTGACGTCATACACTTCTTGCGCCTGGGTTGGCATATGCAGCGGCTCTTTACCCGGTTGCAGCAGCGACATCCCCTGCTCGGAACGGGTTACCAACAGCGCAGAGAGTTCGTAGTCGGCAATCAGTTTCATGCCGCGTTCAACAATCTCTTCTTCTGTTTTACATTTACCAACAACAGCTTCAAATTCCGAGAGATTCGGCGTTAACAGCGTAGCGCCGCGGTAGCGCTCAAAATCGGTCCCTTTTGGATCAATCAGTACCGGAACGCCTGCTTTACGTGCCAGTTGGATCATCTGCTGCACACTTGCCAGCGCACCTTTCGCGTAGTCAGAGAGCACCAGCGCGCCAATCGAACTCAGCGCCTGATTAATCCGCTCGTGCAGCGGCTGCGGATCAACCCCTTCGAAACCTTCTTCAAAATCCAGACGGATCAGCTGTTGGTTGCGGGAAAGTACCCGTAATTTGGTGATGGTCGGATGCGTCGGTACAGAAACGAAGTCGCATTTGACGTTGACGTCGGCCAGAGATTTACTCAGCGCGCGCGCCGCATCGTCAATGCCCGTCAACCCGACCAGGCGTGCATTAGCACCGAGAGAAGCGATATTCATCGCCACGTTAGCCGCGCCGCCCGGACGTTCTTCGATGGTATTCACTTTAACCACGGGCACCGGCGCTTCCGGCGAGATACGGCTGGTAGGACCGTACCAGTAACGATCCAGCATCACATCACCAACCACCATCACTCCTGCACGTTCAAACTCTGGCAGCGTTACTTTCATTCCTGTCTCCTGAGAGATTCAAAATTTGCGCGCGATAATACCATACTTCATTCTTCCACCAGCCACTTCTGCCAGCTTGCCCGCACCAGATCACGCTCTGCGGTGAAGCAATCCTCCGACACATGGCCCGGCAATTCCTGTAATGCCAGATGATGAAGTTCATCGCGCAGCGTAGTGTAAGCACGGGTCAGCACCATCGCTTCCTGCTCTTCCATAATGTCGTTTTGCGCCAGCAGCTCCAGAATACGCACGTTGTCTGACCAGCGCGTTAACTTCGGTTTTTCATGAGCGTAGCGCAACACCAGATATTGGGTAATAAATTCGATATCAGTAATTCCGCCTTCATCGGCTTTGATATCAAAGCGATCGCGATGTTTATTGCCGAGATGAGCGCGCATTTTCTCGCGCATTTCCCGCACTTCCGTTTGCAGAGTTTTACCTTCACGCGGCAGCGTCATAATCTCGCGACGCACCGCGTCAAAGTGCGCGGTGAGCTGCGGATCGCCGTACACTACACGCGCACGCACCAGCGCCTGATGTTCCCACGTCCAGGCCTCGTTTTTCTGATAATCGGCAAACGCGTCTGCAGATGTCACCAGCATTCCCGCCGCCCCGGACGGACGCAGCCGCGCATCCACTTCGTACAAAATGCCGGAAGAGGTGCGCGTACTGAACAGATGCATAATGCGTTGCGCCAGACGCAGATAAAACTGTCGCCCGTCGATTTCCCGCTCGCCGTCAGTCATCGCATCCATTGGGCAATCATGGAGGAAGATCAGGTCAAGATCGGAACTGTAGCCTAACTCCCAGCCGCCCAGCTTGCCGTAGCCGACCACCGCAAAACCACGCCCTTCGCGTTCGTTCAGGTGATTTGGCTTACCGTAGCGGGCAACCATTTGAACCCATGCCTGCTGAACGACGGCGTCAATCATTGCTTCCGCCAGCCAGGTTAAGTGATCGCTCACTTTCATTACCGGTAGCGTACCGGCGATATCCGCTGCCGCAATACGTAACAGTTGCGCCTGTTTGAACTGACGCAGCGCCTCAAGCTGTTGTTCTTCGTCATCTTCCGGCACGCGCAGCAAATATTGGCGCAGTTCATCTCGGTAGGCATCCGTCGCCGTCGGCTGGTAAAGAGTGTTCGGATCGAGCAGTTCGTCCAGCAATAATGGATAACGCGCCAGTTGGCTGGCAATCATCGGCGATGCGGCGCACAGCGAAATCAAATGCTTAAGCGCCGCGGGGAATTCACTAAGCAGCTCAAGATAGGTAGTGCGGGTAACAATCCCCACCAGCAAAGCCGCAATGCGCGACAGCGTGACAGCAGCGTCTTCACGGGCACATACATCACTTAGCAGATGCGGCATCAGATGGTCGAGCACCTGACGTCCTCGCGGCCCGATTGTGCGCTTATCCAGCTCTTTGCGGAAATCGGCAATCAGTGTTAGCACCTGTTTGCGATCATCTTCGCTAAGATGTGCCAGCACTGGCGTGGTGTCATCTTCCTGCAACGCATCCTGCCACAGCTCACGCCACTGTTCCGATAGCGACTCTTCCTGTGTTTCGCTTTCGTCATCGCCAATCAATTCGTTAAACACCCGGCGCACATTGGTCATATGTCCGGTCAGCGCCCCGGTTAGTTGCGGCCAGTCCGCGAAATCCATTGCCCATGCCAGCCGCGCACGGTTAAGCTCATCAGAAGGAAGTGTCTGGGTTTGTTCGTCGTTAATGCTTTGCAGCAGGTTTTCCAGACGCCGCAGGAAGAGATACGCCACTCGCAATTGTTCAGCATCTTTTTCAGAAAGCAGATGCAGCGCGGCAATGGCGCTGAGCGTTGGCAGTAAAGAGCGCGATTGCAGCGACGGTTCGCGCCCGCCGCGAATGAGCTGGAATACCTGGACGATAAATTCAATTTCGCGAATGCCACCCGCGCCAAGTTTGATGTTGTCGGTCAAACCGCGTCGGCGCACTTCACGGGCAATCATCCCTTTCATGTTGCGCAGCGACTGGATGACGCTGAAATCGATGTAACGGCGGAAAACAAACGGGCGCAGCATCGCACGCAACTCGTTAGCATAGACGCCGTCGCTATCGCCCATAATCCGCGCCTTGACCATGGCGTATCGCTCCCAGTCGCGCCCCTGCTCCTGGTAATAGTCTTCCAGTGCCGCAAAGCTCAGCACCAGCGGGCCACTTTCGCCAAACGGACGCAGTCGCATATCCACGCGATAAACAAAACCATCCTGCGTTGGTTGATCCAGCACTTTAATCAGCCGCTGACCCATGCGGGTAAAGAACTGAGCGTTATCCAGTTCCCTGCGTCCGCCCTGCGTGCAACCATGTTCCGGCCAGACAAAAATCAGATCGATATCTGAGGAAAAATTCAGCTCCCCGCCGCCCAGTTTACCCATGCCTAAAATCAGCAGCGGTTGCGCTTCACCCTGCGCATTGCAGGGCGTACCCCACTCGCGGCAGCAGGCCTCATACAGCCAGTCACGCGCGGCGACAATCAATGTCTCCGCCAGATGGCTGAGCTGCTGCAATATGCTCTCTTCAGTAACCAGTGCCAGCGTTTGCGCCCAGGCAATGCGCACCATAATGCGCCGCCGGAACAGACGCAGCTCGCGCATTAACCCTGCTTCGTCGCTTACATCACTGAGCGCCTTCTGCAACCATGCAGCGTAATGCTGCCATTCGTCGGCCTGCGGCGGCTGGCTTTCCAGTTCCGTCAGCCACTCTGGATGCGCAATTACGCTGTCCTGCACAAAATCACTGAAGGTAAGTACTGACTTCGCCTGTGCGCTAAGTGATTCCTCGGCTAAAGGCGCTGGCAGCCGCTCAACAACGGTCTGCCAGTACTGCTGTAACGGTGAAGAGAGCGGCTTCATAAGCGATTTTATCCTTGCCTGATTAACGTTTTCCGCTGTGCAACCAGAACGGTTCCTGATTGTTTGCCTCATTACGGAAATGTTCAATTTCAATGCGTTGCCCGGTCGCAATGGCATGACGCAGTCCCTGCCAGTTCTCCAGCCAGGCTTGCGCGACGAGAGGATCGTAGTAACCCGCCAGCAACAATATTGAGTCAATGTCACGCGTCAGGCGCGGCAATTGGTCACGGTAGCGATCGCCTAATGGCTGGCAGAAAACGCTTTTCAGTTCAGCGGCATGGCGGGAAAGATGGATATCGGCAAAGCGTTTGAAAGAATCGCTGATTTTGCCCTGCGCTTTGGCATCTAAAAACGGCTGCCAGGCTTTCATTACCAGCCATTCGGTCAACGCCAGCTTCGCCATCGCCGTTTCGGTAGAGTAGACCGCCGTCACGGCAGATACCGCAGATGCGATGGTCGCTTCGCATTGAGTCAGCAGGTCACGTAAGTGAGTGCTCGCTTTACGCGGCACAATGCCACCGAACAGCATCAGCGTATGACGGACCAGGCCAATGGCAGCCAGCACTTGCTCTTTCGCCGCATCGTTGCCACGTACCCACAGTTCTTCATGATACTGCCATTGCGCTAACGCCAGCTCGAGCGCCGCTTCCAGCCCCTGTTCCACATCAGCTTTTGTCGCAACATGCAAAATGGTGGTCGGTTTGATTTCACGCGCGGGATTGCCCTGCGCCAGATGATAGCCACGCGCCGCTTTGCTCAGGCTGCCCTGGCGTAATCCGGTTTGCGATACCAGTTGGTTCGCCAGTTTCAGCACCGCGCGCGTGTCGCCGCTAAGCAGTTCCAGTTCAAGCTCGCAGATAGGCTCAGCAAATTCCCCCGCTTTCACTTCCCCCTGGTCGAGAGCGATTTCAATTTGGCTACCATCGACCTCTACCAGCCACTTTTCGCGATAAAAATCGGTGCTGAACAGCGGTTGTACGCGGGAAGCGAGATCGGCAGGCAATTCGCCGTTCGGCCAGACTTCCGTCGGTAACTGCGCCAGCTCGAGCGTCGGTTCGCTCAACGCCACGTTATATTCCGGGCGCTGGTGTAAACCGCCAGTCACTCTTCCTGCGACTTTCATGGTCATCTCATAGCGGCCGTTTTCGCCACGAATACGTAAGCCCATATCATGTTCACGCAACCAGTTATCCGGCGTTTCGTAGTAAATATTCAGCAACTGCACGGGGTCATGGTGCTCGCCGCCCAGCGTATTGAGATGGTCACGCAACGCCTCAACGGCACTGTGATTAACAATAAACTTTAATTCGATTTCCTGAGCCATCCTTCCTCCACTGGGTACTCCCCCCCAACGTAGGCGGGAGGGGAATTTGGGCTGTTAAGCCCGCAGTTTATCAGCCACGCTGATTCTGAATATACTTTTTCACAACTTCCAGCGGTGCTCCACCACATGAACCGATGAAATAAGAGCGTGACCAGAGTACGGGCTTTGAATACGCGGCGCGCAAATCAATAAAATCATTCCGCAGCCGCCTACTGGTAACGGACTTAAGGCTGTTTACCAGCTTTGTGAGTTGCACCAACGGTGGGTATTCAATCAGCATGTGAACATGATCTGCCTCGCCGTCACATTCCTTTAACTCGGCGCCAAAGTCCGCGCATACCTCTGCTACATACTGACGCATGTTTTCATGATGCAATTCACCAAAAACTGGACGGCGGTATTTTGTCATAAAAACAACGTGAACATGCAACAGGTAAGCTGAATAGCGTGAACGATTGATTTCGCACACGTATTGACCCTCCCAAAAAAATGTGGATATATTGTACATTCTAAACAACCACATACTGAATGCAAAATGTTAATCCAGAAAGCATATAAATACAGGCTCTACCCCACTGACCAGCAGGCGCAAAGGTTGCGTCAGTTGTGCGGTTGCGCTCGCTTTGTCTGGAACTATGCACTGAATGAAACACTGAGCATTCATGACGCGGGCGGAAAAATTCCGTCAGCTTTCGACCTGAATAAACGACTTACGGGCTGGAAAAAACTCCCTGAGCTGGCCTTTCTTGCTGAGGGTTACACTGACAACCTCCAGCAGAAACTGAAAGACCTGCGGAGCGCATGGGATCGCTGTTTTGATAAATCCCTGACGGCTGAAAAGCCCGTTTTCAAAAAGAAAACCAAAGGCTGCGACTCTATCCGGTTCGTCAATTTCAGCAAATATTGTGGGCTGGATTATGGCCGTGTGAAACTCCCGTCAGGACTGGGCTGGGTTAAATTTCGTCAGTCCCGGAAGATTGAAGGCGTCATTAAAAATTGCACCATCAGCCAGCATGCCGGACACTGGTATGTGTCTTTTCAGGTCGAATTAGCTGTTACCGATCCGATTCACGCATCGACCAGCGCAATAGGCCTGGATGCAGGTATAACAAAGCTGGCAACACTTTCAGACGGCACGGTCTTTGAACCGGTAAACAGCTTTAAAAAAAATCAGGATAAGCTGGCTCGCTTACAGCGCCGTCTGGCCCGGATGGTTAAATTCTCCGCCAACTGGAAAAAGCAGAAAGCGAAGATTTCCCGTATCCACTCTCATATCGCAAACATCCGCCGCGATTACCTTCATAAAACCACGACGACGATCAGCAAAAACCACGCGATGATAGTCATTGAGGATTTAAAGGTTTCGAACATGTCAAAATCAGCAGCGGGTACGGTAGACCAGCCGGGGCGCAACGTCGCGGCAAAATCAGGTCTTAACCGGGCGATACTGGATCAGGGCTGGGCAGAAATGCGCCGCCAGCTCGAATATAAGCAGGCATGGCGCGGCGGTGATGTGCTGGCGATTAATCCGGCGTACACCAGTCAGAAATGCGCATGTTGTGGGCATACATCGAAAAATAACCGCAGGACGCAGGCGAGCTTTATCTGTACCGCGTGCGGCTATACGGCAAACGCCGATGTAAACGGCGCTCGCAATATATTAACAGCAGGTTTTGAAGTCATGGCGGCAGGACAAATATTGCCGTCAGTCCGTAAAGGACGCGCCCGTAAGGCGGCGTAAGCCGTCGAGCGAGGAACCGGGCAATGCGGCAACGTATTGCTACCCTGACAAGGGAATCCCCCTCCTGAGTCGCTTTGCGCGAAGGTGGGGGAGGATGTCAAGGCCTTTACTTATCGGTTATGTCACATAAGTGACGATGAACGGCGAACTTAATGCGATCTTTTTTGTCAGTAGATAGTATTTTGCGCCAAATTGCCATGCAACGGGCAATTTGACGGGCGTAAAAGTTTGAAGCAGTGGCAAGACCTGACACAGAGGATTCCGATTGATGTCGAATGCTTTGCGTAGCGACACTGATGCCACTACTATCGTTCCACTTTCCATGACAATAACGACAGCCTGATGCCAAAATTACGCCTGATCGGATTAACTTTACTCGCACTTAGCGCGACTGCCGTCTCACACGCTGAAGAAACGCGCTATGTTTCTGACGAACTGAATACCTGGGTCCGTAGCGGTCCGGGAGACCATTATCGCCTCGTGGGCACGGTTAACGCCGGCGAGGAAGTGACCTTATTACAAACTGACGCCAACACCAATTATGCCCAGGTGAAAGACAGCTCTGGCCGTACCGCCTGGATCCCGTTGAAACAACTTAGCACAGAGCCAAGCCTGCGCTCCCGTGTGCCAGATCTGGAAAATCAGGTCAAAACCCTGACCGATAAGCTCACCAATATCGATAACACCTGGAATCAGCGCACCGCAGAAATGCAGCAAAAAGTGGCGCAGAGCGACAGCGTGATCAACGGGTTAAAAGAAGAAAATCAGAAACTGAAAAACGAGCTGATTGTCGCGCAGAAAAAGGTCGATGCCGCCAGCGTGCAGCTGGATGACAAACAGCGCACCATCATCATGCAGTGGTTTATGTATGGTGGCGGCGTGCTGGGGCTTGGCTTGCTGCTCGGTCTGGTACTGCCGCACCTGATCCCAACGCGCAAACGTAAAGATCGCTGGATGAACTAAATCGCCTTCTTCGTTGCACTGTCTTATTATTAGGAATTGTGTATTTGACGAAGGGATGATGGCGTGAAGATTTATCTGGTCGGTGGTGCTGTTCGGGATGCATTGTTAGGGCTACCGGTCAAAGACAGAGATTGGGTGGTAGTCGGTAGTACGCCACAGGAGATGCTCGACGCGGGCTACCAGCAGGTAGGCCGCGATTTTCCTGTTTTTCTGCATCCGCAAACGCATGAAGAGTATGCGCTGGCACGTACCGAACGGAAATCCGGTTCCGGTTACACCGGTTTTACCTGCTATGCCGCACCGGATGTCACGCTGGAAGATGATCTTAAGCGGCGCGATCTGACCATTAATGCGCTGGCCCAGGACGATAACGGCGAGATTATCGACCCGTACAACGGTCTGGGCGATCTGCAAAATCGTCTGTTGCGCCATGTTTCCCCCGCTTTTGGCGAAGATCCGTTACGCGTACTGCGCGTGGCGCGTTTTGCTGCGCGTTATGCCCACCTCGGTTTTCGTATTGCCGATGAAACTCTGGCGCTGATGCGCGAGATGACCCACGCGGGTGAACTGGAACACCTGACGCCTGAACGGGTGTGGAAAGAGACGGAAAGCGCCCTCACTACCCGCAATCCCCAGGTGTTCTTCCAGGTACTGCGCGATTGCGGCGCACTGCGCGTTTTATTCCCGGAAATTGACGCCCTGTTTGGCGTTCCGGCCCCTGCCAAGTGGCATCCGGAAATCGACACCGGTATTCACACCTTAATGACGCTCTCAATGGCGGCGATGCTAAGTCCGCAGGTCGATGTCCGTTTCGCAACGCTATGCCACGATCTCGGTAAAGGACTGACGCCGCCAGAACTTTGGCCGCGTCATCATGGTCATGGCCCGGCGGGTGTGAAGTTAGTGGAACAACTATGCCAGCGTCTGCGCGTGCCAAATGAAATTCGCGATTTAGCCAAACGGGTGGCCGAGTTTCACGATCTCATCCACACCTTCCCAATGCTGAACCCGAAAACCATCGTCAAATTATTTGATTCCATCGACGCCTGGCGTAAACCGCAGCGTGTCGAGCAACTGGCGTTGACCAGCGAGGCTGATGTGCGCGGCAGAACCGGTTTTGAGTCGGCGGACTACCCGCAAGGCCGCTGGTTGCGCGAAGCCTGGGAAGTGGCGCAGTCAGTGCCGACAAAAGACGTCGTTGAAGCGGGATTTAAAGGTGTGGAGATTCGCGAGGAGCTGACCCGACGGCGGATTGCGGCGGTAGCCAGCTGGAAGGAACAACGTTGTCCAAAGCCTGATTAAGCACTTGAATTTCAATTTATTGCAAACACCGGCCAGGTCGGATAAGACGCACAAGCGTCATATCCGACACTATTCCTCAATCAAAAGAACACGACATACACCGCAGCCGCCACAATAAAGCGATAAATGGCGAAAGGAATAAACGAAATGCGCTTAATCAATTGCAGGAAGGTTTTAATCGCTATCAGCGCCACCACAAAAGCGGTGATAAACCCAACGGCAAACATCGGGATATCGCCGGTTGTCAGGAAGCCCCAGCTTTTGTAGAGATCGAGCGCCGTTGCGCCCATCATCATCGGCACCGCCAGCAGGAACGAGAACTCGGAAGCCGCGTAACGGCTCACGCCCATCAGCATCCCGCCAGATATGGTCGCCCCGGAGCGTGAAAAACCCGGCCACAGCGCCAGACACTGGAAGCAGCCAATCATAAACGCCTGACGATAGGTCATATCATCGAGACCCGGCGCACGCGGCTCTTTCGGCTTCAGACATTCGGCAGCAATCAGCAACAAACCACCAACCACTAGCGCATACATCACATTTATTGGATTAAACAATGATTTAATCGTGTCATGGAACAACAATCCCAGTACTACCGCTGGGATCATGCCAAGCAGAATGTGGATCAGCGTTAAACGGCCTTTGCTTTCTCCTTCGTGTTGCAGCGGACGACCAAAGTGAATGCCAATCAGGCCAAACAGACGCCGCCAGAACATCACTACTACCGCCAGAATTGATCCTAACTGGATCACGACTTCAAAGGTTTTCGCCGTGTCGCCCTCAAATCCCAACAAGTGACCGACAATAATCATATGGCCCGTGCTGGATACCGGCAGAAATTCTGTCAATCCTTCGACCACACCCAATATTGCCGCTATCAGCAGCGAGTGCATATCGCTCATCAATAAACCCCTAAATTATAAAAATGTAACGCTTGTCCAAACTACTGCAGTATGACCAGGTTATAACCGTTTGGTTTAACAGCTGTAAAATTAATTATTTTCTTTCAGATTATTGCCACGCTCAATGATGACGCCAACATTCGCCGCCCGCGCCACTGCGCCTGGCTTGCTGAGTTTGATACGCACCCACGGCGAGTTGAAGCGTGCTAACAGCAGCTCCGCCACCTCTTCCGCCACACGTTCCACCAGCGCAAAACGCGCGCCCTCGACGTGGCTGACTACCGTTTCTGCAATGTCAGCGTAACTGAGGCAATCCGCCACATCATCACTTTTCGCCGCTTTACGGTTATCCCACGCCATTTCGATATCGAACACTAACTTCTGTTCGATGGTCTGTTCCCAGTCGTAAACACCAATAGTGGTGATTACCGAAAGTTGCTCTATAAATACAATATCCATCACGTCCTGCCTGCTTTTTGGCTAACCGGATACCACTTCCGGCGAAATGTGCGTATTATCCACAGATTCATCGTTGAACACGAATTTTCAAAACGGAACAGCTTATGAGTGCAATCGCGCCTGGAATGATCCTCATCGCGTACCTCTGCGGCTCCATTTCCAGTGCCATTCTGGTTTGCCGCTTGTGCGGGCTGCCCGATCCGCGAACCAGCGGCTCCGGTAATCCTGGCGCAACCAATGTGTTACGTATCGGTGGCAAAGGAGCAGCCGTAGCAGTACTGATTTTCGACGTTCTGAAAGGAATGTTGCCCGTCTGGGGCGCGTATGAATTAGGTGTCAGCCCATTCTGGCTAGGCTTAATTGCCATCGCCGCCTGCCTTGGACACATCTGGCCCGTTTTCTTCGGTTTTAAAGGAGGAAAAGGCGTTGCTACCGCTTTTGGTGCCATCGCACCAATTGGCTGGGATCTCACCGGAGTAATGGCGGGAACCTGGTTACTGACCGTGCTATTGAGCGGATACTCGTCGCTGGGAGCGATTGTCAGCGCACTGATTGCTCCATTTTACGTCTGGTGGTTTAAGCCACAATTCACCTTCCCGGTTTCGATGCTCTCATGCCTGATCCTGCTGCGCCATCATGACAACATCCAGCGTCTGTGGCGTCGTCAGGAGACAAAAATCTGGACGAAACTCAAAAGAAAGCGCGAAAAGGATCCTGAGTGATTTTTCGCGAGTCTACATAACCTGATAGCCTTCGTCGGGCTTGCCCAGCCGCTGCTGGCACCATGCCGCCAGAAATTCCACGCAGACACGTAATTTCATGCTGCGATAGAGCGGCTCCCGGTAAACAGCCCAGATATTGGCGCTTTGTGCATACTCCGGCAATACTCGCACCAGTTTGCCACTCTCCAGAAACGGTAAAACATCCCACTCAGAACGCAGCATAATTCCTTTTCCTTCCAGCGCCCATTGCAGCACAATCTCGCCGCTATTGGAGGAAAGGTGCCCGCTTACCTTCACCGATTTTTTCTCCTGACCGTTCCCCAACTCCCATATTCCGTGGGTCATATCACGCTCTTTGGTCACAAGACAGTCATGACGACTTAATTCCTGCAAGGATAGTGGCTGCGGATATTTTTGCAGATACTCAGGTGCTGCACATAATATTCGTTTATTTTTTGTCAAAAGATGCGCAATATAATAATCAGGAATTTCGTCATTAATACGAATATCCAGATCAATATTATCCTGCACTAAATCAATTTGCCGATCGAACAATTCAAAATGCACCTGTAACTCAGGATAATTGCGCATCAGTTCGGTAATAGCTGGCGCAATATGGCTGCGCCCAAAACCAAAACTACAGCCAATACGAATCATCCCCTCCGGGCGCGTTTTGATTTGCGTGACGTCATCGACCAGTCGCTGATATTGGGTGAGGATTTCCAGCGCATGCTCGTAACAACGTTGGCCACTTTCAGTCAGCGCCACGCCGCGGGCGGAGCGGTTCAGCAGCGTTGTTGCCAGCGTATTTTCAAGGATTTGGATCCGCTTGGTGACAAATGCAGGCGTTTGCCCAAGCGTCGCCGCTGCAGCACTAAAACTCCCGCTGTGGACGATTTCTACCAGTACCTGCAAATCTTTGGCTAAAGGCCAGCTATTCAGCATCGTTAATTATCCGCAGTTGTGATAAGCGCAGTGTATTTCGCAAAACATTGCCATTCCCTGCTCTGGCGCAATATTCATTCTTATTTTCGCGTTGATTCACGAACTGTGAATTACATATTCACGGCGGCAAAAAATATAAAACCACATTTTTAGTGGTAGTTTGTGGCGGTGAATTTTTCCAGACAAATACATAAACTGGAGTTGCCATGATGAGCGAAAGTAATAAGCAACAGGCAGTGAATAAGTTGACGGAGATTGTCGCTAACTTTACCGCCATGATTTCTACCCGAATGCCCGATGACGTGGTGGACAAACTAAAACAGCTAAAGGATGCCGAAACGTCGTCGATGGGGAAAATCATCTACCACACGATGTTCGACAACATGCAAAAAGCAATCGACCTGAATCGTCCTGCCTGTCAGGACACCGGCGAAATCATGTTTTTTGTTAAGGTTGGTTCCCGTTTCCCACTGCTTGGCGAGCTGCAAAGCATTCTTAAGCAAGCCGTGGAAGAGGCAACCGTCAAAGCGCCACTGCGTCACAATGCGGTAGAAATTTTTGACGAAGTGAACACCGGCAAAAATACCGGCAGCGGCGTACCGTGGGTCACCTGGGATATCGTCCCCGACGGTGACGATGCGGAAATCGAAGTTTACATGGCAGGCGGCGGCTGCACGTTGCCTGGTCGTTCGAAAGTGTTAATGCCGTCGGAAGGCTACGAAGGCGTAGTGAAATTCGTCTTCGAAAATATCTCCACCCTCGCCGTAAACGCCTGTCCACCGGTACTGGTAGGCGTGGGCATCGCCACCTCGGTGGAAACCGCCGCTGTGCTCTCACGTAAAGCCATTTTGCGCCCGATTGGCAGCCGCCATCCCAATCCAAAAGCGGCAGAGCTGGAACTACGCCTGGAAGAAGGACTCAACCGTCTGGGGATTGGTCCACAGGGGCTGACTGGCAACAGTTCAGTGATGGGCGTACATATCGAATCTGCCGCCCGCCATCCGTCAACCATCGGCGTTGCTGTTTCTACCGGCTGCTGGGCGCATCGTCGCGGCACACTGCTGGTTCATGCCGATCTCACCTTTGAAAATCTGTCTCACACCCGGAGCGCGTTATGAAAAAGATCCTGACAACCCCGATCAAAGCTGAAGATCTGCAAGATATTCGCGTCGGCGATGTGATCTACCTGACCGGTACGCTGGTAACCTGCCGTGACGTTTGTCACCGTCGCTTGATCGAACTCAAACGTCCGATCCCTTACGATCTCAACGGCAAAGCGATTTTCCACGCTGGCCCCATCGTGCGCAAAAACGGCGACAAATGGGAGATGGTATCCGTCGGCCCGACAACCAGTATGCGTATGGAAAGTTTTGAACGTGAATTTATCGAACAGACCGGCGTGAAACTGGTGGTCGGCAAAGGCGGAATGGGGCCGCTGACCGAAGAAGGCTGCCAGAAATTCAAGGCGCTGCATGTGATTTTCCCGGCAGGCTGCGCAGTACTGGCGGCAACCCAGGTGGAAGAGATTGAAGAGGTGCACTGGACAGAACTCGGGATGCCGGAGTCGCTGTGGGTCTGCCGGGTCAAAGAGTTCGGTCCGCTGATTGTCTCTATTGATACCCACGGCAACAACCTGATAGCCGAAAACAAAAAGCTGTTCGCCGAACGCCGCGATCCCATCGTGGAAGAGATTTGCGAGCACGTCCACTACATCAAATAACCCTCCCGGAGAGGCTCACCCCCTCTCCTTTTTCGCAGGCATAACACGATGAAACCTTCCACTGAATGGTGGCGATACCTTGCGCCGCTGGCGGTCATCGCCATTATTGCTCTAATTCCGGTTCCCGCAGGGCTGGAGAGTCATACCTGGCTCTACTTTGCCGTTTTTACTGGCGTGATCGTTGGACTGATCCTCGAACCCGTGCCGGGTGCCGTGGTGGCGATGGTGGGTATCTCCATTATCGCCATTCTCTCGCCGTGGCTGCTGTTTAGCCCGGAGCAGCTCGCCCAGCCAGGTTTTAAGTTCACCGCCAAATCCCTCTCCTGGGCGGTTTCTAGTTTTTCTAATTCGGTTATCTGGCTGATTTTCGCCGCCTTTATGTTTGGCACAGGCTATGAAAAAACCGGGCTGGGGCGACGTATCGCGCTGATTCTGGTGAAAAAGATGGGGCATCGTACGCTGTTTCTCGGCTATGCGGTGATGTTCTCCGAGCTGATCCTGGCACCTGTAACACCGTCCAACTCGGCGCGCGGTGCGGGGATTATCTATCCCATCATCCGTAACCTGCCACCGCTCTATCAATCACAACCAAACGACGGCAGTTCGCGCAGCATTGGCTCGTACATCATGTGGATGGGGATTGTTGCCGACTGCGTGACCAGCGCCATTTTCCTGACGGCGATGGCACCAAACTTGCTGTTAATTGGCCTGATGAAAAGCGCATCTCACGCCACGCTGAGTTGGGGCGACTGGTTTCTCGGCATGTTGCCGCTCAGTATTTTACTGGTTCTGCTGGTTCCCTGGCTGGCTTACGTGCTGTACCCGCCGGTACTGAAGTCTGGTGATCAGGTGCCACGCTGGGCAGAGACGGAACTGCAGGCAATGGGCCCGCTCTGTTCGCGTGAAAAACGGATGCTGGGGCTGATGGTAGGCGCGCTGGTGCTGTGGATTTTCGGCGGTGATTATATCGATGCCGCGATGGTCGGTTACAGCGTGGTGGCGCTGATGCTGCTTCTGCGCATTATCAGTTGGGACGACATTGTCAGTAATAAAGCCGCGTGGAACGTTTTCTTCTGGCTGGCCTCGCTTATCACCCTCGCTACCGGACTCAACAACACCGGTTTTATTAGCTGGTTTGGCAAACTGTTAGCAGGCAGCTTAAGCGGTTATTCGCCAACGATGGTGATGGTGGCGTTGATTGTGGTGTTTTATCTGCTACGCTACTTCTTTGCCAGCGCCACGGCGTATACCTCCGCTCTCGCACCGATGATGATTGCCGCCGCGCTGGCGATGCCGGAAATCCCGCTTCCCGTGTTCTGCCTGATGGTTGGCGCGGCCATTGGTCTGGGGAGCATTCTTACACCATACGCCACCGGACCCAGTCCGATTTACTACGGTAGTGGTTATCTGCCAACGGTGGATTACTGGCGACTGGGTGCAATTTTTGGGCTGATATTCCTCGTGTTGCTGGTGATTACCGGCTTACTGTGGATGCCCGTGGTGTTGCTTTAAGTGAGGACGGTGCCGGAAGTGACTCTCCGGCACCTAATAGTTTTACGCGGCCGGTAACTCTGCCAGCGGCCAGCGCGGACGCACGCTAACGCCGAGATCCGCCGTCGCGCCTGCTTTAAACCGCACCATTCCGGCATAGGCGATCATCGCGCCGTTATCAGTACAAAATTCCGGACGCGCGTAGAACACTTCGCCACGGCGTTTTTTCATCATTTCAGCCAGCTTCGCCCGTAACGTGCGGTTAGCACTCACGCCGCCTGCCATGACCAGTCGCTTAAAGCCTGTCTGATCCAGCGCTCGCTTACACTTAATCATCAACGTATCGACCACCGCATCTTCAAAGGCGCGGGCGATATCAGCACGCGTCTGGTCGTCGGTGCCGTTATCACGAATGGTATTTGCCGCGAAGGTTTTCAGACCAGAAAAGCTGAAATCCAGCCCCGGACGGTCGGTCATCGGGCGCGGGAAGACAAAGCGCCCGGCTGTACCCTGAGCCGCCATTTTCGACAGTAATGGCCCGCCAGGATAATCCAGCCCCAGCAGCTTCGCGGTTTTATCAAACGCTTCCCCGGCGGCATCATCGATAGACTCTCCGAGCAGCTCGTACTGACCAATGCCTGTCACGCTGATTAACTGCGTATGACCGCCGGAAACCAGCAGCGCGACAAACGGAAATTCCGGTGGGTTATCTTCCAGCATCGGCGCTAACAGATGCCCTTCCATATGGTGTACAGGGATCGCCGGAACGCCCCAGGCAAACGCCAGCGAACGCCCGACCGTTGCGCCAACCAACAGCGCACCGACTAATCCAGGGCCTGCAGTATAGGCCACGGCGTCAATGTCTTTTGCAGTTAAACCGGACTCTTTCAGCGCCTCCTGGATCAACGGTACGGTTTTACGCACGTGATCGCGGGAGGCTAGTTCAGGCACGACGCCGCCGTAGTCAGCGTGCAATTTCACCTGACTATACAATTGGTTGGCTAACAAACCTTTTTCATCGTCGTAAATGGCGATGCCGGTTTCATCGCAGGAAGTTTCAATACCCAGTACACGCATGACTTGTTTTACCTCGCTTTATTACCGCGCAGTGTAGGACCAATGCGGGTTGATGTAAAACTTTGTTCGCCCCTGGAGAAAGCCTCGTGTATACTCCTCACCCTTATAAAAGTCCCTTTCAAAAAAGGCCGCGGTGCTTTACAAAGCAGCAGCAATTGCAGTAAAATTCCGCACCATTTTGAAATAAGCTGGCGTTGATGCCAGCGGCAAACCGAATTAATCAAAGGTGAGAGGCACATGCCGGTAATTAAAGTACGTGAAAACGAGCCGTTCGACGTAGCTCTGCGTCGCTTCAAGCGTTCCTGCGAAAAAGCAGGTGTTCTGGCGGAAGTTCGTCGTCGTGAGTTCTATGAAAAACCGACTACCGAACGTAAGCGCGCTAAAGCTTCTGCAGTGAAACGTCACGCGAAGAAACTGGCTCGCGAAAACGCACGCCGCACTCGTCTGTACTAATTCCCCGAGAGCGTTGCTCTCCGATCAGACCGAGTTGTAGTTGTAAGGCCGTGCTTCCGAAAGGAATGCGCGGCTTATTTTCGTTTATGAATTGCTAAAAATCGGGGCCTATGGCTGGACGAATCCCACGCGTATTCATTAATGATCTGCTGGCACGCACTGACATCGTCGATCTGATCGATGCTCGTGTGAAGCTGAAAAAGCAGGGCAAGAATTTCCACGCGTGTTGTCCATTCCACAACGAGAAAACCCCGTCATTCACCGTTAACGGTGAAAAACAGTTTTACCACTGCTTTGGATGTGGCGCGCACGGCAATGCGATCGACTTCCTGATGAACTATGACAAGCTCGAGTTCGTCGAAACGGTCGAAGAGCTGGCGGCAATGCACAATCTTGAAGTGCCATTTGAAGCAGGCAGCGGCCCCAGTCAGATCGAGCGCCATCAACGGCAAACGCTTTATCAGTTGATGGACGGTCTGAATACGTTTTACCAACAATCTTTACAGCAACCTGTTGCCACGTCTGCGCGCCAGTATCTGGAAAAACGCGGATTAAGCCACGAGGTTATTGCCCGCTTTGCGATTGGTTTTGCGCCCCCCGGCTGGGACAACGTCCTGAAACGGTTTGGCGGTAATCCAGAAAATCGTCAGTCATTGATTGATGCGGGCATGTTGGTCACCAACGATCAGGGTCGCAGTTACGATCGTTTCCGCGAGCGGGTGATGTTCCCCATTCGCGATAAACGCGGTCGGGTAATTGGTTTTGGCGGGCGCGTGCTGGGCAACGATACCCCCAAATACCTGAACTCGCCGGAAACCGATATTTTCCATAAAGGCCGCCAGCTATACGGTCTTTATGAGGCGCAGCAGGATAACGCTGAACCCAATCGTCTGCTTGTGGTCGAAGGCTATATGGACGTGGTGGCGCTGGCGCAATACGGCATTAATTACGCCGTTGCGTCGTTAGGCACGTCAACCACTGCCGATCACATTCAGTTGTTGTTCCGCGCGACCAACAATGTCATTTGCTGTTATGACGGCGACCGTGCAGGTCGCGATGCTGCCTGGCGAGCGTTGGAAACGGCGTTGCCTTACATGACAGACGGACGGCAGCTACGTTTTATGTTTTTGCCTGATGGCGAAGACCCTGACACGCTGGTGCGCAAAGAAGGTAAAGAAGCGTTTGAAGCGCGGATGGAGCAGGCGATGCCGCTCTCCGCTTTTCTGTTTAACAGTCTGATGCCGCAAGTTGATCTGAGTACCCCTGACGGGCGCGCACGTTTGAGTACGCTGGCACTGCCATTGATATCGCAGGTGCCGGGCGAAACGCTGCGAATATATCTTCGTCAGGAATTAGGCAACAAATTAGGCATACTTGATGACAGCCAGCTTGAACGATTAATGCCAAA
The DNA here is from genome assembly GCF_963876935.1 of Escherichia sp. MOD1-EC4550. Classification (NCBI taxonomy): domain Bacteria; kingdom Pseudomonadati; phylum Pseudomonadota; class Gammaproteobacteria; order Enterobacterales; family Enterobacteriaceae; genus Escherichia; species Escherichia sp. MOD1-EC4550. The sequence continues at coordinate 281,229 of NZ_CAWNSE010000023.1, forward strand.
AGCGGCGGAGAGCAGCGTTTCTCGCCCTGTTCCACAGCTAAAACGCACGACCATGCGTATACTTATAGGGTTGCTGGTGCAAAATCCAGAATTAGCGACATTGGTCCCGCCGCTTGAGAATCTGGATGAAAATAAGCTCCCTGGACTTGGCTTATTCAGAGAACTGGTCAACACTTGTCTCTCTCAGCCAGGTCTGACCACCGGGCAACTTTTAGAGCACTATCGTGGTACAAATAATGCTGCCACCCTTGAAAAACTGTCGATGTGGGACGATATAGCAGATAAGAATATTGCTGAGCAAACCTTCACCGACTCACTCAACCATATGTTTGATTCGCTGCTTGAACTGCGCCAGGAAGAGTTAATCGCTCGTGAGCGCACGCATGGTTTAAGCAACGAAGAACGCCTGGAGCTCTGGACATTAAACCAGGAGCTGGCGAAAAAGTAATTTAACGGCTTAAGTGCCGAAGAGCGATCGGGAAGCCCCCGACAGCCGCACTGAGAGGCAGCGGCAAATATATAAGTACGCCCTCGTAATTATCGTTGGCGGTAAATAACCGTTGGATTTCAGCGTTAACGGCTGAAGGACAGCGGGTCAATCGCCCAACACCAACCTCATGAAATAAGTGTGGATACCGTCTTATGGAGCAAAACCCGCAGTCACAGCTGAAACTTCTTGTCACCCGTGGTAAGGAGCAAGGCTATCTGACCTATGCCGAGGTCAATGACCATCTGCCGGAAGATATCGTCGATTCAGATCAGATCGAAGACATCATCCAAATGATCAACGACATGGGCATTCAGGTGATGGAAGAAGCACCGGATGCCGATGATCTGATGCTGGCTGAAAACACCGCGGACGAAGATGCTGCCGAAGCCGCCGCGCAGGTGCTTTCCAGCGTGGAATCTGAAATCGGGCGCACGACTGACCCGGTACGCATGTACATGCGTGAAATGGGCACCGTTGAACTGTTGACCCGCGAAGGCGAAATTGACATCGCTAAGCGTATTGAAGACGGGATCAACCAGGTTCAATGCTCCGTTGCTGAATATCCGGAAGCGATCACCTATCTGCTGGAACAGTACGATCGTGTTGAAGCAGAAGAAGCGCGTCTGTCCGATCTGATCACCGGCTTTGTTGACCCGAACGCAGAAGAAGATCTGGCACCTACCGCCACTCACGTCGGTTCTGAGCTTTCCCAGGAAGATCTGGACGATGACGAAGATGAAGACGAAGAAGATGGCGATGACGACAGCGCCGATGATGACAACAGCATCGACCCGGAACTGGCTCGCGAAAAATTTGCGGAACTGCGCGCTCAGTACGTTGTAACGCGTGACACCATCAAAGCGAAAGGTCGCAGTCACGCAGCCGCTCAGGAAGAGATCCTGAAACTGTCTGAAGTATTCAAACAGTTCCGCCTGGTACCGAAGCAGTTTGACTACCTGGTCAACAGCATGCGCGTCATGATGGACCGCGTTCGTACGCAAGAACGTCTGATCATGAAGCTCTGCGTTGAACAGTGCAAAATGCCGAAGAAAAACTTCATTACCCTGTTTACCGGCAACGAAACCAGCGATACCTGGTTCAACGCGGCAATTGCAATGAACAAGCCGTGGTCGGAAAAACTGCACGATGTCTCTGAAGAAGTGCATCGCGCCCTGCAGAAACTGCAGCAGATTGAAGAAGAAACCGGCCTGACCATCGAGCAGGTTAAAGATATCAACCGTCGTATGTCCATCGGTGAAGCGAAAGCCCGCCGTGCGAAGAAAGAGATGGTTGAAGCGAACTTACGTCTGGTTATTTCTATCGCCAAGAAATACACCAACCGTGGCTTGCAGTTCCTTGACCTGATTCAGGAAGGTAACATCGGCCTGATGAAAGCGGTTGATAAGTTCGAATACCGTCGTGGTTACAAATTCTCCACCTACGCAACCTGGTGGATTCGTCAGGCGATCACTCGTTCTATCGCGGATCAGGCGCGCACCATCCGTATTCCGGTGCATATGATTGAGACTATCAATAAGCTCAACCGTATTTCTCGCCAGATGCTGCAAGAGATGGGCCGCGAGCCGACGCCAGAAGAGCTGGCTGAACGTATGCTGATGCCGGAAGACAAGATCCGCAAAGTGCTGAAGATCGCCAAAGAGCCAATCTCCATGGAAACGCCGATCGGTGATGATGAAGATTCGCATCTGGGGGATTTCATCGAGGATACCACCCTCGAGCTGCCGCTGGATTCTGCGACCACCGAAAGCCTGCGTGCGGCAACGCACGACGTGCTGGCTGGCCTGACCGCGCGTGAAGCGAAAGTTCTGCGTATGCGCTTCGGTATCGATATGAACACCGACCACACGCTGGAAGAAGTGGGTAAACAGTTCGACGTTACCCGTGAACGTATCCGTCAGATCGAAGCGAAGGCGCTGCGTAAACTGCGTCACCCGAGCCGTTCTGAAGTACTGCGTAGCTTCCTGGACGATTAATCGGTAGGCTGGATCAGGCGTTACGCCACATCCGGCACTTTTCCCTTTGCACAAACGCCACCTTTTCGGTGGCGTTTTTTATCGCCCACGCACTACCAGCGCCTGGTCCAGTTCCCGATACGCCTCAACCAGTTTCTCCAGTGAAACGCGACTTAAACCGCTGGGATTTGGCAGTACCCAAATCTGCGTCGAACCAATAGTGAGCGTTTGCTTCCCCCACTGTGCACCGCGTTGGCTGAATCCTTGCTCAAACGCCTGTTTGCCCAGAATTGCCAACGCTTGTGGTTGGTAATCTTCAATTTTTTCAATCAGCTTACGCCCGCCTGCGTGCAGCTCCTGCTTTGAAACTTCATTGGCTTGCACCGTTGGACGGTCTACCAGTTTGGTGACACCACAACGATAATCCAGCAGATGCTGTGCCTCCTGCGGCTTCAACTGACGGTCGGTAAACCCAGCCTGATATATCACCTTCCAGAAGCGATTTGCCGGATGAGCAAAGGGAAAACCAGTTCCGGCGGATGAAAGACCAGGATTGATACCGCAAAACACGACCCGTAACCCTGGAGCCAAAATATCCTCAACCATATTTACTCCTTTCTAACATCACCAGGAAAAGTATAACGGATTGAAAATACATTGTTTATAAAAACAGCAGGCGCGCGGTAATGGCTGGATTGCGACACGGAGTTACTTTATAATCCGCTACCATGGCCCCTTAGCTCAGTGGTTAGAGCAGGCGACTCATAATCGCTTGGTCGCTGGTTCAAGTCCAGCAGGGGCCACCAGACATAGCAAAGGCTGACGAGAAATCGTCAGCCTTTTTCTTTTTATATATCAGTTACTTTGCGTGCCAGTAAGCCGCTGCGCGTACCCGCTGTGGGTCATACTGTTCCGCTTCAAAGCGGCGGCTTAAATTCTTAACGACTTTGCCTTCGCCGGTTATCCAGATGAAGTAATCATCGGCAGGGATTTGCAGCTGCGCCAGGCGTGCGTCTACCGCCTGCTCATCATGCGCCAACCATTCGATATTAAAACCATCAAGGTGCGCGAGATAATCCTGACAGGCGTTATCCTGTACGCTGACCAGCGCGGTAACTTGCGGTTTAACGGCAAGTTTACTCAACGTTTCCAGGCGGCGGCGCAGTGCCGGCATTCCGGACTCATCGCAAACATACACCTGATACGCGTAATCTTCCGGCACCACCAGCGAACCGCGCGGCCCTGCCACCGTGAGTTTATCGCCCGGTTGCGCCTGCATCGCCCAGCTGCTGGCGACTCCGCCGTCGTGAATAAAGAAATCGATCGCCAGTTCATGACGTTGTTCGTCATACAGTGGCGTATAGTCACGCGACGGTGGGCGTGGTCCTTCCGGCCAGACGATCCCCTCTTCCGTTACCGTTGGCGGCACAAAGTGAACGTCAGATTGAGGAAAGAAGAGTTTGCTGTGATCGTCAAAGCCGCGCGATGTAAAACCGTCCAGCGCCTCGCCGCCGAGGACAATGCGCTGAAAACCGGCACTGATACGCTCAACGCGTAACACAGTCAGTTCACGGAAGCGCAGATCATTGCGAACGCGCTGTGGGTAGCTGGGGGAATTATTCATTGTTATCGCCTTCGTGAGGATAATCAGATATATCTAAATAATTTTCGCAAATGATAATGATTGTTAATCTTGATAAATGCAAGCGATTTGTAGAACTGATATGTCTATAGTCTGATAAGACGAACCGCCTCTTCTCAGGCATCATTACTCAACGCCGGATGTGGCGTGAACGCCTTATCCGGCCTACGTGTGAGATGAGTCCACGTTTAAAAATCATTTTTACACTTGCACTAATGCTTACATCAGATATAAATTAGATATATCTAATTGAGCAAAAGGAGGCTGATATGAGCCATCATCACGAAGGGTGTTGTAAACATGAAGGCCAGCCACGTCATGAAGGCTGCTGCAAAGGTGAGAAATCAGAACACGAACACTGCGGACACGGTCACCAGCATGAACACGGTCAATGCTGTGGTGGTCGCCACGGTCGCGGCGGCGGTCGTCGGCAACGTTTCTTTGGTCACGGTGAATTACGTCTGGTGATTCTGGATATTCTCTCGCGCGATGACAGCCACGGTTACGAATTGATTAAAGCGATTGAAAATCTGACCCAGGGAAATTACACCCCAAGCCCGGGCGTCATCTACCCGACGCTGGATTTTCTTCAGGAACAGTCGCTAATTACCATCCGCGAAGAGGAAGGTGGTAAGAAGCAGATTGCGCTGACCGAACAAGGCGCGCAGTGGCTGGAAGAAAACCGCGAACAAGTGGAGATGATTGAAGAGCGCATCAAAGCGCGTTGCGTTGGCGCTGCGCTGCGCCAGAACCCGCAAATGAAGCGGGCGCTGGATAATTTTAAAGCGGTGCTGGATTTACGCGTCAACCAGAGCGATATCACTGATGCACAAATAAAAAAGATCATTGCGGTGATCGACCGCGCCGCTTTTGATATTACCCAACTGGATTAATCACCGATTGCCGGATGCGGCGTACCCTACACACCCCGTAGGCCTGATAAGATGCGCCAGCATCGCATCAGGCATTGTGTACAAACGGCTATATCCGGCATACCGATTAATGCAGCACCGTCACCGCGTCTTCCAGTCGGCTGGCGCGGTGTTTCACCATCGCCGACACCTGCGCACTCTCTTCCACTAACTCGGCGTTTTTCTGGGTGATCAGGTTAAGCTCATCCACCGCACGGGTCAGGCTGGAAAGCCCATCGGACTGTTCCAGCGTTGAATGGCTAATCTGGGCGATCAACTGGGTGACGTTTTTTACCTGCGCCACAATATCTTCCATCGTCCGTCCGGCGGCGTGTACCTGCTGCGAACCGGATTGCACCTTATCAGCACTGGCATCAATCAGCTTGCGAATATCGTTGGCGGCATTAGCACTGCGGCTGGCTAAATGACGCACTTCCCCTGCCACCACTGCAAAACCTTTGCCTTGTTCTCCGGCACGCGCCGCTTCCACCGCCGCATTCAGGGCGAGAATATTGGTCTGAAACGCAATATCGTTAATCAGCGAAGTAATGGTGCCAATGCGCTGGGTACTGTCAGCAATATCGTCCATCGTTTTGATCACCGTGGACATCGCCTCCCCGCCCTGCACGGCCGCATTACTGGCGGTGATCGAAAGTTTATCGGCAGCCGACGCCGTGGCAGAGTTCTGTTTCACCGACGCCGCCATCTGGTTCATGGTCGCCACCGTTTGCTGAACATTATCAACCGTCTGTTGGGTATGTTCGTTCAGTTCATCAGTGCCTTTCGCCAGCGTCTCGCTGCCGTTTCTGACACTGGACACCTGGCTCGAGACATCGTTAATTAGCCAACGGCACATCAGGCCAAGCTGCCCTACCGCGCGTAATGTCAGCCCCAGCTCATCGCTGCGATTCAGATGCTCAACACTATTACGTTCTCCGGTCGCCACCTTCAGTGCCTGACGGGCGACATTTTCTATCGGGCGCACAATCTGCCATTCAAAACAGGCGCTTACTAACAATACCACTAATGCACAGAGGAAATACGACACCACCGGGGCAGCAACAAACCAAAGCATAGCCGCCAACAAGATAAACATCAGCGTCATCACTCCACGCGCCCGCCAGCGAAGCGGCAATGAAGGTAGTTTTCCCAGCCAGCCTTTACGCACCACCAGGCCTTTATGAATACGCTTACTGGTACGTCCGGCGTTCAACGCTTTGTACAGTGGCTCCACCACCGCAATCTCTTCATCCGTCGCCCGGGTACGAATCGACATATAGCCACTGATTTTTCCCTCGCGCACCATCGGTACCGCATTGGCCCGCACCCAATAATGGTCGCCATTTTTGCGGCGATTTTTCACGATGCCGCTCCAGGGCTCCCCTTTTTTCAGGGTGAACCACATATCCGCAAACGCCGCTTTTGGCATATCGGGATGACGCACCATATTGTGCGGCTGCCCCTGTAACTCCTGCAAGGTATAGCCGCTCACCTGCACAAAAGTGTCATTAGCATGAGTGATATAGCTTTGCAGATCGGTAGTGGACATCAGAGTGGTATCGTCCGCCAGCGGGGTATTTTGCTGGGTGACATACGGATGAGAAGACATGTTCGCGTCCTGTGCAGGTTATATGGTTGTTAACTTCTTGTCAGAGTTTATGTCGGCCCCGCTGCGGTTATCTTTAACCGATTAATTTGATTTAGATCGCAATTTGCGATTAAAGCACAAATCTAATTCCTTGATTTAAAATACTTTCACTCTGTTACTATACGAAAACGTTAATTATCTTGCCCAAAAATCAGGCATTTATTGCCCTAAAAGCGTGCATTTGCGCAGCGATCACCACATTCATACCCAATATAGACCGTGCAAAATAACAGCAAATGTTAACAAACAGCATTAAATATTGCGCAAATGATAACCACATTTGTGTTTATCCCGATTTTCGCGATTGCAGCCGGAGTGGCGCAATCCCTGCAATACTTAAATCGGTATCATGTGATACGCGAGCCTCCGGAGCATATTTTGAACAGGTTACCTTCGAGCGCATCGGCTTTAGCGTGCAGCGCCCACGCCCTGAATCTCATTGAGAAGCGAACGCTGGATCATGAGGAGATGAAAGCACTTAACCGAGAGGTCATTGAATACTTCAAAGAGCATGTCAATCCGGGGTTTTTAGAGTATCGCAAATCTGTTACCGCCGGCGGGGATTACGGAGCCGTAGAGTGGCAAGCGGGAGGTTTAAATACGCTTGTCGACACCCAGGGACAGGAGTTTATCGACTGCCTTGGAGGTTTTGGAATTTTCAACGTGGGGCACCGTAATCCAGTTGTGGTTTCCGCCGTACAGAATCAACTTGCGAAACAACCGTTGCACAGCCAGGAGCTGCTCGATCCGTTACGGGCGATGCTGGCGAAAACCCTTGCTGCGCTAACGCCAGGTAAACTGAAATACAGCTTCTTCTGTAATAGCGGCACCGAGTCCGTTGAAGCAGCGCTGAAGCTGGCGAAGGCTTATCAGTCGCCGCGCGGCAAGTTTACTTTTATTGCCACCAGCGGCGCGTTCCACGGTAAATCACTTGGCGCGCTGTCGGCCACGGCGAAATCGACCTTCCGCAAACCGTTTATGCCGTTACTGCCGGGCTTCCGTCATGTACCGTTTGGCAATATCGAAGCCATGCGCACGGCTCTTAACGAGTGCAAAAAAACCGGTGACGATGTTGCCGCAGTGATCCTTGAGCCGATTCAGGGCGAAGGTGGCGTAATTCTGCCGCCGCCGGGCTATCTCACCGCCGTGCGTAAGCTGTGCGATGAGTTCGGCGCACTGATGATCCTCGATGAAGTACAAACGGGCATGGGGCGCACGGGCAAGATGTTCGCCTGCGAGCATGAGAACGTTCAGCCGGACATTCTGTGTCTGGCAAAAGCCCTCGGCGGCGGCGTGATGCCGATTGGCGCGACCATCGCCACTGAAGAGGTGTTCTCAGTTCTGTTCGACAACCCGTTCCTGCATACCACCACCTTTGGCGGCAACCCGCTGGCCTGTGCGGCGGCGCTGGCGACCATCAATGTGTTGCTGGAGCAGAACTTACCGGCTCAGGCTGAGCAAAAAGGCGATATGTTGCTGGACGGTTTCCGTCAACTGGCACGGGAATATCCCGATCTGATACAGGAAGCGCGTGGTAAAGGGATGTTGATGGCGATTGAGTTTGTTGATAACGAAATCGGCTATAACTTTGCCAGCGAGATGTTCCGCCAGCGCGTCCTGGTGGCCGGAACGCTCAATAACGCCAAAACGATCCGCATTGAACCGCCACTGACACTGACCATTGAACAGTGCGAACTGGTGATCAAAGCGGCGCGTAAGGCGCTGGCGGCCATGCGAGTAAGTGTCGAAGAAGCGTAATATCAAATCGGATGGCGATACGACGTCGCCATCCGATTGTTTTATACGATACGTACGCCCGCAGGCATCATCCGCTCCGGCGTTAACAGCACGCTTTCACTGCCATCATCGGTTTCCGCACACAACAGCATGCATTCCGATGTTTCACCACGCATTTTTGCTTTTTGCAGATTGCATAAGACCACCACCGTTTTCCCCATCAGCTCTTCTTCGCTGTAGTACGGCACCAGGCTGGTCACGGTTTGCAGCGTTTTTTCACCAACATCAACCTGTACGATGTACAGCTTGTCAGCGTTTTCATGGCGTTTAACTTCCACAATCTTTCCAACGCGCATTTCCAGACGTGCGAAATCGGTATAAGCCACGGTTTCCATTGTTATCCCCCTTCAAGTAAAATTTTACTAAACTATAGCAAAAAAATTTCTCAATCCTGTAGGCTAAAAATGGAGAATGCAGGCATGATCACATTCGTAAGCCGCTGTGTTACCGTTACAGCGTCAAAGAACCACGCTTTATTTACTGAAAACAGGTGACCCAAAAAGCACTTCCACTACAATGGGTGTGCACATCAGGGAAAGTAAAAAAGGTAAACATGGCAACACTAAAAGACATCGCAATCGAAGCTGGCGTATCCCTGGCGACAGTATCCAGGGTCTTAAATGACGATCCGACATTGAATGTGAAAGAAGAGACGAAACATCGCATTCTCGAGATCGCCGAAAAGCTGGAGTACAAGACCAGTAGTGCCCGTAAACTCCAGACAGGTGCAGTCAACCAACACCATATTCTGGCTATCTACAGCTACCAGCAGGAGCTGGAGATCAACGATCCTTACTATCTGGCGATCCGCCACGGCATTGAAACCCAGTGCGAAAAGCTGGGCATCGAGCTCACCAACTGTTATGAACACAGCGGCTTACCAGACATTAAAAACGTCACCGGTATTTTAATTGTCGGCAAACCCACGCCCGCCCTGCGCGCCGCTGCCAGCGCGTTGACCGACAATATCTGTTTTATCGACTTTCACGAACCCGGCAGCGGTTACGATGCGGTGGATATCGATCTGGCACGTATCAGTAAAGAAATCATCGACTTCTATATCAACCAGGGCGTTAATCGTATTGGTTTCATTGGCGGTGAAGATGAGCCTGGCAAGGCGGATATTCGTGAGGTCGCCTTTGCGGAATATGGCCGACTGAAACAAATGGTACGCGAAGAGGATATCTGGCGCGGCGGTTTTTCCAGTTCGTCGGGCTACGAACTGGCGAAACAGATGCTGGCTCGGGAAGACTACCCGAAGGCGCTTTTTGTTGCTTCCGATTCCATTGCTATTGGCGTACTGCGGGCAATTCATGAACGTGGTCTGAACATCCCGCAGGATATTTCGCTTATCAGCGTTAACGATATCCCCACCGCACGATTTACCTTTCCGCCGCTCTCCACCGTGCGCATCCATTCCGAGATGATGGGAAGCCAGGGCGTTAACCTGGTGTATGAAAAAGCCCGGGATGGTCGCGCGCTGCCGCTGTTAGTCTTCGTTCCCAGCAAATTAAAACTGCGCGGCACGACCCGTTAAATCCCCTTACACACTGTCCGGCAATCGTTTTTGCCGGACAGTGCTGCCGTTTATTTTCGTGATCCAGTTAAAGTAAATGCATTTACTCGCTATATTTTAGTAAAAATTTTACTAAACTCCCCAGCAATTACACAAACTACCATCACCATGAATGGTTCCGATTTCTCTCTACCGGGAGGCCCTATGAATCGCTGGGAAAACATTCAGCTCACCCACGAAAACCGACTTGCGCCGCGTGCCTACTTTTTTTCATATGATTCTGTTGCACAGGCACGTACCTTTGCCCGCGAAACCAGCAGCCTGTTTCTGTCTTTAAGCGGTCAGTGGAATTTCCATTTTTTTGACCATCCGCTGCAAGTACCTGAAGCCTTCACTTCCGAGTTAATGGCTGACTGGGGACATATCACCGTCCCCGCCATGTGGCAAATGGAAGGCCACGGCAAACTGCAATATACCGACGAAGGTTTTCCGTTCCCCATTGATGTGCCGTTTGTCCCCAGCGATAACCCAACCGGTGCCTATCAACGCATTTTCACCCTCAGCGACGGCTGGCAAGGCAAACAGACGCTGATTAAATTTGACGGCGTCGAAACCTATTTTGAAGTCTACGTTAACGGTCAGTATGTGGGTTTCAGCAAAGGCAGCCGCCTGACCGCAGAGTTTGACATCAGCGCAATGGTAAAAACCGGCGACAACCTGTTGTGTGTGCGCGTGATGCAGTGGGCGGACTCCACCTACGTGGAGGACCAGGATATGTGGTGGTCGGCGGGGATCTTCCGCGATGTTTATCTGGTCGGTAAACAACTCACGCATATTAACGATTTCACCGTGCGTACCGACTTTGACGAAGCCTATTGCGATGCCACGCTTTCCTGCGAAGTGGTGCTGGAAAATCTCGCAGCCTCCCCTGTCGTAACGACGCTGGAATATACCCTGTTTGATGGCGAACGCGTGGTGCACAGCAGCACCATTGATCATTTGGCAATTGAAAAACTGACCAGCGCCAGCTTTGCTTTTACTGTCGAACAGCCCCAGCAATGGTCAGCAGAATCCCCTTATCTTTACCATCTGGTCATGACGCTGAAAGACGCCGACGGCAACGTTCTGGAAGTGGTGCCACAACGCGTTGGCTTCCGTGATATCAAAGTGCGCGACGGTCTGTTCTGGATCAATAACCGTTATGTGATGCTGCACGGCGTCAACCGTCACGACAACGATCATCGCAAAGGCCGCGCCGTTGGAATGGATCGCGTCGAGAAAGATCTCCAGTTGATGAAACAGCACAACATCAACTCTGTGCGTACCGCTCACTACCCCAACGATCCGCGTTTTTACGAACTGTGTGATATCTACGGCCTGTTTGTGATGGCGGAAACCGATGTCGAATCGCACGGCTTTGCTAACGTCGGCGATATCAGCCGTATTACCGACGATCCGCAGTGGGAAAAAGTCTACGTCGAGCGCATTGTTCGCCATATCCACGCGCAGAAAAACCATCCGTCGATCATCATCTGGTCGCTGGGCAATGAATCCGGCTATGGCTGTAACATCCGCGCGATGTACCACGCAGCGAAGGCGCTGGATGACACGCGACTGGTGCATTACGAAGAAGATCGCGATGCTGAAGTGGTCGATATTATTTCCACCATGTACACCCGCGTGCCGCTGATGAATGAGTTTGGTGAATATCCGCATCCGAAGCCGCGCATCATCTGTGAATACGCCCATGCGATGGGGAACGGTCCGGGCGGGCTGACGGAGTACCAAAACGTATTCTATAAGCACGATTGCATTCAGGGACATTATGTTTGGGAATGGTGCGACCACGGGATCCAGGCGCAGGATGACAACGGCAATGTCTGGTATAAATTCGGCGGTGACTACGGCGACTATCCCAACAACTATAACTTCTGTCTTGATGGTTTGATCTATTCCGATCAGACGCCGGGGCCGGGACTGAAAGAGTACAAACAGGTTATCGCGCCGGTAAAAATCCACGCGCTGGATCTGACTCGCGGCGAGCTGAAAGTCGAAAATAAACTGTGGTTTACCACGCTTGATGACTACACCCTGCACGCAGAGGTGCGCGCCGAAGGTGAAACGCTCGCGACGCAGCAGATTAAACTGCGCGACGTTGCGCCGAACAGCGAAGCCCCCTTGCAGATCACGCTGCCACAGCTGGACGCCCGCGAAGCGTTCCTCAACATTACGGTGACCAAAGATTCCCGCACCCGCTACAGCGACGCCGGGCATTCTATCGCCACTTATCAGTTCCCGCTGAAGGAAAACACCGCGCAGCCAGTGCCTTTCGCACCAAATAATGCGCGTCCGCTGACGCTGGAAGACGATCGTTTGAGCTGCACCGTTCGCGGCTACAACTTCGCGATCACCTTCTCAAAAATGAGTGGCAAACCGATATCCTGGCAGGTGAATGGCGAGTCGCTGCTGACCCGCGAGCCAAAGATCAACTTCTTCAAGCCGATGATCGACAACCACAAGCAAGAGTACGAAGGGCTGTGGCAACCGAATCATTTGCAGATCATGCAGGAGCATCTGCGCGATTTTGTCGTTGAGCAAAGTGATGATGAAGTGTTGATCATCAGCCGCACGGTTATTGCCCCACCGGTGTTTGACTTCGGGATGCGCTGTACCTACATCTGGCGCATCGCTGCCGATGGTCAGGTTAATGTGGCGCTTTCCGGCGAACGTTACGGCGACTATCCGCACATCATTCCGTGCATCGGTTTCACCATGGGGATTAACGGCGAATACGACCAGGTAGCATATTACGGACGTGGACCGGGCGAAAACTACGCCGACAGCCAGCAGGCTAACATCATTGATATCTGGCGCAGTACCGTCGATGCCATGTTCGAGAACTATCCCTTCCCACAGAACAACGGTAACCGTCAGCATGTCCGCTGGACGGCACTCACTAACCGCCACGGCAGTGGTCTGCTGGTGGTTCCGCAGCGCCCCATTAACTTCAGCGCCTGGCACTACACCCAGGAAAACATCCACGCTGCCCAGCACTGTAACGAACTGCAGCGCAGTGATGACATCACCCTGAATCTTGACCACCAACTGCTTGGCCTCGGCTCTAACTCCTGGGGCAGCGAAGTGCTGGACACCTGGCGCGTCAGGTTCCGTGACTTCAGCTACGGCTTTACGTTGCTGCCAGTTTCTGGCGGGGAAGCTACCGCGCAAAGCCCGGCGTCGTATGAGTTCGGCGCAGGGTTCTTTTCCACGAATTTGCACAGCGAGAATAAGCAATGAGGATCATCGATAACTTAGAACAGTTCCGCCAGATTTACGCCTCTGGCAAAAAGTGGCAACGCTGCGTTGAAGCGATTGAAAATATCGACAACATTCAGCCTGGCGTCGCCCACTCCATCGGTGACTCATTGACTTACCGCGTGGAGACAGACTCCGCGACCGATGCGCTATTTACCGGGCATCGACGCTATTTTGAAGTACATTACTACCTGCAAGGACAACAAAAAATTGAATATGCGCCGAAAGAGACATTACAGGTAGTGGAATATTATCGTGATGAAACTGACCGTGAATATCTAAAAGGCTGCGGAGAAGCCGTTGAGGTCCACGAAGGGCAAATCGTTATTTGCGATATCCATGAAGCGTATCGATTTATCTGTAATAACGCGGTCAAAAAAGTGGTTCTCAAAGTCACCATCGAAGATGGTTATTTCCATAACAAATAACAATTACGGCGGCATAAGGAGTTTGCCGCCACCGCTACCCTACTCATTTTCGGAGATGTGTTATGTCTGATACCAAACGTAATACAATCGGCAAATTCGGCTTGCTCTCGCTGACTTTTGCCGCCGTTTACAGCTTTAACAACGTTATCAATAATAATATTGAGCTTGGACTGGCCTCGGCACCAATGTTTTTCCTCGCGACGATTTTTTATTTTATTCCCTTCTGTCTGATCATCGCAGAATTTGTTTCGTTAAATAAAAACTCGGAAGCCGGTGTCTACGCGTGGGTAAAAAGTTCGCTGGGCGGACGTTGGGCATTTATTACTGCCTATACCTACTGGTTCGTAAACCTGTTCTTTTTCACCTCATTATTACCGCGCGTTATTGCTTACGCCTCGTATGCTTTCCTCGGCTACGAATATATTATGACGCCGGTTGCCACCACCATTATCAGTATGGTGCTGTTCGCCTTCTCCACCTGGGTTTCCACCAACGGGGCGAAAATGCTGGGGCCAATCACCTCCGTCACTTCAACGCTGATGCTGCTGTTAACGCTCTCCTACATTTTACTGGCAGGCACGGCGCTGGTTGGCGGCGTACAGCCTGCCGATCCGATCACCGTTGACGCGATGATCCCTAACTTTAACTGGGCGTTCCTCGGCGTTACTACCTGGATCTTTATGGCCGCAGGTGGCGCGGAATCTGTCGCGGTGTACGTTAACGACGTCAAAGGCGGTTCAAAATCGTTTGTTAAAGTGATCATTCTCGCCGGGATTTTTATCGGTGTACTGTATTCCGTCTCCTCGGTGCTAATTAACGTCTTCGTCAGCAGCAAAGAGTTGAAGTTTACCGGCGGATCGGTGCAGGTATTCCATGGCATGGCGGCGTATTTTGGTCTGCCGGAAGCGTTGATGAATCGCTTTGTTGGCCTGGTGTCCTTTACCGCGATGTTCGGCTCCCTGCTGATGTGGACCGCTACGCCGGTAAAAATTTTCTTCTCCGAAATCCCGGAAGGCATCTTTGGTAAGAAAACCGTCGAACTGAACGAAAACGGCGTTCCGGCGCGCGCGGCATGGATCCAGTTCCTGATTGTCATCCCGCTGATGATTATCCCGATGCTCGGTTCCAATACCGTGCAAGATCTGATGAATACCATTATTAATATGACCGCCGCAGCATCCATGCTTCCACCGTTATTCATCATGTTGGCTTACCTGAATTTACGCGCCAAATTAGATCACCTGCCACGCGATTTCCGTATGGGCTCCCGCCGCACAGGTATTATCGTTGTTTCAATGCTGATTGCGATATTTGCCGTAGGGTTTGTCGCTTCGACATTCCCGACTGGCGCGAATATTCTGACCATCATTTTTTATAACGTCGGCGGTATTGTTATCTTCCTCGGCTTTGCGTGGTGGAAATACAGTAAATATATAAAGGGATTAACGGCTGAAGAGCGCCATATTGAAGCGACGCCAGCCAGCAATGTTGATTAAGCAGAATAATAAAAAATGAGCAGGCATTTTCCCTCTTCCTGGATGGGGAGAGGGAAAATAGTTTCTGCCTTTATATTTTTATAATTACAACGATAAAAGGCTGTACTTTTTCTTTAGCTCATGGATTAACACAATGAAATTAATCACTGCACCATGCAGAGCATTACTTGCTCTGCCGTTTTGCTACGCCTTTTCTGCGGCTGCTGAAGAAGCACGTCCAGCAGAACATGACGACACAAAAACACCCGCAATGACCTCGACATCTTCTCCTTCATTTCGTTTTTACGGCGAATTAGGGGTTGGTGGATATATGGATTTAGAGGGTGAGAATAAACATAAATACAGCGACGGCACCTATATTGAAGGTGGCCTGGAGATGAAGTACGGCTCCTGGTTCGGCCTGATTTACGGCGAAGGCTGGACCGTGCAGGCCGACCACGACGGTAATGCCTGGGTGCCTGACCATAGCTGGGGTGGTTTCGAAGGTGGGATTAACCGTTTCTATGGCGGTTATCGTACCAATGATGGCACCGAAATCATGCTCAGTCTGCGTCAGGATTCCTCGCTGGATGACCTGCAATGGTGGGGCGATTTCACGCCCGATCTGGGCTACGTCATTCCCAATACCCGCGACATTATGACCGCGCTGAAGGTACAGAACTTAACCGGCAACTTTCGTTATAGCGTCACCGCCACACCTGCCGGACATCATGACGAAAGCAAAGCCTGGCTACATTTTGGCAAATACGATCGCTACGACGACAAATACACCTATCCGGCAATGATGAACGGTTACATCCAGTATGACCTTGCCGAAGGCATCACCTGGATGAACGGTCTGGAAATCACCGACGGCACAGGGCAACTCTATCTGACGGGACTGCTTACCCCTAACTTTGCCGCTCGCGCCTGGCACCATACCGGACGCGCCGACGGGCTGGACGTACCGGGAAGTGAAAGCGGGATGATGGTGAGTGCTATGTATGAAGCGTTAAAGGGCGTTTATCTCTCCACCGCTTACACCTACGCCAAACATCGCCCTGACCACGCTGACGATGAAACCACCTCTTTCATGCAGTTTGGTATCTGGTACGAATACGGCGGCGGACGTTTCGCAACGGCTTTTGATAGCCGCTTCTACATGAAAAATGCCCCTAACGATCCCAGCGACCAACTCTTCCTGATGCAATATTTCTACTGGTAAAATGACAATAATCTCATGAAAATCAAAACTATTTTAACGCCAGTAGCCTGCGCTCTACTGATGAGTTTTTCCGCCCATGCCGCTAATGCCGACAATTACAAAAACGTGATTAACCGTACCGGCGCACCGCAGTACATGAAGGATTACGATTACGACGATCACCAGCGTTTTAATCCGTTTTTCGATCTCGGATCCTGGCATGGTCATCTGTTGCCAGACGGACCGAACACCATGGGCGGTTTTCCAGGCGTTGCGCTGCTGACAGAAGAATACATCAACTTTATGGCCAGCAATTTCGACCGCCTGACCGTCTGGCAGGACGGCAAGAAAGTCAATTTCACGCTGGAGGCATACAGTATTCCCGGCGCGCTGGTACAAAAAATGACAGCAAAAGATGTGCAGGTCGAAATGACTCTGCGCTTCGCCACGCCGCGTACCTCATTACTGGAAACTAAAATCACCAGCAATAAACCGCTGGATCTGGTGTGGGACGGCGAGCTGCTGGAAAAACTGGAAGCGAAGGAAGGGAAACCGATTTCCGATAAAACCATTGCTGGCGAGTACCCTGACTATCAGCGCAAAATCAGCGCCACCCGTGATGGCCTGAAAGTCACCTTTGGCAAAGTGCGCGCCACCTGGGATCTGCTGACCTCCGGTGAATCAGAATATCAGGTGCATAAATCCCTGCCGGTGCAGACTGAAATCAACGGTAATCGCTTTACCAGTAAGGCGCATATCAACGGTTCGACGACGCTCTACACCACCTATTCCCATCTGCTGACCGCTCAGGAAGTTAGCAAAGAGCAAATGCAGATCCGCGATATTCTGGCGCGTCCGGCGTTTTATCTCACCGCCTCGCAGCAACGCTGGGAAGAGTACCTGAAGAAAGGGTTAACCAATCCGGATGCGACGCCGGAACAGACGCGCGTCGCGGTGAAAGCCATCGAAACACTCAACGGTAACTGGCGCTCACCGGGCGGGGCGGTGAAATTTAATACCGTCACACCGTCGGTGACCGGGCGCTGGTTCTCCGGCAATCAGACCTGGCCGTGGGATACCTGGAAGCAGGCGTTTGCGATGGCGCATTTCAATCCGGACATCGCCAAAGAGAATATCCGCGCGGTCTTCTCCTGGCAGATCCAGCCCGGCGACCGCGTGCGTCCGCAGGATGTGGGCTTTGTCCCCGACCTGATAGCGTGGAACCTTAGCCCCGAGCGTGGCGGCGATGGCGGCAACTGGAACGAACGTAATACCAAACCCAGCCTTGCCGCCTGGTCAGTAATGGAAGTGTACAACGTCACCCAGGATAAAGCCTGGTTGGCAGAGATGTACCCGAAGCTGGTGGCCTATCACGACTGGTGGTTACGTAACCGCGATCATAACGGCAACGGCGTGCCGGAATATGGCGCGACCCGCGATAAAGCCCATAACACCAAGAGCGGCGAGATGCTGTTTACGGTGAAAAAAGGCGATAAAGAAGAGACGCTGTCTGGGCTGAACAACTACGCCCGCGTGGTGGAGAAAGGCCAGTACGACAGTCTGGAAATCCCGGCACAAGTTGCTGCGTCGTGGGAATCAGGTCGTGATGACGCCGCCGTCTTTGGGTTTATCGACAAGGAACAGCTGGATAAATATGTCGCTAACGGCGGCAAACGTAGCGACTGGACGGTGAAATTCGCCGAAAACCGCAGTCAGGACGGAACGTTGCTGGGCTACTCGCTATTGCAGGAGTCGGTGGATCAGGCCAGCTATATGTACAGCGATAACCATTATCTGGCGGAGATGGCAACCATACTCGGTAAGCCGGAAGAGGCCAAACGCTATCGCCAGTTGGCACAGCAGCTCGCGGACTACATCAACACCTGTATGTTCGACCCGACTACACAGTTCTACTATGACGTGCGCATTGAAGGTAAACCGCGGGCAAATGGCTGCGCGGGTAAGCCGATTGTTGAGCGCGGTAAAGGGCCTGAAGGCTGGTCGCCGCTGTTTAACGGTGCGGCAACGCAGGCCAATGCCGACGCGGTGGTGAAGGTGATGCTGGACACCAAAGAGTTCAACACCTTTGTACCGCTGGGAACGGCGGCGTTAACCAACCCGGCTTTTGGCGCGGATATCTACTGGCGCGGGCGCGTATGGGTAGATCAGTTCTGGTTTGGTCTGAAAGGAATGGAGCGTTACGGTTATCGCGATGACGCCCTGAAACTGGCGGATACGTTCTTCCAACATGCCAAAGGATTAACCGCCGACGGTCCGATTCAGGAGAATTACAACCCTCTGACTGGCGCGCAGCAAGGGGCACCCAATTTCTCCTGGAGTGCCGCACATTTGTATATGTTGTATAACGATTTTTTCCGTAAGCAGTAATTTGCAACGGCTGGCGGATGCGGCGTAAACACCTTATCCGCCCTACATGTACGTTCCCCCAGGTCGGATAAGACGCGGCAAGCGTCGCATCCGGCATTACCACCAGCGTATTCTTTTTGATTCCCATCACAAACCCCGCATTCCCCTTTTCCCTTTTCCCCGGCGACGGCTAAATTAGAACTCATCCGACCACATAACAATTATTTTACATACTGGATAATTTATGAGCTACCCGTCGCTGTTTGCCCCGCTTGATTTAGGTTTTACCACGTTAAAAAACCGCGTGTTGATGGGTTCAATGCACACCGGGCTGGAGGAATACCCGGACGGTGCCGAGCGGCTGGCGGCGTTTTATGCTGAACGCGCCCGTCACGGCGTGGCGCTGATCGTTAGCGGCGGTATTGCACCTGATTTAACAGGCGTTGGCATGGAAGGCGGTGCAATGCTCAATGACGTCAGCCAGATCCCGCACCATCGCACCATTACCGAAGCGGTACATCAGGAAGGCGGCAAAATCGCCCTGCAAATTTTGCATACCGGACGCTACAGCTACCAACCGCATCTGGTAGCGCCCTCCGCGTTGCAGGCCCCCATCAACCGTTTTGTTCCTCATGAACTCACCCATGAAGAGATCCTGCGACTGATCGACGATTTCGCCCGCTGCGCGCAACTGGCGCGGGAGGCCGGATACGATGGCGTCGAAGTGATGGGCTCTGAAGGGTATTTGATCAACGAATTTCTGACTCTGCGCACCAACCAGCGTAGCGACCAGTGGGGCGGCGATTACCGCAACCGGATGCGGTTTGCCGTCGAAGTAGTGCGTGCGGTGCGCGAGCGCGTCGGCAACGACTTCATTATTATCTATCGGCTGTCGATGCTCGACCTGGTAGAAGGCGGCGGGACTTTTACCGAAACGGTAGAACTGGCGCAGGCCATTGAAGCGGCGGGCGCAACCATTATCAACACTGGAATAGGCTGGCATGAAGCGCGGATTCCGACCATCGCCACGCCAGTGCCGCGCGGCGCATTTAGCTGGGTCACACGCAAACTGAAAGGTCACGTCTCATTGCCGCTGGTGACCACCAACCGGATTAACGATCCGCAGGTTGCCGACGATATTCTCTCGCGCGGTGATGCCGATATGGTATCGATGGCGCGACCGTTTCTTGCTGATGCGCAGCTGCTGTCAAAAGCGCAATCGGGGCGAGCCGATGAGATCAACACCTGCATTGGCTGCAATCAGGCCTGTCTCGATCAGATCTTTGTCGGCAAGGTCACCTCGTGTCTGGTGAATCCTCGTGCCTGCCATGAAACCAAAATGCCGATCCTTCCCGCCGTGCAGAAAAAAAATCTGGCGGTGGTCGGCGCAGGTCCGGCGGGGCTAGCGTTTGCCATCAATGCGGCGGCGCGTGGTCATCAGGTAACGTTGTTTGATGCACATAGCGAGATCGGCGGGCAGTTTAATATCGCCAAACAGATCCCCGGCAAAGAGGAATTTTACGAAACATTGCGCTACTACCGCCGGATGATCGAAGTGACTGGCGTGACACTGAAACTTAATCACACCGTGACCGCAGATCAGTTAAAGGCGTTCGATGAAACGATCCTCGCCAGTGGGATCGTACCGCGCATTCCGCCCATCGACGGGATCGATCATCCGAAGGTGTTGAGTTATCTCGACGTACTGCGCGACAAAGCGCCGGTGGGCAACAACGTCGCCATCATTGGTTGTGGTGGGATTGGCTTTGATACAGCGATGTATTTGAGTCAGCCAGGGGAGTCCACCAGCCAGAATATCACCGAGTTTTGTAAAGAGTGGGGAATCGACAGTAGCCTGCAACAGGGTGGTGGGTTAAGCCCGCAAGGCATGCAGATCCCCCGTAGCCCGCGACAGATTGTGATGCTTCAACGCAAAGCCAGCAAACCAGGACAAGGGTTAGGCAAAACCACCGGCTGGATCCATCGCTCCACCCTGCTCGCGCGCGGCGTGAAAATGATCCCAGGCGTAAGTTACCAAAAGATCGACGATGACGGGCTGCATGTGGTGATCAACGGCGAAACGCAGATATTAGCCGTGGACAATGTGGTGATCTGCGCGGGGCAAGAACCAAACCGCACGCTGGCACAACCCTTAATCGATGCAGGAAAAACCGTGCATTTAATCGGCGGTTGCGATATGGCTACGGAGCTGGACGCACGACGGGCGATCGCGCAGGGAACACGGCTGGCGCTGGAGATTTAAATCGTTGTTTGAAGCGCCGGATGCGACGCATCCGGCACGTCGCGTTAATCAATAAACAAGGCGGGAGAAATGCCGAATCGCGTTGCCAGTTTTTTAGCGTGTTCCAGCGTTAATTTCCTCTTCCCGCTCAAAACGCGTGACACCATCGATTTACTGCCAATTTCCGGAAGATCGGAAAGGGTTAAACCGTATTGATCCATAAGGGTACGAATCACAGCAACACCGCCAGGCATGGCTTGAGCCATGGCATTAAATTCAGCAAATTCGGGCGCTGATTCTTCCCACGCGGTTATTTTGGCACACACCAGATCCAGCAAGGGGTTTTCAGGATCGTTGAGCAGCAGATGATCTACCAGTTCCAGCGCCTGGGTGTATTGTTCCTCGTTCTGAATACCCGCCAGAAAAGGTGCCACAGCAGTTAGCTTTTCTCCTGCTTGTAAGATGTCAGCAATCGCAATCATTTTTTCCCCTTAGTACGATGAACGGCGGTAAAGAAATCGTATTCTTTATGCGTCATAACTTCACGTATGTAGCACTTTTGCGATTCAAAAAAGACCATTGCTACAACACGTAATTCATTGCCCCCGACATTGAAAACATAATGCTTATCCAGATATTTGAAGTTATCCAGAGAAGGGAATACTGTTTTTAATGACTCAGGTTTTTTGAAATATCCCTTAGCAATCGTGTTCCCCAGAGCCACCAACTCCGTTTTATGTTGCGGGTATTTTTCCGCAGCATCTTTCAATGCTTTTTGAGTTATCAGGTGCATTCTTCATCACGTCCGTTGACAAATTGGCAACATGATAACATCCGTTGACAGATTGGCAACGGATGAATTTATCTGTGTGACGGAAGAATAAACGTAAAAAACGCTAAACAAGAGAATGTAGAGGATGGTGACAGGGATTTTTTGTTTTATGGAAGCGCGATTCCAGAACTGGGCAGACATTGCCGGATGCGACGCTTGCCGCGTCTTATCCGACCTGGGGGTAATGTGCTGAACGTATGCCGGATAAAGCGTTTACGCCGCATCCGGCAGGTAGCTGTCAATCTTACCGACGACGCCCCAGCTTCACCGCTTTCAGCACCACAAATTTATTATTGGTGGCAATGGTGGTGCAGTTGCCAAAAATTTTCTTCAGTTTATGGAAGTAATCCAGGTGACGGTTGGCAACGATATACAGCTCGCCGTTGATTTTCAGGCAGCGGCGCGCGTGGTGGAACATTTCCCAGGCAACGTTATCGGTCAGTGCATGTTGTTGGTGAAACGGCGGGTTGCAGAGCACAGCATTAAAGCGGAACGGCTCCACGCCGGAGAGCGCGTTGTTGATCATAAACTCGCAGCGATCCAACGCCTCTGGCATGTTGGTTTCAACATTCAAACGGCTGGAAGCAACCGCCATCGGTGATTCATCGACAAACACCACTTTCGCCTGCGGGTTTTTATCAAGCAGCGTCAGGCCAATAACGCCGTTACCACAACCGAGATCGACAACCTCACCCTCGAGATTCTCTGGCAGATGCTGCATAAAGAAGCGCGCGCCAATATCAAGCCCGGTGCGTGAGAAGACATTCGCATGGTTGTGGATAGTCCAGTCAGTACCCTCCAGCTTCCAGCTAACGGTCTGCGGTGCATCAACCAGCGGCGGCTCGTTGAAAGTGCAGTTAATCAGGCGCGCTTTCTTCCATGCCAGTGTGGTGGTGGTCGGGCCGAGCACTTTTTCGAACAGTTCCAGCGTGGAGGTGTGAATGTCACGGGCTTTAGCACCGGCAATAATACGTGTATCCGGCGTGACTACTTTGCGCAATGCGCGCAGTTGCTGTTCCAGCAATGCCAGTGTTTTCGGCACTTTGATCAGCACTACGCCAGGCTGCTGCGGGTAGTCAGCGGTGCTGTCGAGAAACTTCACGCTCGATTCATCAATCCCGTTGAGGCGTAAATTCTCGCGCGTCGCCAGTTCGCTGATGTATGAGTCGCCAATGCTGTACGGCTTATGTTCCGCCAGCACACAACTTAACGCCCCAAAGGCATCATTCAGGATTAACACCGGGCCGCGGATTTCTGTGTCGTCCAACTGTTGCAGCAAATATTCATCTGCCGCTTCCCACGCCTGTAGCGGGTTAACGTCATCCGTCGCCGGAAAACGTTGTAGTGTCAGTGAACGGAAACCGTTGTCTAAGTGGCTCATCGGCCCTCCTGAATGATAAAATTTCGACGTTGCCCCTGAAAAGGGTGCGTGAGTATACCCTTTTTCTCTTTTTCGTGGGCGGTTATGAGCAATCTTACTTATCTTCAGGGTTATCCCGAACAGTTGCTTTCCCAGGTGCGCACGCTGATTAATGAACAGCGTCTGGGCGATGTGCTGGCAAAACGCTATCCGGGAACACACGACTACGCCACCGATAAAGCCCTCTGGCAATATACTCAGGATCTGAAGAATCAGTTTCTGCGCAATGCCCCGCCGATCAATAAAGTGATGTATGACAACAAGATCCATGTGCTGAAAAACGCGCTCGGGTTACATACCGCTGTTTCGCGTGTGCAGGGCGGCAAGCTGAAAGCAAAAGCAGAGATCCGCGTCGCTACCGTGTTTCGCAACGCGCCGGAACCGTTTTTGCGCATGATCGTGGTGCACGAGTTGGCGCACCTGAAGGAGAAAGAGCACAACAAAGCGTTCTATCAATTGTGCTGTCATATGGAGCCGCAGTACCACCAGCTTGAATTCGACACTCGTCTGTGGCTAACGCAGTTGTCGCTTGGGCAGGACAAAATCTGAAAATGATGTCAGGCGTTATCTTTTCCTCCTTTAGCGCCTAAAATCGACCTCCCCCCTTTCGTTAAGGATAACGACCATGCTGCGCGCCTTTGCCCGCCTTTTTCGCCGGACTCTAAAGATTGCCTGCTTACTGTTACTTGTGGCAGCAGCGACAATTTTTATCGCCGATCGCGCAATGGTCAACGCCAGCAAGCAGCTGACCTGGAGCGATGTTAACGCCGTTCCAACACGCAACGTGGGTTTATTGCTGGGGGCGAGGCCGGGTAATCGCTACTTTACCCGACGTATTGATACCGCAGCAGAGTTGTACCACGCCGGAAAAGTGAAATGGCTACTAGTGAGCGGCGATAACGGACGTAAAAATTACGATGAAGCCTCAGGCATGCAGCAGGCTTTGATCGCTAAAGGCGTACCCGCAAAAGTCATCTTCTGCGACTATGCCGGATTCTCAACGCTTGATTCGGTGGTGCGTGCCAAAAAGGTGTTTGGTGAAAGCCATATCACTATTATTTCGCAAGAATTTCATAACCAACGCGCCATCTGGCTGGCAAAACAGTACGGCATCGATGCCATCGGGTTTAACGCACCAGACCTGAATATGAAACATGGTTTTTATACTCAGCTGCGGGAGAAACTCGCTCGCGTCAGCGCAGTGATTGACGCGAAAATCCTCCATCGACAGCCGAAATATCTCGGGCCGTCGGTCATGATTGGGCCGTTTAGCGAGCATGGCTGTCCGGCGAAAGAATAATGCGTATCTGCGCACGTCGAAGATGAAAAAGGCGTGCTACATTGACGGCAGAATCCCTTTATGGAGTATCCACGCGTTATGATACGTTTCGCTGTGATTGGCACGAACTGGATCACCCGCCAGTTCGTCGAGGCCGCCCATGAGAGCGGTAAATACAAGTTAACCGCTGTCTATTCCCGCAGCCTTGAACAGGCCCAGCACTTCGCCAATGATTTTTCTGTCGAGCATCTGTTTACATCGCTGGAAGCGATGGCAGAAAGCGATGCCATTGACGCGGTGTATATTGCCAGCCCGAATGCCCTGCATTTTTCCCAGACACAACTTTTCCTTAGCCATAAAATTCATGTGATTTGCGAGAAACCGCTGGCGTCGAATCTGGCGGAAGTGGATGCCGCCATTGCCTGTGCGCGGGAAAATCAGGTGGTGCTGTTTGAGGCATTTAAAACCGCCAGCCTGCCGAATTTCCATTTGTTACGGCAGGTACTGCCGAAAGTTGGCAAATTGCGTAAAGTCTTTTTCAACTATTGCCAATATTCCTCGCGATATCAACGTTATCTGGACGGCGAGAATCCCAACACCTTCAATCCGGCATTCTCCAACGGTTCAATTATGGATATCGGCTTTTACTGTCTGGCGTCGGCGGTGGCGTTATTTGGTGAACCGAAAAGCGTGCAGGCAACCGCCAGTTTGCTGGCAAGTGGTGTGGATGCCCACGGCGTGGTGGTGATGGATTACGGTGATTTCAGCGTTACCTTGCAGCACTCAAAGGTCAGTGATTCTGTGCTGGCAAGTGAGATTCAGGGCGAAGCGGGATCGCTGGTGATTGAAAAACTGTCTGAATGCCAGAAAGTTTGCTATGTGCCGCGCGGCAGCCAGATGCAGGATCTTACCCAACCGCAGCATATTAATACCATGCTGTACGAAGCAGAGCTGTTCGCTACCCTGGTGGATGAACATCTGGTAGATCATCCAGGGCTGGCGGTCAGTCGTATCACCGCCAGGCTGCTGACCGAGATCCGCCGCCAGACCGGGGTGATTTTTCCGGCAGATAGCGTAAAACTATAATAGCCAAAGTAAAACAGTGTAAAAGGGATGTAACAGACCATTGACTGACCGAATGGTCTGTCATACTTTGTTACCTGCAAAGGGGAGTAACTTCATTGCCGGTCGATCGTCATTACGATGTGTGAAAAACCACATCCGGTCACCGGGCAACCCGAAAGGAATACGCAGACGTATTCCTTTTTTGTTGTAAGTGAGACCTTGCCGGAAGGCGAGGTCTATGCATAAAAAGCAGCGGCTGACGTCTTCCGACGTTGGCCGTTTTTTTATGTGTAAGGAACTTCTATGAATACTGTCGGCACGCCGTTGCTATGGGGCGGATTCGCTGTTGTTGTCGTCATTATGCTGGCTATCGACCTGTTGTTGCAGGGGCGTCGCGGGGCACATGCCATGACCATGAAACAGGCTGCGGCCTGGTCGCTGGTCTGGGTGACGCTATCGTTACTGTTTAATGCCGCTTTCTGGTGGTATCTGGCGCAGACACAGGGGCGCGAAGTCGCGGACCCTCAGGCATTGGCCTTCCTCACGGGTTATCTGATTGAGAAATCACTGGCGGTCGATAACGTCTTCGTCTGGCTGATGTTGTTCAGCTATTTCTCTGTTCCGGCGGCATTACAACGCCGCGTGCTCGTGTATGGCGTACTCGGGGCGATTGTTCTGCGTACCATCATGATCTTCACTGGCAGCTGGCTGATTTCGCAGTTCGACTGGATCCTGTATATCTTCGGTGCCTTCCTGCTGTTTACTGGCGTGAAGATGGCGCTGGCTCATGAAGATGAATCAGGTATTGGTGACAAGCCGCTGGTGCGCTGGCTGCGCGGTCATTTGCGCATGACCGACACCATCGACAACGAGCATTTCTTTGTGCGTAAGAATGGTTTGTTGTATGCCACGCCGCTGATGCTGGTACTGATTCTGGTGGAGTTGAGCGACGTGATTTTCGCCGTGGATAGCATTCCGGCTATCTTCGCCGTGACCACCGATCCGTTTATTGTGCTGACCTCAAACCTGTTTGCGATCCTCGGCCTGCGTGCGATGTATTTCCTGTTGGCGGGCGTAGCAGAACGTTTCTCGATGCTCAAATATGGTCTGGCGGTAATTCTGGTGTTTATCGGTATCAAGATGCTGATTGTCGATTTCTACCATATTCCGATCGCCGTTTCGCTGGGCGTGGTGTTTGGTATTCTGGTGATGACGTTTATTATCAACGCCTGGGTGAATTATCGGCATGATAAGCAGCGGGTGGGATAATTCGCTGTATATTAAGCCACTACGGGTGATAACTCCTTCCAGACAAAGATGAGCGATTAAGTATGTAACCGACTTATAGCTCTTTACAAAAAGATCGCTTGGGTGTTAGTGGCGTCAAAATCACCGAAGCGTTCCCTGGAGGCCGGGGCAGCGGCGATTGGCCGCTCCCTGCGCCAGTGACTTTATGTGGCATAGCACATCACAGGAGCGCAACAGTTCTCATATGCCAAATAGCTTTGCCCATATGTTATCTAATCAGCCTTAGTAGCCAGTCCTTCCCTCTGTTTATGTCAAATAAATGTAACCATTAAGTTGCAAAACATGACCTCTCTTTAAAATCCAGCATTTTTCGCTTCCCGAAGCTGTAACTTTCCTTATACTCGACCTTGCAAACACTTTGTTACATCCTGAAAGATGCGTCGACAGAACGCACCAGGGATGTGCGACAACACAATGAAAGGATCGAAAAATGACTACGCAACGTTCACCGGGGCTATTCCGGCGTCTGGCTCATGGCAGCCTGGTAAAACAAATCCTGGTCGGCCTTGTTCTGGGGATTCTTCTGGCATGGATCTCAAAACCGGCGGCTGAAGCTGTCGGTCTGTTAGGTACTTTGTTCGTTGGTGCCCTGAAAGCTGTAGCGCCAATTCTGGTGCTGATGCTGGTAATGGCATCTATTGCTAACCACCAGCACGGGCAGAAAACCAACATTCGCCCTATTCTGTTCCTCTATCTGCTGGGCACCTTCTCTGCTGCTCTGGCCGCGGTAGTCTTCAGCTTTGCCTTCCCTTCTACCCTGCACTTGTCCAGTAGCGCGGGTGATATTTCGCCGCCGTCAGGCATTGTCGAAGTGATGCGCGGACTGGTAATGAGCATGGTTTCCAACCCCATCGACGCGCTGCTGAAAGGTAACTACATCGGGATTCTGGTGTGGGCAATTGGCCTCGGTTTCGCACTGCGTCACGGTAACGAGACCACCAAAAACCTGATCAACGATATGTCGAATGCCGTCACCTTTATGGTGAAACTGGTCATTCGCTTCGCACCGATCGGTATTTTTGGTCTGGTTTCTTCTACCCTGGCAACCACCGGTTTCTCCACACTGTGGGGCTACGCGCAACTGCTGGTCGTGCTGGTTGGCTGTATGTTACTGGTGGCACTGGTGGTTAACCCATTGCTGGTGTGGTGGAAAATTCGTCGTAACCCGTTCCCGCTGGTGCTGCTGTGCCTGCGTGAAAGCGGTGTGTACGCCTTCTTCACCCGCAGCTCTGCGGCGAACATTCCGGTGAATATGGCGCTGTGTGAAAAGCTGAATCTGGATCGCGATACCTATTCCGTTTCTATTCCGCTGGGAGCCACCATCAATATGGCGGGCGCAGCAATCACCATTACCGTGTTGACGCTGGCTGCGGTTAATACGCTGGGTATTCCGGTCGATCTGCCCACAGCGCTGCTGTTGAGCGTAGTGGCTTCTCTGTGTGCCTGTGGCGCATCCGGCGTGGCGGGGGGGTCTCTGCTGCTGATCCCACTGGCCTGTAATATGTTCGGTATTTCGAACGATATCGCCATGCAGGTGGTTGCCGTCGGCTTTATCATCGGCGTATTGCAGGACTC
The DNA here is from genome assembly GCF_963876935.1 of Escherichia sp. MOD1-EC4550. Classification (NCBI taxonomy): domain Bacteria; kingdom Pseudomonadati; phylum Pseudomonadota; class Gammaproteobacteria; order Enterobacterales; family Enterobacteriaceae; genus Escherichia; species Escherichia sp. MOD1-EC4550. Next base: position 309,716 of record NZ_CAWNSE010000023.1, read on the forward strand.
TTGCGAAACCGCGCTGAACTCTTCAACTGACGTGCTGTTCACTGCGGCAGCTTGCCAGGCAGAAGACGATCGTCTGGCAAATAGCGCCCTGCGTAATTAATGTTTACCCCCTTTCGTCTACGGCGGAAGGGGTTGTTTTCTCTACTTTAAACGGATCAATCCCCCTTTTCTGCATCCGCCAGAAACGAATGATATTCAGGCCATTCATAAGCAGAAAACTCCCCTCAATCATCGTGCCGCCTATCGACCCCGCCCAGAAGTTGTGAATCACCCAGCAACACGTTGAAAACCACATCACGCAGCGCATGGTCAGCCCTTTACAGCGGAACAGCGCCCAGGTACTGACAATCGTGCCGATAACCGGCAGTAGTTCGACAGGATGATGGAACTTCGCCAGGCCAATTCCGCCAGTCAGCACAATAAAAATCGCCATTACCCATAAGCTGCGTGTGCGTAAAGTAATCAGCGTACGAATGGCATTAAGGATGGCACTGGCACCGGCGGGATAGGTGCCCAGAAGAAAAAAATGTACGCCAATAACGGCGCTATAGACCGAAAGCTGCTTTTTAAAGCGACGTTCGTCACGGTTGAAAAATGTTGTGATACCAATCAGAAAGGCGATGACACCCACGCCCTGGGCCAGCCAATACGCGGTCATGATAAATCCTTAGCAGGTCTGGAAAAGCAAACGGCGCTTCACATTATGAAACGCCGTTTTTTATTAACAACTCATTTCGACTTTATAGCGTTACGCCGCTTTTGAAGATCGCCAGTTCGCGGAAGTCGTTACGCTCGTTACAGGTTTGCTTACCGTTGGCAAACTCAACGATGGTATCGATGAATTCTTCCAGCAACTGCGGCATCGCTTTACCGTGGATCAGCTGACCCGCGTCAAAGTCGATCCAGTGTTTTTTCTTCGCCGCCAGTTCGCTGTTGGTGGCGATTTTCACCGTCGGTACAAAGCCGCCGTATGGCGTGCCGCGACCAGTACTGAACAGCACCATATGGCAGCCCGCACCCGCCAGGGCGCTGGTCGCTACGGCATCGTTACCCGGCGCACTTAACAAGTTCAGCCCCGGCGTATTCAGACGCTCGCCGTAACGCAGCACGTCAACCACGACACTGGAACCCGCTTTCTGGGTACAGCCAAGTGATTTGTCTTCCAGCGTGGTGATACCGCCCGCTTTGTTCCCCGGCGATGGGTTTTCATAGATCGGCTGGTCATGGGCAATAAAGTACTGTTTGAAGTCGTTGACCATAGTGACCAGTTTTTCAAACGTTGCTTCGTCGCGGCAATGGTCCATCAGCAACTGCTCTGCGCCGAACATCTCCGGCACTTCGGTCAGTACGGTAGTACCACCGTTAGCAATCACGTAGTCAGAGAAACGCCCCAGCATCGGGTTAGCAGTAATACCAGAAAGACCGTCAGAACCACCGCACTCCAGACCAAACTTCAGTTCGCTGAGTTTGCCTGGCTCGCGCTTGTCGTTGCGCATCACGTTATACAGCTGATGCAAATGCGCGATCCCGGCTTCGATCTCATCATCCTGCTGTTGGCAGATCATGAAATGAACGCGTTCAGGATCGATATCGCCCAACGTTTCACGGAATGCGGCAACCTGGTTGTTTTCACAGCCCAGACCAATCACCAGCACTGCGCCCGCGTTCGGGTGGCGCACCATGTTTTGCAGCATGGTGCGGGTATTGATGTGATCGTCGCCCAGCTGTGAGCAGCCGTAGGTGTGGCTGAAGAGGAACACGCCGTCAGTACCTTCGGCGTTGTTGGTCTCTTTCAGGAAACGATTTTGGATCTGCCGCGCGATGCCGTTGACACAGCCCACGGTTGGCAGGATCCACAGCTCATTACGCACCCCGACATCGCCGTTAGCGCGACGATAGATCTGCACTTCACGATCTGCCGCTTGCGCAGGCAGATCCTGAAAATCAGGTTGATAGCGATACTGATCCAGATCGCTCAGATTCGTGCGCGTATTGTGGGCGTGAACGTGTTCCCCCGCCGCAATATCCGCCAATGCATAACCAATCGGCAGGCCATATTTAATGACGTTGGCCCCTTTTGCGATATCCGTTAACGCAAATTTATGTCCACGAGCAACATCCTGGCGCAGCGTAACAATCTGGTTATCGACACTGACTTCTGTGCCTTCCGCCAAATCTGCTAAAGCAACCGCGACGTTATCCAGCGCATGGATCTTGATGTATTGCATATCAACCCCAGACCTTAGTTCAGTTCAATGGCGAAGTAGTCACGCGCATTGTTAAAGCAAATATTTTTCACCATCTCGCCCAGCAGGTTGATGTCCGCCGGTGCTTCGCCCGCTTCCACCCAGCGACCAATCATCTGGCACAGAATGCGGCGGAAGTATTCGTGACGGGTGTATGACAAGAAGCTACGGCTATCAGTCAGCATACCGACAAAGCGGCTCAGCAGACCGAGCTGCGCCAGTTGGGTCATCTGACGTTCCATACCGTCTTTCTGATCGTTAAACCACCAGCCGGAACCGAACTGCATTTTGCCCGGCATACCTTCGCCCTGGAAGTTACCGATCATGGTGCCCAGCACTTCGTTATCGCGTGGGTTCAGGCAGTACAGAATAGTTTTCGGCAGCAGGTTTTCTTCGTTCTGTTTGCTCAGCAGCTTAGACAGTTCTTCCGCCATCGGACGGTCGTTGATGGAGTCAAAACCTACATCCGGCCCCAGCAGTTTGAACTGACGCAGGTTGTTATTACGCAGTGCGCCGATGTGGTACTGCTGTACCCAGCCGCGACGTGCGTATTCGGCACCAAGGAACACCAGCACCGCAGTTTTGAACTGTGCCACTTCGTGCTCGCTCAGGGTTTCGCCTGCCAGACGGCGCGCCAGAATGCTGTCCAGTTCCGCTTCGTTCGCTTCAGCAAACATCACCACGTCCAGCGCGTGGTCAGACACTTTACAGCCGTGAGCGGCGAAGTGATCCAGACGTTTAGTCAGGGCAGTTTGCAGGTCAGCAAAGCGGCGAATGTCGGTATCGGAAACTTCGCCCAGCTTCGCCATGTAGTCGTTAAAGGTCGCCTGTTCGATGTTGAAGGCTTTGTCCGGACGCCAGCTCGGCAGCACTCTAATGGTGAAAGAGCCGTCTTTGGCGATCTCTGCGTGATGCTCCAGAGAATCGATCGGGTCATCGGTAGTGCCGACCATTTTCACGTTCATCTGCTGCATGATGCCGCGCGCAGAGAAATTATCCTGCGCCAGCAGTTCGTTACATTCGTTCCAGATTTCGTCAGCGGTAGACGGGGAAAGCAATTTGCCGGTAATACCAAATGGACGACGCAGTTCGAGGTGCGTCCAGTGGTATAACGGGTTGCCGATAGTGTGCGGAACGGTCGCCGCCCAGGCGTCAAATTTTTCACGGTCAGACGCATCACCGGTACACAGACGCTCAGCCACGCCATTAGTGCGCATAGCACGCCATTTGTAGTGATCACCTTTCAGCCAGATGTCATACAGGTTTTTAAAACGATAGTCTTCCGCAATCTGCTGCGGCGGCAAATGGCAATGGTAATCGAAAATCGGCTGGTCTTTTGCGTAGTCGTGATACAGACGGCGGGCAAATTCGGTATCTAACAGGAAATCTTCAGTCATAAACGGAGTCATTTTCGTCTTCCTCTCAACGAGTGAGCTAGCTTGCTTATGGTGCGATGCTGACAAAGTTATCACACCAATTTCCAGAGTCCGAAGATATTTTCGTGAGATAGATCAATAAACGTAGTTAAAAAAATTACTCTCAAAGTGGTAAATCTCGCTGCAAGCCGCGCCAGTACTGGCCTCGCTGTCATCAGGTAATGTCCCTACAAATATTCCCACATTTGTGATGGCTCTCACCTTTTAAAGTTGTATGACAAGTTATCTTTCTGCCGTCGCAAATCATAAGTCGACGGAATGCAAATTGCCGATTCATTCATTTGTTAGATGAATCGGGTTAACCGGTACGGAAGCCGAATTAGCACGAAACTTTCATGGCAACGTTCGGGGCGTGCCGGTTTTTTTTCGGTTACCCGGTCGTAACTAACATCTTCAGCCTCTGGCGGGATGATGGCCGCGCTTCCTGCGGATATAACAAAACGATGAGGTTTTACATGCGTAAAATTAAAGGGTTACGTTGGTATATGATCGCACTGGTGACGCTCGGCACCGTGCTTGGTTACCTGACGCGTAACACTGTGGCGGCAGCTGCGCCAACTCTGATGGAAGAGTTAAACATCTCCACCCAACAGTATTCCTATATCATCGCAGCCTATTCTGCTGCTTATACGGTCATGCAACCGGTAGCAGGTTATGTACTGGATGTGCTGGGTACGAAAATCGGTTACGCAATGTTTGCTGTACTGTGGGCTGTGTTCTGTGGCGCAACCGCGCTGGCAGGTAGCTGGGGTGGCCTGGCGGTTGCTCGTGGTGCGGTAGGTGCTGCAGAGGCGGCGATGATCCCGGCGGGTCTGAAAGCCAGTTCCGAATGGTTCCCGGCAAAAGAGCGTTCCATCGCGGTCGGCTACTTTAACGTAGGTTCTTCGATTGGTGCGATGATTGCGCCGCCGCTGGTGGTATGGGCAATCGTGATGCACAGCTGGCAGATGGCATTTATCATCTCCGGTGCGCTGAGCTTTATCTGGGCGATGGCATGGCTGATTTTCTACAAGCATCCGCGCGACCAGAAACATCTGACCGATGAAGAACGTGACTACATTATTAATGGTCAGGAAGCCCAGCACCAGGTTGACACAGCGAAGAAAATGTCCGTTGGTCAGATCCTGCGTAACCGTCAGTTCTGGGGTATCGCGCTACCGCGTTTCCTGGCTGAACCTGCCTGGGGTACTTTTAACGCGTGGATCCCGCTGTTCATGTTTAAAGTTTACGGCTTTAACCTGAAAGAGATCGCGATGTTCGCCTGGATGCCGATGCTGTTTGCTGACCTTGGTTGTATCCTCGGTGGTTACCTGCCGCCGCTGTTCCAGCGTTGGTTTGGCGTGAACCTGATCGTTTCCCGTAAGATGGTAGTAACGCTGGGTGCGGTGCTGATGATTGGCCCAGGGATGATCGGTCTGTTCACTAACCCGTATGTCGCGATTATGCTGCTGTGTATCGGTGGTTTTGCTCACCAGGCCCTGTCTGGCGCACTGATTACTCTCTCTTCTGACGTGTTCGGTCGTAACGAAGTGGCGACGGCGAACGGTTTAACCGGGATGTCCGCATGGCTGGCAAGTACGCTGTTTGCACTGGTAGTCGGTGCACTGGCTGACACCATCGGCTTCAGCCCGCTGTTCGCAGTTCTGGCAGTATTCGACCTGCTGGGTGCGCTGGTTATCTGGACTGTGTTGCAGAACAAACCGGCGATTGAGGTGGCGCAGGAATCACATAACGATCCCGCACCGCAACATTAAGGCTTAACGTAAGTTGTAATGACGAAGCCGCCAGTTCAGGCGGCTTCGTTGTTTGTAGAGAAAAAACCGTTTATCCGGGTTACAGGATTAATTGATAGTTGGCAAGGATGGGGTAAATATTACCGACAATTTACCCATGTAATATCCAGCCTGTTTTGCCGTCACATTAAATTTATCCACCACCAACGTCAGTGGTGTGGGGACACACATCACTGCGTAACGAATGCCGGGCAACACTACCGGACGTACTCGTTTAAGATTGATGTTGTTCCAGACGATACTTTCATTGTTGCGCACGTCGATTTGCCCGCCAGTCTCCGGGTTAGACATTTTGACGCGATAGTCGATACGTTCCGCTGCGTCAGTAGACGTGCCTCCCTGACGATATATGGAGAATTCACCATTGTTGCGCCCCGCCGCCGCGCGCCCCTCATCTTTTAGCAAGATTTCATAGCTGAGGCCATTACCGTTAAAACCGTCATACAGGCACATATCCAGCATGGTCAGGTCTTGTGCGTAATTGCTGCCATTGACGCTGCCCGTAGGATGTAAATCTAATTGCACACGCGGCGTGGCATGCGCAAACTCAGGAAAGAAGACGTCTATATGATTGGGGTCGAGGGTATTCAGGGTAATATCCGCAAAATAGTCCTGTGAAGGGCTATTCAAATGTAATTTCACTGACCCTTTCCAGACGCCACCGATCGGTAGCTTCTTCATTTCAGCCTGTTCAAGGTAAAGTGTGAGTTGTCTCCTGTCCGCGCCATATGTGCCCGTGTTATCTCTGCAATTCCACCCAGTATAATCAGTAAGAGGGAGTTGTTTGGCATACCCGGCACAATCTGAACCGACTCTTGATGTTCGTGCAGATATGTATCCTTTAAGTTTTACCGGCCAACGCATACCACTGCGCTGTTCTGTCATATAGATTTGCACTGTGGACATGTTAGAGCTGCTGGTACAGGTTTGCTGTAAATTAGAGAATGCACATAGATAAGACGCATACTTATTTTTTGCTGGTGGTTCTTCTCGATTCCAGAAGTAATAATTTGCTCTTCCTGATGCCAAATCATATGTCACTTCTGCAGTGACAACAGGCGCAGACTGGGCATACTGAGCGGAGAAAAACATCCCCCAAATACCTGCAATCAATCGCTTTCTCATGGTGCAACCTCCCTTTGCGCCGTTTGTACGTTTCCGCGTAATTTAGGCTGTTTTAACTGTGCCTGAACCTGAATGGACTCCGGTAATTGCGAATAACTCACGACGCTGCAAGTCACAACCCCGCTGTAGCGAATGCTGGCACGTTTCTTCACAACACTCAGTGGACACTTAAGGAAATGCTGCCCGGAAAGCAGATACAGATCTTTTTCACTACCGCTAATCTCAAGTGTAAATCCACCGTCTTCAGCCACCAGTAACATGGCGCTGTTCAGACCAACTAGCGGGAATTTCTCTACTGATGCGGGCAATAACAAGCGACCGATATAGTTGTAATTAAAGCTGGCAGACACTTCGCGATAGCGCAGCTTGCCAGGTAACAACATTAATTCACGATTTCCAGCACCGTTAATGATGTTGGTTGTCCCTTGCTGATCGCCCTGGCTGCTATCGTTAACTTCCACAAAACCCGACTGGAACCCGGCGTACGGAAACAATACGCTGTCATTTTGACCAAGTTGCAATGTTCTGCTGCCCGCCACTCGCGCTTCGAGTTGCAGCTCCTGACTCTGTTCATCCTGCTCAGAGAAACCTTTCACATCCACCAACACCGCCCCCAGCAGATCATCTGAGCCGCTGGCCCCCACATTAATGCCATAGCGACTCACCGCTAGTGTGGAACTATATGTACCGGTAAAGGCTGAGATATGATCATGATTCTGGCGATCATAACTGTCCGAAACAGTAGCGTAGACATTTCCATATTGACCATCCCAACGCCCATTAACCGCGCTGTTTATGGTATCGGTGTTCAGACCGCCGACGGTCACGCCAAGCTCTTTATGGCTGAATGAGTCGTTATAAAAGGTATGAGATAACTGCCATGACGTTTGATCGCCATCCTGATCGCTATAACGATAGTCAGTAGAAACATTGGTTAAATAGCTGTTGTTATTGCTATCCATCGTTGGCGTATCAGATAACGAAAACGATACGTACAAGCCGTTATCGTCGTTATCATCCCCATTGTCATTACGATGGAAAACACCAACAGTAGTACTCAAAATCCAGTCACGCATCACGAAAGCGCGAGAAGCACTGAGTTGTAAAGTTTCGGAAATACTTTGCGCCGTCGTCTGGCGAAGATAGTTATTTTCAAAGCTCTGCTGTTTGTCCCAACGCAGATTGTCATTCGTGTTATTTTGCGTACGGGTATAACCCAGCATCATGTTCCAACCTACAAGATTCTGTGAAATCGTCGCGGAGATGCTTTCATAACAGCTTAAGGCGTTGTAGCTTTCTGGGTTGTCGGTTGTACAAACATCACCATCAGAGTTGGTACGATAAAAGCCCAATGTCGGCCATCCCGATTGACTCCAGTTAGCCTGTTGCATATCACCTTTGCCACCATCATCGTTACGGAACACGCTGGCGTTGATGATTAGATTCCCTGCCACGCCTAAATCTGCTGCCCAGTTATTGCCTAACTCGAAGGCACTAACATCATCTGCATTCGCCAGCCCTGCATAGAGCTCATATTGCGGATGTAATGGCAGGCGCACACCCAGCTGATAAGCCGAACTTTCATCATCAGAAGCTTGAGATGTGGTTTTCCCCGCCTGTAAAAACCACTGGGCATTTCCGTCTGTCAGACCGCCGGTTTTGGTAAATGGCACGAGCTCAGTGCGGGTGAGTTGGTTATTTTCATAGACTTTTAACGCCACGCTGTAACTGCCTGGCGGAAAGGAATTGGTATCAATAAATTGCGAACCGCTATTGAGGTAAAACGACCCCAAAAGTTGTTCATTACGATAAGCATCAACACGTGAATTGCGCGAAAGCAAAACCATTACCGGGGTTCCCTGCTGGCTTTGCGTCTGGTTTAAATAACTGAGCGTCGACCCGATACGCATTCCGTCGATTGCACCGAGTGGCAGAAAGTTAAACGTAAAGTTACCACCTTGTGCATTAAATAATGTGCGGTTGTCCATCCGCCCCGCCTGCACATAATAACGACGTAAAAAATCGTAGCGATAATAGAGATCGCTGACATCAGCATTACTGTCACTGATATCATCACCATCATAACCGTTGAAATTCCAGTGGGCGCCAATATAACTATTTTCTGTTATTCCCTGCGCACCATTACCTTGAATTGACAACGATTGGTAATCGTCCTGTACCAGCACATTAATATCTTGCTGATGTATAAACGCGTTAACCGTATTTTTGTCAGGATTTAAATACAATGATTTCGTATCAAACGCAGAACTCCATTGCGGATTGAGAAAGAGCGTTGCTGAACTTTCCTCATCATTGAAGATTATTTCTACCGTCTCAGTATTAAGAAAACCACAGCCTGAATCAGTACGTACAAAGCCACAAGCCAGTTCACCATGGCGAGCTAACGGTTGCGATAGTTTTTCTTTCACTGTACGTGCGATTTTTTGATCGTCGGTGTTCAATTCCAGTTTACTGTATAAACTCGATGAGTCCAGAAATGTTATGGTATCAAGATTAACCATTGCATAGTATTTACCGAGACTTTTCCCTGCAAAATAAACCTCGATATACTCCTGCTGTCCTTGAGCAATAATCTCGAAACCAGCGGGGATTTTTGTTAATGTTGCCTTTGCCGGGCTGATACTCGCCAGGATCAAAAGAGCCAGTAGTTTTTTATCCATGGCAGTCCTGTAATCCATAATAAATACTAAAATAGTTAAAAGAAGGGAGGAATTTCCTCCCTTTATTACATGTTAATTCTGTTATTAGGATTAGATATCCTGGGACAGATAAATGCTGACTACGCCACTGTAAATACCTGTTTCCAGAACACCTTTGGTGGCTTGAGCAAACATCAGTGGTTTAGCCAGCGAACCGTTAGTTAACGCATCGGAAGCAAAGATTTTTGTTGCAGTAAAAGTGGTTGCCGCATCAGCTTTAATCTCTTCACCGCCCCAGGTTACAGTCAGCGGAACAACTTTAGTAGCGTCCAGGCTTTGAACCAGTTGTGCAGGAGAAACTAACTGCATTTTCACGTCTTTGGTCGTGTCATTTGACCAGATTTTGGTCATTAACTGGTAAGATTGCAGGCCCTGCCCCGGCAGATATTGCATTTCAACTGCTTTCGGCAGTGCGCTGTTATCTGTCTGAGTCATATCCAGAGCAGCATCAACGTTAGCAGTAACAGTGATATCTTTTTGTACTGCTAATGCAGAACCTGCAACGGAAAACATTGCCGCTACCAGAAGAGATTTTGCGAATACCTTTTTCATTACTATTCCTTTGTTTATTACAATGATAATTAGTGAACCGCCAGTTCAAACTCGCCATTATCCTTGGTGATCCAGTTATTATATTTGACAACGATTTTATCGTAGCCAGATATGCCTTCTAAACTTCTTTCCTGACCAGGGAAAATGTTTTTATTGACGGTCTGTATCTTGCAATTATTTTTACTATTATTTTTACAATAAGCGATCGTTAAAATTTTCAAGCGCTGATTCCCTGCATTTAATAATTTTTGGGCAGGGCTTACTTCTAACTTAGCAATAGGTTGCTGAGGTGGAACACTAACAACAATCCCCCAAATTAAATTAACTGTTAACTGCATAGAGAGATCTTTTTTATCCGTGGCAACGTCATCAATACTGGGAACCGCTTCAAATTTAACGCGATAGTTTTTCTCTTTTTGCTCTGGTTCCATCGCGACAAAGCGCACGGTTTTGCTACTACCGGCTGGTAAGGCGAATTTGGGTGGCATCACAACCAGATGATTTGCATCACCGGATTTAATCTCAACTTCATTTTCCTGAGGCGTCGATGGATTATCGATACGGAATACTGTCGCCTTAATATACTGAACTTCATTACTTTTAGATATAACGCGAACGTTGCCTTCACCCAGGCTATTAATGGAAACAGCCATAGGATAAACAGTCATATTTGACTGTGCAAAAAAAGGAGCGAACACGAATAAAAGCGGCGTAAGCCGTGATAAGAAGTTAATTTTCGCCACCATATAAATTTGATCTTACAATATTGTTTCCAAAAAGTTAGTGCATTAGAAATGTAGACCTATTGTAAGTCAATATAAAAAAGCATTTTTAGTGAAGATTAAATTTAAAAGTAAAGAATTAAGTTACTGAAACATAGTGATTTTCACAATGGCAACACTTAATTTTTAGGAATTTATAAATATTCACAATATTAATTTATTATATTAATTCAATCACCATAATTATATATGAACGATGGCATACCCTTGAATAAAGTGGTATGATAACTTCGTCCGCATTCCACTCCGGGAGACGCATATGGAAATCACTGAACCACGCCGTTTGTATCAACAACTTGCCGCTGATCTGAAAGAGCGCATCGAACAGGGCGTCTATCTGGTGGGTGATAAACTGCCTGCTGAACGCTTTATTGCCGATGAAAAGAACGTCAGTCGCACCGTGGTTCGTGAAGCCATCATCATGCTTGAAGTTGAAGGCTATGTAGAGGTGCGTAAAGGCTCGGGTATTCATGTGGTTTCCAACCAGCCGCGCCATCAGCAGTCTGCTGACACTAATATGGAATTCGCCAATTACGGTCCGTTTGAGCTGCTTCAGGCACGTCAGCTCATCGAAAGTAATATTGCCGAGTTCGCAGCGACCCAAGTAACCAAACAGGACATCATGAAACTGATGGCCATCCAGGAGCAGGCGCGCGGCGAACAATGCTTCCGTGATTCCGAATGGGATTTACAGTTCCATATTCAGGTTGCCCTGGCGACGCAGAACTCCGCCCTGGCAGCCATCGTTGAAAAAATGTGGACCCAACGTAGCCATAACCCATACTGGAAAAAACTGCACGAGCATATTGATGCCCGTACTGTCGATAACTGGTGCGATGACCACGATCAGATCCTCAAAGCGTTAATTCGTAAAGATCCCCATGCCGCGAAGCTGGCAATGTGGCAGCATCTGGAAAACACCAAGATCATGTTATTTAACGAAACCAGCGACGATTTCGAGTTCAATGCCGACCGCTATCTGTTCGCCGAAAATCCCGTTGTGCATCTTGATACGGCCACCAGCGGCAGCAAATGAAATCCCCATTCGGCAGGCGCAACGACGCGCCTGTTTGCCTCGTCGGTAAGCGAAAAGTATAAAGTGTCAGCCTGTGTAAATCCTCTCGCCACCCTCCCCTGCATTCAGCAAAATCAGACACCACGGACATGTAATTTTGATAACGAACAACGTTGACCTTTGTTACAATTAGATTCAATTTGAATTTATGCTTTTGAATGCTTTCTTATCTCACGATTTAACAGGGAATAGTTCAGGCTGTGTTGATGTATCAAACCCGCAGAACATACCAAAACAGCAATAACATTGCGGTAGTGCATCTTTTAAAACCAGCGTGGCGTTAACCGATTCACCAGGAATAATGAATGGAACTTTTGACCCAATTGCTGCAAGCCCTGTGGGCGCAGGATTTTGAAACCCTGGCCAATCCGTCGATGATTGGCATGCTCTATTTTGTTTTATTTGTAATTTTGTTCCTTGAAAACGGCTTGCTTCCGGCGGCCTTTTTACCGGGCGACAGTTTACTGGTGTTGGTCGGCGTATTGATTGCGAAAGGCGCGATGGGCTATCCGCAAACGATTCTGCTACTGACCGTTGCCGCCAGCCTCGGCTGCTGGGTCAGCTATATTCAGGGGCGATGGCTGGGCAATACCCGCACCGTACAAAACTGGCTATCTCATTTACCCGCGCATTATCATCAACGCGCACACCATCTTTTTCATAAACACGGTTTATCGGCGCTGTTAATTGGTCGCTTTATTGCGTTTGTCAGAACACTGCTGCCGACGATTGCCGGGTTATCAGGGCTGAATAACGCGCGCTTTCAGTTCTTCAACTGGATGAGCGGTCTGCTGTGGGTATTAATCCTGACAACTCTGGGTTACATGCTCGGCAAAACGCCGGTATTTTTAAAGTACGAGGACCAGCTGATGTCATGCCTGATGCTGCTCCCGGTGGTGCTGCTGGTGTTTGGCCTGGCAGGTTCTCTGGTCGTGTTATGGAAAAAGAAATATGGAAATCGGGGGTAAGGGATGCAAATACCTCGCATGTCGCTTCGCCAGCTAACCTGGTCCGGCGCTGTTTTACTTCTGGTCGGCACGCTGTTGCTGGCCTGGTCCGCGGTTCGCCAGCAAGAGTCTACGCTGGCGATTCGTGCAGTTCATCAAGGCACAACGATGCCAGACGGTTTTTCAATCTGGCATCACCTTGACGCTCACGGCATTCCTTTCAAAAGCATCACCCCTAAAAACGACACTCTGTTAATTACGTTTGACTCCAGCGACCAGAGTGCCGCAGCAAAAGCGGTTCTCGACAGAACATTGCCCCATGGCTACATCATTGCGCAGCAGGACAATAATAGTCAGGCTATGCAGTGGCTAACCCGATTGCGGGATAACTCTCATCGCTTCGGATAACTTCCTGTTATCCGAAACAGATCACTCACTTTGGTGATTTCACCGTAACTGTCTATGATTAATGAGGCGGTGGTTAACACTACCGCTTCGTTGTCTGGACAATCGTTCCTTTGTAATAGGTCCGAATCACAATGGAAGGTTCAAGAATGAAATACCGCATCGCTTTAGCTGTTTCTCTTTTTGCTCTTAGTACCGGTAGTTATGCCACTACCCTGTGTCAGGAAAAGGAGCAAAATATCCTTAAGGAGATCAGCTATGCCGAAAAACACCAAAACCAGAATCGTATTGACGGTCTGAATAAAGCCCTGAGTGAAGTCCGGGCCAACTGTTCAGATAGCCAGCTGCGTGCCGATCATCAGAAGAAAATCGCAAAGCAGAAAGATGAGGTGGCGGAACGCCAGCAAGATTTAGCCGAGGCGAAGCAAAAAGGCGATGCCGATAAGATTGCCAAACGCGAACGGAAACTGGCAGAAGCGCAGGAAGAGCTGAAAAAGCTGGAAGCGCGCGATTACTAACTCACAATAGTCACTACTTACTCACCTGGAGAAAACTATGTCGAAAGAACACACTACGGAACATCTGCGTGCTGAGTTGAAATCCCTTTCCGATACGCTGGAAGAGGTGCTTAGCTCATCTGGCGAGAAGTCGAAAGAAGAGTTGAGTAAGATTCGTAGCAAAGCGGAGCAGGCACTGAAACAGAGCCGTTATCGCCTGGGTGAAACCGGTGATGCCATTGCCAAACAAACCCGTGTCGCGGCGGCGCGTGCCGATGAGTATGTGCGTGAAAATCCATGGACGGGCGTGGGCATTGGCGCTGCAATCGGTGTAGTGCTCGGCGTTCTGCTGTCGCGTCGTTAATTATGGCGGACACTCATCACGCGCAAGGGCCCGGTAAAAGCGTTCTGGGCATCGGGCAGCGAATTGTTTCCATCATGGTTGAAATGGTGGAGACACGTCTGCGGCTGGCGGTGGTGGAGCTGGAAGAGGAAAAAGCCAATCTCTTTCAGCTTTTACTGATGCTGGGCCTGACGATGCTTTTCGCTGCATTTGGTCTTATGAGCCTGATGGTGCTGATTATCTGGGCGGTTGATCCGCAATATCGCCTGAATGCGATGATTGCCACCACCGTGGTGTTGCTGCTACTGGCACTCATTGGCGGTATCTGGACGTTACGTAAATCGCGTAAATCCACCTTACTGCGCCATACGCGCCATGAGCTGGCAAACGATCGGCAACTGCTCGAGGAGGAGTCCCGTGAGCAGTAAAGTCGAACGTGAACGACGTAAGGCGCAACTGCTTAGCCAGATCCAGCAACAACGGCTGGATCTTTCCGCCAGTCGTCGTGAATGGCTGGAGGCGACAGGCGCTTATGATCGTCGCTGGAATATGCTGCTGAGTCTGCGCTCCTGGGCGCTGGTTGGCAGTAGTGTGATGGCTATCTGGACGATTCGTCATCCCAATATGCTGGTCCGCTGGGCCAGACGCGGTTTTGGTGTATGGAGCGCCTGGCGTCTGGTGAAAACAACCCTCAAGCAACAACAGCTTCGCGGTTAACTTCCTTTCTGGCCGGAGACATTCCGGCCTTATTCCTCAAATTTTTTGAAAATATTTGACAGTTTTCCTTGCTAACAATCACGCTTCGCCACGTTTATGATTCTCTCCATCGAAAGCAACGACGCTAATACCGCGCCCTTGCACAAAAAAACAATCAGCAGCCTGAGCGGCGCAGTGGAGAGTAAGATGAAAAAATTAGAAGATGTTGGGGTACTGGTCGCACGCATTTTAATGCCGATTCTGTTTATTACGGCAGGTTGGGGAAAAATTACTGGCTACGCGGGTACGCAACAATATATGGAAGCGATGGGTGTCCCTGGCTTTATGTTGCCACTGGTGATTCTGCTTGAGTTTGGTGGTGGTCTGGCAATCCTGTTCGGTTTCCTGACACGTACCACTGCCCTGTTTACTGCGGGCTTTACGCTGCTGACGGCATTTTTATTTCACAGCAATTTTGCAGAAGGCATGAACTCGCTGATGTTTATGAAAAACCTGACTATTTCTGGCGGATTCCTGCTGCTGGCGATTACCGGTCCGGGCGCGTATAGCATCGACCGTCTGTTGAATAAAAAGTGGTAAGTACGCGCTATACTTAACGATAAAAAACGAGGGGGAACACTCCTCGTTTCAGATTGTTGACAAAGTGCGCGTTGTTCATGCCGGATTCGGCGTGAACGCCTTATCCGGCCTACAAAAACATGCAAATTCAATACATTGCAGAAACCTCGTAGGCCTGATAAGCATAGCGCATCAGGCAGTTTTGCGTTTGCCATCAGTCTCAAACGAGGAGAAACGCTCCTCGTTTTTGCTATTGGAGGAGAGAAAAATGGGTCAACTGATTGACGGCGTCTGGCATGACACCTGGTACGACACCAAATCCACCGGCGGTAAATTTCAACGTTCAGCTTCCGCATTTCGTAACTGGCTCACTGCCGATGGCGCGCCAGGCCCCACTGGCAAAGGCGGTTTTGCCGCAGAGAAAGATCGTTATCATCTCTATGTTTCACTCGCCTGCCCGTGGGCGCACCGCACGCTGATCATGCGTAAACTCAAAGGACTGGAACCGTTTATTTCCGTTTCCGTAGTGAACCCGTTAATGCTGGAAAACGGCTGGACCTTTGATGACAGTTTTCCGGGAGCAACCGGCGATACACTCTATCAACATGAGTTTCTGTATCAGCTTTATCTCCACGCCGATCCACACTACAGCGGACGTGTCACTGTTCCCGTACTCTGGGACAAGAAGAACCACACCATTGTCAGCAACGAATCAGCGGAAATCATCCGCATGTTCAATACCGCGTTTGATGCGCTGGGTGCGAAAGCTGGAGATTACTACCCTTCAGCCCTGCAAACGAAAATTGACGAACTTAATGGCTGGATTTACGACACCGTTAACAATGGCGTGTATAAAGCCGGTTTTGCCACCAGCCAGCAAGCCTACGACGAGGCGGTGGCGAAAGTGTTTGAATCGCTGGCGCGACTGGAACAGATTTTAGGTCAGCACCGTTACCTGACCGGCAACCAGCTAACCGAAGCCGATATTCGCCTGTGGACCACGCTGGTGCGTTTTGATCCAGTGTATGTGACCCACTTCAAGTGTGATAAGCACCGCATCAGCGATTACCTGAATCTGTATGGCTTCCTGCGCGATATCTACCAGATGCCGGGAATTGCCGAAACCGTCAATTTCGATCACATCCGTAATCATTACTTCCGCAGCCATAAGACCATCAACCCTACGGGGATTATTTCAATTGGTCCGTGGCAGGATCTCGATGAACCGCATGGACGAGATGTTCGCTTCGGTTAAAAAAAGGCACCTTACGAGGTGCCTCTGATAATTAGCTAAGTGCGTGTTGTTCATGTCGGATGCGGCGTAAACGCCTTATCAAACCTACAAAACATTTATATTCAATATGTTGCAATGACCGCGCAGGCCAGATAAGCGTAGCGCATCTGGCAATTTTGCGCTTGCCCTTATCCTTCACAGCGCCTTATTAATTCATCGAGATAATATTTACTGCCATTTCATTCACGTCTATTCTTAAATTGCTGCTTTAAAAACAAGTGATTGAGCAAAATTGAGGCAAAAATGGACTGGTATCTGAAAGTACTAAAAAATTATGTCGGTTTCCGGGGCCGTGCGCGGCGCAAAGAGTACTGGATGTTTATTCTGGTCAACATCATCTTTACGTTCGTGCTGGGGCTACTGGATAAAATGTTAGGCTGGCAACGTGCCGGTGGCGAAGGCATCCTGACGACAATCTACGGTATTCTGGTGTTTTTACCATGGTGGGCAGTTCAGTTCCGCCGCCTGCACGACACCGACCGCTCGGCGTGGTGGGCACTGTTGTTCTTAATCCCGTTTATCGGCTGGCTTATTATCATCGTCTTTAACTGTCAGGCGGGTACGCCAGGCGAAAACCGCTTTGGACCAGATCCGAAACTGGAACCTTAAAACAAATCTCCTCGCCGGATGTCTGACTCATCCGGCTTTTATCATCATGTTGATGAATAAATAATCTACTAATGTTTATTTAAATTATTTCAATGTCGTTATATAAATTACATATAAAAAACGGCCATGTATTTATCTTAAATATCAAAACCTTTATAACATCCGAAAAAGAAAGATACGAATAGCATTTACTCCATCCCCGGAATAGACTTTCGCAACTTTTAATTAAAGGGATGTTTTTATGCAGTGGTATTTAGCCGTATTAAAAAATTATGTTGGTTTCTCTGGTCGTGCACGTCGTAAAGAGTACTGGATGTTTACTCTGATTAACGCCATCGTCGGCACTATTATCAATGTCATTCAATTGATTTTAGGTTTAGAGTTTCCATTCCTTTCTCTCATTTACCTGGCAGCAACAATCATTCCGGTCATTGCTCTGTGCGTTCGTCGTCTGCACGATACTGACCGTTCAGGTGCGTGGGCGCTTCTCTATCTGGTACCGGTCATTGGCTGGTTAGTTCTGTTTGTATTTGCCTGTTTAGAAGGCAATTCTGGCAGCAATCGTTACGGAAACGATCCGAAGTTTGGTTCAAATTAATCTTAGAATTGGGGCGATATTTCGCCCCTTTTTATTAAAAATAACAAATATTATTTTCCGCTAAAAAGTTTGGGAATTTCCCGCAGACACCAGGATTTCGCTTCCCCCATACTGTCACGACGCCAGGCCATAATAATATCGATCTCGCTGGTCGATTCCGGGCTGACGACACGCAACCGTCCTTCCGCAATATCTTTTTCAACCATCGGATACGGCATCGTCGCCACGCCAAGCCCCGCCAGTAATGCCTGACGTTTATCTTCAATCGTGCTCACCGTTAAGCGCGGCTGTTTGTCCAGCAGCTGTACGGTCAATACCGGGCGCTCACGAGCGGTATCCGCCACCGCAATACCACGATATTTCACACGCGTCACTTCAGAGAGCGGTTCTGGCTCTTGATGAATCGGGTGATCTGGCGCGGCAACGTAGACGTTCATTAAGGTATAGAGCTTGCGCGAGTTAATCTCCGACGAGGAACGAAAATGCATATCCGGCGCGATAACAATATCCGCGCGCCCCTGCTCCAGCCGTTCCCACGCCCCCGCCAGCACTTCGGTGATGATTGCCAGTTGGGTATTGGCTTTTGCCGCCAGTTTGTCGATTAACGGGAAAAAGGCGGGTGTCGGTACCAGCGCCTCAGTCACAATGGTGAGATGCGTTTCCCAACCGCGCGCGAGGGCTTCCGCATCGGTAGTCAGTTTATCTGCGGCTTCCAGCAAAACGCGCCCTCGCTCCAGCAACATTCGCCCGACATTGGTGAATTTGGTGCGATGGCCCGAGCGGTCAAACAACACCACATCCAGCTCTTCTTCTAGTTTTTGCATGGTGTAGCTAAGTGCGGAAGGCACGCGTCCCAGCTCATCCGCCGCCGCCGCAAAACTGCCCCGGCGATCGATCGCATCCATAACCCGTAGTGCTTCCAGCGTTAATGCCCTTTCTTTGGCCATTTCGTTCTCATTCAGGAAATTTGAACATACCGGGCAGAATATCTGGCTAACAATGTAGCGTCCAGCCCCTTACCATAAAAGGAAGTAAAGAGAGGTCAAGAATTATGATTACTACCCGAACTGCCAGGCAGTGTGGACAAGCAGACTACGGATGGTTGCAGGCCCGGTATACTTTTTCCTTTGGACACTACTTCGACCCGAAATTGTTAGGTTATGCCTCCCTGCGTGTGCTTAACCAGGAAGTTCTGGCCCCAGGTGCCGCCTTCCAGCCGCGTACCTATCCTAAAGTCGATATTTTAAATGTGATTCTGGATGGAGAAGCTGAGTATCGTGACAGCGAAGGCAATCATATTCAGGCCTACGCAGGTGAAGCGTTGCTGCTTTCTACCCAGCCGGGTGTCAGCTATAGCGAACACAATCTCAGCAAAGACAAACCGTTAACGCGAATGCAGCTTTGGCTGGATGCCTGCCCGCAGCGAGAGAATCCGCTGATTCAAAAGCTGGCGCTTAATATGGACAAGCAGCAATTAATCGCCTCGCCAGAGGGGGCGATGGGAAGCCTGCAGTTGCGCCAGCAAGTGTGGCTGCATCATATCGTGCTAAACAAAGGCGAAAGTGCGAATTTCCAGTTGCATGGGCCACGCGCGTATTTGCAATCGATTCACGGGAAATTTCATGCACTTACGCATCATGAAGAGAAAGCGGCGCTGACCTGCGGTGATGGGGCGTTTATTCGTGACGAGGCTAACATTACGCTGGTTGCCGATTCCCCACTGCGCGCTTTGCTGATAGATTTGCCTGTCTAGTTGTTTTTACAGGGAGATGATGATGAGTAAAAAATCGGCCAAAAAGCGTCAGCCAGTGAAGCCCGTGGTGGCGAAAGAACCTGCTCGCACCGCCAATAATTTTGGCTATGAAGAGATGTTGAGCGAACTGGAAGCCATCGTCGCGGATGCTGAAACGCGTTTAGCCGAGGATGAAGCTACCGCGTAAAGACAGGTTGCCGGATGCGGCGTAAACGCCTTATCCGGCCTACAAAACCAGCAACATCAACAAATTGCACAACTCGTAGGCCAAATAAGATGCACCAGCATCGCATCCGACACGATACCCAAAACCAGGTGTTTATCTGGCCTTGCTCGCCATAATCTCGATAATCTGCCGATCCGTTTGCTGCATCGAATGGCTTGCTAACGCACACAGGTTGGCAATCGACTGCTCAACATCATGCGCCACAATCCCTTCATTGCCGGTCACAGCGGTATCATCCAGCGCCATTAACACCGCTTTCCACGCAGCCGAAGCACTGGTCGAAACCTTCATCGCGCAGCTGTTCGACGCACCATCGCAAATCATGCCGCTGACATCGCCGATCATACTGCTGATCGCCATCGAGATGGTTTCATAACGCCCATCCACCAGCCATGCCATCCCGGCGGCAGCCCCCATTGCTGCTGTCGTTGCGGCACACAACGCAGACAAACGCGGTAACTGGTTATGGATGTAAATCGCGCTCAAATGCGAAAGCATCAGCGCACGCGCCAGTCGCTCATCATCTGCCCCGAAGTGTTCTGCGACCACCACCACAGGCATTGTTGCGGTGATCCCCTGATTGCCAGAACCGGAGTTACTCATTGCCGGAAGCGTAGCACCGCCCATACGCGCATCGGATGCCGCGCTGGTACGAATCACAATGGATGAAGAGAGATCTTTCGCCAGCAAACCGCGTTCACACTGTTTTTCCAGCGTCGCGCCAATATGTAGCCCCCAGTTACCACTCAAACCTTCCTGCGATAACGCGCAATTTAACTTCGCGGAATCGAGAATAAAGCGGATCGCCGAAAACGGCACTTCATTGACGAACTTCAGAATCTCGGCCAGCGTCGTTCTGGAGAGCACTGCCAGCGGCGACTCTTGCTCACCTTCTGTAACACTTGCCTGCTGGGTAAAAACCACGCCATTGTGCGTTTCAATATGCACAATGTTGGTATGCCCGCCAACGATGGTGACACACGCCCACTTCTCACCGCTCCAGACTTTGGCGCGTGAGAAGAGGATTTCATCGCAAGGTTCCTGGATTTTAACCGAGACTTTCCCCGCCGCCAGCAACGCTTTGGCATCGGCAATTGCCTGCGCCGTTGCGTCTTTCAGCACCTCCAGCCCGGCATTGGCATTCCCACCTAACGCGCCCAGCGCCGCCGCAATCGGCAGCCCCACCATTCCCGTGCCGGGAACGGTGACGCCCAGACCGTTCTTCATCAGATTTGGCGAAACCCAGGCTTCTACACGTTCAACCGGACCTTCCAGTTTTGCCGCAGCAACCGCCGCCGCCAGCGCCAGTGAAATCGGTTCAGTACATCCCAGCGCCGGTTTTACTTCCTCCTGAACGGCGAGGATGTAACGCTGCCATAACGGATTTAAAGTCGAATCAAACATATTAAAAACCTTAAAATTTCAGGTAAATCAAGAAAATGCCAGGAACGGAGAAACACAAAGCAACAAACCAGTGACGATAATCAGGTACAGAGACATCCCTTTGTATTTGTGCAATGCCGGTACTTTGTAAACCAGCCACGCCGGGATCAGGCACCCTACCATGCCGAAAATCGGGCTACAGATAGAGGTGAAGCTCAACACCGGTGCGTTCAGTACGATGGCGCTCCAGGCCAGCAAAATGGCGAAAATCATGATGCCGCGCTGAACGAGATTTTCGTTAATCTTCTCGGCAGGCATCTTGCGACGCAGGATGTTCATTACGATCCCTTGCGTTGCTTCGCGAAAACCTAAATAGACACCAAAGAATGCAGTCATTACGGCAAAAATATTAAGAATGACGCTGACCACTTTCACCCACGCTGCGCCGTCACCGCTAATAAACTGTGCGGCAATTGCCAGCGCAGAAATATTCTGCTCGTAGGCTTTTACCGCTTCGTCATGTCCCATCGCCAGCGTGAACGACACGGCGTAGAAAAAGACGGTGACAAACAAAATGCCAAACGCGATATTCATTGCCCGCAATGCTTTATGCCGCGCCACTTCAATGGATTTTTCCCGTGAGCGATAAGAGATCACCATCGGGCTTAACGTCTGGATAAACAGAATCGACGTCAGGGTAAACGGCAGCGTAATAATGGCGTTTTTCACCAGCAGCCCCAGCGGCGGCAGCGAACCGACGTTGTACAGATGCCACATTCCGACCATCGACACGCCCAGCGCCGCGACCACCAGCAGCTTGGTCAGCACCATCCCCGTCGAAATTTTGAATAACAATTTCTCGCCGCGTGAGGAGATCGCCACCAGAATGCAAATCAGTACCAGACCATAAAAGGGACTGTCTGACAGCAACCCTTCCGTCACGCCGAAGGTATGCAGGTAGGAAGCACTATCGTTGGTGATGGCAGTGGAATAGACGAACATCCAGATCACCAGCATCACGAAATAGAGCGCACCTAACAGGATGCCCCAGTTTTTACCTAAATAACCGCTGATGACGCTGGGGTAATCTTTACACTCTGGTGATTCTGCCAGCGTATTAATAAATAACCGCTGAAACAGATACATTGCCGGGTAACCAATCACCGATGAGAGCAAAAATACCCACAATCCCATCAAACCGACCTGCACCGGGAGAAAAACAATCCCTGCGCCAATCGCCATCCCGATACTCATAATCACCCAGCCGGTGTCAGTACTGTCGAATTTGATCGCTTCTCGCCACTCGCTCTCACTCATTCCAGCACGACCTGCCGGGGTCGAAGCGTCTGCAATGACGCCTTTATTCGATGCAATTTCCATAATTTCTCGCTCAATATTTTGTAGGGCTTATTATTTTTTTCCGAGCCGCATCAAGGCGATATGCGGTCTACATTTTTGCAGGCGAGTTATTAGAATAAAGAAATGATACGCGCGAGGTCAGAGAAAATCTTCACAATCAAGACTTTGAAATAACGGAGATGGATAAGAATTTTCTACTAAATTAACCGCAAGAGAATATTCATTCTCTATTTGCGGCAGATCACAAAAAAAAGGTGCACATTTGTGCACCCAAGGATGAAAGCTGACAGCAATGTCAACCGCAGACCACTTTAATGGCCAGTCCTCCGCGTGATGTTTCGCGGTATTTATCGTTCATATCTTTGCCGGTTTCATACATCGTCTCGATCACTTTATCGAGTGAAACACGCGGTGCCGAGGTGCGGCGCATCGCCATCCGCGCAGCGTTTACTGCTTTCACGGCATTAATGGCATTACGTTCAATGCACGGGATTTGTACCTGTCCGGCAACCGGATCGCAGGTCAGCCCAAGGTTATGCTCCATCGCAATTTCCGCCGCATTGCATACCTGCGCCGGACTGCCGCCCAGTAGTTCAGTTAACCCTGCCGCCGCCATTGAACAGGCCACGCCAATTTCCCCCTGACAGCCGACTTCCGCGCCAGAGATGGAAGCGTTCATTTTATACAGCGCACCAATAGCCCCCGCTGCCAGTAGATAGCGGGCAATCGACCGCTCATTTACTGGGCGACGGAACTTATCATAATAAGCCAGCACAGCCGGAATAATGCCGCACGCCCCATTGGTCGGCGCTGTTACTACGCGCCCACCGGCTGCGTTTTCTTCACTCACTGCCAGCGCGTACATGTTGATCCAGTCGATGACGTTCATCGGATCGTTAGAGATGTTATCGCTGGAAACCAGCTGGCGACGCAACGCAACGGCACGACGAGGCACATTAAGCGGTCCTGGCAGCACGCCTTCGGTATTCATCCCGCGTTCAATGCCGTCGTGCATCACTTGCCAGATACGGGCAAACCCGGCATCAATTTCCGCTTTGCTGCGCAGCGCCAGCTCGTTGTGCATCATTAGGCCAGAAATAGACAGGCCGTTGTAATCACACATTTTCAGCAGTTCACCTGCTGAGTGAAAATCGTAAGGTACGAGGGTTTCGACATCGTGCGACAGACCGAAGTGTTCTTCTTCAACGATAAATCCGCCACCGACTGAGTAGTAAGTTTTGCTTAATAGCTCTTTCTGCCCATTCCAGGCAGTAATCCGCATCCCGTTCTCATGACGAGGCAACATTTCAGGATGGAAAACAATGTTCTTTGCTACAGGAAAATCAACAACATGTGCCCCAGAAGCCACCGGCAACCGCCCGCTGCGCGTCACTAACTCAATAAATGCAGGGATCTCATCAATAACAACATCCTGCGGACTGTTTCCTGCTAGTCCCATGATGATGGCGACATCCGTGGCATGGCCTTTGCCCGTCAGTGACAACGACCCGTACAGATCGACCACAATATGGCTCGTCGCGGTTAATAAGCCGCTACTTTCCAGCCGATCAATAAAACTTTTTCCGGCATTCATTGGCCCCACGGTATGCGAACTGGAGGGACCAATCCCAATTTTGAAAATATCGAATGCACTAATCATATCCACACCCTCGGATTGCCGTTCAGTGAAGTGGAGCGGAACGACCTTACGACCGCCCCGCTCACGAGGCTTTACGCACTACGTACTGCGATGGCTTCAATTTCCAGCTTCACATCTTTCGGCAAACGCGCGACCTGCACACAGCTCCGGGTCGGATAGGTCGCCTGATGCTCATCGAAGAACTGCTTATAGACTTCGTTGATGGTGGCAAAATCATTCAGATCGGTGATAAACACGGTCATCTTGATGATATCGCCCACGCTCAGCCCGGCAGCAACCACGATCGCTTTGACGTTTTCGAGGCTTAAACGCGCCTGATCTTGCACATCAGCCGGGATCTCACCGGTCTGTGGGCAAACCGGTATTTGCCCGGAGGTGAAGACCATGCTGCCTAAATCAACGCCCTGAACATAAGGGCCGATTGCGCCTGGGGCACGTTGCGTTTCGATAATCTTTTTCATACATCCTCCGGCGTCAGAGCGCCTGGGTAAAGGTACGTGAAATAACATCCTGTTGCTGTTCACGGGTCAGTGCGTTGAAGCGCACGGCGTAGCCAGAGACACGGATTGTCAGGTTAGGATATTTTTCCGGGTGCTCGATGGCATCCAGCAGCATTTCCCGATTCATTACGTTGACGTTGAGGTGTTGACCGCCTTCGACATCCGCTTCGTGGTGGAAATACCCATCCAGCAGGCCGACAAGGTTGGTTTTACGTACTGGATCTTCTTTGCCCAGCGCCGCAGGAACGATTGAGAAGGTGTACGAGATCCCATCTTTGGCGTAGGTGAACGGCAGTTTCGCCACCGACGTCAATGAGGCCACGGCACCTTTGCGGTCACGACCATGCATCGGGTTAGCGCCCGGCGCGAACGGTGTTCCGGCGCGACGACCGTCCGGCGTATTACCGGTTTTCTGGCCGTACACCACGTTAGAAGTGATAGTCAGAATCGACTGGGTAGGGACGGCGTTGCGATAGGTTGGCAGCGCTTTAATTTTCTTCATAAAGCGTTCAACCAGGTCGCAGGCAATGCTGTCTACGCGCTCGTCGTTGTTGCCGTACTGCGGATATTCACCGTCGATTTCAAAGTCCACCGCCAGGCCGTTTTCGTCACGGATTGGTTTCACGCGGGCATATTTGATGGCAGACAGGGAGTCCGTCGCCACCGACAGGCCCGCGATGCCGCATGCCATAGTGCGATAGACATCACGATCGTGCAGCGCCATCAGCGAAGCTTCGTAGCTGTACTTGTCGTGCATGTAGTGAATGATATTCAGCGCGCTGATGTACTGCACCGCCAGCCAGTCCATGAAGTGATCGAGGCTGTCCATCACTTTGTCGTAATCCAGCACGTCGTCCATCAGCGGTGCTGTTTTCGGCCCGACCTGAATCTTCAGCTTCTCGTCCACCCCGCCGTTAATTGCGTAGAGCAGCGTTTTCGCCAGGTTAGCGCGTGCACCAAAGAACTGCATTTGCTTACCAATCACCATTGGGCTGACGCAGCAGGCAATCGCGTAATCGTCGCTGTTGAAGTCAGTACGCATCAGATCGTCATTTTCATACTGCAAGGAAGAGGTGACGATCGACACCTGCGCGGCATATTTTTTGAAGGCAATCGGTAATTCTTCCGACCAAAGAATGGTCAGGTTAGGCTCCGGTGCCGGCCCCATAGTGTGCAGGGTGTGCAAATAGCGGAAGGAGTTTTTAGTCACCAGCGTACGACCGTCCAGCCCCATCCCGCCGATCACTTCCGTCGCCCAGATTGGGTCGCCGGAGAACAGCGAATCAAATTCCGGCGTACGCAAGAAGCGCACCATACGGATCTTCATAATGAAGTGATCGATCAGTTCCTGTGCCTGCTGCTCATTGAGTACGCCTGCTTTAAAGTCGCGTTCAATGTAGATATCGAGGAACGATGCCGTGCGCCCCAGCGACATCGCGCCGCCGTTCTGTGATTTCACTGCCGCCAGATAAGCGAAGTAGAGCCACTGCACCGCTTCCTGCGCATTCTGCGCCGGGCGAGAGATATCAAAGCCATATTTCGCCGCCATTTCCTGAATCTGCAACAGCGCATAACGATGCTCTGCCAGCTCCTCACGCAGACGGATGGTGGCTTCCAGATCCTCGCCTTTTTCCAGACGAGACTGGAGATCGGCAAATTGCAGTTCGCGTTCACGCACCAGATAACGAATGCCATACAGCGCTACGCGGCGATAGTCACCGATAATGCGCCCACGTCCATAACCATCTGGTAAACCGGTCAGTACGCCAGATTTACGGCAGCGCAGCATATCCGGTGAGTAAACATCAAATACGCCCTGGTTATGGGTTTTACGCAGATCGGTAAACAGATATTCAAATTCACTGTCCATTTCTCGGCCATAGGCGTGGAATGAACTTTTAATCATATTAATGCCACCGAACGGGTGTAGCGCACGTTTCAACGGCGCATCCGTTTGCAGGCCAACAATTTTTTCCAGCGGCTGGTTAATATATCCCGCATCATGAGCGGTAATTGTGGTGGCAATATTGGTATCGAAATCAACCGGCGCGTGGGTTGCATTTTCGATACGGATGCCTTCCATTACTTTTTCCCACAATTCCGTGGTGGCAGGCGTCGCTTCGGCGAGGAAAGATTCATCGCCTTCATACGGTGTATAGTTATGTTGAATAAAATCGCGGACATTAATTTCGTTTTTCCAGTCCGTACCTTTAAAGCCAAGCCATGCGTCGGCGTACAGCTTATCGCTGGTATCAATATCTACCTTCATGAAAAATAATCTCTCTACAATACTTCAACTAAATTATGCAAATTCTGCGGGCGCGTTAACTTTGCCTAAATGAATGGCATCCAAAGCAATCATTTTTTCTTCGTTAGTCGGAATAACGGCACAAATGACACGCGCATTTTCACTGGAAACAATTCGCTCTCCAAAAGAGTTAGATCGATTATTCATTTCTGTATCAATCACTACGCCTAATACAGCCAAATGTTCCATGACCAGACGACGAATTAAACTTGAATTCTCTCCTATTCCGCCGGTGAATATAATTCCATCCAGGCGACGTAATGAAGCTGCGTGCCCGGCAATATGACGGGCAATTCGGTGAACAAAGGTTTTAATTGCCAGTTGCGCGCGTTCGTGACCTTCATGCCAGGCTTTTTCCAGAACACGTAAATCCGAAGAAAGACCGGAAATACCTAATAATCCCGACTCTTTATTCACTACGCGTTCCAGGTCACCCAGGCTCTGGTTGGTTTGGCTGGCGACCCAGGACATCGCACCAAAGTCGACATCGCCACTGCGGGTACCCATCATCAAGCCTTCCAGCGGCGTCATTCCCATTGAAGTATCAACACTCTGACCGTTGCAAACCGCGCAGATTGACGCGCCATTGCCAAGATGCGCCACAACCAGGCCGGAGTCAT
The DNA here is from genome assembly GCF_963876935.1 of Escherichia sp. MOD1-EC4550. Classification (NCBI taxonomy): domain Bacteria; kingdom Pseudomonadati; phylum Pseudomonadota; class Gammaproteobacteria; order Enterobacterales; family Enterobacteriaceae; genus Escherichia; species Escherichia sp. MOD1-EC4550. The sequence goes on from NZ_CAWNSE010000023.1 coordinate 337,222, forward strand.
CTTCCGCCAGATTCAGCAGCGAATGTGCGCGCTGGGAAACATAGCGGTGCGACGTGCCGTGGAAACCATAACGGCGTACACCTAACTCTTCATAATATTTCCACGGCAGGCCGTATAAATAAGCTTCCGGAGCCATCGTCTGGTGGAAACTGGTATCAAATACCGCCACCTGAGTTACGCCCGGAAATAATTGCTGCGCCGATTCAATACCACTTAAATTGGCGTAATTATGCAGGGGTGCCAGTGGAGAAACGCGACGGATATTATCAATGACTTCATCGGTAATAATGGCGGACTCGGTAAAAATACTGCCGCCGTGAGCGATGCGGTGGCCAATTAAGGCCACGCTGTCATTTAAATTCCGTTTTTCCAGTTCAAATGCAATTGCCTTCAATGCACCTTCGTAGCTGTGGTGAGCCAGCGGTGCTGGCTCTCCCCCATTTACGGATAAGAATGCATTTTCCGAGTTAATACCGTCGGCAATACCTGACATTAATACTTCACAGTCGCTGGCATCGAGTACGGAAAACTTAATCGAAGACGAACCACAGTTAATAACCAAAACAACCGGAAATTCATTCATCTCTTTTCTCATCCTGAGTTACGGATTAAAACAGTTTGTATACGATGTTCAGGATGGTCAGCAGACCAATCACGGTAACAAACACGTTATCCAGACGACCACGGTATTTCGCCAGAGACGGCGCTTTACGGATGGCATACATCGGCAACAGGCACAGCAGGGATGCGATAATCGGTGCGCCCATGGCTTCAATCAGGTCGAGGATGTTCGGGTTGGCGTAGGCAACAACCCAGGTGGAGCCCATGATGAAGATCATGCTAAGAGTATTCAGTTTACCCAGCGACACTTTGGTTTTGTCACCTTTATAACCGAACTTCAGAATCAGACCATTCAAGCCTTCCAGCGTCCCCAGATAGTGACCGAAGAAAGATTTGAAGATAGCCACGAGTGCGATGATGGAAGCCGCATATTCCAGTGTAATCGCGAACGTTGTTTTGGTACCGGTCATGGACGCAAAGTGGTTAGCCAGATAAGAAAGCACTGGAATATTCTGCGCTTTGGCTTCCGCCATGTTGGCCGGAGACAGAGTAAACAGGCAGCTAAAGGCAAAGAACATCACCACTGCAACCATCAGCATGCTGGCACGAGAAATGATTTGGGAACATTTACGTTCGGTGAAGTCGCGACCGAAGTCTTTCTCATACTCTTCACGTTTAGAAACCACGAAGGAAGAGACGATTGGCGAGAAGTTAAAGGAGAAAACCATGATGGAAATCCCCAGCCAGACAGTGATCAGGATACCGTCATGACCGGTTAACGACAGCGAACCGAGGTCAACCTGGTCGATAACTGCAGAGTTCCAGTAAGGGATCAGCGACAAAGAAATCAGCACCAGGCTGGCGATAAACGGCCATACCAGGTAGCTCATCACTTTAACCATCAGATCCTTACCAAACCAGATGACGAAAGCCATCAGCAGCAACAGGAACAGCGCCACAAAGCCGCGATTCAGCGGTGCAAAGCCGAGCTGGTTTTCCCAGAACGTCATAAAGGTATTGGTAATAGTAACGCCATAAATCCACAGCAGTGGGCAAATCGCGAAGAAGTACAGGAACGTGATAACCACGCCGCCAGTTTTACCAAAATGCTCTTCCACCGTTTCCGTAATGTTGCCGGAAGGGTTAGAGCCAGAAAGACACAGACGCGCCAGCGCCCGGTGGCAATAAAACGCGATGGGGTATGCCAATACCAACATCAGAAGAATCGGGATCAGTCCGCCAAAACCTGCGCGGATAGGGAAGAACAGCACCCCGGCGCCGATTGCCGTACCAAACAAGCCTAACGTCCATGTGGTATCTGATTTACGCCAGGACGATTGTTTTGTCTGGCTGGATACAATGCTATCTGAAGTACTCATATCCTATCCTCAACGAATTAATTAAGCGTCAACGAAACCGGTGATTTGAGAGACGCGAGAAAGATCGATATTGCCGCCGGAAATAATACTGACGGTTTTTCTGTTTTGAATATATTGGTCTAATTTACCGCTTAATAATGCAGCACATGCCAGAGCGCCTGCGCCTTCGGTGACGACTTTATTGCGCTGAATTAAGGCAATCATACTGTTTCTGATTTCGTCTTCGCTGACCAGCACGATGTCATCGACTAATTCACGAACGATTTCGTAAGTTAAATTACCCGGGCGGGAGACATCACAACCATCCGCCAGGGTGCCGGTAGTTCGGTGCGTGGTTATTTCTCCGGAGTGGAAAGAAGCCGCCATGCCGTGAACGTTTTCAGACTGTACGCCAATAACACGAATGGTCGGGTTAATAGATTTAATTGCCACCGCAATACCAGCAATTAAACCGCCACCACCAATTGGCACAATCACGTTATCGACATCATAGAGATCTTCCATAATTTCCAGACCAATCGTTCCCTGGCCAGCAATCACTTTCGGATCATCGTAAGGTGGGATAAAAATACGGCCTTCCATTTCGACAATTTCGCTCACTTTAGCGATAGTGTCGTTGAAGTTATCACCATGCAGAACGACTTCTGCGGAGTAGTCGCACGTTGCCGCTACTTTGGATTTTGGCGCACCTTTTGGCATCACCACTTTACCGTCGATACCCAGCATCGCGCAGGAGAGGGAAACCCCTTGCGCATGGTTGCCCGCAGAACAGGCCACCACGCCTTTACGTTTTTCCACATCGGTCAGTGAACTTAATTTATTAAATGCGCCACGAATTTTAAATGAACCCGTACGCTGCATATTTTCAAACTTCAGGAATATTTCACCTTTGCAACGTTCACTAAAATAGTTGGAGCGAGGCATGCCTGTTTTATAAATTCGCCCAGCCAGTCGTTGTTTCGCTTCAATAATGTCATCAATAGCAACCGGCAGATCGTATGTAATATGCATTATAAAACCTCTTCGCCTGAATTAAATATGTAGGTAACCGTAACCGACACCTGCAAGACAGACAGGTGGATTATTTATGTTTAAATAAAAACAAATAACTAACCAACTTCTATTAATTGCCTTCGTCTACACCCATTATAAGATGAATACTCTTTGGCTAATTCCACCAAAACCGATGCTGCTTTTTTAATACGATAATTTTTCGACCATACCGCGGCATATTGTGCCACAGGTAATGTTTCTTCAACCGGAATAGTAATAAATTGATTAGAACCAAAAGGTGACGTCATATCACAAGGAATTACAGTTAAGAAATCAGCATTGAGAACAAGATTATAAATTGTCACGACTGAGTCGGTTTTAACGATGTTTTCAATACTGATGCCATTTCTTTGTAACGTAGTAAGCAGTTCGCTGTAGTACCCCATATTAGTTTGTGGCAACACCCACTGTTCGTTCTTCAACGACTCCAGCGTGGTGGTGCCGGTGCATGTTCGGGACTTACTGGCTACCAGCACAAACTCGGACTCGAACAGCGGCTCAACATGTAAATCCTGAAGCTTCATTTCTGCACTTAACGTACCAATCGCAAAATCCAGTCGACCGTCGCGGATTGCCGGTAAGAACGAAGACAGTTGCGCTTCATACATAGAAACCTGCGCTTTCGGGAACACCTCTTTGAACTTGTTGATCATCCCTGACATAAAAGTAAAACCAATCAATGAAGGAAAACCAAATGAGACTTCCACCACCGCCTCAGAAGACATACCGCTTATCTCATTAACCATATTTTTCATTTCACGGGTAATGGATTCGGAACGGGAGAGTAACAATTGACCGGCAGGTGTTAATGTTACACCGGTATTTTTCCGCACCACTAATTCCACACCAAAATAATCTTCAATATCGTTAATGATTTTACTGACGGCCGGTTGAGTTAACCCTAATTCTTTTGCAGCCGAGCCGATAGAGCCACTTCTAATGACTTCCTGAAAGACTACCAGATGCTGCGTTTTCGGAAGAAGAATAGTGCTCATAACTACCTACGTTAATAACCTCATTGACGGCATGAAGTGTATCAAAATGAAATGAACAGGATATGTGCGACCACTCACAAATTAACTTTCAATACTTTTCTGGATATCACTGTATCAATTAAATGCTTTTATATATCAATAAGTTAAAGTATATAAATCAGCATAAACCCTGATTTTTGTCAAAAAAAATGACAGGGATAACCATATTTTATGGCGATAACATCATTCGTTATGTGGTTAATAAAAAAAAGCAGCTGCGACCATATTTCAAGCAATTAGCGGATAATTACCAGGCAAATTTTGAGTTAAATTTTATGAGCAAGTTATCAAATTTTATTATAAATAAATCATTTTCAGCGATAAATAATGCGGCACGTCACATTTTTTCTCGCTATTTGTTGGAGGGAAAACATTTATTTTATCAATGTTTTAAAATTTCGAATACAGATATTGATCATCTCGAACAATTGATTAACATCAACTTTCACCCTTCTTACAGGACGTCATTTTGTGAATGCAATCGTTTCCCCTCGTTTCTACTGTCACCATAGTTACTAAATAGCATTTTGTGTTGATGATCACAAAACGAATAATTGATGTTCATCGCTATACGATCAGAATAAGAGAACAAGGAGGATTTTCGTTGTGCTTTACATCGTTGTAGACCACAGAATTTTGCTTCGTTGACTGTAATGCCGGGTAATTGAGCGTTTTTTGATAGTTGTGAGCGAACCGTGCAAGGAAAATAAGCATTGATTATTGTTTGTCATGATGACAAGGCAGGCATCAATGAAAGGTTATTCGGTTTCACATTTTTTACCCCCTTCGATACCACCAATGTACGAAACTGTTAACACTTATAATAGAAACATTGATTATTGGAAGGTAAAAATAAAATTTGCCGAGATTATATCGACAAATGACGTTAATGAAATTTACAGCATAAGCAATGAATTGCGGAGAATATTATCTGCAATTACTGCATTGAATGTCTATAAAGGTGATGTTTCTTCTGTAATGATCCGAATCCAACCGGAAAATAGAAGTCCATTCATCATAGATATTTCTACAGGAGTAAATGATGATTATATAATACAAACTTTAGATGTAGGCACATTTTCACCTTTTGGCGAAAAATGTACTTGTTCAGCCATCAATAGAAAAGATCTGGAGTGTATCAAGGAGACAATTTTTAAGTTTTGCGCAAAGTTCACGCAAAAAGAAGTTATCTTAACGGAATTTAATCATTTTAATAAAACTGACAATGTTTCAGATTGTTGGCAAATTCTCTTTTTTTCACCAGATCATTTTAATCATGATTCTCATTGATTATTTAAAAAGGATAAAATAATGTTCCCGGTTTCATCAATAGGTAATGACTTAGGTAATAATTTAGTATGTATAAAAATGAATGACCTTCCTGAAAACCCCATAATAAATGACCTCAAAGCACTAGCACCAGGTGTAGTAAAACTAATACAGACTTCTAAACAAATGGTCACGTTAATCAGCGCGTTGCAACCTGGTGGGACATGTATTATCGATGGTGATTTCCAACAAGAATTAGCATACTTAAAAAATGTAATACTTTATAATGACTCGTCTCTTCGCATAGACTTTTTAGGTTATAATGCCCAAATAACGCAACGATCAGACAATACTTGCGAACTTATAATTTGTGAACCGTTAAATAACAAAAAAATTTCAACAGACATCATGAACATAAATTGTTCATTAAAGGAAATTTATAATGAAATCAGAAGACTAAATGTAATCTTTAGCTCTGGAGCAGGCGACGTAATAGATTTATCCTATCTGGACTTGCATAACGTCGATTTAACTGGTTATGATTTTTCAAATAAACATATGGCTTACGCGACTTTAGATCCCTTTACATTGTTTGCAACAAAGTTTACTAAAACCAATATGTACAATATAAATTTTATGCGTTCGACACACAATGGTACTATCTCATGGAATTCTTTATTAAAAATCACCCCAGCGTTAACAAGTATCAGCGATGATTATTCCAGAGAAAAAATCAACTTTGTCGAAAGTTGTTTAAATGAGCTTGGAGATTTAACCGAAGATCAATTAAAAATCATGAGATATGCGATTATAAAATCCATACCAACAGCAAATATAACAGACAAATTAGAAAAAGAATTAACAAAAAGCATATATAAAAATTCCTCAAAAATTAATAATTATTTGAGCAAAGTTAAATTACCAGAGATGAAAAACTTCTCATTAGAAAAAGCATATGATTATATCGACAAAATTATTGAAGAATATGATTGCGTCAAAAAAAATGATTACCAAACCGATCCAGAAATTAATTATACTGTCGATTACAACCTAGATTACACTAACTCAAACGACTTGCTTTCAGATAATAGCCTGGAGGAAGAGAGATATTCTGTTGACAATTCCTTTTCAGACGATGAATTTAGCTTCAACGAGTGTCGTTTTATTAGCAAAGAATATACGTATGATTACGATCTTTTAAATGAAATATAAATGTAATGATTTCTTGCAAAGTCTATTATTAATAGCTTAGATATTCGTTCATCTTTCCGTCTGCACCAAAAGTAAAAGCTTGCCGAAGCAGGTTCGAGACTGATGATAAACACAAAATTGCCTGAGGCGCTACGCTTATCAGGCCTACATTGCCTCTGTGCAATATATTGAATTTTCGTTGTTTTGTAGGCCAGATAAGACGTTCATCTTTCCGACCACCCTCCTCAAAAGCAAAAACCCGCCAGTTTACGCTGGCGGGTTTTCGTTAAAATAGGTGAAACTGACCGATAAGCCGGGTTCTGTCGTGGACAGTCATTCATCTAGGCCAGCAATCGCTCACTGGCTCAAGCAGCCTACCCGGGTTCAGTACGGGCCGTACCTTATGAACCCCTATTTGGCCTTGCTCCGGGTGGAGTTTACCGTGCCACGGACTGTTACCAGCCGCGCGGTGCGCTCTTACCGCACCCTTTCACCCTTACCTGATCCCGCTTGCACGGGCCATCGGCGGTTTGCTCTCTGTTGCACTGGTCGTGGGTTTCCCCCCCAGGCGTTACCTGGCACCCTGCCCTATGGAGCCCGGACTTTCCTCCCCTCCGCCCGTCTCCCCCGAAGAGGACGACGACGAAGCGGCGACTGTCTGGTCAGCTTCGGCGCGCAGTATAGAGGGTTTGCGCGCCCTTGTCACCCCGCGTTGCGCATTCCAATCGCCAGTGTCGCGGCGATATTACGTGAAGCACGGTAAATATTGTCATAAGCCCCGCGGAATGCTTCGTCCAACGTACCAATACTGGTCAATACGCTGAAGACCGCATCAATGCCATGCTGATGTACAACGCCAACATCATTGGTCAGGCTACCCGCAATGCCAATCACCGGTTTATGGTACTTTTTCGCCACGTTTGCGACGCCAATCGGAACCTTGCCGTGTATACTCTGGCTGTCAATACGCCCTTCACCGGTGATCACCAGCGTACAATCGTGAATATGTTCCTCCAGATTCAGCGCCGTCGTGACGATTTCAATACCACTTTTCAGTTCCGCACCAAGAAACGCCATCAGCGCCGCGCCCATACCGCCCGCAGCTCCTGCGCCGGGGACATCTTTCACATCAACATGCAGCGCTTTTTTAATGACATCGGCATAGTGAGAGAGGTTATTGTCCAGCTCGACAATCATCGCTTCACTGGCTCCCTTTTGTGGGCCAAAGATGCGCGATGCGCCGTTATCGCCCACCAGCGGATTGGTGACATCGCAGGCAACGCGAATCGTACAATTCTTTAAGCGTGGATCGAGGCCCGATATATCAATGGTATTCAGGGTATTAAGACTACCGCCGCCAAAACCAATTTCATTGCCGTTGGCATCGCATAATTTCGCCCCCAGCGCCTGCACCATGCCTGCGCCGCCGTCGTTGGTGGCGCTGCCGCCAATGCCGATAATAATGTTTGTCGCGCCGCTCTCCAGCGCCTGCAGGATTAACTCGCCAGTACCGCGTGAAGTGGTCACAAGTGGATCGCGTTTTTCCGCAGGTACCAGTTCCAGCCCACTGGCCGCCGCCATTTCGATAAACGCGGTTTTGCCATCGCCGGAGATCCCCCAACTGGCATTCACTTTCTCGCCCAGCGGCCCTGTAACCCAGGCGTGACGTTCAGCCCCCTGGGTGGCTGCAATCATGGCTTCCACCGTTCCTTCACCACCGTCGGCAACCGGAACGGAAACATACTGTGCATCAGGAAAAATTTCCCGAAATCCTTTTTCTATCGCCTGCGCAACCTCGCTGGCAGATAAACTTTCTTTATAAGAGTCTGGGGCGATTACGATTTTCATACCTATGCCTGTTACCACATGACGCCGGAGGGCGTTTCTCTTATTCGGCCTGGATTCCAGGCCCGGATTGCAATACGCCATCCGGGCACGACGTCATTAGCGAGTAACTTCGACTTTCGCCAGTTTTTCGTAGTAGCACGCCAGGGCGCTATGATCCGCCGTTCCTAAACCATCGGCACGCAGTGCCTGCATCATCTCCATAACCGCAGCTGTGAGCGGCAGTTGCGCGCCGACGCCGTGGGAAGTATCCAGCGCATTTGCCAGATCCTTAATATGCAGATCAATACGGAAGCCCGGCTTGAAGTTGCGGTCCATCACCATCGGCGCTTTGGCATCCAGCACGGTACTGCCCGCCAGTCCACCGCGAATTGCCTGATACACCAGATCCGGGTTAACGCCCGCTTTGGTTGCCAGCGTTAACGCTTCTGACATCGCGGCAATATTCAGCGCCACAATGACCTGATTTGCCAGTTTGGTGACGTTACCTGCACCGATTTCCCCGGTATGCACCACGGAACCCGCCATCGCTTTCATCAAATCATAGTATTTGTCGAAAATAGCCTTGTCGCCGCCCACCATCACTGACAGCGTACCGTCGATGGCTTTCGGTTCACCGCCGCTCACCGGGGCGTCCAGCATATCAATGCCTTTCGCTTTCAGCGCTTCGCTTATTTCACGGCTTGCCAGCGGTGCAATAGAACTCATATCGATCAATACCGTACCTGGCTTCGCGCCTTCAATAATGCCATTCTCACCCAGCGCCACCTCTTTCACATGAGGGGAGTTTGGCAGCATGGTTATGATGACGTCGCACTGTTCAGCGATCGCTTTAGCCGTAGAAGCTGTTTCTGCACCTGCAGCAATCACGTCAGCAATAGCTTCTGGGTTACGGTCAGCAACCACCAGCGAGTAACCTGCTTTCAGAAGGTTTTTACTCATTGGTTTACCCATAATCCCCAGGCCAATAAAACCAACTTTCATAGTCATATCAATCATCTCTCTTGTTGCGGTGGTGGTTATTTTTTAAAGGTATCAGCCAGTTTCTGAGTGGCAGAGCGGAAGACGCCGAGATCGCTGCCGACAGCCACAAACGTCGCGCCCCATTCCAGATAACGACGCGCATCGGCTTCGACCGGCGCGAGGATACCGCTGGGTTTGCCGTGCGCACTGGCACGGTTAAAAATATGCTGGATTGCTTTTTGTACATCCGGGTGCGAGGCATTGCCGAGATGGCCTAATGCCGCAGCCAGATCGCTGGGGCCGACGAAGATACCGTCTACACCTTCGGTAGCGGCAATGGCATCGACGTTATCTACGCCCTGCTGACTTTCTATCTGGACCAGAATGGTGATGTTCTTGTTCGACTGAGCGAAATAATCCGCCACGGTGCCAAACATATTGGCGCGGTGAGAAACGGAGACGCCGCGAATGCCTTCCGGTGGGTAACGGGTTGATGCCACCGCCTGCTCTGCTTCCTCTTTTGTTTCTACAAAAGGAATCAGGAAGTTATAGAAACCGATATCCAGAAGACGCTTTATAATTACCGGCTCGTTGGTCGGCACTCGCACTACTGGCGCGCTGGCGCTGCCTTTCAGGGCCATTAACTGCGGAATAAACGTGGAGATATCGTTTGGCGCATGTTCGCCATCCAGCACCAGCCAGTCAAACCCAGCCAAACCAAGAACTTCAGTGCTAATCGGGTTAGAGAGTGCTGACCAGCAACCAATTTGTACCTGTTTCGCAGCCAGTGCGGCTTTGAATTTATTCGGGAAAACATCGTTATTCATCGCTTATACCTTTGCTTATTTCTGCAATTCCATACGTTTAATGTCGCCAACTACGAAGAGGTAGCAGACCATCGCCATCAGCGCTGAACATCCCACAAAAACCAGTGCTGCATTGAAGGAGTGCAGTTCACTTACCAGGTAGCCAATCACCAGTGGAGTGACAATGGAGGCAACATTTCCAAAGACGTTAAAGACGCCGCCGCAGAGGCCAACAATCTCTTTCGGCGCGGTGTCAGAAATCACCGGCCAGCCCAGAGCACCAAATCCTTTGCCAAAAAAAGCCAGCGCCATCAGCGTGACCACCAGCGTGGTGTTGTTGGTGTAGTTACATAAGATGATGGTGGAAGCCAGCAACATTCCCAGCACAATCGGTAGCTTACGTGCCAGGGTCAGGGATAAACCGCGTTTGATCAGATAATCCGAGAAGACACCTCCCAGCACGCCGCCCGCAAAACCACACAGTGCCGGAATCGAGGCGACCAGACCCACTTTCAGAATCGACATGCCTTTTTCCTGCACCAGATAAATCGGGAACCAGGTGAGGAAGAACCAGGTGATGGTGTTGATAAAATATTGTCCGAAAAATACGCCCAACATCATGCGGTTAGAGAGCAATTGCTTGATGTAATGCAGTTTGGGACCGCTTGCTGCCGCGCTGCCCGGCTTTTTGTGGTCCATATCGACCACCGCGCCATTTTCAGATATAAACTTCAGCTCTTCCGCAGACATACGTGGGTGATCTGTCGGGTTATGAATCAACTTGATCCACAGCGCCGTCAGCACAAAACCAATCACCCCCATAACGGTAAAGACGTGCTCCCATCCCCAGGCGAAAGTCAGCCAGCCAAGCAGAGGCGAAAAGAGCGCCAGCGAGAAATATTGCGCCGAGTTAAAGATGGCGGAGGCAGTACCACGTTCTTTCGTCGGGAACCAGGCGGCGACAATACGGGCGTTCGCCGGGAATGATGGCGCTTCCGAGAAGCCGAGCATAAAGCGCATAAAGAACATGGAGATCCCTGCCCAGGCCAGCGGGAACATATCAACAAAGCCTTGCAGGAAGGTGAATAGCGACCAGAAAAAGAGGCTGTAGGTGTAAACTTTTTTCGAGCCAAACTTATCAAGCAGCCAGCCGCCGGGGATTTGCATCAGCAAGTAGGCCCAGCCAAAAGCAGAAAAGATGTAACCCATCGAAACCGCACTTAACTGCAACTCTTTTGCCACTTCGGTACCAGCAATAGACAGCGTTGCACGATCGGCGTAGTTAACGGCGGTAACAATAAAAATAATCAGTAATATTAAATAGCGGGTATGCACGCCTTTCTTTTTTACGTCAACGGTGTCCAGAATCATTTTATTTACCTCGGGTACTTATGCTGATTTTTATTATTATGGGGAAGGTGTTATTTATGAGTTTTATTTATGCCGTTACGACAATGAACTCAGGAATTAGTATAAGCAGCGAGAGAATAATAATCATTGTGCAAATGCTAATTTAATTATTACTATTTAAATATTATTTTGAGCATATGCACATAAGGTTGCGCGCTAAAGCACAGATTTGCGCTTTACCCTGCCGGGCGGCACTGCAATCCCTGAAATGATTGACATTGATCACATTTCTGCGTTTAAACTCCTGACATTCTTATTTCACCCAATGAAGTCATTTATTTTTAAATGAGACCAGGTCCTCATTTTAATAACCCCTGGCTGGAGAATATTGCACAATGGCCAACATCGAAATCAGACAAGAAACGCCAACTGCGTTTTATATAAAAGTTCACGACACAGATAATGTGGCAATTATTGTTAATGATAATGGCCTGAAAGCAGGAACGCGTTTTCCGGATGGGCTGGAATTAATTGAACATATTCCCCAGGGGCATAAAGTCGCATTGCTGGACATTCCGGCTAATGGTGAAATTATTCGTTATGGTGAAGTGATTGGTTACGCCGTGCGCGCAATCCCACGCGGAAGCTGGATCGACGAATCAATGGTTGTACTACCGGAAGCGCCGCCGTTACACACGCTGCCACTGGCAACCAAAGTCCCGGAACCCTTACCGCCGCTGGAAGGATACACCTTTGAGGGCTATCGTAATGCCGATGGCAGCGTGGGCACCAAAAACCTGCTCGGCATCACCACCAGCGTCCACTGTGTGGCAGGCGTGGTGGACTATGTAGTAAAAATCATTGAACGCGATCTGCTACCGAAATACCCGAACGTCGATGGCGTGGTGGGGCTGAATCATTTGTACGGTTGTGGCGTGGCGATTAACGCACCGGCGGCAGTTGTGCCTATTCGTACCATTCACAATATTTCGCTGAACCCTAACTTTGGCGGCGAAGTAATGGTGATTGGTCTGGGTTGTGAAAAGTTGCAGCCTGAACGCCTGCTGACTGGAACGGATGATGTGCAAGCTATTCCAGTAGAAAGCGCCAGCATTGTCAGTTTGCAGGATGAAAAGCATGTCGGTTTTCAGTCCATGGTCGAGGATATTTTGCAGGTCGCCGAACGCCATCTACAAAAACTGAATCAACGTCAGCGAGAAACCTGTCCGGCTTCAGAACTGGTTGTTGGTATGCAGTGCGGTGGTAGCGATGCGTTTTCTGGTGTAACGGCAAATCCGGCCGTGGGTTATGCATCTGATCTACTGGTGCGCTGCGGTGCAACGGTGATGTTCTCGGAAGTAACGGAAGTGCGTGACGCGATCCATCTGCTGACGCCGCGCGCAGTGAACGAAGAGGTCGGCAAGCGTCTGCTGGAAGAGATGGAGTGGTACGATAACTATCTCAATATGGGAAAAACCGACCGCAGCGCCAACCCTTCGCCGGGCAACAAGAAAGGCGGTCTGGCAAATGTGGTGGAGAAAGCGCTCGGCTCCATTGCTAAATCGGGTAAAAGCGCAATTGTTGAAGTGCTATCGCCCGGTCAACGCCCGACTAAACGCGGATTAATTTACGCTGCGACGCCAGCCAGCGATTTTGTCTGTGGCACGCAACAGGTGGCTTCGGGTATCACCGTGCAAGTGTTTACGACCGGTCGTGGTACGCCGTACGGCCTGATAGCGGTACCCGTCATTAAAATGGCGACCCGCACCGCGCTGGCGAACCGCTGGTTTGACTTAATGGATATCAACGCAGGCACCATCGCCACCGGCGAAGAAACCATAGAAGAAGTGGGCTGGAAGCTGTTCCACTTTATTCTCGACGTCGCCAGCGGGAAGAAGAAAACCTTCTCGGATCAATGGGGACTGCATAACCAGCTGGCGGTGTTTAACCCGGCACCGGTGACCTGATTTCTTTTGGAACGTCCCTCGCAAAACATGGCCTTAGTGCCATGTTTTTATTGTTTAAAGTCCACACATCCATTAATAATGCATTTGCATTACCTTAGTTCAAGCTTATAATTTGAGCAGAAAACAGGCTGTAAAAGGACAGTAAATAATGCCCGCTAATGCTCGCTCTAACGCTGTACTGACCACTGAATCAAAGGTCACGATACGCGGACAAACAACTATCCCCGCGCCAGTGCGTGAGGCCTTAAAACTGAAGCCAGGCCTGGACAGCATTCATTACGAAATTCTGCCTGGTGGGCAAGTATTTATGTGCCGACTGGGAGATGAACAGGAGGATCATACTATGAATGCATTTTTGCGTTTTCTGGATGCAGATATCCAGAACAACCCGCAAAAAACTCGTCCATTCGACATTCAACAAGGAAAGAAACTTGTCGCTGGCATGGACGTCAACATTGACGATGAGATTGGCGACGACGAATAATGGATTTTCCACAAAGGGTTAATGGTTGGGCGCTATATGCTCATCCCTGTTTTCAGGAAACCTACGATGCTTTAGTTGCCGAAGTCGAGGCATTAAAGGGAAAAGATCCTGAAAATTATCAGAGAAAAGCTGCCACAAAGTTATTGGCGGTGGTCCATAAAGTGATTGAGGAGCATATCACGGTCAATCCATCATCACCGGCATTCCGTCATGGCAAGTCGTTAGGCTCTGGGAAAAATAAAGACTGGTCACGGGTAAAATTTGGTGCTGGTCGCTATCGTCTCTTCTTTCGTTACAGTGAAAAAGAGAAAGTCATCATTCTGGGATGGATGAACGATGAAAACACGCTGCGCACCTACGGTAAAAAAACAGATGCCTATACCGTATTCAGTAAAATGTTAAAAAGAGGACATCCTCCTGCCGACTGGGAAAGCCTCACCCAAGAGACAGAAGAAAACCATTGATGGTGTTCACAATGCCCGCCGAACACATTGGTGTTGACCAGCGGGCCCCCTTTCTCACTCCCCGACCAGAATCACTTCAACCCCAGCCTTTCGCAGTCCTTCCAGACTATCCGCAGGAATGCCTTCATCAACAATGATCATGTCGATACGTTGAGTATCAATGATCTTATGTAAACTGGAACGGTTGAACTTACTGGAATCGGTGACCACAATGATCCGTTCCGCAACTTCGCACATCCGACGGTTTAAACGGGCTTCATCTTCATTATGCGTGCTGACGCCGCGCTCAAGATCGATCGCATCTACGCCGAGAAAAAGCATATCGAAGTGGTAATTTTGTAGCGATTGTTCAGCCTGATCGCCGTAAAAAGATTGCGACTGACGGCGCAAATGCCCGCCGGTCATCAGCAGCTCAACGCCTTCCGCTTCCAGCAACGCATTAGCTACGTTCATACCATTGGTCATCGCAATTACGTCAGTGTGCTTGCGCATCAGACGAGCAATCTCAAAAGTGGTGGTCCCGGAATCGAGGATCACCCGATGACCTGGCTGAATCAACTCAACGGCAGCTTTCGCAACGCTGCGTTTCATCGCAGTGTTCAGCGCGCTTTTATCTTCCACTGATGGCTCGACTGACGGCGTAGTGCTATCGCAGATCAACGCGCCGCCATAGGCCCGCACAGCGATCCCCTGCTTTTCCAGAAACGCCAGATCGTTGCGAATCGTCACAGTAGATACGCCATACAATGCCGACAGATCGTTAACCTGCACACTCCCTTGCTGTCGCAGGCGCTGAATGATTTGTTCTCGTCGCTCGCTGGTGCCTGTCACTCGCTTCTCGCCTGAAGCGTCGGTATTACTCATAGTAAGTCCTTTCGTAAAACTTTCGTTTCATTTCGTTTTGCCTATTAACGCCTTTCTATTGAGCAAATGCAAGCCCACCTTGCCCATTGACGCAAGCTACTCTCGTTTCAGTGACTTTCATTATGTTTCTTTTGTGAATCAGATCAGAAAACTATTATCTTTCGTTTTATTTTTATCTCACCATGACGCAGTATCAACTGAAACAAAACGAAAGATTAATATCGCAGCAATCTGAACTGGAGAGGAAAGTGAAACATCTGACAGAAATGGTGAGGCAGCACAAAGAGGGCAAAACAAATGGGATTTATGCCGTTTGTTCCGCACACCCGCTGGTGCTGGAAGCTGCAATCCGCTACGCCAGTGTAAACCAAACACCGTTACTGATTGAAGCGACATCCAATCAGGTGGACCAGTTCGGTGGTTATACCGGAATGACACCCGCCGATTTTCGCGGCTTTGTTTGTCAGCTCGCCGACTCATTGAATTTCCCACAAGACGCGTTGATTCTGGGTGGTGATCATCTGGGGCCAAACCGCTGGCAAAACCTGCCTGCAGCTCAGGCGATGGCCAATGCCGATGATTTGATTAAAAGCTACGTGGCGGCAGGATTCAAAAAAATTCACCTTGATTGCAGCATGTCCTGTCAGGGCGATCCGGTTCCCTTAACCGATGACATCGTGGCTGAACGCGCCGCCCGACTGGCTAAAGTCGCGGAAGAAACCTGTCGTGAACACTTTGGCGAAGCCGATCTGGTGTATGTCATTGGTACCGAAGTGCCGGTACCTGGCGGCGCGCATGAAACCTTAAGCGAGCTGGCGGTCACCACGCCGGATGCCGCCCGCGCCACGCTGGAAGCCCATCGTCACGCCTTTGAAAAGCAAGGTCTGAATGCCATCTGGCCACGCATCATTGCTCTGGTGGTACAACCCGGCGTCGAATTCGATCACACCAACGTTATTGATTATCAGCCAGCTAAAGCGACCGCCTTAAGCCAGATGGTCGAAAACTACGAAACGCTGATTTTCGAAGCGCACTCTACCGATTATCAAACGCCGCAATCGCTGCGCCAGCTGGTGATTGACCACTTTGCCATTCTGAAAGTTGGCCCAGCGCTGACCTTCGCCCTACGTGAAGCACTGTTTTCACTGGCAGCGATTGAAGAAGAACTGGTGCCAGCGAAAGCCTGTTCCGGTCTGCGTCAGGTACTGGAAAACGTGATGCTCGACCGCCCGGAATACTGGCAAAGCCACTACCACGGTGACGGCAACGCACGTCGCCTGGCGCGTGGTTATAGCTACTCGGATCGCGTGCGCTACTACTGGCCGGACAGCCAGATTGATGACGCTTTCGCCCATCTGGTTCGTAACCTGGCGGATGCACCAATTCCGCTGCCGCTCATCAGTCAGTACCTGCCGCTGCAATACGTGAAAGTTCGCTCCGGCGAGCTGCAGCCAACGCCACGGGAACTCATTATCAACCATATTCAGGACATCCTGGCGCAGTACCACACAGCCTGTGAAGGCCAATAAGCAAAACAAAGAGGAACACGCTATGCCAAATATTGTTTTAAGCCGGATTGATGAACGCTTGATTCACGGTCAGGTCGGCGTTCAGTGGGTCGGATTTGCGGGGGCAAATCTGGTGCTGGTAGCCAATGATGAGGTTGCCGAAGATCCGGTACAACAAAACCTGATGGAAATGGTACTGGCAGAAGGGATCGCAGTACGTTTCTGGACGCTGCAAAAAGTGATCGACAACATCCACCGCGCCGCCGATCGGCAGAAAATTCTGCTGGTTTGTAAAACACCTGCCGATTTCCTGACGCTGGTTAAAGGTGGGGTCCCGGTGAGTCGCATTAACGTTGGCAACATGCACTATGCCAATGGCAAGCAGCAAATTGCCAAAACGGTTTCTGTGGATGCGAGCGATATCGCGGCATTTAACGACCTGAAAGCCGCTGGGGTGGAATGCTTCGTTCAGGGCGTTCCGACAGAACCTGCTGTGGACCTCTTTAAATTACTTTGAGGGATTCATTATGGAAATCAGTCTGTTGCAGGCATTTGCGTTGGGCATTATCGCCTTTATCGCTGGCCTGGATATGTTTAACGGCTTGACCCATATGCACCGCCCGGTGGTCCTCGGCCCGTTAGTTGGGTTGGTGCTTGGCGATCTGCATACCGGTATTTTAACCGGCGGTACGCTGGAACTGGTGTGGATGGGGCTGGCACCGCTGGCGGGCGCACAGCCGCCTAACGTGATTATCGGAACTATCGTCGGCACGGCGTTTGCCATTACTACTGGCGTGAAACCGGATGTCGCGGTCGGTGTCGCCGTACCTTTCGCTGTCGCAGTACAGATGGGGATTACCTTCCTGTTCTCGGTGATGTCTGGCGTGATGTCCCGCTGCGACCGGATGGCGGAGAACGCCGATACTCGCGGCATTGAACGCGTGAACTATCTGGCATTGCTGGCACTCGGCACGTTCTATTTTCTCTGCGCTTTCCTGCCTATCTACTTCGGCGCGGAACATGCAAAAACCATCATTGATGTCCTGCCGCAACGGTTAATCGACGGCCTTGGCGTCGCGGGCGGCATCATGCCAGCAATCGGTTTTGCCGTGCTGCTGAAAATCATGATGAAAAACGTCTACATCCCCTACTTCATCCTGGGCTTCGTTGCCGCCGCCTGGCTCAAGTTACCGGTGCTGGCTATTGCTGCCGCCGCGCTGGCGATGGCGCTGATCGACCTGCTGCGTAAATCTCCTGAACCGACTCAACCTGCGGCACAGAAAGAGGAATTTGAAGATGGCATCTAATCAAACCACCCTGCCGAACGTCAGCGAAAATGAAGAGACACTACTGACAGGCGTCAATGAAAACGTATACGAAGATCAGAGCATTGGCGCGGAGCTAACAAAAAAAGATATCAACCGCGTCGCCTGGCGTTCCATGCTGTTACAAGCTTCTTTTAACTACGAGCGTATGCAGGCTTCCGGCTGGTTGTACGGTCTGCTGCCTGCTCTGAAAAAGATCCACACTAATAAACGCGACCTGGCGCGCGCCATGAAGGGGCATATGGGTTTCTTCAATACCCATCCGTTTCTGGTGACGTTTGTTATTGGCATTATCCTCGCGATGGAGCGTTCTAAGCAGGACGTTAACAGTATTCAGAGCACCAAAATTGCCGTCGGTGCGCCGCTCGGCGGGATTGGCGATGCCATGTTCTGGCTAACGTTACTGCCGATTTGTGGCGGGATTGGTGCCAGTCTGGCATTGCAAGGCTCTATTCTTGGCGCAGTCGTGTTTATTGTGCTGTTTAACGTGGTACACCTGGGGCTGCGTTTTGGTCTGGCGCATTATGCTTACCGCATGGGCGTGGCGGCGATCCCACTCATTAAAGCGAATACCAAAAAAGTCGGCCATGCAGCGTCTATCGTTGGGATGACGGTGATCGGCGCGCTGGTGGCAACCTATGTTCGTTTAAGCACCACGCTGGAAATCACGGCGGGCGACGCAGTGGTTAAGCTGCAGGCTGACGTTATCGACAAACTGATGCCTGCCTTCTTACCGCTGGTCTACACCCTGACCATGTTCTGGCTGGTACGCCGCGGCTGGAGTCCGCTGCGCCTGATTGCGGTTACCGTGGTTCTTGGCATCGTCGGTAAATTCTGTCATTTCCTTTAAATACAATGAGGTATTAGATGTTAAGTATTATTTTGACAGGGCATGGCGGATTTGCCAGCGGCATGGAAAAAGCAATGAAGCAAATCCTCGGCGAGCAGTCGCAGTTTATCGCCATTGATTTTCCGGAAACCTCAAGCACTGCGCTGCTTACATCGCAGCTTGAAGAGGCCATTGCCAAACTGGATTGTGAAGACGGCATTGTTTTTCTGACAGATTTGCTGGGCGGCACACCGTTTCGCGTGGCTTCAACGCTGGCGATGCAAAAACCGGGCTATGAAGTGATCACCGGCACCAATTTGCAACTGTTGCTGGAAATGGTGCTGGAGCGCGAAGGGTTAAGCGGTGAAGAATTCCGTGTACAGGCGCTGGAGTGTGGACACCGTGGGCTGACCAGTCTGGTGGATGAATTAGGCCGCTGCCATGAAGAATGTCCGGTCGAGGAAGGAATATGACACACGTTCTGCGCGCCAGAAGACTACTGACTGAGGAGGGCTGGCTTGATGATCATCAGTTGCATATTGCTGACGGTGTAATTGCAGCAATCGAACCGATTCCAGTGGGCGTGGCTGAACGCGATGCGGAACTGCTCTGCCCCGCTTATATCGATACCCATGTACACGGTGGTGCGGGCGTTGATGTTATGGATGACGCGCCGGATGTGCTCGACAAGCTGGCAATGCACAAGGCACGGGAAGGTGTCGGCAGTTGGTTGCCGACTACCGTAACCGCGCCGCTTAATACCATTCATGCGGCGCTGGAACGTATTGCTCTACGCTGCCAGCGCGGTGGACCTGGTGCGCAAGTGCTGGGGAGTTATCTCGAAGGACCGTACTTCACGCCGCAGAATAAAGGCGCACATCCGCCGGAGCTGTTTCGCGAACTTGAAATTGCCGAGCTGGATCAATTGATTGCTGTTTCACGGCATACCTTGCGCGTGGTGGCGCTGGCACCGGAAAAAACGGGCGCGTTACAAGCCATTCGTCATCTTAAACAGCAGAACGTACGGGTAATGCTGGGACATAGCGCAGCAACCTGGCAACAAACCCGCGCCGCATTTGATGCTGGCGCAGACGGCCTGGTGCATTGCTATAACGGGATGACAGGATTACATCACCGCGAACCGGGAATAGTTGGCGCGGGTTTAACGGACAAGCGCGCCTGGCTGGAATTGATAGCCGATGGGCATCATGTTCATCCGGCGGCGATGTCACTGTGTTGTTGCTGCGCGAAAGAGAGAATAGTGCTGATAACTGATGCGATGCAGGCTGCCGGGATGCCGGATGGTCAATATACGTTATGTGGTGAAGAGGTGCAGATGCACGGTGGCGTTGTCCGTACCGCGTCTGGTGGACTGGCGGGCAGTACGCTGTCTGTTGATGCGGCTGTTCGCAATATGGTCGAGCTGACGGGCGTAACGCCAGCGGAAGCCATCCATATGGCGTCGCTGCATCCGGCGCGAATGCTGGGTGTTGATGGTGTTCTGGGATCACTTAAACCGGGCAAACGCGCCAGCGTCGTTGCGCTGAATAGCGGACTGCATGTGCAACAAATCTGGATTCAGGGTCAATTAGCTTCGTTTTGATGGTTTGCTCCTTTATTGGGCCTTCACTTCCCCCGTAAGGCCTTTCTTTTTCTTTCGTTTTAATCTGTGCAGTGGTGTCGAATGCAACGCTGGCGCGTCTTATCCGCTCTACGGTACGCCGCTTCCAGCAATCGGTACACATAGCGACGTCATCACTCAATCCTTTAATCTTCCCTTGTCTTTTCTTTCAACGATCACAAATTTCGTTTTATTTCTTTTTTCTCCATTGAACTTTCGATTTCTTTTCTATAGATTTTAATCAACGAAACGAATCACCAAGTGAAATGAAACGAAAGGCAAGCGAAACCTGCAATGCCGGAAGTCAAGTTCATCAAACTAAGGATTGAGTTATGCCAGAAAATTACACCCCAGCGGCCGCCACCACCGGCACATGGACTGAAGAAGAGATCCGCCATCAGCCTCGCGCATGGATCCGTTCACTCACCAACATCGACGCGTTACGTACAGCTCTCAATAACTTCCTTGAACCGTTACTGCGCAAAGAGAATCTGCGGATCATTCTGACCGGAGCCGGAACCTCGGCATTTATCGGTGACATCATCGCGCCATGGCTTGCCAGCCATACCGGCAAAAACGTCAGCGCCGTACCAACCACCGATCTGGTCACTAATCCGATGGACTACCTGAATCCAGCTCATCCGCTGCTGATGATCTCCTTCGGTCGATCTGGCAACAGCCCGGAAAGCGTCGCCGCCGTGGAACTGGCGAATCAGTTTGTACCGGAATGCTATCACCTGCCGATCACCTGCAACGAAGCGGGCGCTCTTTACCAAAACGCGATCAACAGCGACAACGCGTTTGCCCTGCTGATGCCCGCAGAAACGCACGATCGCGGCTTTGCGATGACAAGCAGCATTACCACTATGATGGCCAGCTGCCTCGCGGTTTTCGCACCTGAGACAATCAATAGCCAGACCTTCCGCGACGTAGCGGATCGTTGCCAGGCGATCCTGACCTCACTGGGCGATTTCAGCGAAGGTGTGTTTGGTTACGCACCGTGGAAACGGATCGTTTATCTCGGCAGTGGTGGATTACAGGGTGCAGCACGCGAGTCGGCGCTGAAAGTACTGGAACTGACGGCGGGTAAACTGGCGGCCTTTTATGATTCCCCGACCGGATTCCGTCATGGCCCGAAATCGCTGGTCGATAACGAAACGCTGGTGGTGGTGTTTGTCTCCAGCCACCCCTATACGCGTCAGTATGATCTTGATCTGCTGGCAGAACTCCGCCGTGACAACCAGGCAATGCGCGTAATCGCCATCGCCGCGGAAGGCAACGACGTTATTACCGCCGGTCCACATATCATCCTGCCGCCGTCACGTCACTTTATCGACGTTGAGCAGGCATTTTGCTTCCTGATGTACGCCCAGACGTTTGCACTGATGCAGTCGCTGCACATGGGCAATACGCCGGATACCCCATCAGCCAGCGGCACCGTTAACCGTGTGGTGCAAGGCGTAATCATTCATCCGTGGCAGGCATAAGAGGATCGCATTATGAGCATTATCTCCACCAAATATCTGTTACAGGACGCCCAGGCCAATGGCTACGCGGTGCCTGCTTTTAACATTCATAACGCCGAGACGATCCAGGCGATCCTCGAAGTGTGCAGTGAAATGCGATCGCCGGTGATCCTCGCCGGGACGCCGGGGACCTTTAAACATATCGCGCTGGAAGAGATCTACGCCCTGTGTAGTGCCTATTCCACAACCTACAACATGCCACTGGCGCTGCATCTCGACCACCACGAATCGCTGGATGATATTCGCCGTAAAGTCCACGCAGGCGTGCGCAGTGCGATGATCGACGGCAGCCACTTCCCGTTTGACGAGAACGTGAAGCTGGTGAAATCGGTTGTCGACTTCTGCCACTCACAGGATTGCAGCGTGGAAGCAGAACTGGGCCGCCTGGGCGGTGTTGAAGATGACATGAGCGTTGACGCCGAAAGTGCATTCCTGACCGATCCACAAGAAGCTAAACGCTTTGTCGAACTGACTGGCGTCGACAGCCTGGCGGTAGCGATTGGTACGGCGCACGGCTTATACAGCAAAACGCCGAAGATTGATTTCCAGCGGCTGGCGGAAATTCGTGAAGTGGTGGATGTTCCTCTGGTGCTGCATGGTGCCAGCGATGTTCCGGATGAATTTGTCCGCCGCACTATTGAACTTGGCGTCACAAAAGTAAACGTTGCCACAGAATTAAAAATAGCCTTCGCCGGCGCGGTTAAAGCCTGGTTTGCGGAAAATCCACAGGGTAATGATCCTCGTTATTATATGCGCGTCGGTATGGATGCGATGAAAGAAGTTGTCAGAAATAAAATTAATGTCTGTGGTTCCTACAAAAGGTTACGGTAATTAAAAATATGTGAATAACAGTTTCTTAGCAGCTGTACTCAGACAATAAAAAACAACTTACCTCACAAATATCAAAGGTCATGATTACTTTTTCATGACCTTGAAATTATGCTTATAAAAATCAAGGAGTCTATTAAATGACACAGGAAAAGTCTATAAAGTCACGGGTCTGGGAGTTTTTCCAAAGTTTAGGGAAAACATTTATGTTCCCAGTATCATTACTCGCTTTTATGGGTCTTCTGTTAGGTATAGGTAGTTCAGTAACCAGCCCCTCAACAATTAATAACTTCCCCTTTTTAGGTGGTGAGCTTACCCAACTTACATTTGGCTTTATTGCAATGGTAGGTGGCTTTGCATTTACTTATCTACCTATTATGTTTGCTATTGCAATTCCATTAGGAATGGCAAAGAGAAATAAAGCAGTAGGCGCATATTCAGGTTTTGTTGGCTATATGCTAATGAACATGAGTATTAATTATTATCTCACTGTTACCCATCAACTTGCCGATGCCGCAACGATGAAGCAGGTTGGTCAATCTGTAGTATTAGGTATTCAAACCTTAGAGATGGGCGTTTTAGGTGGCATCATCGCCGGGGTAATAACTTATTTTCTCCACGAACGTTTTCAGGATACTGTATTACATGATGCCTTTGCCTTCTTTAGCGGTATCCGCTTCGTACCCATCATCACTTCGCTAACATTATCATTAGTCGGCCTGGCCATTCCTTTGCTCTGGACCTATGTTGCAATGGGTATTGCGGGTATTGGCCACATTATTCAAAGTACCAGCGTATTCGGCCCGTTCCTTTATGGCGTTGGTGTGCTTTTGCTTAAGCCTTTCGGGCTACATCATATCTTGCTGGCAATGGTTCGCTTCACACCTGCGGGTGGTACAGAAATTGTCGACGGTCATGAAGTCGCCGGAGCACTCAATATTTTCTATGCAGAATTAAAAGCCGGTCTTCCCTTTAGCCCACATGTTACTGCGTTTTTATCCCAAGGCTTTATGCCAACCTTTATGTTTGGTTTGCCTGCTGTGGCTTACGCAATTTATCGTACAGCCAAACCAGAAAATCGTCCTGTAATTAAAGGCTTACTGCTTTCAGGCGTATTAGTATCTGTTGTTACTGGCATTTCTGAACCAATTGAGTTTTTATTCCTCTTTATTGCTCCTGCGTTATATATATTCCATATTATCATGTCCGGTCTGGCCTTAATGGTTATGGCAATCCTGGGCGTGACTATCGGTAATACTGATGGCGGGATTTTGGACCTATTAATATTTGGTATTATGCAGGGTACTTCTACTAAATGGTATTTAATACTTCCGGTGGGTATTGTTTGGTTTGCTGTTTATTTCTTTGTTTTCCGTTGGTACATCCTTAAGCATGATATTAAAACCCCGGGCCGTGAAGACTCATCTGATGATGCAGCGCAGGCTGTTGCAGCAAATTCAAAAGCACGAGGTAAATCTAAATACGATCATGCTGTGATTTTGAGTGCACTTGGCGGAAAAGAAAATATTGATTCACTTGATAACTGTATTACTCGTTTGCGTTTGGTGGTGAAAGATATGTCGAAAGTGGATCAAGCCGCATTAAAGAATGCAGGTGCCCTGTCGGTGGTTGTACTGGATGCTCACAGTGTGCAGGTAATTATTGGCCCGCAAGTTCAAAGTGTGAAAACGGGCATTGAAGCTTTAATTTAACAGGAGTTGAAAATGTTCGATTTCGATAAAATTATCGAGCATAAAAGCGACAAATGCCGCAAATGGGATCATCAGTTTGTCTGCTCACGCTTCGGTGCGGTTGCAGAAGATTTCATCCCTCTTTGGATTGCTGATATGGATTTTACTTCGCCACCAGCGGTAATTGACGGTTTTCAAAGGATTGTTGAGCACGGAACGTTTGGCTACACCTACGCCTTTAATGAGTTTTATGACGCCGTGATAGGCTTCCAGCGCGATCGTCACCACGTAAGTATCGAGCGGGATTGGATCACTCTGACCTATGGTACGGTCTCCACACTGCACTATATGGTTCAGGCGTTCTGCCAGTCGGGCGATAGCGTCATGATGAATACGCCAGTCTATGACCCTTTTGCAATGGCAACAGAGCGCCAGGGGGTTAAAGTGCTGGCAAATCCGTTAAGCGTTGTGGATAACCGTTATCAACTGGATTTTTCGCTAGTTGAAGATCAGCTTAAACTTCATAAACCCAAACTATGGTTTTTCTGCTCTCCACATAACCCTTCCGGGCGAATCTGGGCGGCAGACGAGATTCGCCAGGTTTCGGACTTATGTAAACGTTACGGCGTCATTCTGGTCGTGGATGAAGTCCATGCCGAGCATCTGCTCGAAGGTGAGTTTGTCAGTTGCCTGGCTCCCGGATGTGCCGATCACGATAATCTGGTCCTGCTAACATCACCAAATAAAGCCTTTAACCTGGGGGGACTGAAAACATCTTACTCAGTCATTCCGAATAAAGGATTGAGGCAGCGTTTTCGCCAGAGACTGGAAATGAACTCAATCACTTCGCCGAATATTTTTGGCGTTTGGGGAATTACACTGGCTTATCAGCATGCAAGACCGTGGCTGGATGCATTAAATATCTATTTACGCAATAACTCCCACTGGCTTAATGATGCCCTCAAGACGCATTTTCCTGAATGGAAAATGATGACACCAGAATCGTCATATCTGGCATGGGTTGATGTCAGTGAAAGTGGACGCTCCGCGACAGAATGGGTCAATCATTTTGCCCGCAACGCTGGAGTCATTATTGAAGATGGCAGCCATTATGTGCAAAACGGTGAAAACTACTTACGTTTAAACTTCGGCACCCAAAGATACTGGCTTGAACAAGCATTAGAAAGGATGCAAAAAATCGCATAAACCACAGGGCAGATAATTAATTATCTGCCTTTTTTATTGCCGCCGAAGGACCGAAAAATGAAAGGCGACAAGGATAACAGGAGATAATACTATGACATTACTCAATATTCTCTTAACCCGTATTGATAACCGTCTGGTTCATGGCCAGGTTGGCGTGAGCTGAACTTCCACCATCGGTGCGAATCTGCTGGTAGTCGTGGATGATGTTGTCGCTGACGATAATATTCAACAGGAATTATTTAATTTAGCAAGGCCTTATTTCATGTTCACATTTTTACGTTTTCAAACGCATTCTGAATACATCTCCCAGCCCTGCATTCGTGCACGTAATTTCTCCAGTAACCACCGCAGCGCCTCATCATTATTACGCCGCTTATTCCAGAGTAGAGAGAGTGTAAAAGCAGGCACCTCGAGTGGGACATCGGCAAATTGCAACCCATAATCGGCTACCCAGCCTTCTGCCAGCCCCTGCGGTACGGTCGCTAAAGCCGGTATCTCTCTCAACATCAACGGTAATGATGAAAAATTTGGCGTGACGTAACGCACTTCCCTTTTACGCCCGCAGTCAGCCAAAATCAGATCGATAGAACTACTGCTGGCACCGCGATAAGAGACCAAAAGATGATCGGTGTCAGTATATACATCAAGGCTTAACGGTGAAGTGAAGGATAACTGGAGCGGATGCCACATCGTGCAAAACCCCATTTGAGTGATCACTTCTCGTTCCACTCCAGCGGGCACCTGCTCCACGACGGAGATTGCTACGTCTACCTTATCCTGTTGCACTTTTTCGCCATCCTGGAAAGGATCAGATGCCGTGACTTGTAAACGAATCCCGGGTGCCATTTGGGCTATATCTGCCATCATTCCAGGCATCAGCCAGCGTTCGACCCAGTCACTCATCCCCAGGCGAAACGTATGCTGATCCTGTTCTGGGGTAAAAACCGGCCTTTGAAAAATCACCTGCTGGATTTGATCCATCACCGGCAGTAGTGCCGTAACCAGAGCTTGTGCACGTGGTGTCGGTGCCATCCCCTTTGCCGTGCGCACAAATAACGGGTCGTTAAACATTTCTCTCAGCCGTGCCAGCGCGCCACTGACTGCTGGCTGCCCCAAGTGTAACTTGTTGGCTGCACGTGAAACGCTCCCCTCTCGATGTAGCACCAGGAGCACGATTAGCAGGTTGAGGTCGACCCGGTTTAAATCATTTTCTCTGATAGAGTTCATTATATTAATCAATTTGAATGATGTTATTCGCAAAAGGATACTGGTGCCCGTACTGTAATAACAGAACTTATCGAGGATAGAATGAAACTTTTGCTGACTCTGATGACCTCATTGGTACTCTCCGTACATGCGTTAGCAACGCCTATACCTGTGCCCCCTCCTGATACACAAGCACCGGGCTATTACCGCATGATATTGGGCAAACTACGTATTACCGCCGTCTCCGACGGCACGGTGACAATTCCGCTAGATAAATTACTCACCCACATTTCTGCCGATAAACTGCGCCAGCAACTGGCAAAGGATTCTCTGACACCCCATACGGAGACTTCAATCAATGCATTTGTTATTGATAATGGCCAGCAACGCGTGTTGGTTGATGCCGGTGCGGGCGATCTGTTTGGCAACAATGGAGGCCAACTGCTTGAGAACCTGGCAGCTGCTGGCTATCCGGCTGAAACCATTGATGCCGTGCTGCTGACGCATATTCATGCCGACCACTCTGGTGGCATCTCCCGTCAGGGCAAACCAGCTTTCCCTAACGCCCAGATATTCGTTGAGCAGAAAGATGCGGATTTCTGGCTTAATCCGGCGAATGCCTCGAAAGTAGAAGATAGTCAGAAGCACACCTTTGTCGAATCGGAGCAGACCATCCACCCAGTGATCAACGCAGGTCAGCTGAAGACCTTTATCGCACCGGCAACGGTATTTGCAGGCATTGCAGCCACCTCAACGGCCGGCCATACACCTGGTAGCGTGATGTACACAGTGGAGAGTGAAGGCCAAACGCTAGTGTTGTGGGGCGATATTATTCATGCCAAAGCAGTGCAGATGCCGGATCCTCACGTGGCGATACATTTCGATGTGGATCAAAAGCAAGCGGTAAAAACCCGTGAGCGAGTATTAAAACATGCGGCTCAGGGTGGTTACTGGGTGGCAGCTGCCCATATCTCATTCCCTGGCCTGGGGCATGTTAAAAGCGACAGCAAGGGTTATCGTTGGGTCGCTGCCAACTATACCACGCAACTAGCCCCCTGATTTAAGAGGTCAGTCCGCACAGAGCGAGGATTTACGGCGGTATTCACTAAAAAGACTGATTGTTTAGCAGGCGGCCCCTGGGTTCTTCAAACGGGGCCACGGAGAGATATCACTCCCCCTGCTGTTCCAGCGCATACTTATACAGCGCATTTTTCTTCACGCCGTGAATTTCTGCTGCCAGCGCCGCCGCTTTTTTCAGCGGCAGTTCTGCCTGCAACAGCGCCAGCGTGCGCAGGGCATCGGCGGGTAAGTCTTCTTCCTGCGCTTTATGGCCTTCAACAATCAGCACCATTTCGCCTTTGCGACGGTTTTCATCTTCTTTTACCCACGCCAGCAGCTCGCCAACGGGCGCGCCGTGAATGGTTTCCCAGGTTTTGGTGAGCTCACGCGCCAGCACCACGTAACGGGACTCACCCAGCACAGCAACGATATCTTCCAGGCTATCTAACAGACGGTGGGTGGATTCATAAAAAATCAGCGTGCGCGGCTCCGCTTCAATGGCTTTTAGCGCATCACGGCGGCCTTTTGATTTGGCAGGTAAAAAGCCTTCATAACAAAAACGATCGGATGGTAAACCCGCGGCGCTTAAAGCAGTGATAGCAGCACACGGTCCAGGTAGCGGCACCACGCGAATGCCCGCTTCACGGCAGGTACGCACCAGATGGTAGCCAGGATCGTTAATTAGCGGCGTTCCGGCATCGGAAACCAGCGCAATGTTTTGCCCCTCTTGCAGCTTCGCCAGTAACGTTTCGGCTTTCTGTTGTTCGTTATGGTCGTGCAGCGCAAACAACCGGGCATTAATCCCAAAATGTTGCAGCAATAAACCGGTGTGACGAGTATCCTCGGCGGCAATCAGATCAACGGCCTGTAATACCTCTAACGCACGCTGGGTGATATCCGCCAGATTGCCGATTGGCGTCGGTACAATGTAAAGCTGGCCCTGAGAATTATCCGCCGATTGGTGTTGTTTCATTGTGTCGTCCGTATTGCCGATTTAATATTGAGCATTGCGTAAAAAAAATATCACTGGATACATTATGGTACCCTCAACATTTTCTCGTTTGAAAGCCGCGCGTTGTCTGCCTGTTGTTCTGGCAGCCCTGATTTTCGCCGGTTGTGGCACCCATACTCCCGATCAGTCCACTGCCTATATGCAGGGCACGGCGCAGGCTGATTCTGCCTTTTATCTTCAGCAGATGCAGCAAAGCGCTGATGATACCAGGATCAACTGGCAATTACTCGCCATTCGTGCACTGGTGAAAGAAGGTAAAACCGGGCAGGCGGTGGAGCTGTTTAACCAACTGCCGCAGGAACTGGACGATTACCAGCGTCGCGAGAAAACTCTTCTGGCAGTAGAAATTAAGCTGGCGCAGAAAGATTTTGCTGGCGCACAAACCCTGCTGGCGAAAATCACACCTGCCGATTTAGATCAATACCAGCAGGCGCGTTACTGGCAGGCAAAAATCGATGCCAGTCAGGGGCGTCCTTCCATTGATTTACTGCGCGCCTTAATTGCTCAGGAACCCCTGCTCGGCGCGAAAGAAAAGCAACAGAATATTGATGCTACATGGCAGGCACTCTCCTCCATGACTCAGGACCAGGCGAATACGCTGGTGATCAACGCCGACGAAAATATTCTGCAAGGCTGGCTTGACCTGCAGCGCGTCTGGTTTGATAACCGTAACGATCCCGACATGATGAAAGCTGGGATCGCCGACTGGCAGAAACGTTATCCGAACAACCCGGGCGCGAAAATGCTGCCTACGCAGTTGGTAAACGTAAAAGCGTTTAAACCCGCATCGACCAACAAAATCGCCCTGCTGTTGCCACTGAATGGCCAGGCAGCGGTATTTGGTCGCACTATTCAGCAAGGCTTTGAAGCGGCAAAAAATATCGGCACTCAGCCAGTGGCGGCTCAGGTAGCTGCCGCACCTGCCGCAGACGTAGCAGAACAACCTCAGCCGCAAACCGTGGATGGCGTTGCCAGCCCGGCACAAGCCTCGGTTAGCGATCTGACAGGCGAAGAAACCGCGGCTCAACCAGTGCCTGTAAGCGCCCCGGCGGCAAGCACTGCGGCGGTAAGCGCCCCCGCGAATCCATCCGCAGAGCTGAAAATTTATGATACCTCATCACAACCGCTTAGCCAGATCCTCAACCAGGTTCAGCAGGATGGCGCGAGTATTGTGGTCGGTCCGTTGCTGAAAAATAACGTTGAAGAATTGCTGAAGAGCAACACCCCGCTGAACGTGCTGGCACTGAACCAGCCGGAGAATATCGAAAACCGCGTCAATATTTGTTACTTCGCGCTTTCACCGGAAGACGAAGCGCGCGATGCAGCGCGTCATATTCGTGACCAGGGTAAACAAGCGCCGCTGGTGCTGATCCCACGCAGTTCATTGGGCGATCGCGTAGCCAATGCATTTGCGCAAGAGTGGCAGAAGCTGGGCGGCGGCACCGTTCTGCAACAAAAATTTGGTTCCACCAGCGAATTACGCGCGGGAGTTAACGGTGGTTCTGGTATCGCTTTAACCGGTAGCCCGATTACTCCCAGAGCGACAACCGACTCAGGCATAACGACCAACAATCCAACGCTGCAAACCACACCAACCGATGACCAGTTCACCAATAATGGCGGCCGTGTCGATGCGGTGTACATTGTGGCAACGCCGGGCGAAATCGCTTTTATCAAACCGATGATCGCCATGCGTAACGGTAGCCAGAGCGGTGCAACGCTGTACGCAAGCTCCCGAAGCGCACAAGGCACCGCGGGTCCGGATTTCCGTCTGGAAATGGAAGGTTTGCAATATAGCGAAATCCCGATGCTGGCAGGCGGTAATCTGCCATTAATGCAGCAGGCGCTCAGTGCGGTGAATAACGATTATTCGCTGGCTCGCATGTATGCGATGGGCGTTGATGCCTGGTCGTTGGCAAATCATTTCTCACAGATGCGCCAGGTTCAGGGTTTCGAAATCAACGGTAATACCGGAAGTCTGACGGCTAACCCGGATTGCGTAATTAACAGGAAGTTATCATGGCTACAGTACCAACAAGGTCAGGTAGTCCCCGCCAGTTAACCACTAAACAGACCGGCGATGCGTGGGAAGCACAAGCGCGTCGCTGGCTGGAGAGCAAAGGACTGCGGTTTGTCGCCGCTAACGTGAACGAGCGTGGCGGCGAGATCGATCTGATAATGCGTGAAGGCAGGACCACCGTTTTTGTCGAGGTGCGTTACCGCCGCTCAGCCCTTTACGGTGGTGCGGCAGCCAGTGTGACCCGCAGCAAACAACACAAATTATTACAGACTGCCCGCTTGTGGCTCGCGCGTCATAATGGGAGTTTTGATACTGTGGATTGCCGGTTCGATGTGGTAGCCTTCACCGGGAATGAAGTTGAGTGGATTAAGGATGCCTTTAATGACCACTCATAATTAAGGTTTAAGGATTAGCGTGCAAGAACGAATTAAAGCTTGCTTCACTGAAAGCATTCAAACTCAAATTGCGGCAGCAGAGGCGCTTCCGGATGCCATCTCCCGTGCAGCCATGACGCTGGTTCAGTCTCTGCTCAATGGCAACAAAATCCTCTGTTGTGGTAATGGAACTTCCGCTGCCAACGCACAGCATTTTGCTGCCAGCATGATCAACCGATTCGAAACGGAGCGGCCCAGCTTACCTGCCATTGCACTAAATACTGATAATGTTGTCTTAACGGCGATTGCCAACGATCGCTTACATGATGAAGTGTATGCAAAACAAGTGCGGGCGCTGGGGCATGCGGGAGATGTGTTGTTAGCCATTTCCACCCGTGGCAACAGCCGCGATATCGTAAAAGCAGTAGAAGCTGCTGTTACGCGTGATATGACCATTGTGGCATTGACTGGCTATGACGGCGGTGAACTTGCAGGGTTGTTAGGGCCACAGGATGTGGAGATCCGCATTCCTTCGCATCGTAGTGCTCGCATTCAGGAAATGCATATGCTGACGGTAAATTGCTTGTGCGATCTGATCGATAACACGCTTTTCCCTCACCAGGATGTTTAAGGAGAATACATGAAGGCATTATCGCCAATCGCAGTCCTTATTTCCGCACTGCTGTTGCAAGGTTGCGTTGCTGCCGCCGTAGTGGGCACCGCGGCTGTGGGTACAAAAGCCGCAACTGACCCACGCAGTGTCGGCACCCAGGTGGACGATGGTACCCTGGAAGTGCGCGTGAACAGCGCATTGTCGAAAGACGAACAAATCAAGAAAGAAGCACGCATTAATGTAACGGCCTATCAGGGCAAAGTGCTGCTGGTTGGGCAGTCACCAAATGCTGAACTTTCGGCTCGCGCCAAACAGATTGCTATGGGCGTAGACGGTGCCAACGAAGTGTATAACGAGATTCGTCAGGGCCAGCCGATTGGTCTGGGCGAAGCGTCTAACGATACGTGGATCACCACCAAAGTGCGTTCGCAGCTGTTAACCAGCGATCTGGTGAAATCGTCCAACGTGAAAGTGACCACCGAAAACGGTGAAGTGTTCCTGATGGGGCTGGTGACTGAACGTGAAGCGAAAGCGGCGGCAGATATTGCCAGCCGGGTAAGCGGCGTGAAGCGGGTAACCACGGCGTTTACGTTCATTAAATAACAACGTCTTGTAATGCCTGATGCGACGCTTGCCGCGTCTTATCAGGCCTACACGACACAAACCGTAGGTCGAATAAGGCGCCTGCGCCGCATCCGACTGCCGTTGCCTGATGCGACGCTTGCCGCGTCTTATCAGGCCTGCAACGATGCAAACCGTAGGTCGGATAAGGCGTTTACGCCGCATCCGACATGTTTTCCCTCAAATCAGAACAACAGCGCCAGCCCGCCGACAATCACACCAGACACCGCCACCATCGCCCCCGTCAGCCATAAGGCTTTCGCCGGGAACGCTTTACGTAACATTATCAGCGACGGCAAACTTACAGCAGGAAGCGTCATCAACAATGCCAGCGCCGGAGCGGTTCCCATACCTGCCAGCATCATCGTTTGTACAATCGGAATTTCTGCTGCCGTGGGAATGACAAACAAGCATCCCGCTACCGCCATCGCAATCACCCACATCAGGCTGTTATCGACAGCACCATCGGCATGGGGGAATAACCAGACGCGAGCGGCACCCAACGCCAGTACGGCAAGGATATATACCGGGATCGTACTCCAGAAAAGCGTCCATAGCGCCCTGCCCCAGCGGCTAAAAAATCCGCCCTGCACTTCCGGCATGTCAATTTCGACCGGAGCCTGCGTTTGCGGTGTTTCACGCACCCATTTTTGCACCAGCGTCGCAATCAGCAACACCATCACCAGCCCCGCCACCAGACGAATCGCCGCAAAGCCCCAGCCGAGGACAAAACCCATAAACACCAGCGTCGCCGGATTTAACAGCGGATTGCCCATCCAGAATGCCAGCGCCCCGCCCATCGACACCTGTTGACGACGCATCCCCGCCGCGACCGGTGCCGCACAGCAAGTACACATCATGCCCGGCAGCGAAAACAGCGTTCCCAGCAGCGTGCCGCGAAAGCGCGATTGCCCAAGCGTGCGTAGCAGCCAGTCACGAGGGATCAGCACCTGAATCAACGACCCGAGGATCACTCCCAGCACCGCCGCTTTCCATACCGCGAGGAAATAGACCATCGCGTAATCCAACGCCGCCTGCCACGGATTAGCATCCGCCTGTGAGAGTATTGATTTACCGATGTTGTGAGTTTCGGCGGCGGTAAACGCTTTGCCGTAGTAAGGTTGCCATTTCACATACCAGAGACCAGCAATGACAACGAGAAAGAAAAGCGCGGGTTTCCACCACTGAATGGGCGTTGCCGCCTGAGATGAAGACTGACCAGTCATAGCATTCCCCAGGAATAAATTATGATAATTAAGCGCGTGAATATTACGCTCACTATCAATTCTTGGGAATAATTATTCAGCTCTTTTGCGTAATTCTGAAGAGCTTAAAATAGTCACACCTTCATGCTCAGGCCGCATCGCCTCTGCCAGCATGACCCGCGCCACGTCTCGCGCATCAATGGATTTCCAGTTACCCGGTAGCAGACGAAACAACGGTGCAAAAAGCGTTTCGTTCATCCGCTGCTTGCTGCGATCGCCCAGCAACATCGACGGACGGGCAATGGTCAGTTTCGGCCAGTTCTGGGCGATTAACGCTTCTTCCATCTCCCCTTTGACGCGGTTATAGAAAAACGGCGAGTGGGGATTGGCCCCCATAGCACTGACTACCAGCATATGCTGAGCACCCAGTCGCCGTCCGGTTAATGCGGTATCCACAACCAGCGTGTAATCGGCATGAATAAACGCTTCTTTGCTCCCCGCTTCCCGCCGCGTGGTGCCGAGACAACAAAACACAATGTCGATGGGATCGGTGACCTGTGCCAGCGCGTCGGTCAGTTGCGGATCATGGGGATTAAACACCCCCGGCATATCTCCCAACGGACGTCGCGTCGGTGCAGCAATAGCGTTAACTTTCGGTTCGTTAATCAACATCCGCAGCAGGTGACCGCCCACCAGCCCCGTTGCGCCTGTAATCAGTACCTGACTCATCTTCGCTCCTTTACAGAATTGTCTGCCTTGCGCTCCCCGGCTCATGCACCAGGCTTAATAGACCATGAGGTAATTATCCCCGATTGTGAGAAATTCGCCTCATCCAATGCAACAACGCGGAGGAAGCATGAGTAAGAAAATTGCCGTTTTAATCACTGATGAATTTGAGGATTCAGAATTTACTTCACCCGCAGACGAGTTCCGTAAAGCCGGACACGAAGTGATTACCATTGAAAAACAAGCGGGTAAAACGGTGAAAGGGAAAAAAGGAGAAGCCAGCGTGACCATCGATAAATCCATCGATGAAGTGACGCCAGCCGAGTTTGATGCCCTGCTGCTACCGGGCGGCCATTCACCGGATTATCTGCGTGGCGACAACCGTTTTGTCACCTTTACCCGTGATTTTGTGAATAGCGGCAAACCGGTGTTTGCCATTTGCCACGGTCCGCAGCTGCTGATCAGCGCCGATGTGATTCGGGGACGCAAACTGACCGCGGTTAAACCGATTGTGATTGATGTTAAAAACGCGGGCGCGGAATTTTACGATCAGGAAGTCGTGGTCGATAAAGATCAGCTGGTTACCAGTCGGACACCGGACGATTTGCCCGCGTTTAACCGCGAGGCGTTACGCCTGCTCGGTGCCTGAGCTACGTAGCCAAATCATTTTTTTACCAAAGCCCAGCGTGTTGTCAGTGAATTTGATTTCATCAAGCCGGATTTCCCACACCGGCGCCGACAGCATTCTGGCAACCGGAAAGCGACGATTATACGCCTTACGCGCAAGGTCGCTTTCCTCACCTTCCAGTCTGCGGATCTCACCTTTAAACTGCACGCCGCGAATTAACGCTACCGTTTTCGGCTGACCGTTTACCGTTCCAGCAACTGCCGCCTGCGGCCCACTCATCTGCGCGTGACGCGTTTTTTCCTCCGTCAAAATGTAGAAGGCAACTTTCTGTGCATCAAAAAGATAAAAGGCATTGGCGCACCACAATTCCCCTTCCTGCTGCACACACCAGGTGACAACATGTTGTTTTGCCAGCCAACGGCTGATGGCGGTGAGTGTTTCCATAGCTGTTCTCTTTTATACTGTGGGCCTGACCTTAACATGTGACGCAGACGATGACACCCTGGTTTCTTTACTTGATCCGTACCGCCGACAATAAGCTTTATACCGGGATCACCACGGATGTCGAACGCCGCTATCAGCAACATCAAAGCGGCAAAGGCGCAAAAGCACTGCGTGGGAAAGGTGAACTGACGCTGGCATTTTCCGCGCCAGTGGGCGACCGTTCGCTGGCACTACGGGCGGAATATCGCGTTAAACAACTGACCAAACGGCAAAAAGAACGTCTGGTAGCGGAAGGCGCAGGGTTTGCAGAACTGTTGAGCAGCCTGCAAACCCCAAAGATTAAAAGCGATTGAAGTGCTCGTGATACTCAACCAGACCGGTTACGCCGTTCAGCGCGTCATCCGCTAAACGATGTACCTGGAAGGCGCTTTCAGTGCCCGGCCAGCGACAACGCAGATCGTGATGCGCCGCCAGCTCAAAGCCGAAACGACTGTACAGCGCCGGATCGCCCAGCGTCACCACTGCGGCATAGCCGAACTCATTAAGCGAATCGAGTCCTTCATAGACCAGTTGGCGTGCCAGCCCCTGTCCACGGTATTTTTCATCTACCGCCAGCGGTGCCATGCCGACCCATTGCAGGTCTTCGCCCTGCACATCAACCGGACTAAATGCCACATAGCCAATGACCTGACCTTCGTCATCTGTCGCCACCAGCCCCAGCGTCAGAAAGCCATCTTCACGCAGATCGTGAACCAGCTTCGCTTCCGCATCGCTTTCGAATGAACGACGCAGCAGGGCATCAATACCCGGCGCATCAATGGGAATTTCTACTCGAATTAGCATGGTTCACCTACCGATGTCTGTTTGGTTTCAGGCGCGGTTTTCATTCCCGCCTCAACAAAATCCGCCAGTTGCAGCAGCATCATGCGTAAGGCTTTCGGCATTTGCTCCAGTTCAATGGCGTCCATCAGGTTTTTCACATATAACCCCAGCTCCGTATCGCCTTCAATCACCAGCCGACGCTGGAAGAAGAGCGTGTCCGGATCCTGTTTACGCGCCGCAATCATCAGCAGATCGCTGGCGTCGGCACTAAAACTCACATCAGCTTGCGCGTTCTGGCTAACGACCAGTTTGCCATTCACCACCGAGGTAAACCATTGCAGGTCAATATCACGCACATGAATACTTAACCAGCGCCCTTCAAGAAACTCCAGCTCGCCATCATCCAGCGCCTGGCGGAATTGCCAGCTTAAGACCTGCTCAAGAACCTGGCGTTTTAGCGCAAATGGCGTCAGTTTTACCGGTACACTCAACAGAGATGGCCCCAAATGCACAATACGGGAACGCAGTTTATCCAACACGAGTTTTACTCCCTGTTTCAACAATCATCCTATTTTGCCATATCAGAAAAATAACATAGCGGTATAAATCAACAATTCCATATGAAATTGCTGCTACCACCAATACAACTTTAACTGCCTTAAATCAAAAATTGTCGCAGCAAGGTTAACTAAAATCCCAGTTCGTTAACATTTTTGCGCTTTGATAGCGCACCCTTCAGGAAAAATTATGGAGCTGCTCTGCCCTGCCGGAAATCTCCCGGCGCTTAAGGCGGCCATCGAAAACGGCGCAGATGCTGTTTATATCGGGCTAAAAGATGATACCAATGCCCGTCACTTCGCCGGCCTTAACTTTACCGAGAAAAAATTGCAGGAAGCGGTGAGTTTTGTCCATCAACATCGCCGCAAACTTCACATCGCGATTAACACTTTTGCGCATCCGGACGGTTACGCCCGCTGGCAGCGCGCCGTGGATATGGCGGCGCAGCTGGGTGCCGACGCGCTGATTCTCGCCGACCTCGCCATGCTGGAGTACGCCGCCGAGCGTTACCCGCATATTGAGCGTCATGTGTCAGTGCAGGCTTCGGCGACCAATGAAGAGGCGATTCACTTTTATCATCGCCATTTTGACGTTGCCCGCGTGGTGCTGCCGCGCGTGTTGTCGATTCATCAGGTGAAACAACTGGCGCGGGTCACGCCTGTACCGCTGGAAGTGTTCGCTTTCGGCAGTCTGTGCATTATGTCGGAAGGTCGTTGCTATCTGTCGTCGTATCTGACGGGTGAGTCGCCCAACACCGTGGGGGCATGTTCTCCGGCCCGTTTCGTGCGCTGGCAGCAAACGCCACAGGGGCTGGAATCCCGCCTGAACGAAGTGCTGATCGACCGTTATCAGGACGGCGAAAACGCAGGTTATCCGACGCTGTGTAAAGGGCGTTATCTGGTGGACGGCGAGCGCTATCATGCGCTGGAAGAACCAACCAGTCTCAATACCCTTGAGCTACTGCCAGAGTTAATGGCGGCGAATATCGCTTCGGTGAAAATTGAAGGCCGCCAGCGTAGCCCTGCGTATGTCAGCCAGGTAGCGAAAGTCTGGCGTCAGGCTATCGACCGTTGTAAGGCCGATCCGCAAAACTTCGTGCCGCAAAGCGCGTGGATGGAGACGCTCGGGTCGATGTCCGAAGGCACACAAACCACTCTTGGCGCGTATCACCGTAAATGGCAGTGAGAAAAGTAATGAAATATTCCTTAGGGCCGGTGCTGTGGTACTGGCCAAAAGAGACGCTGGAAGATTTTTATCAGCAGGCCGCCGCCAGCAGCGCAGACGTGATTTATCTCGGTGAAGCGGTCTGTAGCAAACGCCGGGCAACCAAAGTTGGCGACTGGCTGGAGATGGCAAAATCGCTCGCCGGAAGTGGCAAGCAGATTGTGCTCTCCACGCTGGCGCTGGTGCAGGCATCCTCCGAACTGGGCGAACTGAAACGCTATGTTGAGAACGGTGAGTTTCTGATTGAAGCCAGCGATCTCGGCGTGGTGAATATGTGCGCTGAGCGCAAACTGCCGTTCGTCGCCGGACACGCGCTGAACTGCTACAACGCGGTGACGCTGAAAATATTGCTCAAACAGGGCATGATGCGCTGGTGTATGCCGGTGGAACTTTCCCGCGACTGGCTGGTGAATCTGCTTAATCAGTGCGATGAGCTGGGCATTCGCAACCAGTTTGAAGTGGAAGTCTTGAGCTACGGTCATCTGCCGCTGGCCTACTCCGCCCGCTGCTTTACCGCGCGTTCGGAAGATCGTCCGAAAGATGAGTGTGAAACCTGCTGCATTAAGTATCCGAACGGGCGCAACGTGCTGTCGCAGGAAAACCAACAAGTGTTTGTGCTCAATGGCATTCAGACCATGAGCGGCTACGTGTACAACCTCGGTAACGAGCTGGCATCCATGCAGGGGCTGGTTGATGTGGTCCGCCTGTCACCGCAGGGTACTGACACTTTCGCTATGCTCGACGCCTTCCGCGCTAATGAAAATGGTGCTGCACCACTCCCGTTGACGGCAAACAGCGACTGTAACGGCTACTGGAGACGGCTGGCTGGGCTGGAACTGCAAGCCTAAGCAAATAGCTCACTTTGTTAACAACTTTAACTACCCTTTAATGCAGTATTAAAGATTAATCGGTAACAAAGTGAGCTGTTATGACTGATAAAACCATTGCGTTTTCGCTACTCGATCTGGCCCCCATCCCCGAAGGTTCTTCAGCGCGAGAAGCGTTCTCCCACTCTCTCGATCTCGCCCGTCTGGCTGAAAAGCACGGCTATCATCGCTACTGGCTGGCAGAACACCACAATATGACCGGTATTGCCAGTGCTGCAACATCAGTTTTGATTGGCTATCTGGCGGCGAATACCACTACGCTGCATCTGGGGTCTGGCGGCGTGATGTTACCAAACCACTCACCGTTGGTGATCGCCGAACAGTTCGGCACGCTCAATACGCTCTATCCGGGGCGAATCGATTTGGGGCTGGGCCGTGCTCCGGGTAGTGACCAGCGAACCATGATGGCTCTACGTCGTCATATGAGCGGCGATATTGATAATTTCCCCCGCGATGTCGCGGAGCTGGTGGACTGGTTTGACGCCCGCGATCCCAATCCGCATGTGCGCCCGGTACCAGGCTATGGCGAGAAAATCCCCGTGTGGTTGTTAGGCTCCAGCCTTTACAGTGCGCAACTGGCG
Organism: Escherichia sp. MOD1-EC4550; assembly: GCF_963876935.1. NCBI lineage: Bacteria > Pseudomonadati > Pseudomonadota > Gammaproteobacteria > Enterobacterales > Enterobacteriaceae > Escherichia > Escherichia sp. MOD1-EC4550. Next base: position 376,966 of record NZ_CAWNSE010000023.1, read on the forward strand.
GCGCAGCTTGGTCTGCCGTTTGCGTTTGCCTCACACTTCGCGCCGGATATGCTGTTCCAGGCGCTGCATCTTTATCGCAGCAACTTCAAACCGTCGGCACGACTGGAAAAACCGTATGCGATGGTGTGCATCAATATTATCGCCGCCGACAGCAACCGCGACGCTGAATTTCTGTTTACCTCAATGCAGCAAGCCTTTGTGAAGCTGCGCCGCGGTGAAACCGGGCAACTGCCGCCACCGATTCAAAATATGGATCAGTTCTGGTCACCGTCTGAGCAGTATGGCGTGCAGCAGGCGCTGAGTATGTCGCTGGTGGGTGATAAAGCGAAAGTGCGTCATGGTTTGCAGTCGATCCTGCGCGAAACCGACGCGGATGAGATTATGGTTAACGGGCAGATTTTCGATCACCAGGCGCGCCTGCATTCGTTTGAGCTGGCGATGGATGTTAAGGAAGAGTTATTGGGATAGTGTGTTTTAACGTGGGAAGCCTTATCCGAGCTGGCAACGCTGTCCTACGTAGGCCTGATAAGCGAAGCACATCAGGCATTGTGTAGGCAGCAGAAATGTCGGATAAGGCACCGCTAATTACTGATACACCGGCAGCAAATTAAAGCTCGATAAAATATGCACCAGTGCGTTGCCAACACCAAACACCAGAATCAGTGCAATCATCGGCTTGCCGCCCCAGACACGGAATTTCGGGCTGCCAAAGCGTTTACGCGATGCGCGGGCCAACAGCGCCGGAACAATTGCAGCCCAGATGGTAGCCGCTAAGCCAGCATAACCAATGGCGTACAGGAATCCGTTCGGGAACAGCAGGCCACCCACGACAGGCGGTGCAAAGGTCAGCAACGCCGTTTTAAAGCGGCCCAGGGCAGAGTCGTCAAAACCAAACAGATCTGCCAGATAGTCAAACAAACCCAGCGTTACGCCGAGGAACGAACTCGCTACCGCAAAGTTTGAGAACACGACCAGTAGCAGATCCAGACTACGGCTGTTCAGCACGCCGCTTAACGCCTGTACCAGCACATCAATATTACCGCCCTTCTCGGCGATTCCGATAAACTCCGGACGAGGGATGTTGCCCATCGTCGCCAGCAACCAGATGGTATACAGCGCCAGCGCCATCAGCGTACCGTAGACCAGGCATTTCACGATAGTTTTCGGATCTTTGCCGTAATACTTCATCAGGCTCGGCACGTTACCGTGATAACCAAATGAGGCCAGACAGAACGGCAGGGTCATCAACAGATACGGTGCATAAGACGCATTGCTTTCCGCGACGTTAAACAATGTCGCAGGCTGCACATGCCCCAGCAAACTGCCGAAAGTGAGGAAGAAGGTAATAACTTTCGCCCCCAGCACAATCGCCGTCATCCGGCTTACGGCTTTGGTGCTCAACCACACCACAAACGCCACCAGTAGCGCAAAACCAAAACCTGCAGCTCGTGCCGGAACATTCAGCGACATCTCCGCGAAGGTGTGATGCAGAATCGAACCGCTGGCAGAAATATAGGCGTAAGTCAGGATGTAGAGCACAAAGGCAATGGAAATGCCGTTGACCACGTTCCAGCCTTTGCCCAGCAAATCTTTGGTTATGGTGTCAAAACTCGAACCGATTCGATAATTCAGGTTAGCTTCCAGAATCATCAAGCCGGAATGCAGCATACAGAACCAGGTAAAGATCAGCGCCGCCATTGACCAGAAGAACCACGCCCCGGACATGACCACTGGCAGAGAAAACATCCCTGCGCCAATAATGGTGCCGCCGATAATCACCACGCCGCCAAGTAGCGACGGTGACGTTTGGGTGGTGGTTAGTGTTGCCATGAGGGCTTCTCTCCAGTGAAAAATAGTGCGACTGCGTTGTTATGCATTGCACTGTACCAGTACACGAGTACAAAAGACAGAAAAAAAGCCCCGATGGTTAAAATCGGGGCTGTATATATTATTTTACAGATTGTGTTCGCTGTTCAGCGTTGATTACGCATCACCACCGAAACGACGACGACCAGTAGAGTCATCACGACGCGGTGCGCGGCCTTCACGACGTTCGCCGCTAAAACGACGACCATCACCACGACCACCTTCACGGCGTTCACCGCTGAAGTTACGACCGCCTTCACGACGTTCGCCACCGAAACCACGACCACCACCACGACGCTCACCACCAGTATGCGGCTGTGCATCGCCCAGCAGCTGCATGTTCATCGGCTTGTTGAGAATGCGAGTACGCGTAAAGTGTTGCAGCACTTCACCCGGCATACCTTTCGGCAGTTCGATGGTGGAGTGAGAAGCAAACAGCTTGATGTTACCGATGTAACGGCTGCTGATGTCGCCTTCGTTAGCAATCGCGCCAACGATATGACGAACTTCAACACCATCATCGCGGCCCACTTCAATACGGTACAGCTGCATATCGCCAACATCACGACGTTCACGACGCGGACGATCTTCACGGTCGCCACGCGGGCCACGGTCGTTACGATCGCGCGGACCACGGTCATCACGGTCACGGAATTCACGTTTCGGACGCATCGGCGCATCTGGCGGCACGATCAGAGTACGTTCACCCTGTGCCATTTTCAGCAGTGCGGCTGCCAGAGTTTCGAGATCCAGCTCTTCACCTTCTGCAGTCGGCTGAATTTTGCTCAGCAGTGCACGGTATTGATCCAGATCGCTGCTTTCCAGCTGCTGCTGTACTTTAGCGGCGAATTTTTCCAGACGGCGTTTGCCCAGCAGCTCTGCGTTCGGCAGTTCTACTTCCGGAATGGTCAGCTTCATAGTGCGTTCAATGTTGCGCAGCAGACGACGCTCGCGGTTCTCAACGAACAGCAGCGCACGACCAGCACGCCCCGCACGGCCGGTACGACCAATACGGTGAACGTAAGACTCAGAATCCATCGGGATATCGTAGTTAACTACCAGGCTGATACGCTCAACGTCCAGGCCACGGGCCGCAACGTCGGTCGCAATCAGGATATCCAGACGACCATCTTTCAGGCGTTCCAGCGTCTGCTCACGCAGCGCCTGGTTCATGTCACCGTTCAGTGCAGCGCTGTTGTAGCCGTTACGCTCAAGAGCTTCTGCCACTTCCAAAGTCGCGTTTTTAGTACGAACGAAGATAATCGCCGCATCAAAATCTTCCGCTTCCAGGAAACGTACCAGTGCTTCGTTTTTACGCATCCCCCACACAGTCCAGTAGCTCTGGCTGATGTCAGGACGGGTAGTCACGCTGGACTGAATGCGCACTTCCTGCGGCTCTTTCATAAAGCGGCGGGTAATACGACGAATCGCTTCCGGCATAGTTGCAGAGAACAGAGCGGTCTGATGACCTTCCGGGATCTGCGCCATAATGGTTTCAACGTCTTCGATGAAGCCCATGCGCAGCATTTCGTCAGCTTCATCCAGAACCAGACCGCTCAGTTTAGAGAGGTCCAGAGTGCCACGTTTCAGGTGGTCCAGCAGACGGCCAGGAGTACCGACAACGATCTGCGGCCCCTGACGCAGGGCGCGTAATTGCACGTCATAACGCTGGCCGCCGTACAGGGCAACCACGTTTACGCCGCGCATGTGTTTAGAGAAATCCGTCATTGCCTCAGCAACCTGTACCGCCAGTTCGCGGGTCGGTGCCAGCACCAGAATCTGTGGTGCTTTCAGCTCAGGATCAAGATTTTGCAGCAGAGGTAAAGAGAATGCTGCAGTTTTTCCGCTCCCCGTCTGGGCCATACCCAGAACGTCGCGGCCATTCAGCAGATGTGGAATACACTCTGCCTGAATTGGAGATGGTTTTTCGTAACCCAGATCGTTAAGGGCTTCAAGGATAGGAGCCTTCAGGCCCAGATCTGCAAAAGTGGTTTCGAATTCAGCCATGTAGTACGTGTGCCTCAAAATTAATGGCGGCCAGTCTACATAACTCATCATGAAATTGATCAGCAATTTTCATTGAAAAGTGTGAACCGGCTCAAAGTAGGTGTATTAACGAACAACAACGCCCTCACCCGTTAAGGTGATGGCAATCAAAAAAGATTACGGGCTGATGTGTACGTCAGCTATTGCTGGTCCGATTCTGCCAGGTCATCTTGGTCCTGGCCCAGGAGCGATAATTCCAACAATGCGTATCGGTGCTCAACAAAGTTATGAACGTTGTTGGCAACCGCCAGTTTGAACAGTGCCGTGGCGCTGTCCAAATCCCCCAGACTTAGGTAGTACTTACCTAAATAGAAGTTGGTTTCACTGAGATGCTCAGCGAGCGAGGTGTTATCCGTTGCGTCCGCCTTGAGCCTTTCCATTAACGTTTGTTCGCTAATGTTGCCCAGGTAGAACTCGACAATGTTCCATCCCCACTGCTCCTTATCCGATTTTTCGAAGTGCTGTTTTAACACTTCTTTAGCCTGCTTCTCATCGAGCTTCTGCTCGGCGAGATAAAGCCACAGACTACGGAAAGGATCATTGGGATCGTCTTGATAAAACGCCAGCAGATCATCTTGCGCTAACTTGTCACGACCGCCGTAATATAATGCGATCCCGCGATTCAAGTGCGCGTAGTTGTAAGTTGGATCAAGCTCAAGTACAGAATCAAACGCTTCATAGGCAGCATCAAAATTGCCTGCCTGCGTTAAATATATGCCTAAGTAATTGAATACTTCAGGCATATCCGGTCGGATTGCCAGCGCTTGCGAAAAATCGTTACGCGCTAATGCCCTCAGACCGAGACTATCATACAACACTCCGCGCTCATATAAAAGCTGTGCGCGTTCGTCATCGGTTAAAGCCCGACTGGCAAGGATTTGTTCCATACGTGCCAGAATCACTTCCTGCTGCAAAGTCGGTTGCAATGGTACCGCGAGGACTTCACTTTTACGCCAGGAAGTATTACTGCATCCTGCAAGCGTAAGTGCTGTCGCAACGAAACACCAGCGCAAAAAAGGCTTCATTTCCCACTCCCGAAGACCACGGTTGAATGAACGTCCTGTTCCCGGTTGCTAACAAGGCGTCCTGCCCGGTTAAAAGCCCCCCGCCGCAGCGGAGGGCAAATGGCAACCTTACTCGCCCTGTTCAGCAGCCGGAGCTTCCGGTGCTGCAGCAGGTTGAGACTGCTCAGTCGCTTCTTTAATGCTCAGACGGATACGGCCCTGGCGATCGACTTCCAGAACTTTCACCGGTACTTCCTGACCCATCTGCAGGTAGTCGGTCACTTTCTCAACACGCTTGTCGGCGATTTGAGAGATGTGGACCAGACCTTCTTTACCGCCGCCGATGGCAACAAACGCGCCAAAGTCAACGATACGGGTCACTTTACCATTGTAGACGCGACCCACTTCGATTTCTGCAGTGATCTCTTCGATACGACGAATAGCGTTTTTCGCCTTCTCGCCGTCGGTCGCTGCGATCTTCACAGTACCGTCATCTTCGATTTCGATGGTGGTGCCAGTTTCTTCGGTCAGGGCACGGATAACAGAACCGCCTTTACCGATAACGTCTTTGATCTTGTCCGGATTGATCTTGATGGTATGGATACGCGGTGCAAACTCAGAGATATCACCACGCGGCGCGTTGATCGCCTGCTCCATGACGCCCAGGATATGCAGACGCGCACCTTTAGCCTGGTTCAGCGCAACCTGCATGATCTCTTTGGTGATACCTTCAATTTTGATATCCATCTGCAGTGCAGAGATACCGTCGCGAGAACCTGCAACTTTGAAGTCCATATCGCCCAGGTGATCTTCGTCGCCCAGGATGTCAGACAGTACAACGTAGTTGTCGCCTTCTTTCACCAGTCCCATTGCGATACCCGCAACAGCAGCTTTGATCGGCACACCTGCGTCCATCAGCGCCAGAGACGCACCGCACACGGAAGCCATAGAAGAAGAACCGTTGGATTCGGTGATTTCAGACACAACACGTACGGTGTACGGGAATTTGTCCATATCCGGCATTACTGCCAGAACGCCGCGCTTCGCCAGACGACCGTGACCAATTTCACGACGCTTCGGAGAACCGACCATGCCAGTTTCACCTACGGAATACGGAGGGAAGTTGTAGTGGAACAGGAAGGTGTCAGTACGTTCGCCCATCAGTTCATCAAGAACCTGTGCGTCACGTGCAGTACCCAGCGTTGCGGTAACCAGCGCCTGAGTTTCACCACGGGTGAATAGTGCAGAACCGTGAGTACGCGGCAGCACGCCAGTACGCACATCCAGACCACGGATCATATCTTTTTCACGACCGTCGATACGCGGTTCGCCTGCCAGTACGCGGCTACGAACAACATTTTTCTCGATAGCGTGCAGAATTTCACCCAGTTCGTTTTCGTCCAGGGTTTCGTCTTCAGCAAGCAGCGTCGCGATGGTTTCAGATTTGATGACATCAACCTGCGCATAACGCTCTTGTTTGTCGGTGATGCGATAAGCATCGCTCAGACGAGCTTCAGCCAGTGCAGCAACGCGCGCGTTCAGCGCTTCGTTTACCGGCTCCGGCTGCCAATCCCAACGCGGTTTACCGGCTTCTTTCACCAGTTCATTGATGTTCTGAATAACAACCTGCTGTTGTTCATGACCGAACACCACTGCGCCCAGCATCTGGTCTTCGCTCAGCAGTTCAGCTTCAGATTCAACCATCAGCACGGCAGCTTCTGTACCGGCAACAACCAGGTCCAGTTTGCTCTCTTTCAGCTCGTCCTGAGTCGGGTTCAGTACGTACTGGTCATTGATGTAACCTACGCGGGCAGCACCAATCGGACCATTGAACGGAATACCAGACAGAGAAAGTGCTGCGGAAGCACCAATCATCGCAACGATATCCGGGTTAACCTGCGGGTTAACAGAAACCACGGTGGCGATAACCTGAACTTCGTTGACGAAGCCTTCCGGGAACAGCGGGCGAATCGGGCGGTCAATCAGACGCGCAATCAAGGTTTCGCCTTCGCTTGGGCGGCCTTCACGACGGAAGAAGCTACCTGGGATACGACCAGCAGCGTAGGTACGCTCCTGATAGTTAACGGTCAGCGGGAAGAAGTCCTGACCTGGTTTGGCTTTTTTCTGACCAACAACGGTAACGAATACCGCGGTGTCATCCATGCTAACCATAACAGCGGCAGTAGCCTGACGAGCCATCATGCCGGTTTCCAGAGTCACGGTGTGTTGGCCGTACTGGAATTTACGAACGATCGGATTAAGCAATGTAATATCCTTTCTCTTTCTTAGACAGCACCTTACGGCACTGGTGTTAATACCCGATCTTCTGCGCATCCTCGCGACTAATGACAACCCTAACCCAGCCCAATGTGGGTAAAGCCTCTCATTAGCCGCGCGAACCTCTGCAACGGAAGATCATTCATAGCAACAATACATTAGTTTCCAGTGAATTGCTGCCGTCAGTTTGAAAAAAGGGGCCACTCAGGCCCCTTTTCTGAAACTCGCAAGAATTAGCGACGCAGACCCAGGCGCTCGATGAGCTGGGTGTAACGTGCTACGTCTTTACGTTTCAGGTAGTCGAGCAGTTTACGACGCTGAGAAACCATGCGCAGCAGACCACGACGGCTGTGGTGATCTTTTTTGTGCTCTGCAAAGTGGCCCTGCAGGTGGTTGATCTGTGCAGTCAGCAGTGCTACCTGAACTTCGGTAGAACCGGTGTCGTTTGCGTCACGGCCAAACTCAGAAACGATTTTAGCTGTTGCTTCAGTACTTAGAGACATTTTAAAACTCCAAAGTATATAGAATGAAAGGACGCCGATCTCTAATTCAGCGATCCCAGTGTACGTTACGCAAAGTGTTAAACAATTTACGCGACGTTAAGCGGCAGTATTCTACTCGTAGCGACTTGTTATCGCAAGACGGTTAACATTACGCCGGGTATTCAACCACCAGGCGACGAGGCGCAACGCGGCCTTCATCGTCAATTTCGCCCATACCGATAAACTTGCCGTTCTCACCTTCTGTAACGCGAACCAGTCCTTCCAGCGGCGCACCGGATGTACGAACCGGGTTACCATTTTTGAAGTAAACAGAAGACGTTAACGGAAGATTCACCACCGGATAGTCCGAAGCTGGACTGTCCATTGGCATCAGTAATGGATCAAGTAACTCCGCTGCCGGAATATCCTGCTGCTCGGCTTGCTCAACCCGTTCACGCAGATGTTCCAGAGTCACCATCCGTTCAACCGGATATTTACTTACAGCCAGGCGACGCAGGTAAATAACATGCGCGCCACAGCCGAGTTTTTCGCCGAGATCGTCAATGATAGTGCGGATATAGGTGCCTTTTGAGCAGTGAATTTCCAGCTCCAGTTCATTGCCATCGTGGCGAATAAACAGCAATTCATAAACGGTAATCGGGCGTGCTTCACGCGGGACTTCAATTCCCTGACGCGCATATTCGTACAGTTTTTTGCCCTGGTATTTCAGTGCTGAATACATCGAAGGAATCTGTTCGATATCGCCACGGAAAGTATCCAGTGCCGCCGCCAGTTGCTCTGCACTAAAGGTTACCGGACGTTCTTCAACGATTTGTCCGTCAGCGTCAGAAGTATCAGTACGCTGTCCAAGACGCGCAATCACCCGATAGCGTTTGTCGGAGTCCAGCAGATACTGGGAAAACTTCGTCGCTTCCCCGAGGCAAATCGGCAACATGCCGGTCGCCAGCGGGTCCAGCGCACCGGTATGCCCGGCACGATTAGCGTTATAAATCCATTTCACTTTTTGCAGTGCATCGTTGCTGGACATACCCTGCGGTTTATCCAGCAACAAAACGCCGTTAATGTCGCGACCGCGACGACGAGGACGACTCATTAGTCCTCCTTGCTGTCGTCCGGATTAACACGACGTTCTTCGTCATGTTTGACCACGCTGGTCACCAGGTTTGACATACGCATCCCTTCAACCAGCGAGTTGTCGTAGAAGAAGGTCAGTTCCGGCACGATACGCAGGCGCATCGCTTTCCCCAGCAGGCTGCGGATGAAACCAGAGGCTTCTTGTAACGCTTTGATGCCCGCTTTAACCGCGTCTTCATCTTTGTCGTTAAGGAACGTCACATATACTTTTGCATACGCCAGGTCACGAGACATTTCGACACCGGAAACGGTGGTCATCATGCCCAGACGAGGATCTTTAATTTCGCGTTGCAGGATGAGAGCGATCTCTTTTTGCATTTCCTGCGCTACGCGCTGCGGGCGACCAAATTCTTTCGCCATAATAAATTCTCCTGACAAAAAAGGGGCTGTTAGCCCCTTTTTAAAATTAATTTCAGGTGGAAGGGCTGTTCACGTAGCCTGATAAGACGCGCCAGCGTCGCATCAGGCAATCCATGCCGGATGCGGCGTAAACGCCTTATCCCGCATAGAACCCTAAAACCTTAAGCGATGGTACGTTGGATCTCGATGATTTCGAATACTTCGATCACATCGCCAGTGCGGACGTCGTTGTAGTTCTTAACGCCGATACCACATTCCATACCGTTACGGACTTCGTTAACGTCATCTTTGAAGCGGCGCAGGGACTCCAGCTCGCCTTCGTAGATAACCACGTTGTCGCGCAGAACGCGGATCGGATTGTGACGTTTAACCACACCTTCAGTAACCATACAACCTGCGATGGCACCAAATTTCGGTGATTTGAACACATCACGAACTTCCGCCAGACCGATAATCTGCTGTTTCAGTTCCGGAGACAGCATACCGCTCATCGCCGCTTTCACTTCGTCGATCAGGTTATAGATGACGGAGTAGTAACGCAGATCCAGGCTTTCCGCTTCAATCACTTTACGTGCAGAGGCATCAGCACGTACGTTGAAGCCAACCAGGATGGCGTTGGACGCCGCAGCCAGGGTAGCGTCGGTTTCGGTGATACCACCTACGCCAGAACCGATGATCTTCACTTTAACTTCGTCAGTAGACAGTTTCAGCAAGGAGTCGGAGATCGCTTCCACGGAACCCTGAACGTCTGCCTTCAGAACGATGTTCACTTCGTGAACTTCGCCTTCGGTCATGTTAGCGAACATGTTCTCGAGTTTCGATTTCTGCTGACGTGCCAGTTTAACTTCACGGAATTTGCCCTGACGATACAGTGCAACTTCACGTGCTTTCTTCTCGTCACGCACTACGGTAACTTCGTCACCCGCAGCCGGAACACCGGACAAGCCAAGGATTTCTACTGGAATGGACGGACCTGCTTCCAGCACTTCCTGACCCATTTCGTTACGCATTGCGCGAACACGACCGTATTCGAAACCACACAGAACGATGTCGCCCTTGTGCAGAGTACCTTCACGTACCAGAACGGTAGCAACCGGACCACGACCTTTATCGAGGAAGGATTCGATAACCGCACCGCTCGCCATACCTTTACGTACCGCTTTCAGTTCCAGAACTTCTGCCTGCAACAGGATAGCGTCCAGCAGTTCATCGATACCGGTACCTGCTTTCGCAGACACGTGTACGAACTGGCTTTCACCGCCCCACTCTTCCGGCAGGATGCCGTACTGAGAGAGTTCGTTCTTAACGCGATCTGGATCGGCTTCTGGTTTGTCGATCTTGTTCACTGCAACCACAACCGGCACGCCTGCCGCTTTCGCGTGCTGAATTGCTTCGATGGTCTGCGGCATTACGCCGTCGTCGGCAGCAACAACCAGGACTACGATGTCCGTTGCCTGCGCACCACGTGCACGCATTGAAGTAAACGCGGCGTGCCCCGGGGTGTCCAGGAAGGTGATCATGCCGTTTTCAGTTTCAACGTGGTATGCACCAATGTGCTGGGTAATGCCGCCCGCTTCGCCAGAGGCCACTTTCGTTGAACGAATGTAGTCCAGCAAAGAGGTTTTACCGTGGTCAACGTGACCCATGATGGTCACAACCGGCGCGCGCGGTTCAGCCGCAGCACCTGTGTCACGGTCGCTCATTACCGCTTCTTCCAGCTCGTTTTCACGACGCAGGATAACCTTGTGGCCCATCTCTTCAGCAACCAGCTGTGCGGTTTCCTGATCGATAACCTGGTTGATGGTTGCCATTGCGCCCAGTTTCATCATCGCTTTGATGACCTGAGAACCTTTAACCGCCATCTTGTTCGCCAGTTCGCCAACGGTGATGGTTTCGCCAATCACAACGTCACGGTTAACGGCCTGAGCTGGCTTCTGGAAGCCTTGCTGCAGCGAAGAACCTTTACGTTTTCCGCCTTTACCGCCACGTACTGCTGCGCGTGCTTCTTCACGATCAGCTTTTGATTCAGAGTGTTTGTTGCCTTTCTTCGGACGCGCTGCTTTCGCGTTACGACCACGGCCACGGCCGCCTTCGACTTCACGATCGCTTTCGTCTTCTGCCTGGCGAGCATGTTGAGAAGTAGTAACGTGATAATCGCTGGAATCTTCAGTCGGTTCCGCGTTATCAGTCCATTTGTTTTCTTCCGCCATACGACGTGCTTCTTCAGCAACGCGACGTGCTTCTTCTTCGAGTTTACGACGCGCTTCTTCTTCAGCTTTACGCTTGAGCTCTGCAGCTTCCTGCTCACGGCGGGCTTTTTCAGCCTGGGCGTTTTTAGTCATATCGTCTTGTTGATTGCTCACTTTGTCTTTTTCCGCAGCTTCACGTTTCGCTTGTTCAGCGGCTTCACGCTTAGCTTGTTCTGCGGCCTCACGTTCAGCTTTTTGTTGCGCCTCGCGTTTGGCCGATTCTTCTGCCTCACGACGGGCTTGCTCTTCCGCTTCACGCTGCGCCTGCTCTTCCGCAGCAAGGCGTTCAGCCTCTTGCGGATCGCGTTTCACAAAGGTGCGTTTCTTGCGGACTTCGATTTGTACCGATTTGCTTTTTCCACCGGTACCAGGAATGTTAAGGGTGCTGCGGGTTTTACGTTGCAGCGTTAATTTGTCCGGGCCTGAATTTTTCTGATTCAGGTGGTCAATTAAAGTCTGTTTCTCTTGTGCGGACACAGAGTCGTCAGCAGACTTCCGGATACCTGCATCAGCAAATTGCTGTACCAGGCGTTCCACGGAGGTCTGTCGCTCTGCGGCCAGCGTTTTAATCGTTACATCTGTCATGCTGTTCCTTCCTGCTACAGTTTATTACGCTTCGTCACCGAACCAGCAAATATTACGGGCAGCCATAATCAGTGCTCCGGCTTTTTCGTCGGTCAACCCTTCGATATCAGCCAGATCATCAATGCCCTGTTCGGCGAGATCTTCCAGCGTACAAACGCCACGGGCGGCCAGTTTGAATGCCAAATCACGATCTATCCCTTCAAGGTTCAGCAGATCGTCAGCCGGTTTGTTATCACCGAGGCTTTCTTCCTGGGCCTGTGCAATGGTGGCCAGTGCATTTTTAGCACGCTCGCGCAGTGCTTCAACAGTCGGCTCATCAAGGCCTTCGATTTCCAACAGCTCTTTCATCGGCACATAGGCCAGTTCTTCCAGCGTCGAGAAGCCTTCTTCTACCAGGACAGTCGCAAAGTCTTCGTCGATGTCGAGATATTTGGTGAAGGTGTCGATCGCTGCGTGCGCTTCTGCCTGATGCTTAGCCTGCAGGTCGTCAACGGTCATCACGTTGAGTTCCCAACCGCTCAGTTGCGAAGCCAGACGCACGTTCTGACCGTTACGGCCAATCGCCTGCGCCAGGTTACCGGCTTCAACGGCGATATCCATGGTGTGTTTATCTTCATCCACCACGATAGAAGCAACGTCTGCTGGTGCCATTGCGTTAATCACGAACTGCGCCGGGTTATCATCCCACAGGACGATATCGATACGTTCGCCGCCCAGTTCAGTAGAAACCGCCTGAACACGCGCGCCACGCATACCTACACAAGCACCTACCGGATCGATACGTTTATCGTTGGTTTTCACCGCGATTTTCGCACGAGAACCCGGGTCGCGAGCCGCTGCTTTAATTTCAATCACTTCTTCGCCGATTTCCGGCACTTCAATGCGGAACAGTTCGATCAGCATTTCCGGCTTGGAACGGGTGACGAACAGCTGCGCGCCACGCGCTTCCGGACGAACGGAATAGAGCACGCCACGAACGCGGTCACCAGGGCGGAAGTTTTCACGCGGCAGCATATCTTCACGCAGGATCACGGCTTCAGCGTTGTTGCCCAGATCCAGAGAGATGTTGTCGCGGTTCACTTTTTTCACCACGCCGGTGATGATTTCACCTTCGTGTTCACGGAACTGATCAACCACCATCGCACGTTCGGCTTCACGCACTTTCTGCACAATAACCTGTTTTGCCGTCTGGGTGGTGATACGGTCAAAGGTAACAGACTCAATCTGATCTTCAACGTAATCGCCCAGATTCAGGCTTTCATCTTCAAAGCGCGCAGCTTCAAGAGTGATTTCTTTCGTTGGCTGGGTGACTTCATCAACTACCAGCCAGCGACGGAAGGTGTCAAAATCACCGCTTTTGCGATCGATTTGTACGCGAACGTCGATCTCTTGTTCGTATTTTTTCTTGGTTGCTGTAGCCAGCGCGCTTTCCAACGCTTCGAAAATTTTCTCGCGAGGCAGCGCCTTTTCATTGGAGACGGCTTCAACTACAGCCAAAATTTCTTTGTTCATCGCGGGCTTTTCACCTCATCCAGACTATTAAAAGTGGGGAACCAGGTTCGCCTTCTGGATATTACTCAGCGCGAACACTTCATCTTTACCTTCGACGGTAACTGTGATCATTTCACCGTCTACCGCTTTGATAACGCCCTGCCATTTACGACGGTTTTGTACCGCCATACGGAGAACCAGAGTCACCTCTTCTCCGACGAAACGGGCGTAGTGTTCAGCCGTGAACAGTGGACGATCGAGACCCGGTGAGGAGACTTCCAGGTTATAAGCAACGGTGATGGGATCTTCGACATCCAGCACAGCACTTACCTGGTGGCTCACATCAGCACAATCATCAACATTGATGCCATCTTCACTATCAATATAGATGCGCAGTGTGGATGTGCGACCGCGGATAAACTCGATGCCAACCAGTTCAAAACCCAGGGCCTCAACTGGCGCAGTAATCATCTCTGTTAATTTTTGCTCTAATGTGGACAAGCCCACCCCCAAGACATAAAAAAAGGGCCTAAAGCCCAGTTATTCTGTAGTCAGATAACAAAAAACCCCGATAAATCGGGGCTTTATATAACTGAACCCTATAACCGCAACTGCGGTCTGGAGCACTTTCCAGAAGGATTTTTTCAAATCCCACTACGAAGGCCGAAGTCTTCACAGTATATTTGAAAAAGGACTCTAAGGGAAAGTGGTTGCGGGGGCCGGATTTGAACCGACGACCTTCGGGTTATGAGCCCGACGAGCTACCAGGCTGCTCCACCCCGCGCCTGAAACGTGGCAAATTCTACTCGTTTTGGGTAAAAAATGCAAATACTGCTGGGATTTGGTGTACCGAGACGGGACGTAAAATCTGCAGGCATTATAGTGATCCACGCCACATTTTGTCAACATTTATTGCTAATCGCGTGAATGAATATCCAGTTCACTTTCGTTTGTCGAATACTTTTGCCCTCTACTGCTCCTCCTTAAGCGCATTATTTTACAAAAAACACACTAAACTCTTCCTGTCACCGATAAAAGATGATTAAATGAAAACTCATTTATTTTGCATAAAAATTCAGTGAGAGCGGAAATCCAGGCTCATCATCAGTTAATTAAGCAGGGTGTTATTTTATGACGACGATTCTCAAGCATCTCCCGGTAGGTCAACGTATTGGTATCGCTTTTTCCGGCGGTCTGGACACCAGTGCCGCACTGCTGTGGATGCGACAAAAGGGAGCGGTTCCTTATGCATATACTGCAAACCTGGGCCAGCCAGACGAAGAGGATTATGATGCGATCCCTCGTCGTGCCATGGAATACGGCGCGGAGAACGCACGTCTGATCGACTGCCGCAAACAACTGGTTGCCGAAGGTATTGCCGCTATTCAGTGTGGCGCATTTCATAACACCACCGGCGGCCTGACCTATTTCAACACGACGCCGCTGGGCCGCGCCGTGACTGGCACAATGCTGGTTGCGGCCATGAAAGAAGATGGCGTGAATATCTGGGGAGACGGCAGTACCTATAAAGGAAACGATATCGAACGTTTCTATCGTTACGGTCTGCTGACCAATGCTGAACTTCAGATTTACAAACCGTGGCTTGATACTGATTTTATTGATGAACTGGGCGGCCGTCATGAAATGTCTGAATTTATGATTGCCTGCGGTTTCGACTACAAAATGTCTGTCGAAAAAGCCTACTCCACGGACTCTAACATGCTTGGTGCAACACACGAAGCGAAGGATCTGGAATACCTCAACTCCAGCGTCAAAATCGTCAACCCGATTATGGGCGTGAAGTTCTGGGATGAGAGTGTGAAGATCCCGGCAGAAGAAGTCACAGTACGCTTTGAGCAAGGTCATCCGGTGGCGCTGAACGGTAAAACCTTTAGCGATGACGTAGAAATGATGCTGGAAGCTAACCGCATCGGCGGTCGTCATGGCCTGGGCATGAGCGACCAGATCGAAAACCGTATCATCGAAGCGAAAAGCCGTGGTATTTACGAAGCTCCGGGGATGGCGCTGCTACATATCGCTTATGAACGTCTGCTGACCGGTATTCACAACGAAGACACCATTGAGCAGTATCACGCGCATGGTCGTCAGTTGGGCCGTTTGCTGTACCAGGGACGTTGGTTTGATTCCCAGGCGCTGATGCTGCGTGACTCCCTGCAACGCTGGGTTGCCAGTCAGATCACTGGTGAAGTTACCCTGGAGCTACGCCGCGGGAACGATTACTCCATCCTTAATACCGTCTCAGAGAATCTGACCTACAAGCCAGAGCGTCTGACGATGGAAAAAGGCGACTCGGTGTTCTCGCCAGACGATCGTATCGGTCAACTGACCATGCGCAACCTGGATATCACCGATACCCGCGAGAAACTTTTCGGCTATGCCAAAACTGGCCTGCTTTCCTCCTCTGCCGCTTCGGGCGTGCCGCAGGTGGAGAATCTGGAAAATAAAGGCCAGTAATTCGACATCAACCCTGCCCTTCAGGGGTGGGGTTACCTTGCTTATCCTCAGTAAACTCCTTTCTTAGCATCACAAAATCGAAAACATCATGGTTTGCATCTACAACCCGTGAATCTCCTTTATAGTGTGCAATCACTTCCTCCAGCGTTTGCGGCTGTTCCGGCTTTGTTACCCCCATCCACGCATTAATAAGGTAATTATTGTAAGCAGTGGAAAAGATATCGTTTTCCGTTGTGCGATCCACGCCATCCCCAAGAACGGGGCTATACCAGATAAACATCGGAACATGATATGCCTGCTGGCTGGCCTCCCTGCCTCCATGAAAATAAATGTTCTTCTTCGTCGGGTCGCGTTCCAGGCCATGGTCGGCAAAATACATGACCGAGGCTCGGCGATCTTTTAATAATTCAAAAACCTGACCTAGCAAACTATCTGTGTAATGAATGGAGTTGTCATAGCAGGCATCCTGATCGTCCTGTGGTTGAAACACGGCGCTGGATTGCGGATAGGCGCTACAAGCCGGTTCATGGCTTCCATTTAAATGAAGAACAATCAGTTTCTTTTGCTGCGTCTTTTGCTGTAACGCTTGCGATAAATGCGGCAACAACAATTCATCAAATCCTCTGACATAGACTGTTTCCATGGCGCGCATGGCGATACTGGTAACTGCTGTACCATTCTGCCGAAAAGCGGATTGCGAGCTTAGCCAGAAAGTCTGAAATCCTGCTTGATTAGCCATATTAATAATGTTGTCCGGGTAATTATGAATGTCATGACTCAAAACAGAATCAGCAGTTAAAGAAAGGGGAACCGACAGCGCAGTGTAAGGTGCACCGCTTATTGCTTGATTAAACAGTTTGATCTGTTTTCTTTGTGCTTCGACTTGCGGTGTCGTAGAGCGTGTATATCCATACAAAGACATATTGTCGACACGTACAGACTCCCCCACAATCAACACGTAGGTATCAATACCTGTATCCCTGACTGATAATTGAAAATACGGCACCGTGTTTGCAATTGAGAGTAATCTTTGATGCTCTTTCGCTGCTAAAGCAAAATAATTGAGATTGAAAAACGGTGTATAGGTAGCAAATCGCGACGCTAGTATATATGGACTGAACGCTTTTTTATTTTTTGCATCTTTATAAGCAAATTGACAAGCGGAAAATAAACTGCCCGAAATGACAATCAGCAATAATATTCCTGTCACTTTTTTCGTCGGCAAGGAAACATCATATTTTATTATTACTGCCAAAAAAAGAAGGGATAAAAAGGCAAAAGCACATAGATAAGGGATATACATCCCCAGCATTTTGACAACTTCATCCGGATCACTCTGCAGCACACTAATCGCAAATCCATCATTGAAAGTTGTACCAAAGGTACACCATGAATAGAGGCTAATACTCATGTCTGCCGCTGTCAGTAACACAAATGGTGCGGCAACAAGCAGGCGAAGCGGAAGGGATGATATACGTTTAACAACCAGGATGGTCAGAACGAAGAACAGCAATCGCTGAACCATATGCGCTCCGGAAGAGGCGACTAAGTTCGTAATACCAAAAACAATAACACAAAGATACAACAACCAATGAGATTTAAAACTTCTAACAAATTTGTTGAATACTGTCATCCAGAAATCCAAGTTCACAACCAATATAAACAATTATCAACAATGTTCAATTTTATATCAGACATGTTTTTCAACGCTGAGCCATATCAGACCGAAACACTGTTAGTTTTTTCTTTTTAAATGATGCGGCCATTGTTCTCAGTAATTAAATAACATTATCAATGCGTCTCTAAACATTACGCAGAACGTAGCCATCAGTAGTTATACTGACAGGAGCAGGATGGTTTATCGAGAAGTAAACATATCCGTATTCGTACCGGAACTGGAGTTGACACAATAAAGTGCCAATTATGTCAGCAGTAGGGAAAAGTTTATAACTAAGGCGTACCGGCACCATCGTTTCAAAGTACCAGCTACGAGTAAAGCAACTGGACGAGATACAGATACCTGACAACCATTCCTCAGACCAGGACCAAAACGAAAAAAGACGCTTTTCAGCGTCTCTTTTCTGGAATTTGGTACCGAGGACGGGACTTGAACCCGTAAGCCCTATTGGGCACTACCACCTCAAGGTAGCGTGTCTACCAATTCCACCACCTCGGCACGGATACTACTTTTTAGTTCGGGATATCGCTGGTCGGCTTAGCCGGAGCAGCTGGCTGAGTTTGTTCGGTTTTGGCCGGTGCACTCAGGTTTTCCCATTCACTACCTTTATTGGTTTTGTTGCTATTGATGTTACCCAGCACCAGACTGATGATGAAGAATAACGTTGCCAGCAGCGCCGTCATGCGGGTCATGAAGTTACCAGAACCACTTGAACCAAACAGCGTAGCGGAAGCGCCTGCTCCGAAGGAGGCTCCCATATCAGCGCCTTTACCTTGCTGCAGCATGATCAGACCAACAAGGCCAATTGCCACAATAAGGAAAACTACTAAAAGAGCTTCGTACATAATCAACCTGTTCCTTGCGGAGTTGCCGCGTACCAATGCTTCAACCAATAAAGCGGGAATTTCTAATCTTTCCCACTGAAGCGGGTGTGAATACTAACCAAAGCGAATGACCTTCGCAAGGGCAATTTTATCGCATTGTATCAACTGCGGAAAAAAACAGCAAAACCGATATGTTCACCGAGAAAAAAGACGACAATCGCCGCCTTTTTAGCCAGTTATCTAACGCGTTAAACGGCTTTTACTGCATCGGCGATGCGGTGTGCAAATTCAGTCACCTGCGCTTCGTCTTCGCCTTCCACCATCACACGAATTAACGGTTCGGTGCCGGATTTACGCAACAGCACACGTCCACGGCTACCCAGCGCCGCTTCAACTTCTGCGGTTACAGCTTTGACTGATTCATGCTCCAGCGGATCGCCACTACCTGCGGTGTAACGCACGTTAACCAGAATCTGCGGGAACATTTTCATACCACTGCAAAGGTCGTGCAGGCTCATATGGTTACGCGCCATCGCCGCCAGCACCTGCAAACCAGCAACGATGCCGTCACCGGTTGTGGTTTTATCCAGCAGGATCACATGACCAGAGTTCTCTGCACCGATACGCCAGCCTTTCTCCTGCATTTTTTCCAGTACGTAGCGATCGCCCACTTTCGCACGAGCAAACGGAATTCCTAGCTGTTTCAGGGCGAGTTCCAGCCCCATGTTGCTCATCAATGTACCCACCGCGCCACCACGCAGTTGGCCCTGACGAAGACCTTCACGCGCGATGATATACATAATCTGGTCGCCATCGACTTTATTGCCTTCATGGTCAACCATAATCACGCGGTCGCCGTCACCGTCAAAGGCGATACCAAGATCTGCTTTTTCAGCCAGTACGCGCGCCTGTAACGCACGAACATCAGTCGCCCCCACTTCGGCATTGATGTTTACGCCGTTCGGCTCACAACCGATAGCGATAACGTTCGCCCCCAGTTCACGCAGTACGTTCGGCGCGATGTGATAAGTCGCGCCATTTGCGCAATCCACCACAATTTTCAGTTCACTGAGGCTAAGTTCGTTCGGGAACGTGGCTTTGCAAAACTCGATATAGCGACCCGCAGCATCAACGATACGGCTGGCTTTACCCAGTTCTGCCGAATCAACACAGCTGATCTCTTTTTCCATTTCCGCTTCGATGGCTTCTTCAACTGCATCCGGCAGCTTAGTACCGTCAATAGAAAAGAATTTAATGCCGTTATCGTAGAATGGGTTATGCGATGCAGAAATTACAATCCCGGCCTCTGCGCGGAAGGTACGCGTCAGATAAGCCACGGCAGGTGTAGGCATCGGGCCTGTAAAGAGTGCGGAAAGGCCCGCAGCCGCCAGACCCGCTTCCAGTGCTGACTCCAGCATATAGCCAGAAATACGCGTGTCTTTACCAATAATGATCTTACGCGAGCCGTGGCGCGCCAGCACTTTACCGGCGGCCCAACCCAACTTAAGTACAAAATCAGGGGTGATCGGCGCATCCCCTACACGACCACGAATCCCATCGGTACCGAAATATTTACGATTACTCATAGCGTTTGTTTTCCTTTGCAGACAGAGTGGCTTCCACCACCCGCATCGCTTCTACGGTTTCTTTGACGTCATGAACACGAATGATGTGCGCACCTTGCATTGCGGCAATGACCGCACAGGCCAAACTACCGCTCAGGCGCTCGGACGGCCCCACGTTCAGCAATTGCCCAATCATCGATTTTCGTGACATACCCACCAACAGCGGCAGGTTGAAATGGTGAAATTCAGCCAGGCGCGCCAGTAATGAATAGTTATGGGAGAGATTTTTACCGAAACCGAATCCGGGGTCGAGCAACAATTTCTCTTTTGCGATACCCGCCTGCTCACAACGAGCTATCTGCTCAATAAAGTAGCGATTCACTTCCGCAAAGACATCGTCATACTTCGGGGCTTCCTGCATGGTTTTTGGATTTCCCTGCATATGCATCAGGCAAACTGGCAAACCGGTTTCTGCAGCAGCTTCCAGAGCGCCAGGTTCGGAAAGGGAGCGAATATCGTTAATAATGTGAGCACCAACTTTCGCTGACTCACGTATGACTTCTGGTTTGGAAGTATCTACCGAGATCCAGACTTCGAAGCGTTGAGCAATTGCCTCAACCACAGGAATAACACGCTGCAACTCTTCTTCAACGCTAACTTCCGCCGCCCCTGGGCGCGTGGACTCGCCACCAACGTCAATGATCGTCGCACCAGCGTTAATCATCAGATTCGCATGTTTCACCGCATCTATCAGCGAGTTATGCGTGCCGCCATCCGAAAAGGAATCAGGCGTAACGTTGAGGATCCCCATTACGTGAGGATGGCTAAGGTCCAGTGAAGTGCCCTGGGCAAAGAGTTTCATGATGTTATCCCTGGTATGAATTGATAAGAAAAAACCCCGGAGCACGCCCCGGGGTTTTCGGTACAAATACAGTCATCTAATGCGGGAACTTACTTGTCGCCTAACTGCTCTGACATGGTGTTACCCGGGTTCGGCGTACGCGGTTCATCAACCGGACGCGGAGCCTTTGGACTACCATTGTCGCCAGAATTGTTAGAAGCGCCTGGTTCTTCCCAGCCCGCTGGCGGACGTACATCGCGACGTGCCATCAGGTCATCAATCTGCGGTGCGTCGATAGTCTCATATTTCATGAGAGCATCTTTCATCGCATGCAGAATATCCATATTGTCGGTCAGAAGCTGACGCGCACGATTATAGTTACGCTCGATCAGTGCTTTCACTTCCTGGTCGATGATACGTGCCGTTTCATCGGACATATGTTTCGCTTTCGCTACGCTACGACCGAGGAACACTTCACCTTCTTCTTCCGCATACAGCAGCGGACCGAGTTTCTCAGAGAAGCCCCACTGGGTAACCATGTTACGAGCCAGGTTGGTCGCAACTTTAATATCGTTGGACGCCCCGGTAGAAACATGTTCTGGCCCGTAGATGATCTCTTCTGCCAGACGACCGCCGTACAGTGTAGAAATCTGGCTTTCCAGTTTCTGACGGCTGGCGCTGATTGCGTCGCCCTCAGGCAAAAAGAAGGTCACACCCAGCGCACGACCGCGCGGGATAATCGTTACTTTGTGCACCGGATCGTGTTCCGGCACCAGGCGACCGATAATCGCGTGACCTGCTTCGTGGTAAGCAGTCGATTCTTTCTGCGCTTCCGTCATCACCATGGAGCGACGTTCCGCACCCATCATGATTTTGTCTTTCGCTTTCTCGAACTCAACCATCGACACAACACGTTTGTTGCCACGAGCAGCGAACAGTGCCGCTTCGTTCACCAGGTTCGCCAGGTCAGCACCGGAGAAACCAGGAGTACCACGGGCAATGATTGCCGCGTCGATATCGGGTGCCAATGGTACGCGACGCATGTGAACTTTCAGAATCTGCTCACGACCGCGAACATCTGGCAAGCCAACCACAACCTGACGGTCGAAACGGCCAGGACGCAGCAGCGCCGGGTCGAGAACGTCCGGACGGTTAGTCGCAGCGATAACGATGATACCTTCGTTACCTTCGAAGCCATCCATCTCAACCAGCATCTGGTTCAGAGTCTGTTCACGTTCATCGTGACCACCGCCCAGACCTGCGCCACGCTGGCGGCCTACGGCGTCGATTTCATCGATAAAGATGATGCACGGAGCCGCTTTCTTCGCCTGTTCGAACATGTCACGAACACGGGATGCACCCACACCGACGAACATTTCTACGAAGTCAGAACCGGAGATAGTAAAGAACGGAACTTTCGCTTCGCCTGCAATCGCTTTCGCCAGCAGCGTTTTACCGGTACCCGGAGGACCGACCATCAGGACGCCTTTCGGGATCTTACCGCCGAGTTTCTGGAAGCGGCTCGGCTCGCGCAGATACTCAACCAGTTCAGCAACTTCTTCTTTTGCTTCGTCGCAGCCCGCAACGTCAGCAAAGGTCGTTTTGATCTGATCTTCCGTCAGCATGCGCGCTTTGCTCTTACCGAACGACATGGCACCTTTGCCACCGCCGCCCTGCATTTGACGCATGAAGAAGATCCAGACACCAATCAGCAACAGCATCGGGAACCAGGAGATGAAGATAGAAGCCAGCAGGCTTGGTTCTTCAGGCGGTTCACCGACAACCTTGACGTTCTTGGTCAACAGGTTATCCAGTAATTTCGGATCCTGAACCGGAATGTAAGTGGTATAACGGTTACTATCTTTCTTGGTAACGTTGATTTCACGTCCGTTGATACGCGCTTCACGAACCTGGTCGTTATTGACCTCTTGTAGGAAGGTAGAGTAATCCACCTTACGGCCATTAGACTCGCTGGGCCCAAAGCTCTGGAATACTGACATCAGCACAACGGCAATGACCAGCCAGAGTATTAGGTTTTTCGCCATGTCACTCAAGGGATTAACCTCTTATTACAACTGTGTTAAAAACAGCGTCAGGATACTCTATATCCAGCATCTTTCAAACTTTCGTCTGAAATCTCCCGGTTAGGGTTTACGCCCGGTCGCTACAATATACACTTCCCGCGAACGTGCACGAGAAGAGTCCGGCTTACGAACTTTGACCTTCGTAAACAGGGAGCGAATTTCCCTTAGATACTCATCGAAACCTTCGCCCTGGAACACCTTCACTACAAAACTGCCACCTGGCGCTAATACATCACGACACATTTCTAACGCCAGTTCCACCAGATACATGGCACGGGGGATATCCACCGCCGGTGTTCCGCTCATGTTTGGTGCCATATCGGACATGACAACCTGGACTTTGCTGTCGCCAACGCGCTCCAGCAGTGCTTTCATCACCAGTTCATCACGAAAATCGCCCTGAAGAAAGTCCACACCAACGATAGGATCCATAGGTAAAAGATCGCAAGCGATGATGCGGCCTTTGCCGCCAATTTGGGTGACCACATATTGTGACCAACCACCCGGAGCAGCACCAAGGTCGACAACCGTCATTCCCGGTTTAAAGAGTTTGTCACTTTGCTGTATTTCATCAAGTTTAAACCAGGCACGGGAACGTAACCCCTTTTTCTGTGCCTGTTGAACATATTTATCGCTAAAGTGTTCCTGAAGCCAGCGGCTGGAGCTGGCAGAACGCTTCTTACCTGTCATTTAACTTTCCCATGGGGATAACTCATCGTAACCAATTGCGTAAATTTTTACGCGCCTATTTGGTGATATATGGGAGATGGCGGTAGAATGACCCGTTTTCAATCCCAACGTAAGCAAAAAATACGATGAATCTGAGTACTAAACAAAAACAGCACCTGAAAGGTCTGGCACATCCGCTCAAGCCAGTTGTTCTGCTTGGCAGTAATGGTTTGACCGAAGGGGTGCTGGCCGAGATTGAACAAGCGTTAGAGCACCATGAACTCATCAAGGTGAAAATCGCCACCGAAGATCGCGAAACTAAAACCTTGATCGTGGAAGCTATCGTGCGCGAAACCGGCGCCTGTAATGTACAGGTCATCGGTAAAACGCTGGTGCTTTATCGCCCAACTAAAGAACGTAAAATCTCGCTGCCGCGCTAAGATTATCCTAAAGTTACACACATTTGCTGTGTAAAACGAGGGGTTTTCCGCAGGCAGGAGAGCAAAATGCCACGCTCTGTTCGTTGATAAAAGGCCGCATAGCGGCCTTTTTCCTTTCTTTACAATACATCAACATCTTGAGTATTGGGTAATTCTTACAGGTATTCCACCTTAATTACTTCAAATTCTACTTCGCCACCCGGCGTTTTGATGACCACAACATCATCTTCTTCTTTGCCGATCAGGCCACGGGCAATAGGCGAGTTTACAGAAATCAGGTTCTGTTTAAAGTCAGCTTCGTCATCGCCAACGATGCGATAAGTCTGCTCTTCGTCAGAATCCAGATTCAACACCGTTACGGTAGCACCAAAAATAACGCGCCCATTGTTAGGCATTTTGGTGACATCAATCACCTGGGCGTTTGACAGTTTGGCTTCAATATCTTTGATACGACCTTCGCAGAAACCCTGCTGTTCACGAGCTGCGTGGTATTCGGCGTTTTCTTTCAGGTCGCCATGCTCGCGCGCTTCCGCGATAGCAGCAATAATTTCAGGACGGCGCACAGATTTCAGAAAATCCAGCTCTTCGCGTAATTTTTCAGCGCCGCGTAAGGTCATCGGAATAGCTTGCATTTGTTATACCTCTTGAATATTCCTGATGGGGCGAGTCTCCACCCACCCCAGCTGTTCGGCCTGCCCGGCATAACTCCTCACCGGGACCAGAAGCAAAAAAATACCGACCCGGGTACAAGTCCCAGGTCAGCTGCAATTCACATTTTGATAGTCATTTTACCCTGAAGTTCCCGCAGGGTCATCGTTTACTTTATAGGGCGTTGCGCCGTAGTATGACGGCTCGATTCCAGGTTGTTAGCGCGAGATTATGCGATTTTCCAGATTTATCATCGGATTGACCAGCTGTATAGCGTTCAGTGTTCAGGCCGCGAATGTTGATGAGTACATTACTCAACTCCCCGCTGGTGCCAACCTTGCCCTGATGGTGCAAAAAGTCGGCGCATCGGCCCCCGCTATTGATTACCACAGTCAGCAGATGGCGCTGCCCGCCAGTACGCAGAAAGTGATTACTGCGCTGGCGGCGTTGATTCAACTCGGCCCCGATTTTCGTTTTACCACTACGCTTGAAACCAAAGGCAATGTGGAAAACGGCGTACTCAAGGGTGACTTAGTGGCGCGATTTGGTGCCGATCCGACGTTAAAACGTCAGGATATTCGCAATATGGTCACGACTTTGAAAAAATCTGGCGTCAACCAAATTGATGGTAATGTGTTGATAGACACCTCCATTTTTGCCAGCCACGATAAAGCCCCCGGCTGGCCGTGGAATGACATGACACAATGCTTTAGCGCTCCGCCTGCCGCCGCCATAGTTGACCGCAACTGTTTCTCCGTCTCGCTCTACAGTGCCCAAAAACCCGGTGATATGGCCTTTATACGCGTGGCATCTTATTACCCTGTTACGATGTTCAGCCAGGTACGCACCCTCCCCCGTGGTTCTGCCGAAGCGCAATATTGCGAGCTGGATGTGGTGCCAGGCGACCTGAACCGCTTTACGCTGACCGGATGCCTGCCACAACGTTCTGAGCCGCTCCCGTTGGCTTTTGCCATACAGGATGGAGCCAGCTATGCCGGTGCAATTCTGAAAGATGAGTTAAAACAGGCAGGTATCACCTGGAGCGGAACACTGCTGCGCCAGACTCAGGTTAATGAACCCGGAACGGTAGTTGCCAGTAAACAGTCGGCCCCGTTGCACGATCTGCTTAAGATTATGCTGAAAAAGTCAGACAACATGATTGCCGATACGGTTTTCCGCATGATAGGCCATGCGCGCTTCAATGTGCCCGGAACATGGCGGGCCGGATCGGATGCCGTACGTCAGATCCTGCGTCAGCAAGCTGGTATCGATATTGGTAACACGATTATTGCCGATGGTTCAGGGCTTTCGCGGCATAACCTGATTGCACCTGCCACCATGATGCAGGTGCTGCAATACATTGCCCAACATGACAATGAACTTAACTTTATCTCTATGCTGCCGCTGGCAGGCTATGACGGCTCTTTGCAGTACCGTGCGGGCCTGCATCAGGCTGGCGTGGACGGAAAGGTCTCAGCAAAAACCGGCTCTTTGCAGGGGGTATATAACCTGGCGGGATTCATTACCACAGCGAGCGGGCAACGAATGGCGTTTGTACAATATCTTTCTGGCTATGCGGTAGAACCCGCGGATCAGCGTAATCGCCGCATTCCGTTAGTGCGTTTTGAAAGCCGTTTGTATAAAGATATTTATCAGAATAATTAGTCTAAAGAGAAACCCCGGCACATGGCCGGGGTTTAGCTGATTAACGCTTGTAAATGAACTCAACGCCTTCTTCGTCGTCTTCGTCCCAGTCGTCATCCCAGTCTTCATCATCCTCTTCAGCAATCTCTTCAAGCTGCTGACGGTGATAATCATCCCACATGAATTCGACTTTCTCTGGCTGTTTCGCTTCTTCGGCCTGCACAACTGGGTTTTCAATGATAAAAGTCATCACATCCCAGCAGAGATCTTTCACGCCCAGTCCGCTCGCCGCAGAGATCAGATAATATTTATCTTCCCAGCCCAGCGCCTCCGCGATCGCTTTGGCTTTCTCTTCAGCTTCTGCCTTATCCAGCAGGTCGATCTTGTTGAAGACTAACCAACGTGGTTTTGCCGCCAAATCCTGGCTGTATTTTTCCAGCTCGCTGATAATAATACGCGCGTTTTCAACCGGATCGGTACCGTCAATCGGATCGATATCGATGAGGTGCAACAAGACGCGGCAACGTTCCAGGTGTTTCAGGAAGCGAATGCCCAGACCTGCGCCTTCCGCAGCGCCTTCAATCAGTCCTGGAATATCGGCAACAACGAAGCTCTTTTCGTTATCCATACGAACCACACCCAGGCTCGGTACCAGAGTGGTAAACGGATAATCCGCCACTTTCGGTTTAGCCGCCGAGACCGCGCGGATAAAGGTCGATTTACCCGCATTCGGCATTCCCAGCATACCGACGTCAGCCAGCAGCATCAGCTCCAGCAGCAGCTCGCGCTTATCGCCCGGCGTACCGTTGGTTTTCTGCCGTGGCGTACGGTTAACGGACGATTTGAAGCGGGTATTGCCCAGACCGTGCCAGCCGCCCTTGGCAACCAGCAGACGCTGACCGTGTTTGGTCATATCGCCCATGGTTTCACCGGTACCCTGATCGATAACACGCGTACCTACCGGCACTTTAATCGTGACGTCTTTACCGCGCTTACCGGTACAATCGCGGCTTGCGCCGTTCTGACCGCGTTCTGCACGGAAAGATTTTTCAAAACGATAATCGATCAGCGTGTTCAGGTTCTCGTCGGCTTCCATCCAGACGTCACCACCGTCACCGCCGTCGCCGCCATCCGGGCCGCCTTTCGGAATATATTTTTCGCGGCGGAAACTCACGCAACCATTACCGCCATCACCTGCAACGACCAGAATCGATGCTTCATCAACAAACTTCATTTTATTCTCCGTAAATCATTCGCCTGCGCGGGGTTGCGATACCACCGTTGTATGCTTACGTAATCCGCCCCAAATACGATGACCAATGGCGGAATACATCGCGCCCGCAACCACGACAAACGCACCGAGATAACCTAAAAGGTTTAACATCGGTCTGGCGAAGAAATCGGGCCAGGCCAGTGATAAAAGATCTGAAAAAAACAGCGTAAACAGTGGGGTGAGCGTGATGATCGCGCTCACCTGCGCTGCCTGCCAGCGAGCCATCGCTTCCGCCAGGGCGCCATATCCTACCAATGTATTCAGTCCGCAAAAAATTAAACATGCGAGCTGCCAGTGGCTAAGCTGCGCTATCACTCCAGGATTTGCCAGAGGGAAGAGCGCAATTGTACATAAAGTGTACAGCAAAAACAGGATCTGCGGTGAGGCCAGCCGACGCAATAAAACCTTCTGCGCTACGCCATAACTCACCCAAACCGTCGCCGCACCGACCCCAAAGATAACTCCCCAGGTGTAATCGGTGAGCTTTGTAAATATCTCAACCAGACTGGTGTTAAAAAACATCACCAGGCCGCTCAGGAGCATCAATGCCCCCACTACCTGGGTGCTGCGCATTTTCTCTTTCAGGATAAATACGCTGGCAACCATCATGCCAACTGGCGAGAGTTGCCCAATCACCTGCGAAGCGGTCGGACTCAGGTATTGCAAGGATGAGCTGAACAGGATGAAGTTCCCAAACAGCCCGGCGGTCGCCACTGCCAACAAAATCAACCAGCGTGGCTTACGAAACACGCGTAATGGCGGCAACCTCTTCTTCACCGCAAGAATGGCACCAAGGCCAATACTCGCCATCAAGAAACGGTAAAACACGATTGTCGGAGGTTCCATCACCTCCAGCACCTGCTTCATTGCAATTGGCAACGCCCCCCAGCAAATTGCTGTGGTGAGCGCCAAAAGAATGCCAATGCCTGCCTGCTGCTTCATACCGTATTCCCTACAAAACGCATTTGCGAGTTAACGCCGCACGATGCGAATTTTTACCGGTTATCGAATGTAAAAAGCCCCGCAACGTGTTGCGGGGCTTTCATCCGTTACCGGGACGCGAAAAACTTATTCAGCTTCGATGCTGATAAATTTACGGTTTTTCGGGCCTTTAACTTCGAATTTCACTTTACCGTCTGCTTTAGCAAACAGAGTGTGGTCACGACCGCAACCTACGTTAGCGCCTGCGTGGAATTTGGTACCACGTTGACGAACGATGATGCTACCCGCCAGAACGGATTCGCCACCGAAACGCTTAACGCCCAGGCGTTTAGCTTCTGAATCGCGACCGTTACGTGTGGAGCCGCCAGCCTTTTTATGTGCCATTTGAAATCTCTCCTCAGGTCTTAGGCGCTGATGCCAGTAATTTTCACATCAGTGAACCACTGACGATGGCCCTGCTGCTTACGATAGTGTTTACGACGACGAAACTTAACGATTTTAACTTTCTCGCCACGACCGTGAGCAACAACTTCAGCTTTGATTACGCCGCCATCAACGAAAGGAACGCCGATTTTGACTTCTTCACCGTTTGCGATCATCAGCACTTCAGCGAACTCAACAGTTTCGCCAGTTGCGATGTCCAGCTTTTCCAGGCGAACGGTCTGACCTTCGCTTACTCGGTGTTGTTTACCACCACTTTGGAAAACCGCGTACATATAAAACTCCGCTTCCGCGCACACCTTTTCAATGATTCAGAGTGCGCTATAAATATTCACAATAGGGCGCGAATATTACGCAAAACGCACGCCTTTGACAAGTGCTACAGTCAATACACGAAGAAAAAAAACACAACTTGTACGGTAACGTTTATCTGTGCCATTTTTTCAGTACAATCACCCTATATTCCTAACCATAAACCCTAAGTTGCCTTTGTTCACAGTAAGGTAATCGGGGCGAAAAGCCCGGCTTTTGCGATGAATTTAGAAAAAATCAATGAGTTAACCGCGCAAGATATGGCGGGTGTTAATGCGGCAATCCTTGAGCAGCTTAATTCCGACGTCCAACTGATCAATCAGTTAGGCTATTACATCGTCAGCGGCGGCGGTAAACGTATTCGTCCGATGATTGCTGTACTGGCTGCACGAGCTGTTGGCTATGAGGGAAATGCGCATGTCACCATTGCAGCCCTGATCGAATTTATCCACACGGCGACTCTGCTACACGACGACGTAGTGGATGAATCAGATATGCGCAGGGGTAAAGCTACCGCCAACGCTGCGTTTGGCAATGCTGCCAGTGTGCTGGTAGGCGATTTTATTTATACCCGCGCGTTCCAGATGATGACCAGCCTCGGTTCGCTCAAAGTGCTGGAAGTCATGTCAGAAGCCGTAAACGTCATCGCAGAAGGTGAAGTTCTGCAACTGATGAACGTTAACGATCCGGACATCACCGAAGAAAACTACATGCGCGTTATCTATAGCAAAACCGCGCGTCTGTTTGAGGCTGCCGCGCAGTGTTCCGGGATTCTGGCTGGCTGTACGCCGGAGGAGGAGAAAGGCCTGCAGGATTATGGGCGTTATCTCGGCACCGCTTTCCAGTTGATCGACGATTTACTCGATTACAATGCCGATGGCGAACAGTTAGGTAAAAACGTCGGCGACGATCTGAACGAAGGTAAACCGACGCTGCCGCTGCTGCATGCAATGCATCATGGCACACCAGAACAGGCACAGATGATTCGTACCGCCATCGAACAGGGTAACGGTCGTCATCTTCTGGAACCGGTTCTGGAAGCAATGAACGCTTGTGGCTCTCTTGAATGGACGCGTCAGCGTGCCGAGGAAGAAGCAGACAAAGCCATCGCAGCGTTACAGGTGCTCCCGGACACCCCGTGGCGAGAAGCACTCATCGGCCTCGCGCACATCGCTGTTCAACGCGATCGTTAATCCCCTCCCCCTCATCCCGCGCAGTGCGCGGGATGATTCCAATAAGTTCCATAAAAACACTTATTCAGCGTAATAACGCCTGAAAAACCAGTGTATGTATCTTTATATATTCTGAATATTCACACTCTTTACAGGAACTTTTTAGAGCAATAGGCCATCGGGAGTATAGTGATGCTCGACAGAAGAAGTGTTCTGAATGAAAGCGACTAACTTAAGGAGTGAGGAAAGATGGAAAGTAATTTCATTGACTGGCATCCCGCTGACATCATTGCGGGTTTACGCAAGAAAGGAACGTCAATGGCGGCGGAATCTCGTAGAAATGGTTTGAGTTCCTCAACGCTGGCGAACGCATTATCGCGCCCATGGCCGAAAGGAGAGATGATTATTGCGAAAGCCCTGGGAACTGACCCCTGGGTTATCTGGCCATCACGCTACCATGATCCGCAGACCCATGAGTTTATCGACAGAACGCAGTTGATGCGTAGCTACACTAAACCGAAAAAATGAGTGGTCTGGCGGTAGCCCCGCGAACGGGGCTGCCAGCTCTCGGACGATTACTCGCCTTTCACACGCTCAATATTTGCACCTAAAGCGCGCAGTTTGTCTTCAATACGTTCGTAGCCACGATCGATGTGATAAATACGATCAACCACCGTTGTCCCTTCCGCAATACAACCAGCCAGCACCAGGCTTGCTGAAGCACGTAGATCGGTTGCCATAACCTGTGCGCCAGAAAGTTTTTCCACACCGTGACAAATAACGGTATTACTTTCAATTTCGGCATGCGCGCCCATACGACTCAGCTCTGGTACGTGCATAAAGCGGTTTTCAAAGACCGTTTCGGTGATGAATCCGGTGCCTTCTGCCACCAGGTTCAGCAGTGTGAACTGGGCCTGCATATCGGTCGGGAATGCCGGATGCGGCGCGGTACGTACGTTAACAGCTTTCGGCCGTTTGCCATGCATATCCAGGCTAATCCAGTCTTCGCCGACTTCAATGTCCGCTCCAGCGTCACGCAATTTCGCCAGCACAGCGTCAAGAGTATCTGGCTGTGCGTTACGGCAGATAATTTTGCCGCGAGAGATCGCCGCAGCCACAAGGAAAGTACCGGTTTCGATACGATCCGGCAGCACGCGATAGACACCGCCGCCTAAACGTTCCACACCTTCGATGATGATACGATCGGTGCCCTGACCGCTAATTTTCGCACCCAGCGTAATCAGGAAGTTCGCGGTATCGACGATTTCCGGTTCACGCGCTGCGTTTTCAATAATCGTGGTGCCTTCCGCCAGGGTTGCAGCACACATGATGGTCACCGTTGCGCCAACGCTGACTTTATCCATCACGATATGTGCGCCTTTCAGACGACCGTCGACGGAAGCTTTAACGTAACCTTCTTCCAGTTTGATGGTCGCGCCTAATTGTTCGAGGCCAGAAATGTGTAGATCAACCGGACGCGCACCGATCGTACAACCGCCAGGCAGTGAAACTTGCCCCTGCCCAAAGCGCGCTACCAGCGGCCCCAGTGCCCAGATAGAGGCACGCATGGTTTTAACCAGATCGTAAGGTGCGCAGAATACATTAACCTCGCGGGCATCAATATGCACAGAACCATTACGCTCTACTTTCGCACCCAGCTGGCTTAGCAGCTTCATTGATGTATCAACGTCTTTCAGTTTCGGGACGTTCTGGATCTCTACCGGTTCTTCCGCCAGTAGTGCGGCAAAAAGGATAGGCAGAGCAGCATTTTTAGCGCCGGAAATTGTGACTTCGCCCTGGAGCTTCGTTGGCCCCTGAACACGAAATTTATCCATTTAGTTTGTTCTCAGTTAACAATTCATATCCGCTACCGGCGAATCGCCCATAGCTCAAAAGCCGTTCAGTTTGCGATCGCGCGCCCACTCCGCAGGGGTATACGCTTTAATCGACACAGCATGTATGCGGTTATCCGCAATATATTCCATCAGCGGACCATAGACCGTCTGCTGTTTTTTAACCCGACTCATGCCGTCAAACAACTCACCCACGGCAATAACCTGAAAGTGGCTGCCATCGCCGGAAACGTGGACTTCCTGGAGGGAGAGAGCGTTCATCAACACGCTCTGAATTTCATTATTTTCCATGGGATCTTCAATCATCAGTTAATAAACCAGCGAAACATCTTAGAGCAAAGTTGCGCTGGCATAAATAAGCAAAAAGCCTCGCTGATAAATCAGACAAGGCTCAACTTGCAGGCAGGTTTGCCGGACAGGCGGTTAACGCCTTATCCGGCCTGAAAAAATTTAACGAGGCAGAACATCAGCAGGCAAATTATACAATTTCGCCAGGGTATACACTTTGTCGTTTACCCCCTGAAGCGTCACATTGTTGCCCTGCTTTTTCGCCAGATCGATAAGATGGAGCAGCAGCGCCAGTCCACCTGTATCAACGCGGGATACACGGCTAAGATCGATGCAGGTAATCCCCTTCACCGCCTCCTCACGCATTTCCCAAAGCGGTAGCAGAACGTCCTGATCCAGCTCTCCGGATAACGCCAGCGTGTCACCCGTCTGCATCCAGCTCAGTGACTCGCTCATTACTTTTTCTCTTCCAGAGTGATTTTCTGTTGAGAAATCGATTTCAGTTGCGCAGTCAGGCCGTCGATACCTTTGGTACGCAGCAGCGTCCCCCACTCATTTTGTTTGGTGGTGATCATGCTGACACCCTCTGCAATCATGTCGTAAGCCTGCCAGTTGCCCGTCTGGGAGTTTTTACGCCATTGGAAGTCCAGACGCACCGGCGGGCGGCCATTCGGGTCAATAATGGTCACGCGAATAGGCACAATGGTTTTATCACCCAGAGGCTGTTCTGGCGCGATCTGATAAGTCTGACCATGATACATCGCCAATGCCTGACCGTAAGCCTGCTTCAGATACTCACGGAAAGCGGCAAAGTAAGCATCACGCTGGGCGGGAGTCGCACTCTTGTAATACTGGCCCAGAACCAGAGCCCCGGCATATTTCACCTGTACATATGGCAGCAGTTCCTGATCAACAATGGTACGCAGATAATCCGGGTTAGCCCGAATTTGCGGTTGCTCATTCTTCAGGCGATCGAACGTTTTCTGCGCCGCCTCGTCCATCAGCTTATACGGATTGGTCTGGTCTGCCGCGGTTGCCGCACTCAGCGGTGCAATCACCAGCAAAGCGACCATCATTAAACGTTTAAACATGCGTCGGTTCTCCTGAAATTATTTCGTTGTACCCACAG
The DNA here is from genome assembly GCF_963876935.1 of Escherichia sp. MOD1-EC4550. Lineage (NCBI taxonomy): Bacteria > Pseudomonadati > Pseudomonadota > Gammaproteobacteria > Enterobacterales > Enterobacteriaceae > Escherichia > Escherichia sp. MOD1-EC4550. Next base: position 410,759 of record NZ_CAWNSE010000023.1, read on the forward strand.
GTTCAGTGGTTTCATTATTACCTGGCGCAGCAGCTGGCGCATCGCCACTATTCTTATTGTCATCGCCTTTACTACCGTAAAGGAACTGACCAATGAGATCTTCCAGCACCATCGCAGACTTAGTGTCCTGGATTGTATCGCCATCCTTCAGGATAGCAGTCCCCAGTTCCGGGTCTTCAAAACCGACGTTTAATGCCAGATATTGTTCCCCCAGCAGGCCGGAAGTACGGATGCTCAGCGAACTGGTATCAGGAATGTGGTTATAACGTTGTTCAATTTCCAGCGTTACGCGTGGCAGATAAGTTTTCGGGTCCAGCGTAATATCCGCCACCCGGCCCACAACAACGCCACCAATGCTGACCGGAGAGCGCGCTTTCAGGCCGCCAATGTTATCGAACGTCGCATAAAGCGTATAGGTCGGTTCAGTACGTATGGACGTCACGTTTGCCGCCTTCAGGCAAACAAACAGCGCCGCCAGCAGTGCTGCTAATAAAAAGATACCCACCCAAATTTCATTTTTTTTCGTTTGCATGAACTCAATTCCCAAACATCAATGCGGTCAGCACAAAATCCAGCCCCAGAACAGCCAGAGACGAGTGGACAACGGTGCGAGTGGTTGCCCGGCTAATCCCGGCAGACGTCGGGATGGCGTCGTAGCCGTTAAACAACGAAATCCACGTCACCGTGATGGCGAACACCACGCTCTTAATCAGACAGTTGACCAGATCCATACGCCAGTCGACGGCATTTTGCATTGCCGACCAGAAGAACCCGCTATCAATGCCTTTCCAACTGACGCCGACCAGAGATCCGCCCCAGATCCCCACGGCGACGAAGATAACCGTCAACAGTGGTAATGAAATAACCCCAGCCCAGAAACGGGGAGAAATAACCCGACGCAACGGATCCACCGCCATCATCTCCATACTGGAGAGTTGCTCTGTAGCGCGCATCAGGCCGATTTCTGCGGTTAGCGCCGAACCAGCACGCCCGGCAAACAACAACGCGGCAACCACCGGCCCCAGTTCACGCAGTAGCGATAACGCCACCAGCATACCCAGACTGGTTTCCGCACTATAAGTGGTCAGAACCAGATAACCTTGCAGCCCCAACACCATTCCGATGAACACGCCAGAAACCACAATAATCAGCATCGACAGGACGCCGACATTATAGAGCTGGCGCACCAGCAGCGGCGCATGTTTGCGAAATTCCGGTTTGCCGACCAGCGCATTGAATAACATTAACCCGGCCCGCCCGAACGTTCTCAGGGTTTTAATCCCTTTATGTCCGAGCGACGCCAGCGCATTTAACAGCATGAGTGGCTTAACTCCCTGGTAAAAGATCAGCGTGATAATCGCCGGCAGGATAGCGGAACGGAACAGGCCCGTCAGCTATCCCGTCCAGAAACTGACGTACGCGCGGATCAGGATTCGCCTGCAACGCCTGGGCGCTGCCATGAGCGACAATTTTTTTGTCCGCCAGGATCCAGGCGTGATCCGCAATACTTAACACTTCCGGCACATCGTGAGAAACCACCACACAAGTCACGCCCAGCGCGCTGTTCAGCTCAGAAATCAGCTTCACCAGTACGCCCATGGTGATGGGATCTTGCCCAACAAAGGGTTCATCAAACATGATGAGATCCGGCTCCAGCGCAATTGCTCGCGCCAGCGCTGCACGCCGCGCCATCCCTCCGGAAAGTTCAGAAGGCATCAGTTTAGCCGCTCCGCGCAGCCCCACGGCCTCCAGCTTCATCATCACTGTGCTATGCAATAAAGGTGCGGGAAGTTGGGTATGTTCGCGCAGTGGATAGGCAACGTTGTCAAATACGTTCATATCAGTGAACAACGCCCCGGACTGAAATAACATGCTCATCCGTTTGCGCACTGTATACAGGCGCGAACGAGACATCGCCGGAATATTCTCACCATCGAAAAGGATCTCACCATGATCTGGTGCGATTTGCCCGCCAATCAGACGGAGTAGCGTCGTTTTACCGATGCCCGATGGTCCCATGATCGCCGTGATCTTCCCTCGCGGCACGGTCAGGGAAATATTATCGAAGATGCAGCGATTGCCACGCGTAAAACTGACATCGCGCATATCGACTAAATTCGCCACAGACTGCTCCATAATTCACCCTTCGTCTTGCGTTGATTTTCTAAGCATGGCGCTCAATTTAACCTTGAACCCAACATATTTACAGAATATTACTCGCCGTGGTTAGCGAAAGCTGGCATTTGTTTTACTTTTTAGCCGCATAAAGTCAAAATTAAGAATCCGTTACGGCTTTCTGAAAATCTTCAGCGGACCGGCGAGTATACCTGAAGAAAGGACGTTAGATGCTTTTAGCTACGGCACTGTTAATTGTTGGTTTACTTTTGGTCGTTTACAGTGCCGACCGCCTGGTATTTGCCGCGTCCATTCTTTGCCGATCCTTTGGCATACCGCCACTGATCATCGGCATGACGGTGGTCAGTATTGGCACATCGTTACCAGAAATCATCGTTTCGCTTGCCGCATCACTGCACGAACAACGCGATTTAGCCGTTGGTGTAGCCCTCGGATCAAACATTATCAATATTTTGCTGATCCTCGGTCTGGCTGCGCTGGTACGTCCTTTTACCGTCCATTCCGATGTTCTGCGCCGCGAATTACCCTTAATGTTGTTGGTCAGTGTGGTGGCCGGTTCCGTACTCTATGACGGACAACTTAGTCGCAGCGATGGTATCTTTCTCCTCTTTCTGGCTGTGCTATGGCTGCTGTTCATTGTTAAACTTGCACGTCTGGCTGAACGTCAGGGGACTGACAGCCTGACCAGAGAGCAGCTTGCAGAGCTGCCGCGTGAAGGCGGATTGCCCGTCGCGTTTTTATGGCTCGGCATTGCGCTGATCATCATGCCAGTGGCCACGCGGATGGTGGTTGATAACGCCACGGTGCTGGCGAATTACTTTGCCATCAGCGAGTTGACGATGGGTCTGACGGCAATCGCTATCGGAACCAGTCTGCCAGAACTGGCAACCGCAATCGCGGGGGTTCGCAAAGGTGAAAACGACATTGCTGTCGGGAATATCATTGGCGCAAACATTTTTAATATTGTCATCGTGTTGGGTTTACCCGCGCTGATAACGCCTGGAGAGATTGATCCACTGGCGTACAGTCGTGACTACAGCGTGATGTTGCTGGTGAGCATTATTTTTGCGTTGCTGTGCTGGCGGCGCTCCCCGCAACCGGGCCGTGGTGTAGGGGTATTATTAACTGGCGGATTTATCGTATGGCTGGCGATGTTGTACTGGTTATCGCCAATACTCGTTGAATAACTGGAAACGCATTATGTCGCACGTAGAGTTACAACCGGGTTTTGACTTTCAGCAAGCAGGTAAAGAAGTCCTGGCGATTGAACGTGAATGCCTGGCGGAGCTTGATCAATACATCAATCAGAATTTCACGCTTGCCTGTGAAAAGATGTTCTGGTGTAAAGGGAAAGTTGTCGTCATGGGGATGGGGAAATCGGGGCATATTGGGCGCAAAATGGCGGCAACGTTTGCCAGCACTGGTACACCTTCATTTTTCGTCCATCCAGGTGAAGCTGCTCATGGTGATTTGGGTATGGTCACCCCGCAGGACGTGGTGATTGCTATCTCTAACTCCGGTGAATCCAGCGAAATCACGGCCTTAATTCCAGTGCTTAAGCGTCTTCACGTGCCGTTAATCTGCATCACCGGTCGCCCGGAGAGCAGCATGGCGCGCGCCGCAGATGTGCATCTGTGTGTTAAAGTAGCGAAAGAAGCCTGTCCGTTAGGGCTGGCACCGACCAGCAGCACGACCGCCACGCTGGTTATGGGCGATGCGCTCGCTGTCGCGCTGTTAAAAGCACGCGGCTTTACTGCTGAAGATTTTGCGCTCTCACACCCCGGCGGCGCACTGGGTCGTAAACTTCTGCTGCGCGTAAACGATATTATGCATACGGGCGATGAGATCCCGCATGTTAAGAAAACGGCCAGCCTGCGCGACGCGTTGCTGGAAGTTACCCGCAAAAATCTTGGTATGACGGTCATTTGCGATGACAATATGATGATTGAAGGCATCTTTACCGACGGTGATTTACGCCGTGTCTTCGATATGGGTGTGGATGTTCGTCAGTTAAGTATTGCCGATGTGATGACGCCGGGGGGAATACGTGTACGCCCTGGCATTCTGGCCGTTGAGGCACTGAACTTAATGCAGTCCCGCCATATCACCTCCGTGATGGTTGCCGATGGCGACCATTTACTCGGTGTGTTACATATGCATGATTTACTGCGTGCAGGCGTAGTGTAAAGATTCAAGGATAAACAACAATGAGCAAAGCAGGTGCGTCGCTTGCGACCTGTTACGGCCCTGTCAGCGCCGACGTTATGGCAAAAGCAGAGAACATTCGTCTGCTGATCCTCGACGTTGATGGCGTACTGTCAGATGGCCTGATTTATATGGGCAATAATGGCGAAGAGCTGAAAGCGTTCAACGTTCGTGACGGTTATGGCATTCGTTGTGCGCTCACCTCTGATATTGAAGTCGCTATCATTACCGGGCGAAAGGCTAAACTGGTAGAAGATCGTTGTGCCACATTGGGGATCACTCACTTGTATCAGGGGCAGTCAAACAAACTGATCGCCTTTAGCGATCTGCTGGAAAAACTGGCAATTGCCCCGGAAAATGTGGCTTATGTCGGCGATGATCTCATTGACTGGCCGGTAATGGAAAAAGTGGGTTTAAGCATCGCCGTGGCCGATGCGCATCCACTGTTGCTCCCGCGCGCCGATTACGTGACGCGCATTGCTGGCGGTCGTGGCGCAGTGCGAGAAGTTTGCGACTTATTACTCCTGGCGCAGGGCAAACTGGATGAAGCCAAAGGGCAATCGATATGAGTAAAGCCAGACGTTGGGTTATCATTGTGCTATCACTGGCGGTTCTGGTGATGATCGGCATTAATATGGCCGAAAAAGACGATACCGCCCAGGTGGTCATCAACAATAATGATCCCACCTATAAAAGCGAGCATACGGACACGCTCGTCTATAACCCAGAAGGGGCACTAAGCTATCGATTGATTGCTCAACACGTTGAATATTATTCCGATCAGGCCGTTTCGTGGTTTACGCAGCCGGTACTTACCACGTTTGATAAGGATAAAATCCCGACATGGTCCGTAAAAGCAGATAAAGCCAAGCTGACCAATGACCGGATGCTCTATTTATATGGACACGTTGAAGTCAACGCACTCGTGCCGGACTCTCAACTTCGCAGAATCACGACGGATAACGCGCAGATCAATCTGGTGACGCAGGATGTTACCTCTGAAGACCTTGTCACGTTATACGGAACAACATTTAACTCCAGCGGTCTGAAAATGCGCGGCAACTTACGCAGCAAGAACGCCGAGCTGATTGAAAAGGTTAGAACATCCTATGAAATTCAAAACAAACAAACTCAGCCTTAATCTTGTGCTTGCCAGCTCACTTCTGGCCGCCACCATTCCGGCATTTGCCGTAACCGGAGACACTGATCAGCCGATCCACATTGAATCGGACCAGCAATCTCTTGATATGCAAGGCAACGTGGTTACCTTTACCGGTAATGTCATCGTCACCCAGGGCACCATCAAAATTAATGCCGACAAAGTGGTCGTTACCCGTCCGGGCGGCGAACAAGGTAAAGAAGTGATTGACGGCTACGGTAAACCGGCAACGTTCTACCAGATGCAGGACAACGGTAAACCCGTTGAAGGTCACGCTTCCCAGATGCACTACGAATTGGCAAAAGATTTTGTCGTTCTGACGGGTAATGCTTATCTGCAGCAGGTCGATAGCAACATTAAGGGTGATAAGATCACTTACCTGGTGAAAGAGCAGAAAATGCAGGCGTTCAGCGACAAAGGCAAGCGCGTAACCACCGTTCTGGTGCCGTCGCAGCTGCAGGACAAAAACAACAAAGGCCAGACCCCGGCACAGAAGAAGGGTAATTAATTCGTTATGGCAACATTAACTGCAAAGAACCTTGCAAAAGCCTATAAAGGCCGCCGCGTGGTAGAAGACGTTAGCCTGACCGTCAACTCCGGGGAAATTGTCGGTCTGCTGGGGCCAAACGGTGCCGGTAAGACCACCACTTTCTACATGGTTGTTGGCATTGTGCCGCGCGATGCGGGCAATATCATTATTGATGATGACGATATCAGTCTGCTGCCTCTGCATGCGCGCGCGCGCCGCGGTATCGGCTATCTGCCGCAGGAAGCCTCCATTTTTCGTCGCCTCAGCGTTTACGATAACCTGATGGCGGTACTGCAAATTCGTGACGACTTGTCTGCTGAACAACGTGAAGACCGCGCGAACGAGCTGATGGAAGAGTTTCACATCGAACACCTGCGTGACAGCATGGGGCAGTCACTCTCCGGGGGTGAACGTCGCCGTGTAGAAATTGCCCGTGCACTGGCTGCGAATCCGAAATTTATTCTGCTTGATGAACCGTTTGCCGGGGTTGACCCGATCTCGGTTATCGACATCAAACGCATCATTGAGCACTTGCGCGACAGCGGCCTGGGCGTGCTGATCACCGACCATAACGTGCGTGAAACGCTGGCGGTTTGTGAACGCGCTTATATCGTCAGTCAGGGGCATTTGATCGCCCACGGCACGCCTACAGAAATCTTACAAGACGAACATGTTAAGCGTGTATACCTTGGGGAAGACTTCAGACTCTGATAGGGTAGAAGTTTGCGACGTTTTATCAGGAGAGTACGATTCTGAACATGAAGCAAGGTTTGCAACTCAGGCTTAGCCAACAACTGGCGATGACGCCACAGCTCCAACAGGCTATTCGTCTGTTGCAGTTGTCGACGCTGGAACTTCAGCAGGAGCTACAGCAGGCGCTGGAGAGTAATCCGCTGCTTGAGCAAATCGACACTCATGAAGAAATCGACACCCGCGAAACGCAAGACAGTGAAACACTGGACACCGCCGACGCGCTCGAACAAAAAGAGATGCCGGAAGAGCTGCCGCTCGATGCCAGTTGGGACACCATTTACACCGCTGGTACACCCTCCGGCACCAGCGGTGACTACATTGACGACGAGCTGCCGGTCTATCAGGGCGAAACAACGCAGACCTTGCAAGATTACCTGATGTGGCAAGTCGAGCTGACACCGTTTTCCGACACTGACCGCGCTATTGCTACCTCTATCGTCGATGCCGTTGATGACACCGGTTATCTGACTGTTCCGCTGGAAGATATTCTCGAAAGTATGGGCGATGAAGAAATCGACATCGATGAAGTTGAAGCCGTCCTGAAGCGGATCCAACGGTTTGATCCGGTCGGCGTAGCGGCGAAAGATCTGCGTGACTGCCTGCTGATCCAACTCTCCCAATTCGATAAAACTACGCCGTGGCTGGAAGAGGCGAGACTGATCATTAGCGATCATCTCGATCTGTTAGCCAATCACGACTTCCGCACCTTAATGCGCGTCACGCGACTGAAAGAAGATGTGCTGAAAGAAGCCGTCAATCTGATCCAGTCGCTCGATCCACGCCCCGGACAGTCGATCCAGACTGGTGAACCGGAGTATGTTATTCCAGATGTACTGGTGCGTAAGCATAACGGTCACTGGACAGTAGAACTCAACAGCGACAGCATTCCGCGTCTGCAAATTAACCAACACTACGCTTCGATGTGCAATAACGCGCGCAACGACGGTGACAGCCAGTTTATCCGCAGCAATCTGCAGGATGCCAAATGGTTGATCAAGAGTCTGGAAAGCCGTAACGATACGCTACTACGCGTGAGTCGCTGTATCGTTGAACAGCAGCAAGCCTTCTTTGAGCAAGGCGAAGAATATATGAAACCGATGGTACTGGCCGATATCGCCCAGGCTGTCGAAATGCATGAATCGACGATATCTCGCGTGACCACGCAAAAATACCTGCATAGTCCACGAGGCATTTTTGAACTGAAGTATTTCTTTTCCAGTCACGTCAATACCGAGGGCGGCGGCGAAGCTTCCTCAACGGCAATTCGTGCGCTGGTGAAGAAATTAATCGCGGCGGAAAACCCAGCGAAACCGCTAAGCGACAGCAAGTTAACCTCTTTGCTGTCAGAACAAGGTATCATGGTGGCACGCCGCACTGTTGCGAAGTACCGAGAGTCTTTATCCATTCCGCCGTCAAACCAGCGTAAACAGCTCGTTTGACCCAACCGATAAGGAAGACACTATGCAGCTCAACATTACCGGAAATAACGTCGAGATCACCGAGGCACTGCGCGAATTTGTTACTGCTAAATTTGCCAAACTTGAGCAATATTTTGACCGAATCAACCAGGTCTATGTTGTTCTGAAAGTGGAGAAAGTCACCCATACCTCAGATGCAACACTGCATGTAAACGGTGGTGAAATTCATGCCAGCGCGGAAGGTCAGGACATGTACGCTGCCATTGATGGCTTAATTGATAAGCTGGCACGCCAGTTGACCAAACATAAAGATAAACTGAAACAACACTAATTGTCCGGGCAATTAGCATGTGCATGGCGGCCTGTTGTGCGGCACAACGGGCCATTTGTACAGTTAATGCTCCGAACCTGTTCCACCGTTTGAGTGAGCAGGTTCTTAGGTGAAATTATGACAAATAATGATACAACTCTACAGCTTAGCACTGTTCTTAACAGGGAATGTACGCGAAGCCGCGTCCACTGTCAGAGCAAAAAACGCGCCCTGGAAATCATCAGCGAGCTGGCGGCGAAACAACTTAGCCTGCCGCCTCAGGTGGTTTTTGAAGCTATCCTGACGCGGGAAAAAATGGGCAGTACCGGTATCGGCAATGGTATAGCCATTCCGCATGGCAAACTGGAAGAAGATACTCTGCGCGCCGTTGGCGTTTTCGTTCAGCTCGAAACGCCCATAGCTTTCGATGCCATTGACAACCAACCGGTAGATTTACTGTTTGCGTTGCTGGTTCCGGCTGACCAAACCAAAACGCACCTGCATACTCTGTCGCTGGTGGCGAAACGTCTGGCGGATAAAACCATCTGCCGCCGTTTACGCGCAGCCCAGAGCGATGAAGAGCTGTATCAAATCATTACGGATACCGAAGGTACTCCGGATGAAGCGTAGTTATTCGGTAATGTCTCTTTTAGACGTTGTGAGGAGAAACAGTACATGGTACTGATGATCGTCAGCGGACGTTCAGGTTCAGGTAAATCTGTCGCCCTTCGTGCGCTGGAAGATATGGGTTTTTACTGCGTGGATAACCTCCCCGTAGTGTTGTTACCCGATCTGGCTCGAACTCTGGCCGATCGCGAGATTTCTGCCGCCGTCAGCATTGATGTTCGTAATATGCCGGAGTCACCAGAAATATTCGAACAGGCGATGAGTAACCTACCTGACGCTTTCTCACCGCAACTCCTGTTCCTGGATGCCGACCGTAATACCTTAATTCGTCGTTACAGTGACACGCGCCGCCTGCATCCGCTTTCCAGCAAAAACCTGTCGCTGGAAAGTGCTATCGACAAAGAAAGCGATCTACTGGAACCACTGCGTTCGCGAGCGGATCTGATTGTCGATACCTCAGAAATGTCCGTTCACGAGCTGGCAGAAATGTTGCGTACCCGTTTACTGGGTAAACGTGAACGCGAACTGACCATGGTCTTTGAGTCTTTCGGCTTCAAACACGGTATCCCTATCGATGCAGATTACGTCTTTGACGTGCGCTTCTTGCCGAACCCGCACTGGGATCCAAAACTGCGTCCGATGACAGGTCTTGATAAGCCTGTCGCCGCGTTCCTCGACCGCCACACAGAAGTACACAATTTTATTTACCAGACGCGAAGCTATCTTGAGCTATGGTTACCTATGCTGGAAACCAACAACCGTAGCTACCTGACGGTCGCCATTGGTTGTACTGGCGGGAAGCACCGTTCGGTGTATATTGCAGAGCAGTTGGCAGACTACTTCCGTTCACGCGGTAAAAACGTCCAGTCACGCCATCGTACGCTGGAAAAACGTAAACCATGACCGTCAAGCAAACTGTTGAAATCACAAACAAGCTGGGCATGCATGCCCGGCCTGCAATGAAGCTGTTTGAATTAATGCAGGGTTTTGACGCTGAAGTGCTGTTACGTAACGATGAAGGCACTGAAGCTGAAGCCAACAGCGTTATTGCGCTGCTGATGCTGGATTCTGCCAAAGGACGGCAGATTGAAGTCGAAGCGACCGGTCCACAGGAAGAGGAAGCACTGGCCGCCGTTATCGCCCTCTTTAACTCTGGTTTTGATGAAGATTAATTTTCATCACTTTGACATACAAATCCCTTCAAGCTCCCCCCGACAATAAAAAAAGCGCGTACTGAAATCGTTATTAATGACGGAAATTGTACATTTTGTGCGCTTTTCACTTTCAGAAGAACCTTAAGAAAACCTTAAGAGGCATTGTTTAGGTTTTGTTTAAGTTATTCGACCATACTGGAGATCGTCAGAAAATATTTCCAGGAGATGGTATGATTCGCTTATCTGAACAAAATCCCCTGGGCACCGGAAGACATCGGAAATGCTATGCGCATCCGGAAGATGCCCAACGCTGTATCAAGATTGTCTACCACCGTGGTGATGGTGGTGATAAAGAGATCCGCCGTGAGTTAAAGTATTACGCGCATCTTGGTCGCCGGTTAAAAGACTGGAGTGGAATACCGCGCTATCACGGTACCGTGGAGACGGATTGCGGAACGGGTTATGTCTACGATGTGATTGCCGATTTCGACGGTAAGCCCTCCGTTACGCTGACCGAATTTGCAGAACAATGCCGTTACGAAGAAGACGTTGCACAGCTGCGCCAGTTACTGAAACAGCTGAAACGTTATTTGCAGGATAACCATATCGTGACGATGTCGTTGAAGCCGCAGAATATCCTCTGTCACCGCATCAGTGAGTCAGAGGTTATCCCCGTCGTCTGCGACAACATTGGTGAAAGCACGTTGATTCCACTGGCGACCTGGTCAAAGTGGTGTTGTCAGCGAAAGCAAGAGCGGTTATGGAAACGGTTTATCGCCCAGCCGGCACTGGCTATTGCCCTGCAGAAAGATCTGCAACCACGTGAGAGCAAAACGCTGGCCCTCACTTCGCGCGAAGCTTAATCCAGCTGGTGTTGTTGCATAAACGACTCACCGCCTAACTGATACATCTGCCGTAAAATCCACGCCTGACGGCTGCGCACGTAGCCCGATGGCGCGGAGACTTTGAAACGCAGTGGATTAGGTAATACGGCAGCCAGTAACGCAGCTTCCGACCGGGTAAGTTTGCTCGCGGGTTTGTGGAAATAACGTTGTGCCGCAGCTTCGACGCCAAACACACCGTCGCCAAATTCGGCGATATTCAGATAAACCGTCAGGATACGCTTTTTGCTCCAGACTGTTTCTATCCCCAGCGTTAATCCAGCTTCCAGCCCTTTTCGAACCCAGCTACGCCCATCCCATAAAAAGAGATTTTTGGCTGTCTGCTGAGAAATCGTTGAAGCACCGCGAATACGGTTTTCATTGCGCTCGTTGTGCGCCAGGGCTTGCTCAATGGAAGCGACATCAAAGCCCCAGTGCTCAGGAAACTTCTGATCTTCTGCGGCAATCACCGCCAGTCCCATCCACGGCGAGATTTGATCCATACTGACCCAGTCAGAATGTGCCACGTAACGAAAATTGCCATGCAGCCAGGCGCTGACTTGTCGCTCGGCCATTACCGCTGAGAAAGGAACAGGCGCAACGCTAAACAACGCGATGCCCCCGCCCCAGAAAACGGCGAGGACAACCGTTAACCGTAGAAGAAAACGGCGAACGAAACTAAACACCGTTAAGCGGCTTTTACTCATTCAGTCAGAACCAGCACGCGGGAAACCAGCTTATCAATGCCGCTCGCCGCTTCTGCAATGTTCTGCGCAAGCATATATGCCGGGGTGGTGACAATCTTATTGTCTTCATCAACCACGATATCATCGACAGGACACGGCACATGCTCCGCGCCCATCTCTTCCAGCACTTCTGCGGTATCGATATCAGTACCGATGGTCAAACGCAGCGGGAAATCGAAAATTTTCGGCAGCATCGCCGGGGCAATACACATAAAACCAAGCGGTTTTCCGGCCTGATGCATCGCTTGTGCCAGCGCCTTTAATTCACGGTCAACGGTGCATTCGCTACCAAGGCTGGCAAAATTGCTTAAATTCTTCGCCGCGCCAAACCCCCCCGGCACAATCAACGCATCCAGTTCAGCGGCATCGGCCTGAGCCAGAGGACGGATTTCACCGCGCGTTATTCGTGCCGCTTCAATCAGCACATTGCGCGTTTCCGTCATCGCTTCGCCAGTTAAATGGTTGATAACATCAACCTGCTGCTTATCCGGTGCAAAGCAGACCGCCTGCGCACCGCTGCGTGAAATAGCTAACAACGTCAACACCGCTTCATGAATTTCAGAACCGTCATAGACGCCGCATCCGCTCAGAATTACGCCAATTTTCTTCATTGTGATCATCCTTTCGCAATTGACTGAAACACATTAATTTTTTTAATAAAAATGCTACGCATCACACATTTAACTGATTCATGTAACAAATCATTTAAGTTTTGCTATCTTAACTGCGTGCGGCCTGAAAAAAAGTGCTGTGCCCTTGTAACTCATCATAAAAATTTACGGCGCAGCCAAGATTTCCCTGGTGTTGGCGCAGTATTCGCGCACCCCGGTCTAGCCGGGGTCATTTTTTTGTGGCTTTTGCCACCCACGCTTTCAACACGTCTACGTCGTGACGCCACTCTTCTTTCATCTCTTCAATCCATTCACCGACGTTATCTTCCCACGCAGGAAGGTCAGGAGACTGAATTTGCTGACCCAGCTGTTGCAGATGGCGTAACCCCACTGACCCCGCCGCACCTTTAATTTTATGTCCTTCCTCAACAATGCCTTTTTTATCCTGCGCCGTCAGATTCGACTCCAGCACGCTGACATAGCCCGGCATCATTCTTTCAAACACCGCTAATCCGTCGGTGATCAGCTTCGGTCCTACAAGTTCGAGATACTGTTCCAGCATGGGAATATCGAGCAATGCTTCTGATTTACTGTTCTCTTCTGTCGTCACCGTACTCTCCTCATCATCCTGGGTATCCCAGAATTTCTTGATCATCGCGGTTAGCGCCGGAACAGAAAGCGGCTTACTCAGCACATCATCCATTCCAGCATTGAGGTACTCTTGTTTGTCTTTCAGCACGTTAGCGGTTAAGGCCACCAGCGGCGGTAAATCCTCGCGCGGATAACGCTTCGTCAGTTCACGAGAGATATCCAGCCCGGTCATATCTGGCAACTGAATATCCAGCAACACCAGGTCGTATTCGCCCGGTTTAAACATCTCCAGCGCAGCCTTGCCGGTCATTGCGACATCAACGCTGTTTCCTAATTTTTCCAGCACAGAACGCGCGACAATCACGTTCAGTTCAATGTCCTCCACCAGCAGCACATTCAGCGCCGGTAAAGGCATATCGTCTTCGTCAAACGCATCATCGACCTCTTCAGCCACCGACGGTGCGTGGATCGTCAACGTAAAGGTGGAACCTTTGCCCTGTTCGCTGGTAACCGTAATATCGCCGCCCATATTTTTCGCCAGACGACGAGAAACGGCCAGACCAATACCGGTGCCAGTGGCGGGCTTACCGCCGTGACTGTCTTTCACCTGGTAATACATGGCGAAAATTTTATCCAGCTCATCCTGCGGAATGCCAATGCCGGAATCTTCCACTTCAAAATGCAGCATATCGCCTTCATCGTAGCGCACGCGCACGGTAACCTGGCCCTGCTGGGTAAATTTGACGGCGTTACTGATGAGGTTCCACAGGATCTGCCGTAAACGCGTCCCGTCGGTAATGACCTGATGCGGTAATGGCAGCGTCGGCTCCAGATTAAAGCGCAATCCTTTTTGTTGCGCCTGCAAGGCGGAGAGATTTTCCAGATCGGCAAGGAAGCTGGTGAAATCAACCGGCTGATTATCAAGCTGGACCTTGCGCCGTTCCATCTTATCCATGTCGATAATATCGTTGAAGATATTCCCCAGCGTGACGGCAGAAACATGGATGGTTTTGAGATATTTTTCCTGCTCGGCGGTGAGTTCGGTATCCAGCAGAATGCGGCTCAGGCCGACGATACCGTTCAGCGGTGTACGCAATTCGTGACTGATGGTGGAAATAAACGTCGTTTTGTCGCGGCTGGCGCGTTCAAGTGCATCCTGATACCGCTTACGCTCGGTAATGTCGCGACCAAAGCCCATCAAACCGTGACGTTTACCCACGCGGTCGTAGTACGGCACTTTACGGATTTCAAAGCAGGCTTTGCGTCCGTCGGGATAATCCAGCCACTGCTCATAGGTCAGTGACACATTATGACGGAACACTTTTTCATCGGTTTCAATGACTTTCGCAGCGGCTTCCGGTGAGTAAACATCAGCAGGTTTCAGGTGAACCAGTTGTTTTTCGCTTTTTCCGGTCAGCAGCTCCATCGCGCGGTTACAGCCGGAAAACTCTTTATCTTCGTTACGATAAAAAACCAGGTCGGGTGAAGCATCAAGGAAGGAACGTAAGAATGAGGATTGCTGCTCGAGCTGAATTTGTGTCTCTTCGCGCTCTTTAATTTCAATTTTCAGTTGGCCGAAGGTTTCCTGCAGTTCTGCTTCCGCTTTTTCACGAACGGCAATTTCCTGATTTAGCTGGGCAATATTATCTTTTAACTGAACGTTGAGGCTCAAATCGCGCTCGCGCATCTCCTCCAGTTTTTGCACCAGCCGTGACAGACGTTGTCGTGACTCCTCCAGTTGCTCGACGACCACCGATAGAAAGTAGACCGCCCACGGCGTAATCAGCAAACCAAAGAAGATAGAACGAATAACATCAATGCTTTCGACCTGACCATGCAGCACCATGGTCACTGCCATTTGTACAACAATGGCAAGAACGACGAGGGCCAGCGCCAGCAACATTGAGAAGCGCACCAGACCTAACTTCATCATCAGGTCAACATAATACTGCGCCAGCAGACGAATTTGCTTCATTAGGGAATTCCTTCACGACAACCTGCCCCAATAATACCCAATTCTGACAGTTACGTTATAAATTGTGTGAGAAATGCGGAATTCCCCTCAATGGCCTACGCCGTTGGAGGTAGCCACGGACGTCCCAGCGCCGATCCCTGTACGCCATGTTCATTCAGATAGCGATCCAGCTCGACCATTCCCGTCCATCGATTTTCGCACCACAGCGGAGCAAGCAGCGTCGGGCGACGGGCGCTGGCGGAAATGCGGTGGTAGATCACTTCCGGTGGCGTATGGCGAATCATTTCTCCGGCAGTGAGCGTGTAATCGTCCAGTTCAATACCGTTCAAACGCCCCGCTTCCCAGGCTTTCGCCATAATGCTGCCTTTTACTATATGTAGCGGATGCAGCTTTATGCCGTCCACGCCGGTTTCAACCACTCGCTCCAGCGTTTGCAAACATTCAGCCTGCCCTTCGCCAGGCAGGCCGACAATTAAGTGAGAACACACCTTCAGCCCGCGCTCACGCGCCAGCTGCGTCGTGCGCTGATAGCAGGCAAAATCATGACCGCGATTGATGCGATGCAGCGTTTTGTCGTGGGCGGTTTGTAGCCCCAGCTCCAGCCACACTTCGTAGCCCTGGTCCTTATATTCGCAAAGCAGATCCAGCACCGCATCCGGCACGCAGTCCGGGCGGGTACCAACACACAAACCGACAATATTGGCCTGGCTCACCGCCTGCTGATACATAGAACGCAGCACCTGAACTTCGGCAAAGGTGCTGGTATACGCCTGAAAGTAGGCCAGATAGCGTTTAGCGCGGTTAACTAAATTCGCCTGGTGCGCCAGTTGCTCGGCAATGGAATGATGCTGCTGCGCTTCATCGGCAAACGAGGCAACATTACAGAATGTGCAGCCACCACGCCCGATGGTACCGTCACGGTTAGGGCAGCTAAAACCGCCGTGCAGCGTCAGCTTATGCACCTTTTGCCCATAACGACGGGTGAGATCACCACCAAACATATTGACTAATTTCTGTAACTGCATAATCTGATAGACCGCGCCTTGAAAAGAGGCCAAAGCCTGCCATTTTTAGCTCAATTCGGCGATGACCTGGATCAATCGTCCCGGCCTGCCTTTATCAACTGCATAATCAATCAAAATTACCGAAATTTCATTCATAATCACATAAATCACTTTTGCTTATCTTGTGTCAGATTTTTTTATCTCCTTATGGATTTTAGGCAAAAACAGTAGCATGAAACGTCATTACCAATTAATGCAGTATAAAATACTGCCTTTCTCGTCAGTTCAAGGCAGGATAAGGGTTAACACGCCTTTATGACAGTCAGGAATTGACTGTTTCCCTAACGACGCCTCTTTTCAACTTAATTAACAAATCCTTTTTAATTTCAATAAATTAATAAAGAATTTTGCGCTAAAGCACATTTCTGTACCAATAAGCTTGCCATTTGACCTGTATCAGCTTTCCCGATAAGTTGGAAATCCGCTGGAAGCTTTCTGGATGAGCAGCCTGCTCATCATATTTATGCAGTAATTGAGATCCCCTCTTCACCGTATTAATCGATGCGAAAAGGACAACAAGGGGGCGAATGCGAGGCGCGCGTATGAAACGCAAACCCCGTCGCCACGCTCTTTCTGTGCCCGTGCGCAGCGGTTCGGAAGTGGGGTTCCCGCAGAGCCTGGGGGAGGTTCACGATATGTTGTACGATAAATCCCTTGAGAGGGATAACTGTGGTTTCGGCCTGATCGCCCACATAGAAGGCGAACCTAGCCACAAGGTAGTGCGTACTGCAATACACGCACTGGCCCGCATGCAGCACCGTGGCGCGATTCTCGCCGATGGTAAAACCGGTGACGGTTGCGGCTTGCTGTTACAAAAACCGGATCGCTTTTTTCGCATTGTTGCGCAGGAGCGCGGCTGGCGTTTAGCGAAAAACTACGCCGTCGGGATGCTTTTCCTGAATAAAGATCCTGAACTCGCCGCGACCGCACGCCGCATCGTTGAAGAAGAGCTGCAACGCGAAACGTTGTCGATTGTCGGCTGGCGTGATGTCCCCACTAACGAAGGCGTGCTGGGTGAAATCGCCCTCTCCTCTCTGCCACGCATTGAGCAAATTTTTGTGAACGCCCCGGCAGGTTGGCGTCCGCGCGATATGGAGCGCCGTCTGTTTATCGCCCGCCGCCGTATTGAAAAGCGTCTCGAAGCTGACAAAGACTTCTACGTCTGTAGCCTGTCGAATCTGGTGAACATCTATAAAGGTCTGTGTATGCCGGCGGATCTGCCGCGCTTCTACCTGGACCTCGCGGACCTGCGTCTGGAATCGGCCATCTGCCTGTTCCACCAGCGCTTCTCCACTAACACCGTACCGCGCTGGCCGCTGGCGCAGCCGTTCCGCTACCTGGCGCATAACGGTGAAATCAACACCATCACCGGTAACCGCCAATGGGCGCGCGCCCGTACTTATAAATTCCAGACACCGCTGATCCCTGACCTGCACGACGCCGCGCCGTTCGTCAACGAAACCGGCTCTGACTCCAGTTCCATGGATAACATGCTGGAACTGCTGCTGGCGGGCGGGATGGATATCATCCGCGCCATGCGTCTGTTAGTACCACCCGCCTGGCAGAACAACCCGGATATGGACCCGGAACTGCGTGCCTTCTTTGACTTTAACTCCATGCATATGGAGCCGTGGGATGGCCCGGCGGGGATCGTGATGTCCGATGGTCGTTTTGCCGCCTGTAACCTCGACCGTAACGGTCTGCGTCCGGCGCGCTACGTCATCACCAAAGATAAGCTCATCACCTGCGCCTCTGAAGTGGGCATCTGGGATTATCAGCCTGACGAAGTGGTCGAAAAAGGCCGAGTGGGGCCAGGCGAACTGATGGTTATCGACACCCGCAGTGGGCGTATTCTGCACTCGGCAGAAACCGATGACGATCTGAAAAGCCGCCATCCATATAAAGAGTGGATGGAGAAAAACGTCCGCCGTCTGGTACCGTTTGAAGATCTGCCCGATGAAGAAGTGGGTAGCCGCGAACTGGACGACGACACACTTGCCAGCTACCAGAAACAGTTTAACTACAGCGCGGAAGAGCTGGACTCCGTAATTCGCGTACTGGGTGAAAACGGTCAGGAAGCCGTCGGTTCGATGGGCGATGATACCCCATTCGCCGTGCTCTCCAGCCAGCCGCGCATTATTTACGACTACTTCCGCCAGCAGTTTGCGCAGGTCACCAACCCGCCAATCGACCCACTGCGTGAAGCGCATGTTATGTCGCTCGCCACCAGCATCGGGCGTGAAATGAACGTCTTCTGTGAAGCAGAAGGCCAGGCGCACCGTTTAAGCTTTAAATCGCCGATTCTGCTCTACTCCGATTTCAAACAGCTCACGACGATGAAAGAGGAGCACTACCGCGCAAATACGCTGGATATCACCTTTGACGTCACTAAAACCACGCTCGAAGCGACGGTCAAAGAGCTGTGCGACAAAGCAGAACAGATGGTGCGCAGCGGCACCGTGCTGCTGGTGCTTTCTGACCGGAATATCGCTAAAGATCGCCTGCCGGTTCCGGCTCCGATGGCGGTTGGCGCGATCCAGACTCGTCTGGTCGATCAAAGCCTGCGTTGCGATGCCAATATCATCGTCGAAACCGCCAGCGCCCGCGACCCGCACCACTTCGCCGTGTTGCTGGGCTTCGGCGCGACGGCTATTTATCCGTACCTGGCCTATGAAACGCTGGGCCGCCTGGTAGACACCCACGCGATTGCCAAAGATTATCGTACCGTGATGCTCAACTACCGTAACGGCATCAACAAAGGCTTGTACAAAATCATGTCCAAAATGGGCATCTCCACCATCGCGTCTTACCGCTGCTCGAAACTGTTCGAAGCGGTCGGTCTGCACGATGATGTAGTGGGCCTGTGCTTCCAGGGGGCGGTCAGCCGCATTGGTGGGGCAAGCTTTGAAGACTTCCAGCAGGATCTGCTGAATCTGTCGAAACGTGCCTGGCTGGCGCGCAAGCCCATCAGCCAGGGCGGCTTGCTGAAATACGTGCACGGTGGCGAATACCACGCCTACAACCCGGACGTCGTGCGCACACTGCAACAGGCGGTACAAAGCGGCGAGTACAGCGACTATCAGGAATACGCGAAGCTGGTTAATGAGCGTCCGGCAACCACGCTGCGCGATCTGCTGGCAATTACGCCGGGTGAAAACGCAGTCAACATTGCCGATGTTGAACCGGCAAGCGAACTGTTTAAACGCTTCGATACCGCTGCGATGTCTATCGGCGCGTTAAGCCCGGAAGCCCACGAGGCGCTGGCGGAAGCGATGAATAGCATCGGCGGTAACTCGAACTCCGGTGAAGGTGGTGAAGATCCGGCGCGCTACGGCACTAACAAAGTGTCGCGCATCAAGCAGGTGGCTTCTGGTCGCTTCGGCGTTACTCCGGCGTACCTGGTCAATGCTGACGTCATTCAGATTAAAGTCGCCCAGGGCGCGAAACCGGGCGAAGGCGGTCAGTTGCCGGGCGATAAAGTCACTCCTTACATCGCCAAACTGCGCTATTCGGTGCCCGGAGTGACGCTGATCTCTCCGCCGCCGCACCATGATATCTACTCTATCGAGGACTTAGCGCAGCTCATTTTCGACCTCAAGCAGGTTAACCCGAAAGCGATGATCTCCGTGAAGCTGGTTTCTGAACCGGGCGTTGGCACCATCGCGACTGGCGTGGCGAAAGCTTATGCGGACTTGATCACCATCGCAGGCTATGACGGCGGCACCGGCGCAAGTCCGCTTTCATCGGTGAAATACGCAGGCTGCCCGTGGGAACTGGGGCTTGTTGAAACACAACAGGCGCTGGTTGCCAACGGCTTGCGTCATAAGATCCGTTTGCAGGTCGATGGCGGCCTGAAAACAGGTGTCGATATCATCAAAGCGGCGATTCTCGGCGCAGAAAGCTTCGGCTTCGGCACTGGCCCGATGGTGGCGCTCGGCTGTAAATACCTGCGAATCTGCCATCTGAACAACTGCGCCACCGGTGTAGCAACTCAGGATGACAAGCTGCGTAAGAATCACTATCACGGCCTGCCGTTCAAAGTGACCAATTACTTTGAGTTTATCGCCCGTGAAACCCGCGAGCTGATGGCGCAACTGGGCGTAACGCGCCTGGTGGATCTGATTGGCCGTACCGACCTGCTCAAAGAGCTGGACGGTTTCACCGCCAAACAGCAGAAACTGGCGCTGTCGAAGCTGCTGGAGACTGCCGAGCCGCATCCAGGTAAGGCGCTCTACTGTACCGAAAACAACCCGCCGTTTGATAATGGCCTGCTGAACGCGCAGTTGCTGCAACAGGCAAAACCGTTTGTCGATGAGCGTCAGAGCAAAACCTTCTGGTTCGATATTCGCAACACCGACCGTTCTGTCGGCGCGTCGCTTTCAGGCTATATCGCTCAGACGCACGGCGATCAGGGTCTGGCAGCCGATCCGATCAAAGCGTACTTCAACGGCACCGCAGGCCAGAGCTTCGGTGTGTGGAACGCGGGCGGCGTGGAACTGTACCTGACCGGTGATGCCAACGACTATGTCGGTAAAGGCATGGCGGGCGGCTTAATCGCCATTCGCCCTCCGGTTGGCTCAGCCTTCCGCAGCCATGAAGCAAGTATTATCGGCAACACCTGCCTGTATGGCGCGACCGGTGGTCGTCTGTATGCCGCAGGCCGCGCGGGTGAACGTTTCGGCGTGCGTAACTCCGGTGCGATTACCGTGGTTGAAGGTATTGGCGACAACGGGTGTGAATATATGACGGGCGGTATTGTCTGTATTCTGGGTAAAACCGGCGTTAACTTCGGCGCGGGCATGACCGGCGGCTTCGCTTACGTTCTCGATGAAAGCGGCGATTTCCGCAAACGCGTTAACCCGGAACTGGTCGAGGTCTTAAGCGTTGACTCCCTGGCGATCCATGAAGAGCATCTGCGTGGTCTTATCACCGAGCATGTTCAGCATACCGGTTCCCAGCGTGGTGAAGAGATTCTGGCGAACTGGTCAACCTTCGCCACGAAATTTGCGCTGGTTAAACCGAAGTCCAGTGATGTAAAAGCACTGCTGGGTCACCGTAGTCGTAGCGCAGCAGAGTTGCGCGTGCAGGCGCAGTAAGGGGTAGTAACAATGAGTCAGAATGTTTATCAATTTATCGACCTGCAGCGCGTTGATCCGCCAAAGAAACCGCTGAAGATCCGCAAAATTGAGTTTGTTGAAATTTACGAGCCGTTTTCCGAAGGCCAGGCCAAAGCGCAGGCTGACCGCTGCCTATCGTGCGGCAACCCATACTGCGAGTGGAAATGCCCGGTACACAACTACATCCCGAACTGGCTGAAGCTCGCCAACGAGGGGCGTATTTTTGAAGCGGCAGAACTGTCGCATCAGACCAATACCCTGCCGGAAGTTTGCGGACGTGTCTGCCCGCAAGACCGTCTGTGCGAAGGTTCCTGCACCCTGAACGATGAGTTTGGTGCGGTGACCATCGGCAACATTGAGCGTTATATCAATGATAAAGCGTTCGAAATGGGCTGGCGTCCGGATATGTCTGGCGTGAAACAGACCGGTAAAAAAGTGGCGATTATCGGTGCAGGCCCGGCGGGTCTGGCGTGTGCGGATGTCCTGACGCGCAACGGCGTAAAAGCGGTCGTCTTCGACCGTCACCCGGAAATTGGCGGCCTGCTAACCTTCGGTATTCCGGCTTTCAAGCTGGAAAAAGAGGTAATGACGCGCCGCCGTGAAATCTTCACCGGCATGGGTATTGAATTCAAACTCAATACCGAAGTGGGCCGCGACGTGCAGCTGGACGATCTGCTGAGTGATTACGATGCGGTGTTCCTTGGCGTCGGGACTTATCAGTCAATGCGCGGCGGACTGGAAAACGAAGACGCCGATGGCGTGTACGCAGCGCTGCCGTTCCTTATCGCCAACACCAAACAGTTAATGGGCTTTGGTGAAACCCGCGAAGAACCGTTCGTCAGCATGGAAGGCAAACGCGTGGTGGTACTTGGCGGTGGCGATACCGCGATGGACTGCGTACGCACGTCTGTGCGCCAGGGGGCGAAACACGTCACCTGTGCCTATCGTCGTGATGAAGAGAACATGCCGGGTTCCCGCCGCGAAGTGAAAAACGCGCGGGAAGAAGGTGTTGAGTTTAAATTCAACGTCCAGCCACTGGGTATAGAAGTGAACGGCAACGGCAAAGTCAGCGGCGTAAAAATGGTGCGTACCGAAATGGGCGAACCGGATGCCAAAGGTCGTCGCCGCGCGGAGATCGTTGCAGGTTCCGAACATATCGTTCCGGCAGATGCGGTGATCATGGCGTTTGGTTTTCGCCCACACAGCATGGAATGGCTGGCAAAACACAGCGTCGAGCTGGATTCGCAGGGGCGCATTATCGCCCCGGAAGGTAACGAAAATGCCTTCCAGACCAGCAATCCGAAAATCTTTGCTGGCGGCGATATCGTCCGTGGTTCTGATCTGGTGGTAACCGCCATCGCCGAAGGCCGTAAAGCGGCAGACGGTATTATGAACTGGCTGGAAGTTTAAGCTCTGTCCCAGCGCCGCCTCCTCAGAAAAGAGTCGGCGCTGAAATTCTCCTTTCGTTCTGGAAAGCGCCTCGCATAATCTGAAGAAAACCAATGTAATACGCACATCTGGATTGTTACCGGCAGATGCCCGGCGTATAGCTGATTCCATTATTCAACACTGCGCCATATAAAGGGAAAGATAATGGAATCGCTCTCAGAAGGAACCACAGCAGGCTACCAGCAAATCCACGACGGCATTATTCATCTGGTCGATAGCGCCCGAACGGAAACGGTACGTAGCGTTAACGCGCTGATGACCGCGACATACTGGGAAATTGGCCGACGAATTGTCGAATTTGAACAAGGTGGCGAGGCCAGAGCTGCGTATGGTGCGCAGCTAATCAAGCGACTATCAAAGGATTTAAGCCTAAGGTATAAGCGTGGGTTCTCTGCAAAAAACTTACGCCAAATGAGGCTTTTTTACCTCTTTTTTCAACATGTTGAAATTCGCCAGACAGTGTCTGGCGAATTAACACCATTGGGAATTCCGCAGACACCGTCTGCAGAATTCCCATCGGCAAAGATTTGGCAGACGCTGTCTGCCAAATCTTTCCCACTGCCCTGGTCCACCTACGTCCGTCTACTTTCCGTTAAAAACGCTGACGCCCGCAGCTTTTATGAAAAAGAGGCGCTCCGCTGTGGTTGGTCTGTCCGCCAGCTAGAGCGGCAAATTGCGACCCAATTTTATGAGCGGACACTACTGTCATATGACAAATCAGCCATGCTGCAACAACACGCCCCTGCCGAGACGCATATTCTTCCGCAACAGGCGATACGCGATCCCTTTGTGCTCGAATTTTTGGAATTGAAAGATGAATACTCAGAATCCGATTTTGAGGAGGCGCTGATCAACCACCTGATGGATTTCATGCTGGAACTTGGGGATGATTTTGCCTTTGTTGGTCGGCAGCGAAGGTTACGCATTGATGACAACTGGTTTCGTGTCGATCTGCTGTTTTTCCACCGCCGTTTACGCTGCCTGCTAATCGTCGATCTAAAAGTGGGCAAATTCAGCTATAGCGATGCCGGACAGATGAATATGTATCTCAACTACGCCAAAGAGCACTGGACGCTACCGGATGAAAATCCGCCCATCGGTCTGGTTCTCTGTGCAGAAAAAGGAGTCGGAGAAGCACATTATGCACTGGCTGGTTTGCCTAACACCGTTCTGGCAAGCGAATATAAGATGCAACTACCTGATGAAAAACGACTCGCGGATGAACTCGTTCGAACACAGGCGGTGCTAGAGGAAGGCTATAGACGCCGTTAATTTCAGCGGTTTCGAATTCTGCAGACAGTGTCTGCAGAATCTTTAAAACGAACTAAGTTTTAAGCCATTAAATCAGCCTTAACCTTCACGACCACCTTTTTAATCTCACCAGGTTCGCCGACAACGCATCCCGGCTTATGCGGTTCTCCAGGCATAAACACGGCGAACATTCCCGGTTTCAGGATGATGGTTTGCTCATTCTCAATGGCGCTGCAAAGCTGGTAATCATCTTCATGGTGGAACTCTTCACACTGACGCGCAGTGCCTGCCATGCCAAACAGGATCCGTTCCTCACCGTTTAATAACAGCTGGATATCAATGTACTGCTCGTGCAATTCCGCTTTTTTCTCGACGGGCGATTGAGTGTTAAACGTCATGACATTCATAAAGATATTATCGCCCTGTAATTCGTAACGACCCGGCGCTTTTTCTTGCGGTCTGGCAGCTAATGCCAGCGTTAACGCGTCCTGTAACGCAGGATGTAATCCGGCAGACGGTAATGACTGTACTTCACCCATCATCATAATTTTTCTCCCTGGGCCAACAGCGCAGCCCCAAGTAAACCTGCATCATGGCGGTAGTGCGCCGCCAGTAAATCAACATGAAATGCCGCTGGCTCCTGCGCCAGATACGTTTCCACCAACGCCAGATACCCTTCTGCCAGACCAACGCTGCCACCGACCACTACGCACTGACAATCAGTTGTGGCTTTAATATCAGCGATCAGCCTTGCCAGCACATGTGCGGAGCGGTGAATCAGTTGCTGCGCCTGCTCATCGCCCTGCCCGGCGTGCGTGAAAATAGTTTTCGCATTCGCACCAGCCAACTCCCCTTGCGCTGCCGCCGCAATGCCGCGACCAGAAGCAATCGCCTCCACGCAACCTGTGCGTCCACAGCCGCAGACTGGACCATGCGGATCGGCAAGCGTATGCCCGATGTGCCCCGCCAGACCTCCAGGGCCGGTAAGCAGTTTGCCGCCGCTCACTACACCGCCACCGACGCCAGTGGAAACAGTGATAAACACCATCTCGGTTATATCGCCTTCCAGCGCCTGATACTCTGCCCATGCTGCGGCCTGCGCGTCGTTAATGGCAATGGTCGGCAAATCGGTAAGCTGCTCCAGTGTTTTGACTAACGGAAAGTGTAGTAATCCACCGAGATTATGCGGATTCAGCGCCAGCAGGCTGCCGTCACGAATAATTCCGGTAGAAGCGATGGCAACCTGCTGCGCATGCGCTTGTAACGGAGAGACTAATGCGGCTAAGGCTTCACGCAAGGCTTCTGGTGTCTGGCTGGCAGGCGTAGGAAGTTCACGGCGATCGCGGATCTGCCCATCAGCGCCAATCAGCGCGGCGGCAAGTTTAGTACCGCCGATATCAATCGCCAGTGTAGTCATAGCACCGCCTTTTTCATCGCTGTGTTGTACCACTGACAAATGTGTTCAAGACGCGTGATAGCAGAACCGACCGTCACCGCCCATGCACCGTGGCGCATCGCATCCGCCGCCTGAGCAGGCGAGTTGTAACGTCCTTCGGCAATCACCCGACATCCGGCGTCGCTTAATGTTTTTACCAGTGCCAGGTCTGGCTCTTCTGGCGTTTCAGGCGTGGTATAGCCAGAAAGCGTAGTACCAATAATTTCGGCTCCCAGCTTTTGGCAAGCCAGGCCGTCTTCCGGCGTTGAACAGTCGGTCATCGCCAGTAAACCGTGATGGTGAATACGCGCCAGTAGTGTTTCAACTGGAACCGGGCGCGGTCGGTCAGTGCCGTCAATCGCGATAATATCCGCACCCGCCTGCGCCAGTGCATCAACATCTTCAATATAGGCCGTGATGCGTACCGGAGAATCCTCCAGATCGCGCTTCACAATCCCGATAATCGGCACACTCACCACCGCACGCGTGGCTTGCAGATTTGCCACACCTTCAATACGAATGGCAACCGCTCCCGCCTGCTCTGCCGCTAATGCCATGGCGGCGACGATTTCAGGTTTATCGAGTGGGCTGTCCGGAACCGGCTGGCAGGAGACAATCAGGCCACCGTTAGCAGCGATTTTTTGATCCAGTTGTGCAAGTAACGACATACATCTTCCCTTAGCGAAAGGCCCGGTAGAAGACCGGGCAACAGGATTAACTTTTGGTTTTGACTAAATCGTTTTTAGCGCTGCCAAACGGTACGGCACCGCTAAATGGTTTGCCGTCGATAGCGTCATGAGTACGCAACGCTTCCGGGCGCAGCCAACGCTGAACGCGGGAAGGCATATCCAGACCAATCAGCAGGATCACCACAAATGTAAGACTGAACGAAAGCGATCCCAGAGCAGTGCCCAGATCCAGACGTTGAGCGATCAACGCGCCGAGGATTGGGGCCAGTGCACCACCCAATGCGCCAACGTTGTAGGTAAAGCCCAGCCCCGCCGCACGCTGGTCGGTATCGAAATAACCGCCGATCAGTTTCGGTAAAATCCCGGAGATGCCCTGACCAAGCATTTGCTGGAAGAACAGTAACAGACCGAGCACCCAGACGTTTGCGCCACCAATCGCAAATACCGGAATAATCAGCAGCTGTGAGGCTAGCAGGCTACAAACGTACGCTTTGCGGGTTCCCAGCCAGTCACCGAGGAAGCCACCGACGCAGCAACCCACCGCCGCGCCAAAGCCACTAAAGAACAGCACATTGGCAACCGTATGCGGGTTATAAGCAAGTTCAGTTTTAAGATACGTTGGCAGCAGCGCCTGAATCGGCCATGAGTAGAGGAAAGCAAACAACACGACCACCATCAGCATTACGCCCGTTGGCCAGCGTTTGCCCGTACTCTGTACCATAAAGCTGATAAAGATTGCGGCGCATAACAGCCCGAGTACAGCGACGATTGCGGCATTTTGCAGGTTACCGGCGAAGCAGAACCACAGCGCAGTGGCCGCCGCCAGTGTCATCACGATATTGGCGATACGATGTTCACCGCGGTAGAGAATATCCACCATTGTGCGTACTGGTGCTTTACCTGCGTGTTTCTCTTTCCAGTCTTCCGCTTCCGGGATGTTTTTACGCAGCCAGAGAGCAAAGATGATTGGTAAGATGCCGATAAAAAACAATGCACGCCAGCCCCAGACCGGAACCACCAGGCTGTAGACCTGAGCGGCAACGACGGCACCCACCGAGAAGCCTGAAATCAGAAAACCACTGGCTTTGTTACGCAGATGCTTTGGCCAGCTTTCAATGACATAGGTGGCGCTGGAACCGTATTCACCCGCCATCCCCATGCCGATGACCAGACGAGCGATAAACATGGTGATGTAGCCTGGCGCAAAACCGCAGGCCAGCGTCCCGACCGAGAAGAGAACGATGCTGGTGACCATTGCCAGACGACGTCCGTAGCGGTCACCCATAGCGCCGAGCATCAGGCCGCCGAACCAGCGAGAGATAAAGGCTGCGGAGATCAGGCTTGCTGCCTGTACCGTCGTCAGCCCGAATTCACCTTGTACTTCGGTGAGTACCAGGGCGATTAAAACGAAATCAAAACCGTCAAGCAGATATCCCAACCAGGCAGCGGAAAATGCGCGCCATTGTGCGCGGTTGAGATGGCGATACCACGGGATATTCTGGGTTGTAGTACTCATTGTGAGTCTCCCGCGGTGGGCGATGCCCACACGCTTTGGTATAAAAATTGTAGGGTACAGATGCGTTTATTTCCCCTCACCCGGTAGGGGCGAGCGAGGGGAAACAACTCACCCGCGCTCTTGCATCAACTGCTGGGCTAGCGCCTTCAGTTCTGGCAGATATTTTTCATCGACCGGACCAAACGGTTTGCGGCACAGCGGCACAGAAACGACATCCATATAGTGCAGGACCGTTTTCAGGCCGCGGAATACGCCCGTTTTGATCAGTAAATCAATGACTTTATTACATTCGGTTTGCAGCTTCTGCGCGGTCTGGATATCGCCTTCTTTCAGCGCCTTCACGATACCCTGATAACGCCAGCCCATAATGTTGTAAGTACTGCCGATACCACCATCAGCGCCCGCCAACAAACCAGAAGCAAAGATTTCGTCGTAACCGTTATAGAGCACCAGATCCGGATGTTCACGACGGATCTGCTCCATCTGATAGAGATCGCCAGAGGTCTGTTTCAGCGCGCCGACACCAGGCAACGTAACCAGAGTGTTAATCTGATCCAGGGTTAGTTTAACGCCGCTTAACGCCGGAATGTTGTACACCACCATCGGCAACCCATCCGCCGAATCAATAATTGCCCGATAGTGATCGCAGTGTTCTTCAAAGCTGAAAGGGTAGTAGAACGGCGTGACGGCGGAGACGGCATCGAAGCCATAACGTTTGGCTGAAGACGCAAGCTGTTGGCTTTCAGCAGTGCTGACGCAACCTACATGAGCGATGAGTTTAATCTTGCCTTTCGCCTCTTCGGCGACGATTTCCAGTACCTGTTCACGCTCGGAAAGGCTTTGTACAAAGGCTTCACCGGTCGACCCCCCGACATATAAGCCGTCAATGCCCTGCTGAATATTGAACTGAACCAGGCGACGCAGACTCGCTTTATCCAGTGCTTGTTGTTGATCAAAAGGAGTCAGGAGTGCAGCCATTACGCCACGTAAATTCGTTGCCATAAATACCTCTGAAGTGATGCTTGTCTGATAAACGATATACCTTTATACCTGTTATACCAGATCAATTAAGCAACACCCCATACAGAAAGCTTATAATGCGATCTGCTTCACTAAAGTGGCATTATTTCTTTTTGTTGGTGGTCTGACCGAAGGCGTGCCAGGTAGCAGAGACGCTGTTGAGATGCGATTGCAACGCGCGATCGGCTTCGTCAGGATCATGACGACGGATCGCGTCAACGATCGCAATATGCTGTTGATAGCTAACGTTGTTATGCTCGTGCAGAGCCTGATCAGCTACGGTTGGGCGCGCGGCGATCAGCCAATCGAGCAGGGCAACATGGATCGCCATAAAGATCGGATTGCCGGGGATCTCCGCCAGCACGCGGTGGAAATCAACGTCTGAACGAATGAATGCCGCGTTGTTATCCAGCGACTGACTGTTGATTTCCAGTGCTTTTGCCAGCAAATCAATTTGCTCATCGGTGGCATGTTCAGCCGCATAGCGCACCAGGCTGGATTCAAAGAACAGACGTAATTGTTCGAAATGGGCAATTCCGCCAGGATGAGAAAGGAAATCTTTCGCCATGCCGGAAAGCTCGCCGATGATGGTGTCCGCAGAAGGACGTGAGACGCGAGCGCGTTCGCCGTTGTTTATTTGCACCAGACCTTTACGTTTTAACGCTGCCAGCGCTTCACGCACCGAAGGACGCCCGACGTTAAAGAACGCCATCAGTTCGCGTTCAGACGGTAATTGTTCACCTTCGCCAAATTCACGACGGCGGATCATCTGTTCCAGCTCTTCTTCCACCATTTCGGAGAGTTTTTTACGCGCCAGCGGGCGGCTGCGCAAGTTGCGACCAATTGCAGGAGAAGAATCTTCGGTTTGCGAATCAAATGCGTTCATAAGGCCCATTCTGTAAGGTCAGTGTGATTAACATCATCAGTGACATCCTATCACAGGATTGAAAGTAGGGGGAAATGGCGGGATTTTCTCTTTGTGCCTCATCATTACTATAATTAACTGAATAATTAACTATTGCGAAAAATTAATGTAACGCAGATAAAAACATCACGATTGAATTATTCATAAGACTATTAAAAAGTATTATGAATATTATGAATGTGTTCTTACAAAATAATCATAAGCGCATATTTTTTAATGAAAAATCACCTCATCTACAATTAAAAACACGACATCCGCACCATAAATAGCCTTGCAAAAAATATAACATCATTGTTTTCAATCTGCCGTTTATGGGATTGACCGTTTTCTTTTGACACGGAGTTCAACAATGTTCGGCATAATTATATCTGTCATCGTATTAATGACGATGGGCTATTTGATCCTGAAAAACTACAAACCTCAAGTGGTGCTGGCTGCCGCAGGTATCTTCCTGATGATGTGCGGTGTCTGGTTAGGATTCGGTGGAGTACTCGATCCCGCCAAAAGCAGCGGCTACTTGATCGTCGATATTTATAATGAAATCCTGCGCATGCTGTCCAACCGCATTGCCGGGTTAGGGTTGTCGATTATGGCGGTGGGCGGGTATGCCCGCTACATGGAGCGCATAGGAGCCAGTCGGGCGATGGTGAGCTTGTTAAGCCGCCCGTTAAAACTCATTCGCTCGCCGTATCTTATTCTGTCGGCAACTTACGTTATCGGCCAAATCATGGCGCAGTTTATTACCAGCGCCTCCGGTCTGGGTATGTTGCTGATGGTCACCTTATTTCCAACACTAGTGAGTCTGGGAGTAAGTCGCCTCTCTGCGGTGGCAGTTATCGCAACCACGATGTCCATTGAGTGGGGGATTCTGGAAACGAACTCCATTTTTGCTGCCCAGGTAGCAGGAATGAAAATTGCCACTTACTTCTTCCACTACCAGCTTCCGGTCGCCTCTTGCGTCATTATCTCGGTGGCGATCTCCCACTTTTTCGTGCAACGCGCTTTCGACAAAAAAGATAAAAATATCAATCACGAACAGGCAGAGCAAAAAGCTCTCGATAATGTCCCGCCGCTCTATTACGCCATTTTACCGGTGATGCCGTTAATCCTGATGCTCGGCTCGCTGTTCCTCGCCCACGCTGGACTGATGCAGTCAGAACTGCATCTGGTGGTGGTGATGTTACTGAGTTTGACGGTGACGATGTTTGTTGAGTTTTTCCGCAAGCATAATTTGCGCGAAACAATGGACGATGTGCAGGCGTTTTTTGACGGCATGGGTACGCAGTTTGCCAACGTGGTAACGCTGGTGGTCGCGGGTGAAATATTTGCGAAAGGCTTAACGACGATTGGCACTGTCGATGCGGTTATCAGGGGTGCGGAGCATTCTGGTCTGGGCGGTATTGGCGTGATGATTATTATGGCGCTGGTCATTGCCATTTGTGCCATTGTGATGGGCTCAGGCAATGCGCCATTTATGTCATTTGCCAGTCTTATTCCGAATATCGCAGCCGGACTACATGTACCAGCGGTTGTAATGATTATGCCGATGCATTTTGCCACGACGCTAGCGCGCGCTGTTTCGCCGATTACTGCGGTGGTGGTCGTTACATCAGGAATTGCAGGTGTTTCGCCTTTTGCAGTGGTGAAGCGGACAGCGATCCCCATGGCAGTCGGTTTCGTGGTGAATATGATTGCCACAATCACGCTATTTTATTAAGCGATAAAGAAGACAAAACAGGCCGCCAGGGCCTGTTTTCATTTTACTTCACAACGCGTAATGCCGGTCGACCACCGCGTGGTGGCTGCGGTGGTTCATCGTCAGGATGAGTGTCATCATCGTGATCAGGCTTGTCACCATCGATAACCGACATAACGGTTTCGTTGTCTGCCGATGCCTCTTCATCATTCATGATGCTAGCATCTTCATCGTAGGCAGCTTCAGGCTCAAACATCGTGCCTGCGCCATTTTCACGAGCGTAGATAGCCAGCACGGCAGCCAGCGGCACAGAAACCTGACGCGGAATGCCACCAAAGCGCGCGTTAAAACGCACCTCATCATTCGCCAGTTCCAGATTGCCGACAGCACGCGGCGCAATGTTGAGTACGATTTGCCCGTCACGCGCATATTCCATAGGAACCTGCACGCCAGGGAGCGTCACATCCACCACCAGGTGCGGCGTGAGCTGGTTATCCAGCAACCACTCATAGAATGCACGCAGCAGATAGGGACGACGTGGTGTTAGCTGTGACAAATCCATACAGATTAACTCCGGCCCAGACGCATTTCGCGTTCTGCTTCCGTTAAGGAAGCGAGGAAAGAGTCACGCTCAAAGACGCGGGTCATATAGCCTTTCAGCTCTTTCGCACCCGGACCGCTGAATTCGATGCCCAGTTGCGGCAGACGCCACAGCAGCGGAGCAAGGTAGCAATCGACCAGGCTGAACTCATCGCTCAGGAAGTACGGCTTCTGACCGAAGACCGGCGCAATCGCCAGCAGTTCTTCGCGCAGTTGCTTACGTGCGGCATCTGCTTCAGAAGCTGAACCGTTGATGATGGTGTTCATCAGCGTGTACCAGTCTTTTTCGATGCGATGCATGTACAGACGGCTTTCACCGCGAGCTACCGGGTAAACAGGCATCAGTGGCGGATGCGGGAAACGCTCATCCAGATATTCCATAATGATGCGAGATTCCCACAGGGTCAGCTCACGATCCACCAGGGTCGGAACGCTCTGATTCGGGTTGAGGTCAATCAGATCCTGAGGCGGATTGTCCTTTTCCACGTGTTCGATCTCGAAACTTACACCTTTCTCAGCCAGCACAATGCGGACCTGATGGCTATAGATGTCAGTAGGACCGGAAAACAGCGTCATTACCGAACGTTTGTTGGCAGCGACAGCCATGAAAACCTCCAGGTATAGTCAGAATTTTTACTGCTACCAGCCACCAGGTGGCCAGTCAGAAGTTGTGTTACCCAGTAAGGAACGACTCTCTTTGTTCGAAAATCAAACAAAAAATGAGCAATACCCGACATTTGGGCAGAAAATTGGATGATAGTTTACCAGATTTTGCGACCTTTGTGGTGAGTCGATGCCGGAAATGGGGAAAAAGAGATGCGCTTTAGTCTGAAATGGTTGACTTAGTCCCTTATCGGCGATGTGGTTTTTGTTTTCTGTCTGTCAGGCGACAGCAAAAATCAACATTCCTTTTTTTACGCTGATTCAGATTTTAGCCATAAAAAAACCCGCCGAAGCGGGTTTTTTTCGCAAATTGTTTTCTGCCGGAGCAGAAGCCAATTAACGTTTGGAGAACTGCGGACGACGACGTGCTTTACGCAGACCGACTTTCTTACGTTCAACCTGACGAGCGTCACGAGTAACGAAGCCAGCTTTACGCAGTTCAGAACGCAGGGACTCGTCGTATTCCATCAGAGCGCGGGTGATACCGTGACGGATCGCACCAGCCTGACCAGAGATACCACCACCTTTAACGGTGATGTACAGGTCCAGTTTCTCAACCATGTCGACCAGTTCCAGCGGCTGACGAACTACCATGCGGGCAGTTTCACGACCGAAGTACTGTTCCAGAGAACGTTGGTTGATTACGATTTTACCGTTGCCCGGTTTGATGAAAACGCGAGCTGCGGAACTTTTGCGGCGACCAGTGCCGTAGTATTGATTTTCAGCCATTGCCTATAATCCCGATTAGATGTCAAGAACTTGCGGTTGCTGTGCCGCGTGGTTGTGCTCGTTACCCGCGTAAACTTTCAGTTTACGGAACATAGCACGACCCAGCGGGCCTTTTGGCAACATGCCTTTAACCGCGATTTCAATCACACGCTCAGGACGGCGAGCAATCATCTCTTCAAAGGTCGCTTGTTTGATACCACCGATGTGGCCGGTGTGGTGATAGTACACTTTGTCAGTACGCTTGTTGCCGGTTACAGCAACTTTGTCAGCGTTCAGAACGATGATGTAATCACCGGTATCTACGTGCGGAGTGTATTCCGCTTTGTGCTTACCGCGCAGGCGACGAGCCAGTTCAGTAGCCAGACGGCCCAGAGTTTTACCGGTCGCGTCAACAACATACCAGTCGCGTTTTACGGTTTCTGGTTTAGCTGTAAAAGTTTTCATTAAAAGCTTACCCAATAAATAGTTACACGTTGGTGAACACCCAAACGTCTTCAATTGTTGAGGTTCACACGACAAAGTCCGGCAAACCTACCCCTTCGAATAGCCTATGCCAGCACACAAAAAGTTTTGGGAAAAAAACTTTCTTGTAACGTGGGGTCGCAGGATTATAGAGAAGTCGGGGTCAAAGATCGACCCCTTTTTGTGATTTGTGGCAGGTTTTAACCCGCTAAATGCTCGCGCTTCAGATACTCTTCGCTTTGCATCTCTTGCAGACGTGACAGGCAACGCTGGAACTCAAACTTCAGCCGATCGCCCTGATAAATTTCATACAGCGGCACTTCTGCACTCACCACTAATTTGACATGGCGCTCGTAAAACTCATCCACCAGCGCAATAAAGCGCCGCGCTTCGCTCTCCATCAACCGCGTCATAACTGGTACATTAAACAACATGACCGTGTGAAAGAGGCGTGAGAGCGCAATATAGTCATGCTGACTACGGGCGTCGACGCACAGCGTAGTAAAAGAGACCGCCAGCGTCTGGTTCTCGACGCCCATTGTCGCCAATGGCCGATGGTTGATTTCTAACGTCGGTGAATTTTCTCGTTTCGCCCCCGCCAGCGCCAACCATAGTTTGTCCATTTGCGTCCGGGTTTCATCGTTGAGTGGCGAAAGCCACAGGTGCGCCTGAGTGAGCGTACGCAGTCGATAATCAACACCGGCGTCCACGTTCATTACATCACAATGCTGTTTAATGGCATCGATTGCAGGCAAAAAACGCGCACGTTGCAGGCCATTTCGATAAAGTTCGTCCGGCGGAATATTTGACGTCGCTACCAGGGTAATACCGCGGGCGAACAGGGCTTTCATCAGGCCGCCAAGTAGCATGGCATCGGTAATATCAGAAACAAAAAATTCGTCAAAACAGAGCACGTCAGTTTCTGCTTTAAAGCGATCGGCAATAATTTCCAGCGGATCGGTCTGCCCCTGCAAAGCAGTTAGCTCTTCATGTACCCGCAGCATAAAACGGTGAAAGTGCAGACGCTGTTTCCGCTCTCCCGGCAGGCTTTGATAGAAAAGGTCCATCAGCCAGGTTTTCCCGCGTCCTACCCCGCCCCACATATATAAGCCACGCACTGGCGTATGCTGTGTGTCTTCGCGTTTACCCCACAGCTTACCGACCCGCGCCATTAGCCCACTCGTCCTGGGGGCTGGAGGCGTGCTATTGATGAGTTCCTGATAAATAATTTCCAGGCGGCTGACGGCCTCTTTTTGAACGTCGTCGGGTTGATGGCTGCCTTCATTGAGCGCCTTCAGGTATTGCGATGTTGGGGTAACGCTTTGCATGATCTTATTGTTATTCCTTGAATAATCGGTGCGCCGTTGTTCACGGTTGACGAAAAAAAGGCCGTTCTACACTACGCGATATGCAGTCGGGATTCCACTTCTGTGGAATTAACGGTTATAGTGGCATAATCAGCCGCAGGCATGGAGCCTGAAGCCAACACCCTACGGAAACAAAAGACAACGGGAGATGTTCATGACCTGGGAATATGCGCTAATTGGGTTAGTCGTCGGCATCATTATTGGTGCTGTGGCCATGCGTTTTGGTAATCGTAAACTACGCCAGCAACAGGCGTTGCAGTACGAACTGGAAAAGAATAAAGCTGAACTGGACGAGTATCGCGAAGAGCTGGTTAGCCACTTTGCCCGCAGCGCGGAATTACTGGATACCATGGCGCACGACTATCGCCAGCTGTATCAACACATGGCGAAAAGCTCCAGCAGCCTGCTGCCGGAACTGTCTGCTGAAGCAAACCCGTTCCGTAATCGTCTGGCAGAGTCTGAAGCCAGCAACGATCAGGCACCGGTGCAAATGCCACGCGACTATTCTGAAGGCGCGTCAGGCCTGCTGCGTACTGGCGCGAAGCGCGACTAATTTATTTTTCGGGCGCAGCCATTGCGCCCTCCTCTTCCCTCCCTCCCCGACTATTATTTAATCTGATGTCTCATTGTTAGCCGTCTGAAAATTCAATAACATCAAACTGTTTTGAATCTCTTTTCTTATCATTCAGGTACGAGAGCAGGAATAATGAAAAAACAAACCCAGCTGTTGAGTGCATTAGCGTTAAGTGTCGGGTTAACTCTCTCGGCGTCATTTCAGGCCGTCGCGTCGATTCCAGGCCAGGTTGCCGATCAGGCCCCCCTCCCCAGTTTGGCTCCAATGCTAGAAAAAGTGCTTCCGGCAGTGGTGAGCGTACGAGTGGAAGGAACGGCCAGTCAGGGACAGAAAATCCCGGAAGAATTCAAAAAGTTTTTTGGTGATGATTTACCGGATCAACCTGCACAACCCTTCGAAGGTTTAGGCTCCGGTGTCATCATCAACGCCAGTAAAGGCTATGTGCTGACTAACAACCATGTGATTAATCAGGCACAGAAAATCAGTATTCAGCTCAATGATGGGCGCGAGTTTGATGCAAAACTGATTGGTAGCGATGACCAGAGCGATATCGCCCTGTTGCAAATTCAAAACCCGAGTAAATTAACGCAAATCGCCATTGCCGACTCAGACAAACTGCGCGTCGGTGATTTTGCCGTGGCAGTCGGTAACCCATTTGGCCTTGGGCAAACCGCCACCTCTGGCATTGTTTCCGCATTAGGCCGCAGCGGGTTGAATCTTGAAGGTCTTGAAAACTTTATCCAGACAGATGCTTCCATTAACCGCGGTAACTCCGGCGGTGCACTGTTAAACCTTAACGGTGAGTTAATTGGCATCAACACTGCAATCCTTGCGCCTGGCGGTGGGAGCGTCGGGATTGGATTTGCCATCCCCAGTAATATGGCGCGAACACTGGCGCAGCAGCTTATCGACTTTGGTGAAATCAAACGCGGTCTGTTAGGCATCAAAGGCACCGAGATGAGTGCCGATATCGCCAAAGCCTTCAACCTTGACGTGCAGCGTGGCGCGTTTGTCAGCGAAGTGTTGACAGGTTCTGGCTCGGCAAAAGCGGGCATCAAAGCGGGCGATATTATTACCAGCCTCAACGGCAAACCGCTGAATAGCTTTGCTGAGTTGCGCTCTCGTATCGCAACCACCGAGCCGGGCACGAAAGTGAAGCTTGGCCTGCTGCGTAACGGCAAACCACTGGAAGTAGAAGTGACGCTCGATACCAGCACCTCTTCGTCGGCCAGCGCTGAAATGATCACGCCAGCGCTTGAAGGTGCAACGTTGAGCGATGGTCAGCTAAAAGATGGCGGCAAAGGCATTAAGATCGATGAAGTAGTCAAAGGTAGCCCAGCCGCTCAGGCTGGTTTGCAAAAAGACGATGTGATCATTGGCGTCAACCGCGATCGGGTGAACTCGATTGCTGAAATGCGTAAAGTGCTGGCGGCAAAACCGGCCATCATCGCCCTGCAAATTGTACGCGGCAATGAAAGCATCTATTTGCTGATGCGTTAATGTCGTAAACCGGGCATCAGGCTGACGTGTGATGTCCGGTTAACTCGTGGTATGCTGCTGCCGTTCCCTTTTTTAATGACGCCTCCATCATGTTTGTGAAGCTCTTACGTTCCGTTGCGATTGGATTAATTGTCGGCGCTATTCTGCTGGTTGCCATGCCTTCGCTGCGCAGCCTTAACCCGCTTTCCACTCCGCAATTTGACAGTACCGATGAGACGCCTGCCAGCTATAATCTGGCGGTTCGCCGCGCCGCGCCAGCGGTGGTTAACGTTTACAACCGTGGTTTGAACACCAACTCTCACAACCAGCTTGAGATCCGCACCCTGGGATCCGGTGTAATCATGGATCAACGCGGTTATATCATCACCAATAAACACGTCATCAACGACGCCGATCAGATCATCGTCGCCTTACAAGATGGACGTGTATTTGAAGCATTGCTGGTGGGATCTGACTCTCTAACCGATCTGGCGGTACTTAAAATTAATGCCACTGGCGGTTTACCTACCATTCCAATCAATGCACGTCGCGTACCGCACATTGGTGACGTGGTACTGGCGATCGGTAACCCGTACAACCTCGGGCAGACCATTACCCAGGGGATTATTAGTGCCACGGGTCGAATTGGTCTGAACCCGACCGGGCGGCAAAACTTCCTGCAAACCGATGCTTCCATTAACCACGGTAACTCTGGCGGCGCACTGGTGAACTCGCTGGGCGAACTGATGGGCATTAACACGCTGTCGTTTGATAAGAGTAACGATGGCGAAACGCCGGAAGGCATCGGCTTTGCGATTCCTTTCCAGTTAGCAACCAAAATTATGGATAAGCTGATCCGCGATG
Source organism: Escherichia sp. MOD1-EC4550 (assembly GCF_963876935.1). Taxonomy (NCBI): domain Bacteria; kingdom Pseudomonadati; phylum Pseudomonadota; class Gammaproteobacteria; order Enterobacterales; family Enterobacteriaceae; genus Escherichia; species Escherichia sp. MOD1-EC4550. The sequence continues at coordinate 448,754 of NZ_CAWNSE010000023.1, forward strand.
GTCGCGTGATCCGCGGCTACATTGGTATCGGCGGACGTGAGATCGCACCACTGCACGCGCAGGGCGGTGGTATAGATCAACTGCAAGGGATCGTGGTTAATGAAGTGTCACCTGACGGCCCGGCGGCGAATGCGGGTATTCAGGTCAATGATTTGATTATTTCGGTGGATAACAAACCGGCCATCTCTGCTCTGGAGACGATGGATCAGGTGGCGGAAATTCGCCCTGGCTCGGTGATCCCGGTTGTAGTGATGCGTGATGATAAGCAGTTAACGCTGCAGGTCACCATTCAGGAATATCCGGCAACCAATTAAGGCCAACGTGAAAGACAAAAAACCGGAGTCTGTGCTCCGGTTTTTTATTATCCGCTAATCAATTACTTATTAACGAACTCTTCGCCCAGGGCGATATCTTTCTTCAGCGTATCCAGCATACCTTCCAGCGCGTTCTGTTCAAATGCGCTCAGGGTGCCGATAGATTTACGCTCTTCCACGCCGTTTTTACCCAGCAGCAGCGGTTGAGAGAAGAAACGTGCGTACTGACCGTCGCCTTCAACGTAGGCACATTCGACAACGCCTTGTTCGCCCTGTAGTGCGCGAACCAGAGACAGACCAAAACGTGCAGCTGCCTGGCCCATAGACAGGGTTGCAGACCCGCCACCGGCTTTCGCTTCAACCACCTCAGTACCCGCGTTCTGGATACGTTTGGTCAGTTCAGCCACTTCCTGCTCGGTAAAGCTAACGCCAGGAACCTGTGACAGCAGCGGCAGAATGGTAACACCAGAGTGACCGCCAATTACCGGCACTTCAACTTCGCCCGGCTGTTTGCCTTTCAGTTCCGCAACAAAGGTGTTGGAACGAATGATATCCAGCGTGGTAACGCCGAACAGTTTGTTTTTGTCATAAACACCGGCTTTTTTCAGCACTTCAGCAGCAATCGCAACTGTGGTGTTAACCGGGTTAGTGATAATACCAATGCACGCTTTTGGGCAGGTTTTCGCAACTTGCTGTACCAGATTTTTCACGATGCCGGCGTTAACGTTAAACAGGTCGGAACGATCCATACCCGGTTTACGCGCTACACCTGCAGAGATAAGAACGACATCTGCGCCTTCCAGCGCCGGAGTCGCATCTTCACCAGAAAAACCTTTGATTTTCACAGCAGTAGGGATATGGCTCAAATCGACAGCCACACCGGGAGTCACTGGAGCGATATCATACAGAGAGAGTTCTGAACCTGAAGGCAGTTGGGTTTTTAACAGTAGTGCAAGCGCCTGGCCAATACCGCCAGCAGCGCCGAGGACTGCGACTTTCATCCTAAACTCCTTATTATATTGATAAACTAAGATATGTTGCTCCGCTGCCGCGACCTTAATCCACAAAATTGCCGTTTACAATGACCACATCTCAAGAATGTGTAGTCACGCAAGTTTAGCGTTTATGCATTTAATTGCCGTAATCAGGAACCTAACTTACGTAATTAACAGTCGCTTATGCATTAGCGCAACATTCCAACAGGTGGTGACAATATACCCTACCGTTCAGCCAAAACAACATCAATTTGATAACAATTAATTTACTTTTAAGCAGAATTTGCATGCCGTGACGCAGGCATGTTTCTCAATAACGAAATTTGATAAAATCCCGCTCTTTCATAACATTATTTCAGCCTTCTTCAGGGCTGACTGTTTGCATAAAAATTCATCTGTATGCACAATAATGTTGTATCAACCACCATATCGGGTGACTTATGCGAAGCTCGGCTAAGCAAGAAGAACTAGTTAAAGCATTTAAAGCATTACTTAAAGAAGAGAAATTTAGCTCCCAGGGCGAAATCGTCGCCGCGTTGCAGGAGCAAGGCTTTGACAATATTAATCAGTCTAAAGTCTCGCGGATGTTGACCAAGTTTGGTGCTGTACGTACACGCAATGCCAAAATGGAAATGGTTTACTGCCTGCCAGCTGAACTGGGTGTACCAACCACCTCCAGTCCATTGAAGAATCTGGTGCTGGATATAGACTACAACGATGCAGTTGTCGTGATTCATACCAGCCCTGGCGCGGCGCAGTTAATTGCTCGCCTGCTGGACTCACTGGGCAAAGCAGAAGGTATTCTGGGCACCATCGCTGGCGATGACACCATCTTTACTACCCCTGCTAACGGTTTCACCGTCAAAGACCTGTACGAAGCGATTTTAGAGCTGTTCGACCAGGAGCTTTAATCTCTGCCCCGTCGCTTCTGGCGGCGGGGAAAATGTTGCTTTTCCCTCTCATCCCCCTGCTTTCTCCTACGATTAATTTAACGAATAGTGCGTTTTAGCGCGACATATCATTCACATAATGAATACATGAGTTAAAAAAAGCACATTATGCAAAATTCATTATCTAATTGAAAATAATAGAATTAATAATAAATAACCGTGTTTTTAATTCTTTTTTGTTATTAAAACTCACACTTTTAACACTTAGTATCAACTGAAACAGTTAGCGTGGTATTAATTAGTTCAATAATTAGTGTATACTTGATTTTGTGATATGGGTCACGAAACAAAGGCCCAGCTAAAAGATTATGTCGAGGTAAAAATCATGAAAATCAAAACCACTGTTGCTGCATTAAGCGTACTTTCTGTTCTCTCTTTCGGTGCATTCGCTGCCGACTCCATTGATGCTGCACAAGCACAAAATCGTGAAGCAATCGGGACCGTATCCGTAAGTGGTGTGGCGTCTTCGCCAATGGATATGCGTGAAATGCTGAACAAAAAAGCGGAAGAGAAAGGCGCAACGGCCTACCAGATTACTGAAGCTCGTAGCGGTGACACCTGGCACGCTACGGCTGAACTGTACAAATAAACCCTCATCGTCTTGTCCGACGATATTGCCCCCGGTTCGGGGGCTTTTTTTGCGCTAATGACGAACATTAAAACGCAAATGCCCTTCCAGCTCTTCCTCTGCCTCATCAAACAGCAATATTAACGCGCCAAAACGGCGACGCGTTTTCTCTCCCAGATGAACAAATTCAATCTCAAGTGGTAGCGGCAGGACATCGTTCATTAACACATCCCATAGAGAGTCGAGATCGCGTACTTTATCTTTTGCCAGACCAAAGGTTTGGCTAAAGTCGCGATAAAAATCCTCCTGACTCTCAATCTCATCAAAATCAAAGGTATAAATATTCATCTGTTGCCACCGTCACGTTTCGCGGCGAGTTCTGCCGTTCATTGCTAAGTATAGCCATGAAAAAACCGACGCTTTTGGCGTCGGTTTTGACTTAACTATCGGTCAACGCATGTTGATACTTATGGAGCATACCCGTAAGCCGATGTACTGGTTCCGTCACCTGCGGTGGCGCTTGCCAGATGCGTAGCTTTTCCTGGTAGATTTCCAGTTCTTCCAGCAACTGGCCAAAGTACCGACGACGTTTATCATCGCTACGGGCAGATATCACATGGTCTGCTGTGCGGCGCATTTGCCGGTGAAACGCCGATAAATCCTCGTTAACCGGGATCGGCGCATCACGCAGGCGCTGGTGCGCGATAATCATCGTCAGTGCCAGGCGAAATTTCGGCAAATCCCCTGGGAACTTATTCATCAGCAAAAACAGCTGCTGATAAAGTGCCGGGAGGTGATTCTCTTTACGACGTGCCACATTGGTAGTCATCGCGGAAACAGCGGCAGAAACAAACTGATTAAGCAGTACACGTCCAGTCCTGTCGCGCGATTTATCCCGCACCAGCAAAATAACGGTGAACGCGAGCACACAGCCGACGATTTGCCCTAATGCGCTGTCGAGAAACTGACTGAAATGGAAAGTCATCGGGTTATCCAGCACGATAATGTTTATGGTGCTGGCCAGCGCCCCCATCGAGCCCAATCGCCGTTTCTGTACTTCAATGCCAAGGAAGAATCCCAGCACTGCCAGGCTAATACACAGCAATAACATGCTTTGTTGGGTATTAGGGATAATCACCAAAAAGTAGAGTAGCCCTAACGGCAGCGCCGCCAGCGTCCCATAAATAAAGTCGATCGCCACCATGCGTGGATTCGGCAAACGCATTGCCAGTGACGTCACTACCGCAATCATCACCATTGCACCACTGCCGGAAGTCCAGCCCGTCCACAGCCAGAAAAGCGTCCCCAGAATGCAGGAAAGTGTGGTTCGCCAGAAGTTAACCATCGCATGATGACGTTCGGCTGACTCTACTTTGACTTCCGGTTCGCCTTGCAGGATCTCTTCTTCAGTAGCGTTGATTTTTGTGTTACTGATAACGCCGCGCTTGAGAAGCTGATAACGCGTTGCCGCCGCGACCCAGCTATAAATGGTGACAGGCGTTTCCCGTTCCCCGGTCCAGGCGATAACTCTCCGCAGGCGTTTGAGCTGCTTGTGGACGTCCTGCGCGGTTTCTACCGGCGTGTCAAAAAATTCGCGGAAAGTATCAGTGATCAATTCCGGGCGCGTATTCTGAATAAGATAAGTTTCGCAGGATTGGGTAATCAGCGTCAGCGATAGCGTATTGATCGCTTTTAAACGTCGATTGGCCCGCGCCCAGCGGGAAGATTCCATATTCAGGTTGCTGCGCATACCTTGTAACGCCGTGGTGCGTCGCACCAGATCGCCCCAGGCTTTATCGACAACTTCACCATCGCCATGCTTGATACAGAGTTGCATTAATTGATATTGCGCGACCAGCAAACTTTCCAGCTCTCGATCCACTTCTTGTTTGATCGATCGCGGAGAAAAGAGCAAATCCGCCATAATTGCACACACAATACCGATAACGATCTCGCTACAACGTTCGACGGCAAACTGCGGCGTAAGCAATGGTTCCGGCTGAATGGTGATCACAATGATCAGCGCGGTATAACCGGCCAGCCCCCACGCATACGAGTTTTCTATTCGTACCAGCGAGGATATCCAGGTACAAAAACCGGCCCAGATACAGCACACCAGAATCATCAATAATGGTGCGCGGATCATCGCAATGATGATCACCAGTCCGGCAATACAGCCAATAAATGTGCCGATGATGCGCAAAAAGCCACGATAGCGAATAGCGCCAGAATACGGTTCACCTCCCGCAGCAAAGGCCGGACCGGCGGCAACAATCGCCGCTGTCAGTACCGCCCAGCGTGGCGTTTCCAGCTGGAAGTGAAAGCCAACAAACAGCGCCAGTACAATGGCGGTCGCCAGTTTTACCGCAAAGCGAATATGTTGGTTAGCAATGGAGAAAATACCCATCGTGATTAACCAAACTCACGCAGGCGATGGGCCATTTTACGGAAGAACGAATCCTGGCTTTCGTCGCGATCTTGTTTGCCAGTGACCACCACTGTAGCAGTGGTGCCCGCAGGCCAGATGTTCTCTTGCTGGTTGTCGAGACGAATACGAACCGGAACACGTTGCGCCAAACGCACCCATTCAAGGTTAGAGTCGATGGTCGCCATCCCTTTGTCGTCACGCGTGCTGCTGGCGTTGGTGACCCCAGCAGCAACACTATCAACAGTCCCTTTCAGCACTTTGTTACTGCCAAGCGGCGTGATCTCTGCACGATACCCAGGGCGCACCCCTTCCAGCTTAGTTTCTTCCATATAGGCCAGTACATAGAAGGAGTTCTGTTTCACCAGCGCAACTGCCGTTGATCCACGGGTAATAAACTCACCGGTATAGACGTTGAGGTTGGTCACCCAGCCATCTGCTGGCGCGCGGATCACCGTGCGTTCAAGATCCAGTTTTGCCAGATCGCGGGTCGCCTGCGCTTTCGCTAACTGATGCAGAACCGTTTGTAGTACGTTGTTGGCCTGATCGATCTCTTCGCGAGACATCGCCTGCACACCGAGACGGTTACGACGTCCGGCCTCCTGGCGTTTCTCCTGTGCCAGTACCTGATAATAAGCAACATCGGCTTGCGCTTCCTCAAGCGCCTTTTGATAACGCGGCTGGTCGATGGTGAACAGTACCTGTCCTTTTTTCACCAGCTGGTTATCATGAACATTCACCTGGGTAATGAGTCCAGAAACGTCCGGCGCGATCGCAACGACGTCAGCGCTAAAGCGCGCGTCACGCGTCCACGGGGATTCGGTGTAATAGACCCAGGCATTAAAAATTGCGATGAAGGCCAGAATGACTAATACGACCGTGATGGCCGTACGGGAGAATTTTCTTATTAGTGTTTTCACTTCAACCTCAAACGAACAGTCGCGATATCAAATAAAACAAGCAGCAATAGAGCGCGGTGTTGAACAACGCCGGATGCCAGACAAAGTCGTAGATACCTGTTGGCACAAGTACCCGGCGCACCAGCCAGAAAATCGCCAGTGATAAAAGCAATTCGAAAAATATCGGTGGGAAGGACAGCCCAAACACCACGATAACGGGAAACAGACTCATGTTGACCTTGGTTGTATAGAGAGAGCAGGCGTTATTATTTTCAGCATCTGTCGCCGCAGAGAAGGGCATGGAAAGCCGGGCGAGAGCAACATTGCTGTAGATTGATATTTAATATATTAACGTAACTGTTATGCTGTTATCTATATTATGTGATCTAAATCACTTTTAAGTCAGAGTGAATAATGGAACGACTAAAACGCATGTCGGTGTTTGCCAAAGTAGTTGAATTTGGCTCTTTTACCGCCGCCGCCAGACAGCTACAGATGAGCGTTTCGTCCATCAGTCAGACGGTGTCAAAATTGGAAGATGAGTTGCAGGTAAAGCTGTTAAACCGTAGCACACGCAGCATTGGCCTGACCGAAGCCGGTAGAATTTACTACCAGGGCTGCCGTCGGATGCTTCATGAAGTGCAGGATGTTCATGAGCAACTGTATGCCTTCAATAACACCCCCATCGGGACGCTGCGCATTGGCTGTTCTTCAACTATGGCACAAAATGTTCTCGCCGGGCTAACAGCCAAAATGCTGAAAGAATACCCAGGTTTGAGCGTTAATCTGGTTACCGGAATTCCTGCCCCCGACCTGATTGCCGACGGTCTGGATGTGGTGATCCGCGTCGGCGCGTTGCAAGATTCCAGCCTGTTTTCCCGCCGTCTGGGCGCGATGCCAATGGTGGTGTGCGCCGCAAAAAGCTATCTCACACAATACGGCATACCGGAAAAACCCGCCGATTTAAGTAGCCATTCATGGCTTGAATACAGCGTGCGGCCCGACAATGAATTTGAACTGATCGCACCGGAAGGGATCTCGACTCGCCTGATCCCGCAAGGGAGATTTGTGACTAATGATCCGATGACGCTGGTGCGCTGGCTGACTGCAGGCGCTGGGATCGCCTACGTGCCGCTGATGTGGGTGATCAACGAGATCAATCGCGGGGAACTCGAGATCCTGCTGCCGCGTTACCAGTCAGATCCACGCCCGGTTTATGCGTTGTATACCGAAAAAGATAAGCTGCCGCTGAAGGTACAGGTCGTGATCAACTCACTGACGGATTATTTTGTTGAGGTCGGTAAATTGTTTCAGGAAATGCACGGGCGCGGGAAAGAGAAGTAATTCATATTGTACTGTTACGTTGTACAAACCTGTGCCAACGGGTTCCCCTAACCTTCTCCACAGAGGGGCAAGGGGACCGTTCGTACACGGAGAAGGATTAATTATCCTTCTGAAAATACTGAAATTATTACGCGGTACCGCCAACAGTCAGGTTATCAACTTTCAGCGTTGGCTGGCCCACGCCAACCGGTAAACTTTGCCCTTCTTTACCGCAGACACCCACGCCGTTATCCAGTTTCAGGTCGTTGCCCACCATCGAAATCTGCTGCATGGTTTCGATACCGGAACCAATCAACGTTGCGCCTTTCACCGGTTTAGTTACTTTACCGTTTTCAATCAGATACGCTTCTGAGGTGGAGAAAACGAATTTGCCGGAGGTGATATCCACCTGACCGCCACCAAAGTTCGGTGCATAGATACCGTACTCAACGGATTCAATAATTTCCTGCGGGGTCGATTTACCCGGCAGCATATAGGTATTGGTCATACGCGGCATAGGCAGATGAGCGTAGGATTCACGGCGACCGTTGCCAGTCGGCGTCATTCCCATCAAACGCGCGTTGAGTTTATCCTGCATGTAGCCTTTCAGGATGCCATTCTCAATCAGCACGTTGTACTGGCCTGGCGTACCTTCGTCATCAATCGCCACCGAACCACGGCGATCGACCATCGTGCCGTCATCAACCACGGTACACAGTTCAGAAGCCACCAGCTCCCCGACCTGACCACTAAAGACCGAAGTACCACGGCGGTTGAAGTCGCCTTCCAGACCGTGACCCACCGCCTCATGTAACAGTACGCCCGGCCAACCTGCGCCCAGAACCACCGGCATGGTGCCCGCAGGCGCTGCTACGGCTGAAAGATTGATCAGCGCCATACGCACCGCTTCTTTCGCCCATGCGTCCGCACGGACTTCACCGTCGAGATCGGCAAGGAAGAACTCATAACCAAAACGACCGCCGCCGCCACTGGCACCGCGTTCGCGTTTGCCATCTTCTTCGACCAGAACGCTCACGGAAAGACGCACCAGCGGACGAACATCCGCCGCCAGCGTGCCGTCGGTGGCCGCAACCAGAATTAATTCATAAACGCCGCTGAGGCTAGCAGTCACTTCCTGTACGCGCTTGTCCGCTTCGCGGGCAACCTTATCGACTCGACGCAGGATATCCAGCTTCTCTTCACGGCTCATGCTTTGCAGCGGATCTACCGAGGTATACAACGGGCTATGCTCTACCGCGCCCAGCGTCTGTACTTTGCCATCACAACTATCACGGACGATGGTGCGCGCCGCTTGCGCACTCTGTTCCAGCGCCAGCAGGCTGATTTGGTCTGCGTAAGCAAATCCGGTTTTTTCACCGCTGATTGCACGCACACCAACACCCTGATCGATGTTGTAAGAACCATCTTTAATAATGCGGTCTTCTAAAACCCAGGATTCGTGATAGCTCGACTGAAAATAGAGATCGCCATAATCAAGGCGACGTTCGGCCAGTTGACCGAGGATCGCGAACAAGTCCTGATGTTTCAGGCCGTTCGCCGCTAGCAATTGTTCACTTACCAGGTTCAGACTCATCGTTTTTGCTACTCGTTAGTTACTGCAGTAGAGGATTTTTTACGGCTGCCGGATGCGGCGTGAACGCCCTGTCCGGCCTACGGTTATGTTCCGGCTCGTTGGCCTTTGGCAACGATTATCATATGAGATTGGGGCAATTACGCGCCCTCGTCAAATCATTGCGCTTTTTCTTTACGCGGTTGGCGCAACACTTCGTTGATTTGCGGATCGTCCAGCGGACCCGAAATGTGATAGCGCAAAATGGAGACTTTGCTCCACAGCGGCCCCAGCACTTTACTGGCTGCAAATACTGCCGCTCCAACAATGGGGTTAACCGCAAAAGCCGCAGCCACGCCCACCGTCGCAGAAATCTCTGGTGCGACAACCGCTTCCATATTCAGGTCGCGACGTACCAGATTTACCGACCCTTTCATGGCGATATCCGCCTCCAGGCCATCCACCAGCGTGTCGTCGGTGTGCATAACGCCGTCTTTAATCCACGCGGTGCTGCGAATGGAGTCAAAATAGAACCCTTCGCCAAAAGTGTCTCTGAAATCAAAACGCAGCTTACGCATCAGGGCATCTACGCTCAATAAGCGCAGCAATTGCCCGGCATGTCCGGTATTGATTTCGGTAATTTCGCCTTTACCCAGTTGAGTATGAATGATGCCATTCAACGTCGCCTCATCTGGCTGCCACGGTGCTTTACGCCAGTGTAAATCGTAATCCACATTAAATGACGACTGCCGTATGGGCGTCGTGACACCAAAAAATTCTGCGGCGGCATCAATTTTCTGCCCGCGCAGTTTTCCTTTCAGCGAGGTACGTTCATTCCCCGGATTGTTAACCCATTCACCATCGGCAGTGAGCCGCGAAAAACCAGTATCAATCAGTCCATTAGTCAGCGTTAACGTATCGCCAGAAATAGTGAGATCACTGTCAATACGACCGAATTTTTGCCCCCAGAACCAACACTCTGCGCATCGTATTTGTGCGTCCGGCCAGCCACGGAAGTTAATGCGCTCCGTTGTCGGGAAAGGTGATGACGGCGTTGAATCACCACGAGTTTTCGCCTCGCTCGGGTTGTAATAAAGATATTTGATATTCGCCAGCCACGGCGCGTTATTACGCATCGCCAGCGTAGCGTTGATTTCACGTCCTTGCGCCTCAACCTGGGTACCATTTGCCGTCGGTTGCGAAACAATGCTCAGGTTATTCCATTGCTGATTTCCCAGCGACAACATGGGGGTACGTAACGTAATGTGTTGTGGAAAACTCGCAGCACCACCGACGCTCTCCGCCGCGCCTTTCTGGAACAAGGCCAGCCACTCGGCACCATTCATCGGCGGCATATTGAGTTCAACGCCACTTTGTTCCGGCAACGGCGGGAGCGTTTTACTGTCTGCCGCCCAAATAGCACGATCGAGCGTCAGCTTTTGACCAAGCAACCAGCGGCTATTGAAATGGTTATCCGCACCAGCCTGTCCGGTTAATTCAAAGCTATTGAGGTTGCCATCGACCTTAATGTTAACCGGCAGCGATTCGCCAGCGGGTTTGGCTAACGGTGAAGGTAAGTGACTGCTCACATTCTTCAGATCACCGTTCAGTTCTACGTTATACGTTGCGCCAGCATGATAAGGCAGCTCAATGCCCACTTTACCATCCCACGCCACGCTGCCACTCAATGCTTCGTTCACCGCTGCAGGCAGAACGCCAGTTTTCGCGGGTTGCCAGTTACCGTTGAGATTCACCGCGACCTGGTAGGCTTTCGTCCCTTCTTTGGTGGAGAAATCCACGTTCAATGGCTGATTAAACCAGCTTGCTGTCAGTGGTTCGCTTTGCAGATCGCCATTGATAAAGCTGAATTTACCGCTCAAATTTTTCAGTGTGCTATCAAGCGGTTTGATAAACAGACTGTTGTTACGCAGCGTCACTTCACCTTTCGCGGTAACCAGTTCGCCGTTTAGCGGAATATCGAGATGTAAGCGAGCATTCACATCGCCGTCGAGCTGGAGTTCTTGCAGGGTCGCACCCAGAGAATCTTTCAACGGTGTCTCATCAAAGTAAGGGCCAACGGCTTTACCCGGACCTTTAATGTCAGCGTCAATTAGCAGTTTTTCTTTTGAGTAGTCAGGGATCACTGCGGTGAGATTACTCGCGCGCACGCCGCCCAGATTAACGCCATCGGTTTTCATCCATAAACCGTCGTTAATAAAGTCCAGTTCAATATCAAGGTTAGTTAATGCAGGCCAGTCCGGCTGGAAGGCAAACTTCGCGTTGCGCAGCGGCACCAGCACTTCAAACTGACCTTCGTTGTGTTTATAGGGGAAGAGTTGCGGATTGCCACCATAAACCAGCGTCGCGTTATCCGCTTCACCGCCCTGAATCGCGCCACTTAAGTAATCAACCAAGTCTTTACCCATCAAGTTTTCCGGGAAATAGCGCCAGGCTTGTGAACCATCATCGGTACTGATGCCAGCCAGAATACCCAGCCAGGGTTCATCGTTAGCAGGTTGCAGGTAACGAAAACCGCCGCGCGCATGGACGGCTTTGGCTTTAACGTCAATATTACGCCCATCCAGCTGGAAACCTTTGTCATTGTTCAGCCAGCTTATCGTCGCCTGGCCGTCTGCGATTTCCAGTGGCGCACGGAATACCGTTTCGTAAGGCATCTTTGCCTGCTTCATCGACGCGGTAAGCAAACCATTTTCTACGCTGCCGGAAAGCGTCCCGGAGAAGTGTTCCGCACCCGGTAATAATTTCCATTGCTTCCAGGCCAGATCGCTCCACGATGCCTGAAAACGGGTCTTGTCTGCTGCCTGAAGCGGGATATCCAGCGCCAGCGTGTTTATCTTGCCGCTCGGTTGTGTGGAGCGCCAAACATCACCAAGTGCAGGTGAAAGTTTCGCGGCCAGCGGGCGTACGCCCTCCAGGCCTGCCAGCTCCAGATTACTGGCGCGAATCCGGAGTTCGTCACTGCGTTTATTGTCTTTGCCGCCAACGTTCTGTTCCGGTATCCAGGCCAGCGTCAATGCTCCGCTCGGCCAGGGTTTGCCGTCCATCGTGATCCGTGTGTCGGGAATAGAGAACTGCCAGCCCGGGTTTTCACGCGTAATATGCGCGGTAAGATTATCCACCGACAGCGTATGCGTTTGCTTCTCGCCCAACCAGCTGGCACCGCCCTGTTTCAGCCAGACGTCACCGCCGGTTACATCGCCTTTGTCGATCGTCATCCAGCCTTCAAGGGAGAACTGTGCCGTTTCCAGCGCAATATTGTCCTGCATCCATTTACCGAGCCACGGCTTCAGGTCGATGTCATCCGCCTGGAGCCAGACGCGACCATTGCTTAACAACCCCTCATCATCGCGCAAATCCATGCGCACCTGCATCACGCCGTGCTGTCCGGTAAGGCTGGAGAGGCTTACCAGGCCTTCCGCACGGTGTCGACGTGGATCGTTCAGCCAGGTGAGTTGTGGGATCGCCAGCTCGGCGCGCTGACCGGATGGCGTCAGGAAACTGACTTCACTGTCGCGGAGATCGAAATGGTCGAATTGACGAAGAAACAGATCGCTGATGTGACTGGCTTCCAGGCTATCATTACCACCACCGCTGGTGATAGGAGTGTTGGTGCGAAAGCGCAGCTGCCAGAAAGTGAGATCACGAAACTGCCAGCGCATATGTAACAGGCTTTGCCAGACATCCAGCGCCAGAGTAACGCGTTTAACCGAAAATTCGCCGCCATCTTTTAGTTCTGCACGGATGTCGTGCGCTTCAAGCGTCGGGCCAAAATTCTGCCAGCTGGCTGAGAGCTGACTGGCTTCAACCGGCATGCCAGTCGCGGATTCTATTTTGTTGAGGATTTCCGGACGCCAGGCGTCAAGATGCGGTAAAGCAATACGCAGGCCGCTAACCAGCAGGGCAGCGATCACAACGAGCGCGGCTCCAGTAAGCAGTAAAATCCCCGGCAATCGCCTCACCCGTCACTCCTTGTCTGCTAAAAATGTGACTCAAAAACCCTTTGCCGGATGGCGGCCCAGCATCTGTTTACATCATTACGACGTCAAACTGCTCCTGGTTATAGAGCGGTTCAATTTGTACTTTAACCTGTTTACCAACGAAAATTTCCACCTCTGCCAGCGAGTGCGACTCTTCGCCTTTTAAGGCTTCGGCTACTGCCGGAGAAGCATAGACCAGGAAACGGTCAGAGTCGTAAGCATGGTGCACGCGAACGATTTCTCGCATGATTTCATAACATACGGTTTCCACAGTTTTCACCGTTCCGCGACCGTGGCAAGTCGGACATTCGTTACACAATACGTGTTCAATGCTTTCACGGGTGCGTTTACGTGTCATCTCCACCAGCCCCAGCGCCGAAAAACCATTAACGCTGGTTTTCACCCGGTCTTTGCTCAACGCCTGTTCCAGGGAATGCAGTACGCGGCGACGGTGATCTTCATTATTCATATCGATGAAATCAATAATGATGATCCCGCCCAGGTTACGCAACCGTAACTGGCGAGCAATAGCCTGCGTCGCTTCAATATTGGTATTGAAGATGGTGTCGTCCAGATTGCGATGACCGACAAACGCCCCGGTATTGATGTCCACGGTGGTCATCGCTTCGGTCTGGTCGATAATCAGATAGCCACCGGATTTTAGTTCAACTTTGCGTTCCAGCGCCCGCTGGATTTCGTTTTCAACATCAAAGAGATCGAAAATCGGCTGGCGGCCTGTGTAATGCTCCAGCTTGCTGGTCATCTCGGGAATGTACTCCGAGGTAAACTCCAGCAATGCTTCGTAAGTCAGGCGCGAGTCAACGCGAATGCGGTCCAGCTCGGCGTCGGCGAAATCACGCAGAACACGCTGCGCCAACGCCAGTTCGCCGTATAGCTGATAACGGGTCTGCGGGCGCTTTTTACGCTCCATGACTTTGGTCCAGACACGTTTCAGATAAGCGGCATCGGAGGCCAGTTCAGCCTCACCAACACCTTCCGCTGCAGTACGGATGATAAACCCGCCCTGCTCGTCGCAATACTCCGCGACCACTTTTTTCAGGCGTTCACGTTCGGATTCGCTTTCGATACGTTGGGAAACCCCAACATGAGAAGCACCTGGCATAAAAACCAGATAGCGAGATGGCAGAGTGATATCGGTGGTCAGGCGCGCACCTTTAGTACCAAGCGGATCTTTCACCACCTGCACCATCAGATCTTGCCCCTGACGGACCAGTTCCGAGATGTCGCGCACCGTGAATTGCTTTTGCTCTTCACCCGCCACACACTCAGTATGCGGCATGATGTCGGATGCATGAAGAAACGCGGCTTTATCCAGCCCAATATCTACAAAAGCCGCCTGCATACCCGGAAGTACACGACTTACACGACCCTTGTAGATATTGCCTACTATTCCGCGTCGCGCCTCACGTTCAATATGAATTTCCTGCAGAATACCGCCATCAATATACGCCACTCGCGTTTCCGAAGGCGTTACGTTTACCAACAATTCAGCCGTCATGTTTATCCCTTTTCTCACGCAGTGCGTTAAAATTACTTAATAATTCATACGTTTCAACCAGCGGTAAGCCGACTACGGCGTGATAGCTGCCATTTATCTTCCTGACAAAACAGCCACCCAACCCCTGAATACCGTATGCACCTGCTTTATCTAACGGTTCTCCGCTGGCGACATAGCCCGCGATGTCTTCGTCTGTTAACGTTCTGAACGTCACATCGGTGACCACCAGGCAATCGAGAATGTGCTGACTGTCGGCCAACGCCACAGCCGTCATCACCTGATGGGTCTGGCCCGATAATTTGCGCAACATCTGCGCCGCATGTTCTGCGTCGCGCGGTTTCTCCAGCACTTCTCCATTCAGGATAACGATAGTATCCGCACCCAGCACCGGGAGATCCTGCGCCGTGTGCGTGACACCCGCCTGTGCTTTCTCGCGCGCCAGACGCACAACATATTGCTGCGCGCTCTCCTGCGGCTGACGCTGCTCCTCAATGCCCGTAACAATACGTTCAAAGGTCACGCCAAGTTGCGCAAGTAACTCCTGACGACGCGGAGAACCGGAAGCTAAATACAGAGAAGTCATAGAAACCTTTATTGCACTGCAAACTGCTGACGGACTTTACGCATCAGCAAGAAAATCCACGGCCAGAGCACTCCATTGACTACACTACTCCAGAACACTTCCGGTCTGAAAGAGACGTTAATCACTAAAAACTCTGCCCAGAAAACAATAATATCCACCACCAGCGAAAGCAACATGACGACCAGCGCCTGCTGCCATAATGCGAGGTTGCGGAAAAGCTGATATTTCAGCGCCACCAGGTAAGCAATGATGCTCATCGCCAACACGCGTACGCCAAGCGTCGAGCCGCTAATCAGATCCAGTATGGCACCCATCACAAAACCTGTGCCCACATTTACGCGATGGGGCAAGGCCAGGATCCAATACAACAAGATGAGTAACACCCAGTTTGGCCGGAAAACAATCAGGTTATCCGGCCAGGGCATGATTTGCAGCAACAGCGCAATGAGGAAAGAGAGCCAGATTACCCAGCGTCCCTGGCTACGATAGCTCGCCACTATTGCCCTCCCGGCGCACGCGCAGGCGGTTGAGCACCACTTTGCGGCGGCGTAGCCCTTTGTGGAGAGCGATTAGCAGCAGGCTGTGTCGGCGCAGCAGGCGCAGTAGCTGCATTTCCTGTCGCCGGTTGCTGCGGAGTCGGCTGAGCGATCCCCGTTGCCGGTTCAGGTAACTTTGGCCCCATCGCGTCTGGCGAAGGCAATACCTGCGGCATCATCTGCATCAGACGTTCATTAGCAACACGATGCACCTCTTCCGGCGTCATCGGGTTAGCGCCGTTACGATCCGCGCCCCACAGCAGCAGCAGATAACGCAAACGTTGCAGTCCCGCAGTCGGACGCGCCTGAATCACAGTATAAGCGCGCTGGGTATCGAGTTTTACGGAAGAGACAACAGCCACCGGATAGCCTTCCGGGAAACGACCGCCCAGACCGGAAGTCACCAGCACATCACCAACACGAATATCCGTATTCGCTGGCAGATGCTCAAGCTGCAAATCATCCGTACAACCGTTACCGGCTGCAATTACGCGGATATCGTTGCGCAGCACCTGGATTGGCAGCGCGTGGGTCGCATCACAAATCAGCAGCACGCGACTGGTCAGTTTAGCGACGGCCACCACCTGACCAACAACACCTTTGTCGCTGATGACCGGCTGGCCTTCATAAACGCCATTAACGCTACCTTTATCGATAACAACTTGATCGCTATAAGGATCGTTAACCGTAGAGATAACCTGAGTCACCATTTTCTGCTCATCCTGACGCAGCGGGGAACCCAGCAGCTCGCGCAGACGCGCGTTCTCCTGTTTGTATTGTCCAAGCATCAGCAGTTCACTGTTTTTCAGCAACAGTTCCTGACGTAACGCCCGGTTTTCAAGTTCTAGTTGGTCACGCGAGGCCAGCGTCTGCGATACGCCATCCAGCAATTCACGAGGAGCATTGGAAACAAAGTAGAAAGGACTGACGGCGGTATCCATATAAGTACGGATTTGACTGAACGTCCCCAGGCGGCTGTCGGCAATAATAATGCCGAGCGCCACCAGCACCGCCAGAATAAGGCGAATCTGTAGCGACGGGCCACGGCTAAAAATTGGCTTCATAAGTTATGCGTATTCTCGTATCAGACCAGGCAGGGTAAACAGACGCTTCCCCTGCCTGTATCCGATTACTCTTCGCTGAACAGGTCGCCGCCGTGCATGTCGATCATTTCCAGCGCTTTGCCGCCACCGCGCGCCACACAGGTCAGCGGGTCTTCAGCAACAACGACTGGAATGCCGGTTTCTTCCATTAACAAACGGTCAAGGTTACGCAGCAGTGCGCCACCACCGGTGAGCACCATGCCGCGCTCGGAGATGTCGGAAGCCAGTTCCGGCGGACACTGTTCCAGTGCAACCATTACTGCGCTCACAATACCGGTCAGCGGTTCCTGCAGTGCTTCGAGGATTTCGTTGGAGTTCAGAGTAAAACCGCGTGGAACACCTTCTGCCAGGTTACGGCCACGAACTTCGATTTCACGGACTTCATCGCCCGGGTAAGCCGAACCGATTTCATGCTTGATACGTTCTGCGGTGGCTTCACCGATCAGAGAACCGTAATTACGACGCACATAGTTGATGATAGCTTCATCAAAACGGTCACCACCAATGCGCACGGAAGAGGAGTAAACCACGCCGTTCAAGGAGATAACAGCAACTTCAGTGGTACCACCACCGATATCAACCACCATAGAACCGGTCGCTTCAGAAACCGGGAGGCCAGCACCAATTGCGGCAGCCATCGGTTCTTCAATCAGGAACACTTCACGGGCACCAGCGCCCTGCGCGGATTCACGAATTGCGCGGCGTTCAACCTGGGTTGCGCCAACCGGCACACAAACCAGAACGCGCGGGCTTGGACGCATAAAGCTGTTGCTGTGCACTTGTTTGATGAAGTGCTGGAGCATTTTTTCAGTCACGAAGAAGTCGGCGATAACGCCGTCTTTCATTGGGCGAATGGCAGCAATATTGCCCGGCGTACGGCCCAGCATCTGCTTCGCGTCATGACCTACTGCAGCTACGCTTTTCGGTGAACCGGCACGATCCTGACGAATGGCCACCACGGAAGGCTCATTCAATACGATGCCTTGTCCTTTTACATAAATGAGGGTATTCGCAGTACCCAGGTCAATGGACAAGTCATTGGAAAACATGCCACGAAATTTTTTCAACATACTAAGGGATAATCCTGAAAGCTGGGGCGGAAAAGAAAATCCGCTTACTTTACCAACCACACGCAGCAGCGACAAGGCGCAAAAATCATCTGCTACGGTGAAAATTAGTGCAGTTCGTTTCCTTTGTTACAAATCTCTGCCTGAGTCCAGAAAGGCTTAATGCATCAGCAGCATTCCTCGCCTGTTTGCAACCGCGTAAGGTCATTCATCTGCATATGTGCTGCAACAATCTGGCGAGCAGACAAGCACACTCCCATGAGACGCAGCGCGCGTTATTCTACGTGAAAACGGATTAAACGGCAGGTTAAACCGAGTATCTTTGTGAATATTTTTTCACGTTAGTATCAAGTGGCTGTGAGGACGCGAAAAAATCCCCTTGCCCACCTGTAACACCGCGCTGAATCAGGGTCTGCCACTCGCTTCGCGAACGCACGCCGGTGGCGTAAACCTGGGTGCTGGTCCCGGAGCAGGCTTCCACCAGGCTTTGAACCAGCAGCTGATTCTCCGTTCGCTTCTCAATGTTTCTGACCAGCCCCGGATGGAGCTTGAGTAACTCAACATTAAGTTCTTTGATCCAACTGGTGCTTACCAGCGTCAAACCAGCCTGGTTGACGGCTACCCGCACCCCTAAAGCATTCACTAAACGAATAACAGGTTGTAAACGACTGATATGTTGACCTACATCGGCCTCTGCAAGTTCAATAATTATGCGTTTTCGTTGCGATCTTTCACATTGCATTAACGTATCGCGCAGCCAACGCTGAAAACGCGGGCGAATCAGCGACTCAACGGTAACCTGAATCGCCAGATTTTCCTCCGGCCAGTAACGCAATAGTGGAATAAGACGGCTGATTTGCAGGCGGTCATACTCTTCCGATAAGCCAAACTGCAAGACCATCGGCATATACTCCGCCGAGCTAACCTCTTCATTACCATCGAAGATGCGGCACATGAGTTCTCGATGATGAACCTGACCTTCGCGAGTAACCGCCGGTTTTTGATAAAGGCGCGGGCCGCCGCGACTCAGCATTTGCTCGATAAGCGTACGCCAGCGAACATTACCGCGTCCTTTTTCAGGCAACGAGTCATCGTAAATAGCCCAGCTATTGCCGCCCTGCAATCCCGCATTACGCGTGGCAGACTCTGCATGTTCCATTACCTGCTCGGTATCCTGACCACTACGCCAGGCACAGATACCAATGTGGATCATATCGTCGCGATCGAGCATTTTATTGTTCGGCAAGGTATCGACGGCTTTGATTAACTGACTGGCTATGCTCTCAGCCTCTTTTAACGTCCGGTGCGGCAACAGCGCAGCAAAATCACTGCGGTGGTAACGCGCCAGCAGTGCGCCAGGGTAGCGCATCATAAATGTCGACAGCAGATTCGTCAGAGTGAAAAACTGTTCTTCAACCTGGCTGTGCCCCCAGGTATCGCTCAACATATTGAAATCCGGTAGACGAATCATCATCACGATCCCGTGGGTACCTACTTTCTCCTGATCTTCCAGTAACGTTGCTAACTGATTATCGAAGAAGAGTCGGTTATTGAGGCCGGTTTTCATGTCCTGGGCGGCATAGGAGCGGATCAGCGTATCAAGACGGCTGTGTTGTTCGCGTGCGTTCTGAATTTCACGAAGCAGCGTATCCAGCGCACTGCTGGTTCTGGGCGGCCATTCATAGATGGTTCCCAACACATTAGAGCCACGCTCACCGTTTAAGATACGAGTAGCCCGGGTTTCCAGCAATTCTTGCCCGGCAAGTTGCCGTTGTAACCAGCGTACCGCCAGGAAGAGCATAAGAATGATAAAGCCAATCGCCCCCGTGAGCGGCGCGGTGGTCATCAACGAATGGAAATAGTTGCCCATCGGATCCTGATAAACCAGACGCAGCGACATCCCCGGATGCTTTATCAACGGAACGCTCAGTTCGCGAAACAGATCGCTGGTGCCAACCGGACGATAACTACCATTTCTGGCGAGGGTATAAACCTGTTTATCACCATGCAGCAGGTCTACACGAACGATATCTGCTGACATCATTAATTCGGTAATTTGTGGCCTTAATGCGCTGAAGTCATTCGACACAAGGTGGGTATCAATCGCTGTCGCCACCGCCTGAACGCGATGACTAAACTTATACTGAATGGCGTTGTAGAAACTTAGCGAACAGCCCAACAAAGTCACAAAAATTGTTAACCCGGTGAGCAGCGTAACAAAGGCCGAAAATTTCGTCGTTAATCTCATCCTTGTGTTAACTCCGATAGTGAGGAAGCGGGCATACTAGCAAATCAGATTTATCTCGCAATTTATTGCGCTTCATCGGCTTTGCTTTTCCATTAGCGAGTATAGTCTTCAGAAATTATTTTCCAATCCATCATGCACATGAGGACCACTTATGCAGGCGTTACTTTTAGAACAGCAGGACGGCAAAACTCTCGCATCGGTACAGACTCTGGACGAAAGTCGCCTGCCGGAAGGCGATGTCACGGTTGATGTTCACTGGTCGAGCCTGAACTACAAAGATGCGCTGGCAATTACCGGTAAGGGAAAAATCATCCGTAATTTTCCGATGATTCCTGGGATCGATTTTGCCGGAACTGTACGCACCAGCGAAGATCCGCGTTTTCATGCCGGTCAGGACGTATTACTCACTGGCTGGGGCGTTGGTGAAAACCACTGGGGTGGGCTGGCGGAGCAGGCGCGAGTGAAAGGTGACTGGCTGGTTGCCATGCCGCAAGGGCTGGACGCGCGTAAAGCAATGATTATCGGTACTGCCGGTTTTACCGCCATGCTGTGTGTGATGGCGCTGGAAGATGCCGGTGTTCGCCCGCAGGACGGCGAGATTGTCGTAACGGGTGCCAGTGGTGGCGTCGGCAGTACCGCCGTGGCGCTGCTGCATAAGTTGGGTTATCAGGTCGTTGCCGTTTCCGGTCGCGAAAGTACCCATGAATATCTGAAAAGTTTAGGTGCCAGCCGTATTCTCCCTCGCGATGAGTTTGCCGAATCCCGTCCTCTGGAAAAACAACTCTGGGCTGGGGCAATTGACACCGTTGGCGACAAAGTGCTGGCGAAAGTGCTGGCGCAAATGAATTACGGCGGCTGCGTGGCGGCCTGTGGTCTGGCGGGTGGTTTTACTCTGCCAACCACGGTCATGCCATTTATTCTGCGTAATGTCCGTTTACAGGGGGTGGATTCAGTGATGACGCCACCAGCACGCCGCGCACAAGCCTGGCAGCGACTGGTCGCCGATTTACCGGAATCATTCTATACCCAGGCGGCAAAAGAAATATCTCTGGCAGAGGCACCGAAGTTTGCCGAGGCCATCATTAATAACCAGATCCAGGGTCGCACTCTGGTGAAGGTTAACTAACCATTTAGCAGGGAATAATAAGAGAGGGAACTCATTTTGAAATCATTATTCAATCGGTTAACAGGAAAAGCGGTTAGCCGGACAGCTTTTGTCGAACATCTTGGTCATGAAGTTGTACAACATCATCCAAACTGGAAAGTCATGATTTCGACTGACCATACATTGATGCGCATTGATACGGGTCACCAAACGGTGGAAAACACCCTTGATACTCCACTAAATAGTCATTATTGATACGTCCCGTCGTCTGTTAGGTTTAAGGTGCTTTGCCTGGGTGACGCTACGCTTAATCTGTACCTTAACTCTGATCCCAGGGGTGAATAATCTGATTTTATTTGATTATAAATTAACCACTCAAAACTATTTGATGCTGAGCATTGTCAGTTTGTTGATTTTGCGTGCTTTAGCATTGACGTCTATCCGGACGATGCCGTGAAAATTGAGTAATCCCCAGCAACCGCTGCGTAATGTCGTCTATCTTGTCGCGATCCTGGCATCCCTACATTATTTGTGGTCTGTGAGGATCATCTCATTGCAGCCCCTCATCTTCGCAGAGCTGGCTTTACAGCTTTTAGCCTTACGTTATAAGAAGTTCCGTCGACGATAGCGCTAATTTCGTGAATTGTGCGGCTTGTTGCAAATTACACGGTGTTGAAGGTTATTTACATGTTAGCTGTTGATTATCTTCCCTGATAAGACCAGTATTTAGCTGCCAATTGCTACGAAATCGTTATAATGTGCGACCTCGTCCTCCCTGACGCAGTTTTTGCGCTGCGGAAAAGGTGACATTGGCGCAACGAAGGTATATTTTGTTTTTTGCCGGAGGATAGCAGCAGATCGCTGCACAATGTCCGTCAAGTCTAACATTGACACTCTGGGGCAAAATAGACCGGCGTCCCGGCCTGCTGGAATTTATCGCTATGCATACAGCTGTCGGGGCATACGCTTTACAGACGGCGGTGAAACGCCTGTCACAATCACACTAAACAAAGAGTACGGAACCCACTCATGGATATTCGTAAGATTAAAAAACTGATCGAGCTGGTTGAAGAATCAGGCATCTCCGAACTGGAAATCTCAGAAGGCGAAGAGTCAGTACGCATCAGCCGTGCAGCTCCTGCCGCAAGTTTCCCTGTGATGCAACAAGCTTACGCTGCACCAATGATGCAGCAGCCAGCTCAATCTAACGCAGCCGCTCCGGCGACCGTTCCTTCCATGGAAGCGCCAGCAGCAGCGGAAATCAGTGGTCACATCGTACGTTCCCCGATGGTTGGTACTTTCTACCGCACCCCAAGCCCGGACGCAAAAGCGTTCATCGAAGTGGGTCAGAAAGTCAACGTGGGCGATACCCTGTGCATCGTTGAAGCCATGAAAATGATGAACCAGATCGAAGCGGACAAATCCGGTACCGTGAAAGCAATTCTGGTCGAAAGTGGACAACCGGTAGAATTTGACGAGCCGCTGGTCGTCATCGAGTAACGAGGCGAACATGCTGGATAAAATTGTTATTGCCAACCGCGGCGAGATTGCATTGCGTATTCTTCGTGCCTGTAAAGAACTGGGCATCAAGACTGTCGCTGTGCACTCCAGTGCGGATCGCGATCTAAAACACGTATTACTGGCAGACGAAACGGTCTGTATCGGCCCTGCTCCGTCAGTAAAAAGTTATCTGAACATCCCGGCAATCATCAGCGCCGCTGAAATCACCGGCGCAGTAGCAATCCATCCGGGTTACGGCTTCCTCTCCGAGAACGCCAATTTTGCCGAGCAGGTTGAACGCTCCGGCTTTATCTTCATCGGCCCGAAAGCAGACACCATTCGCCTGATGGGTGACAAAGTATCCGCAATCGCCGCGATGAAAAAAGCGGGCGTTCCTTGCGTACCAGGTTCTGACGGCCCGCTGGGCGACGATATGGATAAAAACCGCGCCATTGCAAAACGCATTGGTTACCCGGTGATTATCAAAGCCTCCGGCGGCGGCGGCGGTCGTGGTATGCGTGTAGTACGCGGCGACGCTGAACTGGCACAATCCATCTCCATGACCCGTGCGGAAGCGAAAGCTGCTTTCAATAACGACATGGTTTACATGGAGAAATACCTGGAAAATCCTCGCCACGTCGAGATCCAGGTACTGGCGGACGGTCAGGGCAACGCTATCTATCTGGCGGAACGTGACTGCTCTATGCAGCGTCGTCACCAGAAAGTGGTCGAAGAAGCGCCAGCACCGGGCATTACCCCGGAACTGCGTCGCTACATCGGTGAACGTTGTGCTAAAGCGTGTGTTGATATCGGCTATCGCGGTGCAGGTACTTTCGAGTTTCTGTTCGAAAACGGCGAGTTCTATTTCATCGAAATGAACACCCGTATTCAGGTAGAACACCCGGTTACCGAAATGATCACCGGTGTTGACCTGATCAAAGAACAACTGCGTATTGCTGCTGGTCAACCGCTGTCGATCAAGCAAGAAGAAGTTCACGTTCGCGGCCATGCGGTGGAATGCCGTATTAACGCCGAGGATCCTAACACCTTCCTGCCAAGCCCGGGCAAAATCACCCGTTTCCATGCACCTGGCGGTTTTGGCGTGCGTTGGGAGTCTCATATCTACGCGGGCTACACCGTACCGCCGTACTATGACTCAATGATCGGTAAGCTGATTTGCTACGGTGAAAACCGTGACGTGGCGATTGCCCGCATGAAGAATGCGCTGCAGGAGCTGATCATCGACGGTATCAAAACCAACGTTGATCTGCAGATCCGCATCATGAATGACGAGAACTTCCAGCATGGTGGCACTAACATCCACTATCTGGAGAAAAAACTCGGTCTTCAGGAAAAATAATTTGTGACGCGCGGTGTTTTCATCGCGCTTAGCAAAGAACGTAATCAACGCCGGGCCTGTTAACGCTGCCCGGCGTTTTTATTGCCGTTAGCTAACGGTAGCTTGCAATTTCCGCTTTCAACGCGCTAATTTCAGCATCGCCATCAACAATTCCCAGCTCAAAGCAGTATGTCTTTGTTTCCCCTGGCTCTATAAAGGGCAGACGCCCCTGCGCTCGTTCTTTATCACGACCGTCAGGAAAACTATTGCTGACCTCCAGCCCCATAACATATTCACCCGCGCCTAAATTTTTCCACTGGATAAAGTTGGGTAGCTGCATGGTGTCGAATTTCTCGTAAATTCCCCACCCCAGTTCGGCGTTCACCAGCGCAACTTTACTCATCCCCTGACTGTCGCTATTCAACGTGAGATAGTAAACCTGCTCGTCAAAACCGGGCTGTGGGGTACAAATCTCCAGATGACTGGTTAACCCTTCCGCCGCATGCGGGGTTCGTGGCGTTACGCTTTTAGCCGACAGCAAGATTTCTGCCTGTGGCGATAATAAAGGCCAGCCGTAATTAAAGTGATAAAGAATTTGCAGCGGCTGGCGGGTGAAACCATGATTAGTCACCTTGTCTTCAATGCGCAGCACATTTTCGCCATAACGGCAGCGAATGATCCTTTCCAGCGTCAGATTTTCACCGAAAAATCGTGTTTCCCGTACTTTGCCATTGATGACAAATTCAATGCCGTCGTCGGTCCGTTCTGTGCGATACCCCACCTCTTCTGCTGGAGTCGCAGCCAAACGCCCGTGTAACCCCAGCGTTTCTCCGTTATCCTCACAGGGCGTGCCAATGTAGCTAAGTCCGCAGGTAGTCAGTAACCCCGCGTAGAAGCTACGTAAAAACCCGTTGCCCTGAGACTCAAAAAAAGCGGGGGCGACAATGCCGTTGGGGGTGATAAAAGAGAGCGCAGTGTCCTTGTAGCTGGCCCATGCAATATCCAGCGCGCGATCTTTTACCACCGTAAATGCCAATCCCGCACCAGTACGGACATCAAACGCTTCTGTCCCCTTTGATCTGCCACTACATAACTCATAGTGTTTAATTCCGGCAACCTGCGAGAGATCGCCAATCCACGACCAAATTTCGTTTTTCATTGTGCTGCTTCCCGAATGGACATGTCATGGCGCTGGATGAACGCTTCGATTTCCGCAAGGCGAGACGTTCCCTCCATTGGGCCACGTCGGGTTACCGCCAGTGCACCGCAGGCGTTGGCATATTGTAATGCCCGATGGGCGTCAAACCCTAGCTGGCGGCAGGCAATCCACGCGCCACCAAAGCAGTCTCCCGCACCGGTCGGGTCAACTTCTTCCACCGGATAGCTCTCAACATGAAACTGCTCATTCGCGGAGTAGTAACTGGCACCTTGATTGCCGCGCTTCACAATCACCTCTTTAACACCTTCTTCAAGAAAACCAGCGATTGCACGCTCCGGTGTCGAGTGTGGCGACAAGAGCAACACTTCTCCCTCGCTGGGCATATAGATATCTGTTAACTCAAGAACAAAGTGGAGGGCGTCACGCATTTCTGGAATATCGAGCATCTCTTTACGAATATTAGGGTCGAAAGAAATAACGCCACCATTTGCTTTAACGATGGTTACTGCTTTTTTTACTGCGTCTACCATATGGAATGAAAACAGGGATGAACCCATAATATGAAAATGGGTACAGTCCTTCAGAATATTTTCATCAACATGCTGCGCCGATAATTTACCGCAAGCGGCATTCTTGATATTAAAAATAAAATCACGATCGCCAGAGTTATGATAAGTAACAAAGGCGCTACCGGTGGCTTCCAGAGGTAAGACTGAAATCCCCCTGATATCCACACCATCAGCAGCCAAACGATGTATATTAATATCACCAAAGCCATCATTCCCCACACAGCTAATGATGCCGCACGGAACGCCAAGACGTGTCACTTGATCGATAAAAATAGCGGGCGCGCCACTGGGATAAGGACCGTTCCAAATTCCGGGTTGATCAAATGGCTGGCCGATTTTACTCGCCATAATTTCAACCAGAATTTCTCCAATTGTGAAGACCTTACTCATATAATTAATTCCTTGAAATGATTAGCTACGTTTTCTTTTATTTCTTACGTCAAAATAAACGGCTACAAGAATGACTAATCCTTTAACCACCATCTGATAGAAATAGGGAACATTCATTAAGTTCATGCCATTATTAATAACGCCGATGGTTAATGCCCCGATTACCGTCCCCACCACCGTTCCATAGCCGCCGTTCAGGCTGGTGCCTCCCAGTACAGCCGCGGCAATAGCATCCAGTTCGTAGCTCAACGCGGAATTCGGTTGCCCGGAATAGAGGCGTGAGGCGAGGATCATCCCGCTGATACCTGCCAGCACGGCTGTAATCATAAAGACTTTAATTTTCAAGCGGGTGACATTTATCCCTGAATAAACTGCCGCTTCTTTATTACCACCAGTGATATAAATTTTTCGTCCAAAGGTTGTTTTAGTAAGAATGAAGTGGTTAATCAGCAATAAGATGATTAATATCCAGATAGGAATAGGTATATAGAGAAATTCTCCATTCCCCAGCGCCAGAAAGGCATCATCTTTAATCATGATGGGCATACCATCGGTCACTATATAAGCGATACCACGGAAGATCCCCATTGTAGCAACGGTGACAATAAACGAAGGGATACCCGCTATAGCCGTCAAGCCACCATTTATCATCCCCAGAGCCAGGGCTGCAATAATGGATAATGGGACCAATAAAATAAATGGAATTCCCCATGAAGCCCCAAGCGCAGCAAATGTGCCAATCAATGCAATGGTTGAACCGACTGATAAATCAATATCGCCAAGCAAAAGTACATAAGTCATTCCATAGGCGGTAATTGCAATTATCGAAACCTGAAGAATAATATTAGTAATGTTATTGGCAGTAAAAAAACTGTCATTAATAAAACTGAACAGAATGATTAACACCACCATTCCACTGAGGATACCGCCATATTGCCTGAAGACTTTTTTAAAATTATTTGCAATGGGAATTTCCGAAGGTTTCGGACTGGCAAGAGTTTTCTCTGTCATTTAACGTACTCCTGTTGCAGCGGTCATTACCTGTGTCTGCGTTAAATTTTCACATGAATAAATATCGGCAATCGTTTTATTACGCATTACCACCAGACGATCGCTAAGTGCCATGACTTCAGGCAGTTCAGAGGACACCAGAATAATTGCTGTTCCTGCCGCAGCCAGTTGACGTATCACGTTATAGATTTCAAATTTTGCGCCGACATCCACTCCGCGCGTAGGCTCATCGAGCAATAAAATACGTGGGGTTTTCTCCAGCCACTTCGATAACACGATTTTCTGTTGATTACCGCCGCTTAGCGCCCCCACAGCCTGATGTACAGAACTCACTTTAGTATTCATTCTGGCAATAGATTGCAGCGTCTTCGCCTCTTCTTGTCGGTGATTGATGAGTCCCATCCGCGAAGCGTTATATTGAAACGCCACATGGTGCGTGTTCATATTGACGTCGTGCATCAGCACTAACCCTTCTTCCTTGCGGTTTTCGGTCACAAAAGCAATGCCATGATCAATAGCCTGTTTGGGATTAGCGATCCTGACTTCCTTACCATCGATCAACACTGTCCCGTGATACGAAACGCGGCCAAATAGCGCCTTCATCACATCGGAACGCCCGGCCCCCACCAGGCCAAAAAATCCGAGGACTTCCCCCGGACGCACAGCGAAACTGACCTCTTTAAAAAGCGAAGGATGGGAAAGGTTTTTTACTTCCAGTTTTGCAGGAACATTTTCATCCGGCTTTTCCCCAAGACGTGCTGGCCAAATGTTTTTCATTTCCCGACCAACCATTTGGGCAATCAAATGCTGGATATCACTGTTTTTCTTTTCATGCGTAGCGATATACTCACCGTCGCGGATCACCGAAATATCATCTGAAATCCGCATAATTTCATCCATGCGATGAGAGATATAAATAACCGCACAACCTCGCTGCTTTAATTTCTCAATAATGTTAAACAGAATCTCTGCTTCATTATCACTTAGCGAAGATGTCGGTTCATCCATAATCACGACATCTGCTGCATAGCTTAAGGCTTTGGCAATTTCTACCAGTTGCCTATGTGCCATCGACATATTGCCGACCATTTCCAGCGGATCCAGTGGGATGCCCAGTTCCGCGAGGAGATTCTGGCAATCTGCGAGCATTTTTTTATCGTTAATAATGCCAAAACGTCGCGGTTCATTATTGGCATAAATATTTTCCGCCACGGTCATATTATTACTCAGGCTCAGTTCCTGAAAAATAATAGCAATCCCTAACTGACGTGAATGCTGCGGATTATTAATTGTGATAGTTTCACCACGTAGTTTTATTGTTCCCTGGGTTGGCGGATAAACACCGGCCAATATTTTCATTAATGTCGATTTACCGGCACCATTCTCACCTAATAAAGTATGTACCCGCCCTTTACGTAAAGAGAGTGTAATATCTTTTAATGCCTGAACATGACCAAATGTCTTCGCAATATGCGAAACATCAAGAATAACATCCGTCATAATGACCTCGGTGTCACAACAAAACGTCGATAACGTTTTGTTGTGAAATGAAGATGTTTATTATTTACCTGTATAAACGCCGGGTTGTACCGGGATCATTTTTTCTACCGGTTTACCATTGAGGTGATCAACAGCGGCATCAATGGCTTTAGCACCCATTTGATCGGGATATTGCCGAATCACGCCCGCAAACGTTTTTTCACTGTCAACGGCATCACGCGCTTCTTTCATGCCGTCAAAACCAATGATTTTGATGTTGTCGTTATGCGCAGATTTCGCTGCGATAACCGCTGCCAACGCCGCATCATCACCAAAGCCAAACAGACCATTCAGGTTGGCGTTGGCCTGCATAATGTTTTGCGCAGTCGTTAACGCTTCAGCCCGCGTTATACCTGGCTGTTCAGCAACAATTTTAATATCCGGTGTCTCGCTTAACCCTTTCTTAAAACCATCAACGCGCGCAACCACCGATTGTAGTGCAGGATAAGAAATAATGGCTACAGTACCTTTACCATTCAAAAGTTTGCCCATTAACTTACCAGCTTCAACGCCTCCCGCGTAATTATCGGTCGCAACATGCGATACGACCGGAACGCCTTCCGCGGCAACGTCAACGGTGATAACGGGAATACCAGCCTTATCGGCTTTAATTATCGCTGCCTGGACACCTTTCGAATCGACCGGAGAGATAATAATGGCATCTACCTTTTTAGTAATAAAATCCTCAACATCAGAAAGCTGTTTGTTTAAATCCTGATTGGCAATAGAGACACTTAAATTGACATTATCTTTTTTCGCCTCTTCTTTCATTGCATTTGCGAGGTCGATATAAAAAGGGTGTTGCTGTGTTAATAATGACGCACCAATTTTATACTCTTTTGCCAATGAACTTTGCGAGAACAATGCCAGGCTCACCATCATAGCGGAACCAAGTAATTTAATATTTTTCATAAACAATCCTCATTGTTTTTGTAGGGTACAACGTCTTAAATTTTTCCTTCACTGCCACAGACGCCAATAATACGAGTTACGACTTCTTTCATGGCGGCCTTTGCGGGCTGCATATAGTGGCGAGGATCATTTGCCGCAGGATTGTTGTAGAAATATCCTTTTAACGCATCGGCAAACGCAATTTTCAATTCTGTCGCGACATTTACTTTACAAATACCGTGGCGAATACAGAGCTGAACGTCCTGTTCCGATAGGCCTGAAGCTCCATGCAACACCAGCGGAATTTCCACCAGCTGGCGAATTTGTTCCAGCCGCACAAAATCCAGACGTGGTTCATGCGCATATAAACCATGTGCAGTGCCTATTGCTACCGCCAGAGAGTCAATTTGGGTACGTTGAACAAACTCTGCAGCTGCGGCTGGTGAGGTATAAGCTGAATCTTTTTCATCCACCAGCAGATCGTCCTCCTGACCGCCAAGACGCCCTAGCTCGGCCTCAACGCTAACATCAAAGCGATGGCAAAAGGCGGTAACTTCTTGCACTCGCGCAATGTTGTCTTCAAATGGCAAATGGGAACCATCAATCATGACAGAACGGATCCCTGCGCGGACCTTGTTAAAAATGTCATCGCACTCTTCATGATGATCGAGATGCAGGACTAACGGTAGGTTGTACTCGCGAGCCAGCGATTGTACTAACGAAATCAAACTTCCCACGCCGCCATAACGATAAGTACCCGGTGTTCCCGCCAGCATAACGGGAGAGCGAAGTTGTGCAGCGCTCTCAACAACTACCTGTAAAGTTTCAAGGTTATGAATGTTGAAAGCAGGGACGGCATATCCCTCTGACTGGGCTTTTTTCAGCATGTTTTTGCTTGAAATGATGTACATCGCAGCTCCTGATATTTGTCGTTCACCTTACAAAATGAAGAAAGAGAATCTTCACTTTCATTTTGAAAGCAAACTAGCACAGCAAAAGCGGTAAAAAGCGTGATGCATGTCGAATATCATCAAAATAACTTACAAAAAATAACTTAATTTATTTTTCACTTTGAAAATGAAACCAATGATGACTTTGGACAGATATGGGAATATGCATTTATTTTCAATGCATTAAGCTATTTTTGCTGCAATTTTTGCCCTATGCTTTTATTTTCGAATTGTCGATATTATTGAAGGGTAACTTTCAAAGAAAAATACAAGGGGCTATAGTGTTACGCATTAAAGGCCAATGAAGAGTGTTAACGTGCCGAGAAAATCGTCTAACCTACTGAAACGCAGATTAAAAATTGCAGAAATTGTTGCCGCCCAGGGTGAAATCAAAGTTGATGACTTATCTGCGCAACTTGGTGTCTCTGGCGTGACGATCCGCGGCGATCTCAG
Organism: Escherichia sp. MOD1-EC4550; assembly: GCF_963876935.1. Classification (NCBI taxonomy): domain Bacteria; kingdom Pseudomonadati; phylum Pseudomonadota; class Gammaproteobacteria; order Enterobacterales; family Enterobacteriaceae; genus Escherichia; species Escherichia sp. MOD1-EC4550. The sequence goes on from NZ_CAWNSE010000023.1 coordinate 479,758, forward strand.
TTATCTGGAGCAACAGGGATATTTAAAGCGATCATTTGGCGGTGCTATTGCGACACCACTCTCCTCTGAACCAGAAGCGATACAACCGATCGCGCCATTGTCTCTGGCACAACAAATGGAAATAGCACGACATTGCGCACGGTTAATTCGGGATCGTGACACGCTATTTCTTGGACATGGGACAATCTGCCGTAAGATCATTCCATTGCTCAGCGAAGTGAAAAAACTGCGTCTGATCACCAACGATCCCGAACATGCGCTGCTGGCAAATCAGTTTATTGATGGCGAAATAATACTGGCTGGCAGTGAAATGCTGCGCCCCGACACCGCACTGGCCGGAAAACCGCTCGAACAGGCACTTCAGCATTTCACCATTACACACAGCATTCTGGAAATCAGCCATCTGGATGCTGATGGTACTTTAAATATCAACGTTCCCAGACTTGCCGCTGCCTGGCAGCTCTGTTTCGATAATGCCCAGAATAAGACAGTTATCGTTGCCGCCGATCCTGCGCCATCAACGGCTGCTATCGGGCATTTGCATCAGGCAGAAAATGTGATTGTCAGCCGCAGCATTAACGAACAATATCAGCAACAATTGCAGTCGGCTGATTTCGTTATCCTTTATACCAGTAATGAGTGCTTTACATGGTCCAATCGCGAAAGGCTTCAGGAATGAGAGGGGTTTTGTGACAATAACTATCTGCGCTATGGGCGAATTGCTGGCCGAGTTTTTGTCCCGCAACCCACATCAAAAATTCACTCAGCCTGGGGAGTTTATCGGGCCATTTCCCAGCGGTGCGCCAGCAATTTTTGCTGCTCAGGTGGCAAAACTGTCCCATCGGGCCATCTTCTTCGGATGTGTTGGTAATGATGATTTTGGCCGACTCATTATAGAGCGCCTCCGTCATGAAGGTGTCATTACCGATGGGATCCATGTTATGAACAATGCCGTAACAGGTACGGCATTCGTGAGTTATCAAAATCCGCAGCAGCGGGATTTCGTCTTTAATATCCCTAATAGCGCCTGCGGTTTGTTTACTGCCGAGCACATTGATAAGGATCTGCTAAGACAGTGTAATCATCTGCATATTGTGGGCTCATCATTGTTCTCATTTCGCATGATCGATGTCATGCGTAAAGCAATAACGACGATCAAATCGGCTGGCGGCACCGTTTCTTTCGATCCCAATATTCGCAAAGAGATGCTGAGTATTCCTGAAATGGCGCAGGCTCTCGATTATTTGATTGAATATACGGATATTTTTATCCCCAGCGAAAGCGAACTCCCTTTCTTCGCGCGTCACAAAAATCTGTCAGAAGAACAGATTGTTAGCGATCTTCTCCACGGCGGCGTAAAACATGTGGCGATAAAACGCGCCCAGCGTGGGGCCAGCTATTACAAGCTTAAAAACGGAACATTACACGCCAAGCATGTTGCAGGCCACGATATCGAAATAATCGATCCAACGGGTGCAGGCGACTGCTTTGGCGCAACGTTTGTCACTCTTTTCTTATCCGGTATCCCGGCACACAAGGCGCTGCAATATGCAAATGCCAGCGGCGCGCTCGCGGTAATGCGGCAAGGTCCGATGGAAGGGGTATCCTCACTGGCTGACATTGAAGACTTTTTGCAGGAGCACTGAACGGCAATTTTCTGTCAGATTATTTTCCCTGCCTGAAGACTTGCCGTAGAATTGCCCGTTTCTCGTATCCCCCCATGAGGAGGACCCCTTCCGTGGACACTCGTTTTGTTCAGGCCCATAAAGAGGCGCGCTGGGCGCTGGGGCTGACCCTTTTGTATCTGGCGGTATGGTTAGTAGCCGCTTACTTACCTGGCGTTACCCCCGGTTTTACCGGCTTTCCACGCTGGTTTGAGATGGCTTGCATCCTGACGCCGCTGCTGTTTATTGGACTGTGCTGGGCGATGGTGAAATTTATCTATCGCGATATCCCGCTGGAGGATGACGATGCAGCTTGAAGTGATTCTACCGCTGGTCGCCTATCTGGTGGTGGTGTTCGGTATCTCTGTTTATGCGATGCGTAAACGGAGCACCGGCACCTTCCTCAATGAGTATTTCCTCGGCAGCCGTTCTATGGGCGGTATTGTGCTGGCGATGACGCTCACCGCGACCTATATCAGTGCCAGTTCGTTTATCGGCGGGCCAGGAGCTGCTTATAAATACGGCCTGGGTTGGGTATTGCTGGCAATGATTCAGCTACCTGCGGTCTGGCTTTCGCTCGGTATTCTCGGCAAGAAGTTCGCGATTCTCGCGCGCCGCTACAATGCGGTGACGCTGAACGATATGCTGTTTGCCCGCTACCAGAGTCGCCTGCTGGTGTGGCTGGCGAGTTTGAGTTTGCTGGTTGCGTTCGTTGGTGCGATGACCGTGCAGTTTATCGGCGGTGCGCGCCTGCTGGAAACCGCGGCGGGTATCCCTTATGAAACAGGTTTGCTGATTTTTGGCATCAGCATTGCGCTCTACACCGCCTTTGGCGGCTTTCGCGCCAGCGTGCTGAACGACACCATGCAAGGGCTGGTGATGCTGATTGGCACCATTGTGCTGCTTATTGGCGTGGTCCATGCTGCTGGCGGCTTAAGCAATGCGGTAGAGACGCTGCAAACCATCGATCCGCAACTGGTTACGCCACAAGGCGCTGACGATATTCTGTCACCTGCGTTTATGACGTCGTTCTGGGTGCTGGTGTGTTTTGGCGTGATTGGCCTGCCGCATACTGCGGTGCGCTGTATCTCTTATAAAGACAGCAAAGCCGTACATCGGGGGATCATCATCGGTACGATTGTGGTCGCAATCCTGATGTTCGGTATGCACCTGGCCGGAGCGTTAGGTCGGGCGGTGATCCCCGATCTCACCGTACCGGACCTGGTGATCCCGACGTTGATGGTAAAAGTGCTGCCACCGTTTGCTGCCGGGATCTTCCTGGCTGCACCTATGGCTGCGATCATGTCGACGATCAATGCCCAGTTGCTGCAAAGTTCCGCTACGATCATTAAAGATCTCTATCTGAATATCCGTCCGGATCAAATGCAAAACGAGACGCGTCTGAAGCGGATGTCGGCGGTGATCACGTTGGTTCTCGGTGCGTTGCTGCTGCTTGCCGCCTGGAAGCCGCCAGAAATGATCATCTGGCTGAATTTGCTGGCCTTCGGTGGGCTGGAAGCCGTTTTCCTGTGGCCGCTGGTGCTGGGTCTTTACTGGGAACGCGCCAACGCCAAAGGCGCGCTAAGTGCGATGATCGTTGGCGGCGTACTGTATGCCGTACTCGCGACGCTGAATATTCAGTACCTGGGCTTCCACCCTATCGTGCCCTCGTTACTACTAAGTTTGCTGGCTTTCCTGGTCGGAAACCGTTTCGGTACATCCGTCCCGCAAGCTACCGTTTTGACTACTGATAAATAAAGAGTTTTGCCATGCCTTGGATCCAACTGAAACTGAACACTACCGGCGCGAACGCGGAAGATCTTAGCGATGCGCTGATGGAAGCGGGTGCCGTTTCTATCACTTTTCAGGATACCCACGATACGCCTGTGTTTGAGCCGCTGCCGGGCGAAACGCGCCTGTGGGGCGACACCGATGTGATTGGTCTGTTCGATGCTGAAACCGACATGAATGAAGTCGTGGCGATTCTGGAGAATCATCCGCTGCTCGGCGCAGGCTTCGCGCACAAAATCGAACAACTGGAAGATAAAGACTGGGAGCGCGAATGGATGGATAATTTCCACCCGATGCGCTTTGGTGAACGACTGTGGATCTGCCCAAGCTGGCGTGATGTGCCGGACGAAAACGCCGTCAACGTAATGTTAGACCCAGGTCTGGCGTTTGGTACAGGGACTCATCCAACTACCTCTCTGTGCCTGCAATGGCTCGACAGCCTCGATTTAACCGGTAAAACAGTCATCGACTTTGGCTGCGGTTCCGGCATTCTGGCTATCGCGGCGCTGAAACTGGGTGCAGCAAAAGCCATTGGTATTGATATTGATCCGCAGGCGATTCAGGCCAGCCGCGACAACGCCGAACGTAATGGCGTTTCTGACCGTCTGGAACTCTACCTACCTAAAGATCAGCCAGAAGAAATGAAAGCCGACGTGGTGGTCGCTAACATCCTTGCAGGCCCATTACGTGAACTGGCACCGTTAATCAGCGTCCTGCCGGTTTCAGGTGGCTTGCTGGGCCTTTCCGGTATTCTGGCAAGCCAGGCAGAGAGCGTTTGTGAAGCTTATGCCGACAGCTTCGCTCTGGACCCGGTCGTGGAAAAAGAAGAGTGGTGCCGCATTACCGGTCGTAAGAATTAACCTTCGCATCGCCGTATGGTGACGCAAGGCGAAGTGCGAGCAAGGTCACAAAAGGCACGTTAATTTGCCGATTATTTACGCAGATTTGCGTGCCAAAATTTTCATTCATAAAGAAAAATTGAGAACTTACTCAAATTTCTTGGAGTGTAAATTTTAGTCACTATTTTCTAATATGATGATTTTTATGAGTAATTATCGCGCTAAGCTCATTTTAAATGCAATTCTTTGATCCATCTCAGAGGATTGGTCAAAGTTTGGCCTTTCATCTCGTGCAAAAAATGCGTAATATACGCCGCCTTGCAGTCACAGTATGGTCATTTCTTAACTCATGCGCATCGGACAATATCAGCTCAGAAATCGCCTGATCGCAGCGCCCATGGCTGGCATTACAGACAGACCTTTTCGGACGTTGTGCTACGAGATGGGAGCCGGATTGACAGTATCCGAGATGATGTCTTCTAACCCACAGGTTTGGGAAAGCGACAAATCTCGTTTACGGATGGTGCACATTGATGAACCCGGTATTCGCACCGTGCAAATTGCTGGTAGCGATCCGAAAGAAATGGCAGATGCAGCACGTATTAACGTGGAAAGCGGTGCCCAGATTATTGATATCAATATGGGTTGCCCGGCTAAAAAAGTGAATCGCAAGCTCGCAGGTTCAGCCCTCTTGCAGTACCCGGATGTCGTTAAATCGATCCTTACCGAGGTCGTCAATGCAGTGGACGTTCCTGTTACCCTGAAGATTCGCACCGGCTGGGCGCCGGAACACCGTAACTGCGAAGAGATTGCCCAACTGGCTGAAGACTGTGGCATTCAGGCTCTGACCATTCATGGCCGTACACGCGCCTGTTTGTTCAATGGAGAAGCTGAGTACGACAGTATTCGGGCAGTTAAGCAGAAAGTTTCCATTCCGGTTATCGCGAATGGCGACATTACTGACCCGCTTAAAGCCAGAGCTGTGCTCGACTATACAGGGGCGGATGCCCTGATGATAGGCCGCGCAGCTCAGGGAAGACCCTGGATCTTTCGGGAAATCCAGCATTATCTGGACACTGGGGAGTTGCTGCCCCCGCTGCCTTTGGCAGAGGTTAAGCGCTTGCTTTGCGCGCACGTTCGGGAACTGCATGACTTTTATGGTCCGGCAAAAGGGTACCGAATTGCACGTAAACACGTTTCCTGGTATCTCCAGGAACACGCTCCAAATGACCAGTTTCGGCGCACATTCAACGCCATTGAGGATGCCAGCGAACAGCTGGAGGCGTTGGAGGCATACTTCGAAAATTTTGCGTAAACAGAAATAAAGAGCTGACAGAACTATGTTCGAACAACGCGTAAATTCTGACGTACTGACCGTTTCTACCGTTAACTCTCAGGATCAGGTAACCCAAAAACCCCTGCGTGACTCGGTTAAACAGGCACTGAAGAACTATTTTGCTCAACTGAACGGTCAGGATGTGAATGACCTCTATGAGCTGGTACTGGCTGAAGTAGAACAGCCCCTGTTGGACATGGTGATGCAATACACCCGTGGTAACCAGACCCGTGCTGCGCTGATGATGGGCATCAACCGTGGTACGCTGCGTAAAAAATTGAAAAAATACGGCATGAACTAATTCAGGTTAGCTAAATGCTTGATTAAAAAGGCGCTACTCGGCATGGGGAAGCGCCTTTTTTATAGGTGTCACAAAGGGAGTGACCATGAGAACAGGATGTGAACCGACCCGATTTGGTAATGAAGCAAAGACCATCATCCAGGGTGATGCATTAACCGAACTTAAAAAGATCCCCGCCGAAAGTGTAGATCTGATCTTTGCCGACCCACCGTATAACATCGGTAAAAATTTTGATGGTATGATCGAAGCCTGGAAAGAAGATCTGTTTATCGACTGGCTGTTTGAAGTGATTGCAGAGTGCCACCGCGTTCTGAAAAAGCAGGGCAGCATGTACATCATGAACAGCACGGAAAACATGCCCTTTATCGATCTCCAGTGCCGCAAGTTTTTTACCATCAAAAGTCGCATCGTCTGGTCATATGACAGTTCTGGAGTGCAGGCGAAAAAACACTACGGCTCCATGTACGAACCCATCCTGATGATGGTGAAAGACGCAAAGAACTACACGTTCAACGGTGATGCTATTCTGGTAGAAGCCAAAACCGGATCGCAGCGCGCGTTGATCGATTATCGCAAAAATCCTCCACAGCCTTACAATCATCAAAAAGTACCGGGTAACGTCTGGGATTTTCCGCGCGTGCGTTATTTGATGGATGAATATGAGAATCACCCGACGCAAAAACCGGAAGCCTTACTGAAACGCATTATTCTCGCCTCTTCCAACCCAGGCGATATCGTTCTCGACCCGTTTGCCGGTAGCTTTACTACCGGTGCCGTAGCCGCCGCCAGCGGGCGAAAATTCATTGGTATTGAGATCAACAGCGAGTACATCAAAATGGGGCTTCGACGGCTGGATGTCGCGTCGCATTACTCTGCGGAAGAACTGGCGAAAGTGAAAAAAAGAAAGACCGGCAACCTGTCAAAACGAAGCCGGTTAAGCGAAGTTGACCCCGATCTCATTGCAAAGTAAAGGAAGTGTAAGCCTGGTTTTCAGATTATTCATTTCGTGTATATTTCCTGCCAGACTTGGTTAAACATGCACAGGCTCAGGTAATGATTCGCAAGTATTGGTGGCTCGTCGTTTTCGCTGTCTTCGTTTTTCTGTTTGATACTTTACTGATGCAGTGGATTGAACTGCTGGCAACAGAAACAGACAAATGCCGCAATATGAACTCAGTTAATCCACTAAAACTGGTTAACTGTGACGAACTGAATTTTCAGGACAGAATGTGAATTTATATGACACTTAATTCATTCGTTTGATGAATTAATTTCGTTATGTTTTCATCTGGCATGAACATTCTTAATACGTTATCGACCAGTGCGGGTGCTTGTTTATTAAGATCATAACCCGCCATATTCATTAACCAGTTTTGAACAATTCCGCTGAAGGCACCATCAATAATAATCATCACAACATCTAAATCGAGATTATTTGCTATACAACCTTGTTGCTGACATGCCTGCAATACTTCGCGGAGAGTCTGCGGATTAAAGCCCATCTTTTCGCGTATCACTCCCTCTGCCAGCATCTCATCATTAAATTCACATTTGTGATATAAGATTTTCAGCAACGCCTGCTGGCGGGGAATTTTGGCAATATATTGCAAGCCAACAATCAATTTTTCACGCAATTGCTGAAACGGGTCATGCTCTAACCCAGCTGTCAAGTGATCCTGGATTAACTCCCGCAATGAAGGCTGTTGCAACCACATCTCATTAAACAGTTGGGTCTTGTTCTCGAAGTGCCAGTAGATAGCGCCACGCGTAACGTTAGCGGCGTCGGCAATGTCGTTGAGCGTCGTCTTGCTTACGCCATGCTGCGCAAACTGGGCGATGGCAGTTTCAATCAGTTCTTGCCGGGTCTTCAGGGCTTCAGCTTTGGTTCTTTTTGCCATGATTAATTATTCAGGAAATAAATATATTCGACACAGGATGAGAAAATAGCGAAGGTTAATCTATCACCTAATGTATATTTATACGAGAGGCTAATATTGAGTTGCTATAAATCGTCAAATAAATAACGTTTATCATTTACCTAAAATACATTCACTCTATCAATATATATTTCAATTTGCGAGGATTTGATTCTACCTCTTTCAACCCGCGTCAAAATAAAACAGTAAAATATTAATCTTTTTTTGTGTTTATGTGCCTTGAGACGCCAGTATTCATAACTATTCCTTACATCGACGAATGATAATTTGTAGGATAGCGAACTGTATTTTTCTTTCTGCGAGTTAACGCGTTGCCTTTTTGGGTAAATAACGCGCTTTTGGTTTTTTGAGGAATAGTAATGACGAAACATGCCAGGTTTTTCCTCCTGCCCTCCTTTATTCTGATCTCCGCGGCTTTAATCGCCGGTTGTAACGATAAGGGAGAAGAGAAAGCTCACGTCGGTGAACCGCAGGTTACCGTTCATATTGTGAAAACGGCCCCGTTAGAAGTTAAGACTGAATTACCAGGCCGCACCAATGCTTACCGTATAGCCGAAGTTCGCCCACAGGTTAGCGGGATCGTACTGAGTCGCAATTTCACTGAAGGCAGCGATGTGCAAGCAGGCCAGTCTCTGTACCAGATCGATCCCGCGACCTATCAGGCAAGTTATGACAGCGCGAAAGGCGAACTGGCGAAAAGTGAAGCCGCCGCCGCCATCGCGCATTTGACGGTAAAACGTTACGTTCCGCTCGTGGGTACGAAATACATCAGTCAGCAGGAGTACGACCAGGCCATTGCTGATGCTCGCCAGGCCGATGCCGCCGTGATTGCCGCAAAAGCCACGGTCGAAAGCGCTCGCATCAATCTCGCTTATACCAAAGTGACTGCGCCAATTAGTGGACGTATCGGCAAATCGACTGTGACCGAAGGCGCTCTTGTCACTAATGGGCAAACGACCGAACTGGCGACTGTCCAGCAGCTCGATCCTATCTACGTTGATGTGACCCAATCCAGCAACGATTTTATGAGGCTGAAGCAATCCGTAGAGCAAGGAAATTTGCATAAGGAGAACGCCACCAGCAACGTAGAGTTGGTCATGGAGAACGGTCAAACCTATCCCCTGAAAGGTACGCTGCAATTCTCCGATGTTACCGTTGATGAAAGCACCGGCTCCATAACCCTACGTGCCGTCTTCCCTAACCCGCAACATACGCTTTTGCCAGGTATGTTTGTGCGCGCACGGATTGATGAAGGCGTTCAACCTGACGCCATTCTTATCCCGCAACAGGGCGTTAGCCGCACACCGCGTGGTGATGCAACCGTGCTGATTGTTAACGATAAAAGTCAGGTTGAAGCGCGCCCTGTCGTTGCCAGCCAGGCGATTGGCGATAAATGGTTGATTAGCGAAGGGCTGAAATCTGGCGATCAAGTCATTGTCAGCGGCCTGCAAAAAGCGCGTCCGGGAGAGCAGGTTAAAGCCACTACCGATACCCCCGCAGATACTGCATCGAAGTAAGGCAATCTGACATGGCAAACTTTTTTATTCGACGACCGATATTTGCATGGGTGCTGGCCATTATTCTGATGATGGCGGGCGCACTGGCGATCCTACAATTGCCCGTCGCCCAGTACCCGACCATTGCGCCGCCTGCGGTTTCTGTTTCGGCAAACTATCCGGGCGCTGATGCGCAGACCGTGCAGGATACGGTGACGCAGGTTATCGAACAGAATATGAATGGTATCGATAACCTGATGTATATGTCCTCCACCAGCGATTCCGCCGGTAGCGTGACAATTACCCTTACCTTTCAGTCCGGGACCGATCCAGATATCGCGCAAGTGCAGGTGCAGAACAAACTCCAGCTCGCCACGCCGTTGCTGCCGCAGGAGGTACAGCAGCAGGGGATCAGTGTTGAAAAGTCCAGTAGCAGCTATTTGATGGTGGCGGGCTTTGTCTCTGATAACCCAGGCACCACACAGGACGATATCTCGGACTATGTGGCCTCTAACGTTAAAGATACGCTTAGCCGTCTGAATGGCGTCGGTGACGTACAGCTTTTCGGCGCACAGTATGCGATGCGTATCTGGTTGGACGCCGATCTGCTAAACAAATATAAACTGACGCCGGTTGATGTGATTAACCAGTTGAAGGTACAGAACGATCAGATCGCTGCCGGACAGTTGGGCGGAACGCCAGCGTTACCAGGGCAACAGTTGAACGCCTCGATTATTGCTCAGACGCGGTTAAAAAATCCGGAAGAATTCGGCAAAGTGACCCTGCGCGTAAACAGTGACGGCTCGGTGGTACGCCTGAAAGATGTCGCACGGGTTGAACTTGGCGGTGAAAACTATAACGTTATCGCTCGCATCAACGGTAAACCGGCGGCGGGCCTGGGTATTAAGCTGGCAACCGGCGCGAATGCTCTCGATACCGCGAAAGCCATTAAGGCAAAACTGGCGGAATTACAGCCATTCTTCCCGCAGGGAATGAAGGTTCTCTATCCTTATGACACTACGCCATTCGTCCAGCTTTCTATTCACGAAGTGGTAAAAACGCTGTTCGAAGCCATTATGCTGGTGTTCCTGGTGATGTATCTGTTCTTGCAGAATATGCGAGCAACGCTGATCCCCACCATTGCGGTACCCGTGGTGTTGTTAGGGACGTTTGCCATCCTCGCCGCTTTTGGTTACTCCATCAATACACTAACTATGTTCGGGATGGTGCTTGCCATCGGGCTGCTCGTCGATGATGCGATAGTGGTGGTGGAGAACGTCGAGCGCGTGATGATGGAGGATAAGCTCCCGCCAAAAGAAGCGACGGAAAAATCAATGTCGCAAATCCAGGGCGCACTGGTGGGTATCGCGATGGTGCTGTCAGCGGTATTTATTCCAATGGCATTCTTCGGCGGTTCTACTGGGGCAATTTACCGCCAGTTCTCTATCACCATCGTTTCGGCAATGGCGCTTTCTGTTCTGGTGGCATTGATTCTTACCCCAGCGTTATGTGCAACACTGCTCAAACCCGTCTCTGCTGAGCATCACGAAAATAAGGGCGGTTTCTTCGGCTGGTTTAATACCACCTTCGATCATAGCGTTAACCACTACACCAACAGCGTCGGCAAAATCCTCGGTTCCACAGGACGATATTTACTGATCTATGCACTAATTGTTGCTGGAATGGTGGTGTTGTTTTTACGTCTTCCGTCTTCCTTCTTACCTGAAGAGGATCAGGGTGTCTTTCTGACTATGATTCAGTTACCCGCTGGCGCGACGCAAGAGCGGACGCAAAAAGTGTTGGATCAAGTGACGGATTACTATCTGAAGAACGAGAAAGCGAACGTAGAAAGTGTCTTTACGGTTAACGGCTTTAGCTTCAGCGGCCAGGCACAAAACGCCGGTATGGCTTTCGTCAGTCTGAAACCGTGGGAAGAGCGTAGTGGTGACGAAAACAGTGCGGAAGCGGTAATCCATCGTGCCAAAATGGAATTGGGCAAGATCCGCGACGGTTTTGTCATTCCATTCAATATGCCAGCCATTGTTGAACTGGGCACGGCAACGGGTTTCGACTTTGAGTTAATTGATCAGGCTGGGCTGGGTCACGATGCCCTGACCCAGGCCCGTAACCAGTTGCTTGGCATGGCGGCGCAACATCCTGCCAGCTTAGTCAGCGTGCGTCCTAATGGTCTGGAAGACACCGCGCAGTTTAAACTGGAAGTTGACCAGGAAAAGGCGCAGGCATTAGGTGTTTCACTTTCTGACATCAATCAGACCATTTCAACGGCGTTGGGTGGGACTTACGTTAACGACTTCATTGACCGTGGTCGCGTGAAAAAGGTGTATGTTCAGGCGGATGCCAAATTCCGTATGCTGCCAGAAGATGTCGATAAACTTTATGTCCGCAGCGCCAACGGCGAAATGGTGCCATTCTCTGCCTTTACCACTGCACATTGGGTGTATGGCTCTCCGCGACTGGAGCGCTACAACGGTCTGCCGTCAATGGAGATTCAGGGGGAAGCCGCGCCAGGAACCAGTTCCGGCGATGCCATGGCGTTGATGGAAAACCTTGCATCACAATTACCAGCTGGCATTGGTTATGACTGGACGGGTATGTCATATCAGGAACGCTTATCGGGAAACCAAGCTCCCGCTCTGGTAGCAATTTCCTTTGTGGTTGTTTTCCTGTGCCTTGCTGCACTCTATGAAAGCTGGTCAATTCCTGTCTCGGTTATGTTAGTCGTGCCGTTAGGGATTGTCGGCGTGCTACTGGCGGCGACACTCTTTAATCAAAAAAATGACGTCTACTTTATGGTGGGCTTGCTAACGACAATTGGCTTGTCGGCCAAAAACGCTATTTTGATTGTTGAGTTCGCTAAAGATCTCATGGAGAAAGAGGGTAAAGGTGTTGGTGAAGCGACACTGGTGGCAGTACGTATGCGTCTGCGTCCTATCCTGATGACCTCTCTCGCCTTTATTCTCGGCGTATTACCGCTAGCTATCAGTAACGGTGCCGGCAGTGGCGCGCAGAACGCAGTGGGTATCGGGGTAATGGGCGGGATGGTCTCTGCAACGTTGCTGGCAATCTTCTTCGTGCCGGTGTTCTTTGTGGTTATCCGCCGTTGCTTTAAAGGATAAATCAGAAACATAAAGGCGCTTTCGGGTGCCTTTATTATTTTCAGTGAAACCCATAAAAATTAATAAGATATTCTTCTACTCACTCTTTAAAAACTTTCTATAGTTCCCGCTCCCTTCACTATTTTTACAATTCACATAATTTGTCATTATTCATGCCGCAAGATTTATAACCTCCAGTGATAAAATGGCATTCAGCTCGTTAATAAGAGAGTTAACTTATTAAGCGTTAGCGTTTATTACTGAGGTAACACCATGAAAAGATTAATTCCTGTAGCATTGCTCACCGCATTGCTGGCGGGCTGTGCTCACGATTCGCCCTGCGTTCCGGTTTATGACGATCAGGGTCGACTGGTTCACACCAATACCTGTATGAAAGGCACGACTCAGGATAACTGGGAAACGGCTGGGGCTATTGCTGGCGGGGCAGCTGCTGTTGCTGGCCTGACGATGGGGATCATCGCTCTGTCGAAATAACTGAACAGGGCGCGGAGTACCGCGCTCTGTTTAACGATACAGTATCTCTACATAAGATAAAATATTGCTATATTCTGCTGGGTAATTCCCTGCTGATTTAGCATGTTATTTCGCTGCTTTCGAAATAACGCATCAATTTAATTTTCACACTTCCTACCAGAAATATACTCACGCTAACAATCATTATTCTGCTTAGTAAAAAATGCGTAAATATTTTGCGCCAAAATGTGGCGCATGTTTCATTTTCGCACCATTGCGGGGCGCTGTTTTTATTATTTCCTGTCTACACTCAGCTTATTGCGACGCGAAATCGTGCGCAAAAGCTGGCACTACTTTTGCTTATAAGAGGATGGCCACAGACAGGTAAAAGACGTTTCCCAAACGTCCTATAACGATAATTTTCGCCTCACAGGAAGCATTATGAAAAAGATGATGATAGCCACACTGGCTGCCGCCAGCGTGCTGCTTGCCGTTGCAAATCAGGCGCATGCTGGCGCGACGCTTGATGCCGTTCAGAAAAAAGGTTTTGTGCAATGCGGGATCAGTGATGGATTACCTGGGTTCTCTTATGCCGATGCTGACGGTAAGTTTTCAGGTATTGATGTAGATGTTTGTCGTGGTGTTGCGGCAGCTGTATTTGGTGACGACACGAAAGTGAAATATACCCCGCTCACTGCAAAAGAACGCTTCACGGCTTTACAGTCAGGGGAGGTGGATTTGCTCTCCCGTAATACGACCTGGACTTCCTCTCGCGATGCCGGTATGGGAATGGCATTTACTGGCGTCACTTATTATGACGGCATTGGTTTCCTGACGCACGATAAAGCGGGATTAAAAAGCGCGAAAGAACTGGATGGCGCAACAGTCTGTATTCAGGCGGGTACTGATACCGAACTCAACGTCGCCGATTACTTCAAGGCAAACAATATGAAGTACACACCAGTGACTTTCGATCGCTCTGACGAATCCGCGAAGGCACTGGAATCTGGTCGCTGCGATACGCTGGCCTCGGATCAATCACAACTGTATGCCCTGCGCATCAAATTAAGCAACCCAGCTGAATGGATTGTTTTACCGGAAGTTATCTCTAAAGAACCGCTTGGGCCGGTAGTTCGTCGTGGCGATGATGAATGGTTCTCTATAGTGCGCTGGACGCTTTTCGCCATGCTGAATGCTGAAGAGATGGGCGTTAATTCGCAAAACGTTGATGAAAAAGCGGCTAATCCTGCAACGCCTGATATGGCGCATCTGCTGGGTAAAGAGGGCGATTACGGTAAAGATCTGAAGCTGGATAATAAATGGGCTTACAACATCATCAAACAGGTGGGTAATTACTCGGAAATTTTTGAGCGTAACGTAGGTTCAGAAAGCCCCCTGAAGATTAAACGTGGGCAAAATAATCTCTGGAATAACGGCGGTATTCAGTACGCGCCGCCCGTGCGTTAAGTCGGTGTGAGGTAACGAGCGTCGCTACGGCGGCGCTCTCTTCAGCGTTATGCTTTCCGAGGTTTCTATGTCTCATCGCCGCTCAACCGTTAAAGGCTCACTCTCCTTTGCCAACCCTACGGTTCGCGCCTGGTTATTCCAGATCCTTGCCGTTGTTGCTGTTGTCGGCATTGTTGGTTGGCTATTTCACAACACTGTGACGAATCTCAGTAATCGCGGCATTACTTCAGGTTTTGCCTTCCTGGACCGCGGCGCTGGCTTCGGTATTATCCAGCATTTGATCGATTACCAGCAGGGTGATACCTACGGACGCGTTTTCATTGTTGGCTTACTCAATACGCTGCTGGTTTCTGCATTGTGTATTGTATTCGCTTCTGTTCTGGGCTTCTTTATCGGTCTGGCACGACTTTCGGATAACTGGCTGCTACGAAAGCTTTCCACAATTTATATTGAGATCTTCCGTAATATTCCGCCGCTACTGCAAATCTTCTTCTGGTACTTTGCCGTGTTGCGCAATTTGCCCGGACCACGCCAGGCAGAGAGTGCGTTTGATCTGGCCTTTTTGAGCAATCGTGGGCTTTATATTCCGTCGCCGCAGCTGGGAGACGGATTTATTGCGTTTATCCTGACTGTTGTTATTGCTATAGCCATTTCTGTTGGAATATTCCGTTTTAATAAAACGTACCAGATAAAGACCGGACAATTGCGCCGAACCTGGCCGGTCGCCGTTGTGTTGATCATCGGTTTGCCTTTACTGGCGCAATGGCTTTTTGGCGCGGCACTGCACTGGGATGTTCCAGCCCTACAAGGTTTTAATTTCCGCGGCGGGATGGTTTTAATTCCTGAACTGGCAGCCTTAACGCTGGCGCTTTCGGTTTATACCTCTGCATTTATCGCCGAGATTATCCGCGCCGGGATTCAGGCGGTGCCTTATGGTCAACATGAAGCGGCTCGGTCACTGGGATTACCCAACCCGGTTACGCTACGCCAGGTCATTATTTCCCAGGCATTGCGGGTGATTATTCCACCGTTAACCAGCCAGTATCTCAACATCGTCAAAAACTCCTCTCTTGCCGCCGCTATTGGCTATCCCGATATGGTTTCGCTGTTTGCCGGCACCGTGCTGAATCAGACGGGGCAAGCCATCGAGACGATAGCCATGACCATGTCGGTCTATCTGATTATCAGCCTGACTATCTCGCTGCTGATGAATATCTATAACCGCCGCATCGCGATCGTTGAACGCTAAGGAGTCATGATGACAAAAGTATTGCTGTCTCATCCCCCGCGCCCGGCGAGCCATAACTCAAGCCGCGCGATGGTGTGGGTGCGAAAAAATCTGTTCTCCAGCTTGAGCAATAGCCTGCTGACTATTGGCTGCATATGGTTGATGTGGGAACTGATCCCACCGTTGCTGAACTGGGCATTTTTGCAGGCTAACTGGGTTGGCTCAACGCGTGCCGACTGCACAAAAGCCGGTGCCTGTTGGGTCTTCATCCACGAACGATTTGGTCAGTTTATGTATGGGCTTTACCCACACGACCAACGCTGGCGAATTAACCTCGCATTACTGATTGGGCTTGTGTCGATCGCACCAATGTTCTGGAAAATACTCCCGTATCGCGGTCGCTATATTGCGGTATGGGCGGTGATTTACCCACTGATTGTCTGGTGGCTGATGTATGGCGGGTTTCTTGGTCTTGAGCGGGTTGAAACCAGGCAATGGGGCGGGCTGACGCTCACTTTAATTATTGCATCAGTTGGGATTGCGGGAGCGCTACCGTGGGGGATTTTACTGGCGTTAGGTCGCCGCTCCCATATGCCAATTGTGCGTATCTTGTCAGTCATTTTTATCGAGTTCTGGCGCGGCGTACCGCTAATCACCGTATTGTTTATGTCTTCGGTCATGCTGCCGCTGTTTATGGCAGAAGGCATCAGCATCGACAAACTGATCCGCGCGCTGGTTGGCGTGATCCTGTTTCAGTCAGCATATGTTGCGGAAGTCGTGCGAGGCGGATTACAGGCGCTGCCTAAAGGGCAATATGAAGCGGCAGAGTCGCTGGCGTTGGGTTACTGGAAAACCCAGGGGCTGGTTATTCTGCCACAGGCGTTGAAGCTGGTGATTCCTGGGCTGGTAAATACCATCATCGCACTCTTCAAAGATACCAGCCTGGTGATCATCATCGGGTTGTTCGATCTTTTCAGTAGCGTTCAGCAGGCAACCGTTGATCCCGCCTGGTTGGGTATGTCGACGGAAGGTTATGTTTTCGCCGCACTGATTTACTGGATCTTCTGTTTCAGCATGTCACGTTATAGCCAACATCTGGAAAAACGTTTTAACACCGGACGTACACCGCATTGAGGACACTATGAGCCAAATTTTACTGCAACCTGCTAACGCGATGATTACGCTGGAAAACGTCAATAAATGGTATGGACAATTCCATGTTCTGAAAAATATTAATTTAACCGTACAACCGGGAGAACGAATCGTTCTGTGTGGCCCTTCTGGTTCGGGGAAATCGACAACCATTCGCTGTATTAATCATCTGGAAGAACATCAACAGGGACGAATCGTGGTTGATGGCATCGAACTTAATGAAGATATCCGCAATATTGAGCGTGTCAGGCAGGAAGTGGGAATGGTCTTTCAGCATTTCAATCTCTTCCCTCATCTGACAGTTCTACAGAACTGTACCCTGGCACCGATTTGGGTACGCAAGATGCCTAAGAAAGAGGCTGAAGCTCTGGCGATGCATTATCTTGAGCGAGTAAGAATTGCCGAACATGCCCAGAAGTTTCCCGGACAGATTTCTGGTGGTCAGCAGCAACGCGTTGCCATAGCACGTTCACTTTGTATGAAACCAAAGATCATGCTGTTTGACGAACCTACGTCTGCGCTCGATCCGGAGATGGTGAAAGAAGTGCTGGATACAATGATTGGGCTGGCGCAGTCAGGTATGACTATGTTGTGCGTAACGCACGAGATGGGGTTTGCGCGAACCGTCGCTGATCGGGTGATTTTTATGGATCGTGGGGAGATAGTGGAACAAGCTGCACCGGATGAGTTTTTTGCGCATCCTAAATCAGAGCGTACGAGGACATTTTTATCGCAGGTAATCCATTAAGTTTTACATGGATTCTGAACGCAAAAAGGCCATCCTTTCGGATGGCCTTTCACTTGATTTGATGTCTGGCAGTTTATGGCGGGCGTCCTGCCCGCCACCCTCCGGGCCGTTGCTTCGCAACGTTCAAATCCGCTCCCGGCGGATTTGTCCTACTTGGGAGAGTGTTCACCGACAAACAACAGATAAAACAAAAGGCCCAGTCTTCCGACTGAGCCTTTTGTTTTATTTGATGTCTGGCAGTTCCCTACTCTCGCATGGGGAGACCCCACACTACCATCGGCGCTACGGCGTTTCACTTCTGAGTTCGGCATGGGGTCAGGTGGGACCACCGCGCTACTGCCGCCAGACAAATTCTTTTCTAATCTGCCGAACTTTAACCTAAAAAGTGGTGCTGATACCCAGAGTCGAACTGGGGACCTCACCCTTACCAAGGGTGCGCTCTACCAACTGAGCCATATCAGCACGCTTAATTTGATGCCTGGCAGTTCCCTACTCTCGCATGGGGAGACCCCACACTACCATCGGCGCTACGGCGTTTCACTTCTGAGTTCGGCATGGGGTCAGGTGGGACCACCGCGCTACGGCCGCCAGGCAAATTCTGTTTCATCAGACCGCTTCTGCGTTCTGATTTAATCTGTATCAGACTGAAAATCTTCTCTCAATCCGCCAAAACATCTTCGGCGTTGTA